>JBCDFV010000118.1:0-1653 GCA_039177555.1 Pseudomonadota bacterium | reverse complement strand
CTTTACCCTCTTCAACACGGCAACGCCTAAGGTCTTCGCCGACATCGACCGGGTCAAAGCCGAACAGCTTGGCGTCACACCCGATCAGATCTTCGAGACGCTGGAGGTCTACCTCGGCTCGGCCTTCGTGAACGATTTCAACTTCCTCGGCCGCACGTTCCGCGTGACTGTCCAGGCGGACGGAGAGTTCCGCGACGATGTGCGCGACATCCAGAACCTGCGCACAAGGACCGCCAGCGGGGGCATGATGCCGCTTGGGTCGGTCGCCACGTTCGAGAGCGAGACCGGCCCGTACCGGGTTGCCCGCTACAACCTCTTCCCGGCGGCGGCGGTGCAGGGCTCGACCTTGCCGGGTGTCTCCACCGGCGAGGCGATCACCAAGCTGGAGGCGCTGGCCGAGACCTCGCTGCCCGCAGGCTTCGGTTACGAATGGACGGAACTCGCGCTGCAGGAGAAGAATGCCGGCAACACGGCGATCTATGTCTTCATCTTGGCGGTGGCGTTCGTCTTCCTGGTGCTGGCCGCGCAGTATGAAAGCTGGGTGCTGCCGCTCTCGATCATTCTGATCGTGCCGATGTGCCTGTTGTCGGCGATCTCGGGCGTGCTGTGGCGCGGGATGGACAACAACATCCTGACACAGATCGGGCTGGTGGTGCTGGTGGGGCTGGCGGCGAAGAACGCCATCTTGATCGTCGAGTTCGCCAAACAGATGGAGGATGCGGGCATGGCCCGGGCCGAGGCCGCGGTGCGCGCCGCCAAACTGCGCCTGCGCCCGATCCTGATGACGTCGTTTGCCTTCATCTTGGGCGTGGTGCCCCTGATGCTGGCCACCGGCGCCGGGTCCGAGATGCGCCAGGCCCTCGGCACCACCGTCTTCTTCGGCATGCTGGGTGTGACGGGATTCGGCCTGCTGCTGACGCCGGTCTTCTACATCTTCTGCCGCGCGATCAGCGACCTCAGCCGCAAGCTGGTGTCGAAACCGGCATCCTGAGGGCCGTGGCCCTCAGGGCCTTGTCAGGCGTGGGCGGGCAGGGCGGGCGGCGCGATGGGCTGGGATGTGAGGCCCAGATCCTCCAGCACCGCGTAGAAGGCAGGCACCACCAACAGGATCAGCAGGGTTGTCGCCGTCAGGCCGAACGCGATCGAGGCGACCATGGGGACCAGGGGCTGGGCCTGTAGGCTGGTCTCGAACAACAGCGGCGCCACGCCGACAATTGTGGTGATCGATGTGAGCAGGATCGCCCGGAACCGCGCCAGAGCGGCTTTCGGTGCGGCCTCGGCCACGCTCAGGCCCTTGGCGCGCTCTGCCTTGATCACATGGACCAGCAGAATGGAATCGTTGACGACGATACCGGCGAGCGACGCGAAGCCCAGCATACTGGGCATCGACATATCGATGCCCATGGCAAGGTGTCCGGCCACGGCGCCGATCAGGGCGAAGGGAATGATCGCCATCACCACCAGCGGCTCGACATAGCTGCGCAACTGGATACTGAGGGCCGTGAACACGACAAAGAGGCCGATCAGAAGGCCGGAAAACATCGAGGATCGGGTTTTGTCGGCGGCCTCTTTCGCGCCCTTGATGGTGACCGAGAGGCCGGGGTGCTCGGCCTCCAGCCCCGGCAGGAACGTGGCCACCGTGTCGCGCACGAT
>JBCDFV010000117.1:0-1777 GCA_039177555.1 Pseudomonadota bacterium | reverse complement strand
GCCCAAACGCTGACCTTCCTGGCGCCCCTCATCATGGTGCCGATGGCGGTCTTCGCGCTGGGCGAGGTGCTGTCAGCCCGCCGGATCTTTGGCCTGCTGCTGGGCTTTGCCGGGGTCCTGATGATCCTGGGCCTGTCGACCCAAGCGGGTCCGGACGCACTGTGGGGCGCTGTCGCGGGCATCTGCGGGGCGGTGCTGATCGCGCTGGTGCAGATCACCGTCCGGTCGATGACCGCGACGGAGACGACGATCTCGATTGCCCTGTCCTTCACCCTGATCGTGGCGACGGTGGCGGGCACGACGGCGCTCGCCGGCAATTGGGTCTGGCCGCTGGGCCCGGCGCTGGGGGCGGTGCTGGCCGCGGGCGTCTTTGGCGCGCTGAACGTGGTCCTTTTCACCGAAAGCCTGGCCCGCGCGCCGGCCAGCGCGGTGGCGCCGATGGACTATACCGGCCTCGTCTGGGCGCTGCTGGTCGATTGGCTGCTCTTTGCGCAATTGCCCGGCGGGCTTGGCATTTTGGGCAGTGTCCTCATCACCGCTGCTGCGCTGATCGTGGTGCTGGCGCCCCGGCGCAGCGCCGCCTGAAATGCGGGCGTTACAATGGTGACCTAAGGGCCGGTACGGGCAATGGGCTGGACGCCTGAGCACCGCCCTGTCACAAATCTGAAAGAATTCCGCTGCTGGAGGAGCCCTGCCATGAAGACCACATTAACCTTGAGCGCCGCGGCGCTAGCCCTGACCGCCGGGATGGCGGCGGCCGATTTCACGCTGACCATCCTGCACACCAACGACTTCCACGACCGGTTCGAGCCGATCAGCCGCTTCGACAGCTCCTGCGGGGACGAGGACAACGCCGAGGGCAAGTGCTTTGGCGGCATCGCGCGCCTGACGACCGCCATCAACGACGCCAAGGCAGACATCGACGGCCCGATGCTGCTGCTGGACAGCGGCGACATGTTCCAAGGCTCGCTCTACTTCATGCAGTACGGCGGCGCGCTCGCGTCCGAGTTCATGACCAAGCTGGACTATGACGCCTTCGCCGTAGGCAACCACGAATTCAACCGCGGCCCCGAAGGCCTGGCCGAATTCGCCGACGCGGTCGATTTCCCGATCCTGTCGGCCAATATCGACGTCAGCCAGTCGAACGTGCTGGCCGGCAAGATCCAGAAATCCGTCGTGCTGGAGCGGGGCGGCGAGCGGATCGGCATCATCGGCGCGCTGGCCGAAGACACGCCGGAAACCTCCTCGCCCGGCCCGACGGTCGTCTTCTCCTCCGCCGTGGACGCGGTGCAGGCCGAGGTTGACGCGCTGACCGCGGACGGCGTGAACAAGATCATCCTGCTGACCCATCTGGGCCTGCCCGCCGACCGCCGCCTGGCCGAAGCTGTGACGGGCGCGGACCTGATCATCGGCGGACACTCGCATACCCTTCTTAGCAATGACGGCGAAGGGGCGGACACCTATCCGACCGACACCCCGATCCCGATTGTGCAGGCCTATGCCTACGGCAAATATCTGGGCAAGCTCGAGGTCACGTTCGACGATGCGGGCGAGGTCACGGCGATCTCCGGCGATCCGATCCTGCTGGACGCGTCGGTCGCCGAGGACCCGGAGACTGTCGCCCGCATGGACGAGTTGGCCGAGCCCCTGAACGAGCTGCGCAGCCAGGTCGTGTCCGACGCCGCCGAGGCCATCGAGGGCGACCGCTCGGTCTGCCGCGCGATGGAATGCCCGATGGGCAACCTCATCACCGACGCGATGCTGGACCGTGTGGCCG
>JBCDFV010000116.1:0-2061 GCA_039177555.1 Pseudomonadota bacterium | reverse complement strand
CGGCGTCGCTGGGTCCTCAATGGGGTCGGCAGCGCACATTGCGGCGGCGGTGGGGACGCTCAGCGTCGGCAACGATGCGGCGGGTTCTGTTCGGATGCCGGCGAGTTTCGGCGGCGTCTTCGGCATCAAGCCGACCTTCGGGATGGTCGCATCCTACCCGCCAAGCTCGGCCGGCATCTTGGGACATACCGGGCCAATGGGTTGGGGCGTTGCGGAGACCGCGCTGTTGCTGTCGGTCATCGCGGGCCCTGATCCACGCGATCCGTTTTCGCTGCCGCGCCAGCCGGCGGTCACGTCGCCAGACCTTGAGGCCGGCGTCAGCGGAATGCGGATCGCCTATAGCCCCAGCCTCGGCATCCGCGAGCCGCATCGCCAAGTGCGCGCGTCGACCGATGCGGCTGCCAAGGCCTTCGAAAGTCTCGGCGCAAACGTCGAGGCGGTGGATCCCGACTTTTCTGGGCTCATCGAGGCCTACGACTGTATTCGGATCGTCAACCGTGCCGCCGCGTACCACAGGAGTGGAGCCGGTGCGCGGCGCAGCGAAATGGATGAGTTGGTCGCCCGCGTGATCGACCAGGCCGCCGCCTACTCAACGGCTGACTATGTGGCCGCGCTCGCCGAACGGGACCGCCTCACGGTCCTAATGCGTGAGTTTCATGAGACGTACGATGTGCTCCTGACGCCGACGATGGCCGTGCTGCCGCTTCCCATCGGCACCGGTCCAGGGCCGGACGATGCGCACTGGTACTTGATCGGCGGGGAGATCTGGTCGCCCTATACATTCCCCTTCAACATGACACATCAGCCGGCAGCGAGCATCCCGTGCGGCCTGACCGAGGCCGATGACACGACACCGGCCGGTCTTCCCATCGGGCTTCAGGTGGTCGGCGGAATGCACCGCGACGATCTCGTGCTGCGTGCCTGCCGCGCCTACGAGACAACTCGGGTTTGGTCCCGGCCGGCCTGCTCCTTCCGCGGCGGGGCTCAATAAAGGTGCGCATCGCAGTCGGTGGCCTTCTGCACGAGACAAATACGTTCAGCGATGCCCACACAGTGCGCGCCGATTTTGAGCGGCCGACGGGTTGGCCCATGCTGTCGCGAGGATCAAGCCTCGTGGAGACTCTTAAACCGTCCGGCGTCCCAATGGGTGGCGCGCTGACCGTCCTCGTGAACGCTGGGGTGACGATTGTGCCAACGCTCTGGGCGATGGCGCTGCCGGCTGGCCCGGTGGAACAACCTGTCTTCGACGAATTGGCTGGCGAGCTGATCGATGGCCTAGCAGCGGCGATGCCGCTCGATGGCGTGTTTCTCGATCTCCACGGTGCCATGGTTTGCGCCATGGACGACGATCCGGAGGGCACGTTGCTGGCGAGAGTGCGTGCCACCATCGGCCATCACGTTTCGCTCGTTGCTGCCCTCGACCCGCACGCCAACCTTTCGGCCAAGATGGTCGAGGCTGCCGATGCGCTGTTTGCCTATCGGACCTATCCCCACACCGACATGCGCCAGACGGGAGAGCGCGCCGCCAAAACTTTGCTTGGCCTGGCGGGCGGCGCGCCACGCGCTGCCAAATCCTACCGGGCTGTGCCGTTTCACATCCCGCTGGTGGCCCAAGCTACCGGCGCAGAGCCCATGGCCGGCCTGATGGCGGCGGCGGAAGCAAGCACGGCGACTGTCGAGATCTGCTTCGGTTTTCCCCTCGCCGATGTTCCGGCCGCCGGCCCGGCGATTGCGGTCTATGCCGCCGATGCAGAGGCCGCAGAACGGGAAGCCGACGCGCAACTGAGCCGTTGGCTGGCTGCGGAGGATGCGTTCGCCGTTGCGATGGTGCCACCGGACCAGGCGGCGCAGGATGCGATACGCGAGAGCGCATCAGAGGGCGCTGGGCCTGTCATCCTCGCCGATGTTCAGGACAATCCTGGTGCGGGTGGAAGCAACGACACCACAGGCCTGCTCTCAGCACTCGTCGCGGCGAAGGCGGAGGGCACTGTCCTGGCGCACATCGTCGACCAGCCCGCCGTGGATGCCGCCCATGCCGCGGGCGTCTGCGGAACCATTGAT
>JBCDFV010000115.1:0-2203 GCA_039177555.1 Pseudomonadota bacterium | reverse complement strand
TGGCCAGCGCCCATGGCCCGCACCCATGGCCCGCACCCGTGGCCCGCACCCATGGCCTGCACCCATGGCCGCGCGCCGAAGGGCGAACGATGCCGGGCGCCTGTCCTGCAAGGGCACTGGAAAACCACGACATTCGTCGGTGCACTGACGCTCGGAGGCATGACCGCGCCGTGGGCGATTGACGGCGCGATTGACGGCGCAATGGACGGCGCAATGGACGGCGAGATGCTCCTGCTGCGGGCGCAAACGCAGTTGGTGCCAGTATTGCAGCCCGGCGACATGGTCATCTTGGACAACCTGCCCGCACCCCAGGCCCAAAGCGATCCGCGACGCCATCGAGGCTGCCGGGGCGGATCTGTCGTTACTTCCGCCCTGCAGCCCCGACTTCACCCCCACCGGGCCAGCACTCTCTGAACTGAAATCAGGGCCCAGAAGCCAGGCCGCCCCGACAAGGGAAGCACCCGATGACGCGAGCGCCGAAGGGATCGAGCGCATCACCCAAGCCGATTGCACACCCTTCTTCGCTGCCACAGGATATGAACCAGAATGATGGGCATCCGCTCCAGCGGCATTTCCCGATGGACAAGAACGTCGACTTCACGACGATTCGTAACGATCCCATCCGGTCTGGCCCGTTTGGTCGACATCCCTGATCCTCCGGTTTCCTGAACACAACAGTCGACCATTTCCGAGGGCGAGGCGCTGGCCTGAGATCCTGGTGCTGTGGGCCAAGCGGCAGCACCTTTGGATGACTTGCGCCCGTTAGATCAGCAGGAAGTCGTTTTGGTCGATATCGTTCTCGTCGACACCCTCGAGGAAGACCTTGTACGATCCTGACACGATCTTGGTGCCCGCCCCCGAGCCGTACTCCGAGATCGTCAGATCTCCGAAGGCAAGCCCGCTGGGGGAGAAGTCGATCAGGTCGATGCCGTCCTCGAAATCGGTGATCCGGTCGATCCCGCCTGCGGTCTCGAATTCGAAGACATCGGCGCCCGCACCGCCTGCGATGACATCGCCGCCGCTGCCGCCGCGGATGAGGTCGTCACCGGCGCCGCCATCGATACTGTCCTTGCCGGCACCGCCGAACAACGTGTCGTTCCCGATGCCGCCATCAATCGTATCATCGGCATTTTCGCCAAAGACAGTATCGTCGCCGTCGCCACCGGAGAGGCTGTCGGTCCCGTTGCCGCCCTCGATGAGGTCGTCCTGCGCGCCGCCGTCCACCGTGTCAGCGCCGTCACCGCCGAAGAGCACGTCGTTGTCCGCACCGCCGGACAGGCTGTCGGCACCGTCGCCGCCGGTCAGTTCGTCATCGCCGATGCCGCCATCAACTGTGTCGGCACCATCGCCCGCCTCGATCGTGTCATTTCCGCCGCCGCCAAAGAGCAGATCGTCGCCATTGCGGCCGAGCAGCGAGTCGTCACCGAGATTGCCGGTAAGGGTGTTCGCCTGCCCACTGCCGGAGAGGACGTCGTCGAACGCAGTCCCCGTCAGGTTCTCGATGTCGCCCAAGCTGTCGCCGGCGGCATCTCCGCCGCTGACGGTGGCGCCATTGAGGAAGACCATGACGCCCGATGCCGATGCCGAGTAGTCGACCAGATCGACACCGTCACCGCCATCCAGGCTGTCCGCGCCGTCACCGCCGACCAGCGTGTCGTCGCCAGCGCCGCCGCGCAACGTATCGGCGCCGCCTAGGCCGTCCAGCGTGTCGTTGCCAGCCAGTCCCTTGATCAGGTTGTCCAAGCCGTCGCCCGTCAATTCGTCATCGAAGGCAGACCCGCGGAGATTCTCGATCCCGACAAGGATGTCTCCGGCCGCGTCGCCGCCGGTTCCGGCCGAGCCGTCTAGCGAAACCTGCACACCGGCAGTTGATGCCTCGTAGTCTGCGAGATCGGTGCCGATGCCGCCGTCGAGCGTGTCGGCCCCGCTTCCGCCGAAGAGTGTGTCATTGCCGTCGCCGGCCGAAAGACTGTCCGCGCCGCCGTCGCCAAAGAGCGTGTCGTTCCCGAGACCCGCTTCGATCGTGTCGTCGCCCGATCTACCGCGCAGCAGATTGTCGTCTGCATTCCCGGTCAGCACGTCGTCGAATTGCGATCCCACAACGTTGTCGATGCCAACGAGGACATCGCCCGCAGCATCACCGCCGGAGCCGGTGCCGGTCACAAGGCTCACGGTCACGCCCGCGTCAGAATTCTTGTAGAGC
>JBCDFV010000114.1:0-2505 GCA_039177555.1 Pseudomonadota bacterium | reverse complement strand
TCCAGCGCGGTGTCGACGTAATCGCCATCTCGCCGAACAGCCCGGATGCGCTGAACCAGGTGTTCGACCGGGCGCGGTCACGCGGCATTCAGGTGCTGATCGTGAATTCCGACATTCCGGGCAGCGAGGACCATCGCGACGCGGCCATCCTGCCGGTCGACTTCACCACCATCGGTCCGGCCCAGGTCGAGCTCTTGGGCTCCATGATCAACTATGACGGCGAAATCGCCATCCTGTCGGCCACGACGGATGCGCCCGACCAGAATGTCTGGATCGCCGACATGCAGTCGGTGCTGGAGAGTGATTCGGCCTACGCCGACATGGACCTCGTCACCATCGCCTATGGCGATGACGACCCGCAAAAGTCGACCACCGAGGCCGAGGCGCTGCTGGCCAACTATCCCGACCTGGCCGGCATCATCTCGCCGACCACGGTGGGTGTCGCGGCGGCCGCCCAGGTCGTTGAGACAGCGGGACGGGCACCGGATCTGCAGGTCACCGGCCTGGGCACGCCCAACCAGATGCGCCGGTTCATCGAGAACGGCACGGTCGAGGCGTTCCAGCTTTGGAGCCCGTACAATCAGGGCCTGCTGGCCGCGCATTTCGCCATGGGCGTGAATGACGGGTCGATCACCAACGAGCCGGGCCAGACCTTCGACGTGCCCAACCTCGGCACCATCACGATCGGCGACGACAATGTGATCCTGACCCAGGATCAGCCAACCACGTTCAACGCCGACAATATCGACGACTTTAACTTCTGATCCCCTGTGCCTGGGCGACACCGGTCGCCCAGGCACCCCTTTTCTTAGGACCTCATTGATGAACAGATTCCGCATCGCCGACGTCCGCGCCCATGTCATTGAGCAAAGCGGCTCGGGCGGCGACTATCACGACCAGGCCCAGGGCCATTGGCTGGTCGACAGCCTGATCGCCAACCCGATGTCCGGCTATGCGGACTACAAGGCGTCGCGCACCAGTTGGGGCATCGCCGTTCTCGGCAGCATCCTGATCGAGGTCGAGACCGAGGACGGCACCATCGGTGTCGCCACCGGGCTGGGCGGCCCGCCCGCCTGTTTCATGGTCGAACGCCATTTCCGCCGGTTTTTGATCGGCGCCGATATCCGCGACGTGGCCCTGTTATGGGACCAGATGTACCGGGCCAGCATGCCCTATGGCCGCAAGGGCGTGACCTTGGCGGCGATCAGCGTGGTCGACCTGGCCCTGTGGGACGCGGTCGGCCTGGTGCGGGGTGAGCCGGTCTACAAGATGATCGGCGGTGCGACCAAGCCGGACATCCCGCTCTATTGCACCGGGCCCCGGCCCGACCTCGCGCGCGAGATGGGCTTCTGGGGCGGCAAGGTGCCATTGCCGCACGGTCCCGGCGATGGTGCGGAAGGCCTGCGCGCCAACCGCGCCTTTCTGGCCGACCACCGCAGCAAGGCCGGACCCGATTTCCCGTTGATGGTCGATTGCTACATGTCGCTGACCGTGCCGTACGCCGTCGATTTGGCAGAGACGGTGCGCGACCTCGACATCTATTGGCTGGAAGAGGTCTTGTCGCCTGACGATTTCGACGGTCACACGCTCCTGAAGCAACGCGTGCCGTGGATGCGCTGGACCACGGGCGAGCATGAATACACCCGCTATGGCTTTCGCAAGCTGATCGAAACGCGGTCCGTCGACATCTTGCAGCCCGACATGATGTGGCTGGGCGGCCTGACCGAGGCGCTGCGTGTCTCGGCGATGGCGGCCGCCTACGACATTCCGGTCGTGCCCCATGGCAGCGGCGCCTACAGCTATCACTTCGTGATGGCCCAGCCCCATTCGGCTTTCTGCGAGTATCTGATCTCCAGCCCGGCCGGCGACACCATCGAGCCTGTCTTCGGCACCCTGTTCGAGGGCGAGATCCTGCCGGAGCAGGGTCGCATCCATCCCGGTGACGCGCCCGGCTTCGGACTGACCCTGAACCGGGACGCGGTCCAGCTAAGCCGGCCTTATGCCGACTCCTGATCCTACCTCTAAGGAAAGACAGTCATGAACCAGTTGGATCTCGATGGTCGCGTCGCGATCGTCACCGGCGGCGCCCAGGGCATCGGCCTGGCAATCGCCGAACGCATTCTGGCCTCCGGCGGCAAGGTCAGCCTATGGGACCGGGACGCGCCGTTGCTGGCGAAGACGATTGCCGACCTCGCGGCGGGCGATACGGCCGACGGGGCCGAGGTCGACATCGCCGATCTCGCCTCGGTCGAGGCCGCGACGAAGGCCACGCTCGACCGTTTCGGCCGCATCGACATTCTGATCAACAATGCCGCCACGGTCGGCCCGAACGCGCCGACCTGGGAATACCCGGCCGACGCCTTCGCCGACGTTGTGCGCATCGGCCTGAACGGCACGTTCCATTGCTGTCGCGCGGTCGTGCCCCACATGGTCGACCAGAATTACGGGCGGATCGTCAATGTCAGCTCGGTCGCCGGCAAGGAGGGCAACCCCAACGCCGTCGCC
>JBCDFV010000113.1:0-2549 GCA_039177555.1 Pseudomonadota bacterium | reverse complement strand
GAGCACCGCGGGAGCCATCCCCCGTAAAGGGACGATCAAAGACGGCAACACCGTCGGTGACAGCTCCGACGAGGCCAGAGCGCGCCAGATGTCGACCGAGGTCAACATGGCGCGCTATTCATATCTGGGCGAGGAGTGGAGCCTGCTGGACTGCCCGGGCGCGGTCGAGCTGTCATATCTGTCGGAGACCAGTCTCATGGTCGCCGACGCGGCGGTCGTGGTCTGCGAGCCGGTGATCGACAGGATCGCCAGTCTGCAACCGATCCTGCGGACCCTGAACGATCTGGCCATCCCGCACATGGTGTTCATCAACAAGATGGATAACGCCGACATTCGCGTGCGCGACCTGATGGCCGCCTTGCAGGAGGTTTCGGCACGCAAGCTGGTCTTGCGCCAAGTGCCGATCCGGGACGGCGAAGACATCACCGGCTATGTCGATCTGATTTCCGAACGGGCCTACAAATACCGGCCGGGCCAGACCTCCGAACTGATCCAGATGCCCGGCGACATCCAGGACCGCGAGCAGGAGGCCCGCCAGGAGCTTTTGGAGACGCTGGCGGATTTCGATGACGCGCTGTTGGAGCAGTTGCTGGAAGAGGTTCAGCCGGCGCGCGACGAGGTTTACGACCAGTTGAAGAAGGACCTTGCGGGTGATCTGATCGTGCCGGTCCTGCTGGGCGCGGCCGAGCCGGGCTTCGGCGTCACGCGCCTGTTGAAGGCCTTGCGCCACGACGTGCCGACCCTGGACGCGGCCATCGACCGCCTCGGCTTGCCGGACAGCACGCCGCTGGCGCAGATCTCCGCCACCAGTCTGGTGCCCCATGCCGGCCGCATGTCTTACGCGCGGATTTGGCGGGGCAACGTCTCGCTGGGCCAGAACCTGGGCGGCTTGAAAATCGGCGGCATGTACACGGTCAATGGCGGCCAGACCGATCGTCTGGACAAGGCCGGCGCCGGCGAGATCGTCGCCTTCAACCGGTTGGAAGGCCCGCAGACCGGCGATCTTTTGACCGAGGATGCGGTGAAGACACCGGAGCTGTGGCCCGAGGCGCCCGAACCGGTCTTCGGCCTGGCCGTCGCCGCCGAGAATCGGGGCGACGAGGTGAAGCTGACCGGCGCGCTGCAGCGCCTCTGCGAAGAAGACCGGTCCCTGCGCTATGCCCATGTCGAGGACACCGGGCAACTGGTGCTGGAAGGGCAGGGCGAGATCCAGCTGCAGATCGCGGTCGATCACCTGCGCCGCAAGTTCAACGTCGCAGTCACGGGCAGCCGGCCCGAGGTTCCCTACAAGGAAACAATCCGCAAACCCAAACGCCAGCACGCGCGTTTCAAGCGCCAGACCGGTGGCCATGGCCAATTCGCCGACGTGACGGTCGAGATCGCGCCGCTCGCGCGCGGGCAGGGCTTCACGTTCACCGACAAGGTGGTGGGCGGTGCCGTCCCGCGCGGATTTATCCCGGCCGTCGAGCGTGGCGTGCAGGACTATCTGTCGCGGGGACCGTTGGGCTTTCCGGTGGTGGACCTTGCCGTGACGTTGGTTGATGGCCAGCACCATTCGGTCGATTCCTCCGAACAGGC
Source organism: Pseudomonadota bacterium (assembly GCA_039177555.1). Classification (GTDB taxonomy): domain Bacteria; phylum Pseudomonadota; class Alphaproteobacteria; order DSM-16000; family Inquilinaceae; genus JANQGH01. Next base: position 971 of record JBCDFV010000113.1, on the reverse strand, counting down.
CTTCCGCACCGCTGGCCGCCAGGCCATGGCCGAGGCCTTGCCGGACTGCCAGCCGATTCTGTTGGAAGAGATCTGGAAGGTCTCGATCGGCGTGCCCAGCGAACACACGCCCCGCATGCAGCGGCTGCTGAGCACCAGGCGTGGCCAGATCCAGGGTTTCGACAGTCACCCCAGCTGGGACGGCTGGGACCAGGTCGATGCCTTTCTGCCCCGCTCGGAACTGGCCGACCTGATTGTCGAGATCCGGTCGCTGACCCAGGGTGTCGGCTCGTACAACGCCAGTTTCGACCATCTGGCCGAACTGGCCGGGCGAGAGGCTGACAAAGTGGTCGAGCAGCGCAAGGAGGCGTAGCGCCTCAACTCTGACGGTCTGCGAGCAAGAAAAGGGGGAGCCGTTCGGCTCCCCCTAAATCATTGGATCAAAATCCGGCGACTATTCGACGATCACCAGACGCCCTTCCACCGCTGGCGAAATCTCGCCGGCGGCCTCGATGGCGGCCATCACCTGGCCGGCCATCAGCTCGCCCGAGGTGCCGTCGATGATGACCCGCGCATTGGTGAACGCGCCGTAGCCGTCGCCGCCACCGGCCATGTAGTCGTTCGTGGCCAAGAGATAGTTGGCCGACGGGTCCAGCGGCTGGTCACCGACCATGACGGAAACGACCCGCTCGCCCGCCGCACGGCTGGGGGCATACTCCACCGTCATGCCCGAGACGTGGGGGAAACGACCGGCCACATCCTCGATCCGGCTGAAGCCGTTTTCCAGCGCGGCCAGGACATCGGCGCCGGAAAGCTCAAGCAAGACCGTGCGGTTGCCGAACGGCAGCTCCTCAAGGATATCGCGGCGTTGGATGACAGTGCCCGGCGTGTACTCGCGCCCGGCCCGGATACCGCCGCCGTTGGTGAAGCCGATGTCGGCACCGACGGCCTCGCGCATGGAATCGGCGACCAGGTTGCCGAACGCGTTCTCG
>JBCDFV010000112.1:0-2919 GCA_039177555.1 Pseudomonadota bacterium | reverse complement strand
CGAGCGGGCTCGCTGCACGCTGCAACCCGAGCCCGCGCCGGCCTGATAGCGCGCGGCTAGCGCGGCGCCATGTCGAAGGCGCGTACCCAATCGTCCGGCCTGACCTGCCATTCGATGTCGTTGGAAACGGCATAGGTGGTCGGCTGGAAGAACATGGGCACGTGGGGCGGGTCCTCGCACATGACCTGCGTGGCCTGGCGATAGAGATCCTGCCGCTGGTCACGATCGGTGATCGATCGGGCTTCGCGGATCAACTCGCCGAACTGCTCGTTTTCGTAATAGGCAAAAGCGTTGCCGGGTTCGAACAGGGTCAGCAACCCGTCGGCGTCAAGGGTCGGCCAGGCCTGTCCGAGATAGGACATGTCGCCCAGATCGCCGGCATTGCGGTATTTGTCGAGCCAGGCGCCGAATTCCATCTCGATGATGTTCACGTCGACGCCGATTTCGGCCAGCATGGCGGCGACCACCTGGGCGATCTCCTGCGCCTGGACGTAGCGGCCCAGCGGCACTTCGAGATCGATCTCCAAACCGTCCGGATAGCCCGCTGACACCATCAGTTCGCGCGCCCGCGCCGGATCGTACGGCGCCGGTTCCAGGTCAGGGTTGTAGCCGAAATAGGCCGGCGACAGGGGCTGACAGTTGGCGATATCGCCAAGGCCGTTGAACAGCGAGTCGATGATCCCCTGACGGTCGATGGCGTAGTTGATCGCCATGCGCAGGTCCGGATTGTCCTGGAACGGTGGCTGGAGATTGTTGAACTTGACCATCATGAAGCGGATGCCAGAGATGGCCGAAGCCTCGGCCCGGCCGCTCTCATTGATCCGGTCGATCTCCGACGGCGGGAAGTATTGGACGAAGTCCGCCTCGTCCGCCAGCAGCGCGGCGATGCGGCTGGAATCCTCCGGCATCATGCGGAACTCAACCGTCTGAAATGCCGGCGCCTCGCCCCAATAATCGTCGTTGGCCTGCAACACGATGCGGTCGCCCGAGACGAACTCGACCAGTTCGTAGGGACCGGAACTCGACGCCTCGGCGGCCGGGTTGTGCGCCTCCGTCCATTGCGGCGGCAGCAGGAAGAAGCTGGACATCTGATCGGCCAGCGCCGGATAGGGCGCGTTGGTGACGATCTCCAAGGTCGTGTCGTCGATGACGCGCACGTCCTCGATCGGCCGGAACCAGGACTGGACGCGGGCGTTGAAGTCCGGGTCCAAAACCCGCTCGATGTTCCAGCGCACCGCCTCGGCGTCCAACGGCTCGCCATTGACGAAGGTGACGCCCGGCCGAAGCTCGAAGCGCCAGGTGAGGTCGTCGACGGCTTCCCAGGACGTCGCCAGGGCCGGCTGCAAGGCCAGATCGGGCCCGCGAATAACCAGCGGCGTGTAGAGATGGCTGATCACGCTGAGGTCGGTGCCGACGGTGGCCGTGTTATGCGGGTCCAGCGTGTTGACGCTGGTCGGCAGCGCGACCGTCAGATCTTGCGCGGCCGCCATACCCGTCATCGCGGCCGTCGACATCATCAAGGCCCCGACAAGGCACGTCCCCGCCGTCAGCCTGTCTTGAAAGGCTCCCATGTTCCCTCTCCCCCTGTTGTGCGCGAGCTAAACGCTCCAGCGTCTTCATAATGGCGCCAATTTACGGCACTGGTACGGAAAGTAAAGGCCGTGGGCAGTCTTGCGCGTGTCGAGGGCAATCAGCGCAGAAACGCGCGGATGCGGGCCAAGACCTGATCGTTGGCTTCAAGATGCACGGCATGATTGCAGCCTTCGACGATGAAGAGCTCGGCGCCCGGGATGCCGTCGGCGATCGCAATCGATTGGCTGGGCGGACAAATCCAGTCTTCCGAACCGACGACCGCCAGGGTCGGCACACCGACCTCGCCCAAACGCGCGCGCACGTCATACTGGTCCTTGTTACGATAGAGCGCGTTGTGGGTTTCGGCGTGGCAGGACAGGCGGCGGGTCGCCGCCAATGCCGCGTCGGGGTCGAAACGCTCATAGTAGAGCGGCTGGAGCGCAAACCAGATCAGTTGCAGCTCGATATCGTCGATAACCCGATCGGAAAAAAGCTTGTCGATCATATTGATAGAGGCGTTCGGCGCCTTGTGCAGCCGCGCCTTGAAGTTGGCGATTGCCTCAATCTCTTGATCGTGGCTGGGCGCGGTGCCGCGCAGAATCAGATGCGACAGGCCGTTCGGATACCTCAGCGCATAGGTCAGCGCGATCATGCCGCCGAACGACCCGCCGATCAGGATCATCGGCGCGTCACCCGCGAAGGCCTGGCGCACACCATCGACGTCATCAGCCAACTGCGCGAACGTGAAGGGCGGCGTCAGGGATGACCGGCCACAGCCCCGCTGGTCGAAGCCGACCAGCCTGAAACGGTCGGTCAGCGGCCGATAGGCCTCGAACTCGGACCGGTGGTCGCCGATCCCTCGGCCGCCATGCAGGACGACGATCAAGGGCGCGTCATCGGGGCCGGCGACCTGATAGGTGAGCTGGGCACCATTGACCGTCAGTTGAGACATTTTCTGATCAACCTTGATTGTCACTGATAATTTCGATACTTCGAGACTATCAAATTGGCGCCATTTTCGAGTGGTTTTGGCGATCCGTCTAGTCCGATTGTCGCTAGCCCAAGGATCGGCGCGCCGGGCTGAACGGCGGATCGCGGAAGCGAGGGGATAGTGAACGACAAGGTGACCACGGTTGATGCGCAGGCGGCCGAGCGGCCACCGCTGTCGGCCAAGGGTGGAAAAGCGGACGAAATCGCCAGCCGCATCGAAGCCGACATCAATGCCGGCCTGCTGGCCACGGGCAGTTGGCTGAAGCAGATCAACCTGGAAAAGCGTTACGGCTGTTCCCGCATCGACGTGCGCCAGGCCTTGGAAAGCCTGACCGCCCGCCGCCTGGTCCACCGCAT
>JBCDFV010000111.1:0-3301 GCA_039177555.1 Pseudomonadota bacterium | reverse complement strand
GTCGACGGTGAACATCATCATCGCGCTCGCCCTGCTTTACACGCCGATCTATATCCGCCTGACGCGGGCGGAGGTGATGAGCCAGAAGGTGCGCGGCTATGTCGAGGCCGCGCGGGCCATGGGCAATCCGGAACTGACCGTGGCCTTGCGCCATGTGCTGCCGAACTCGCTGATGCCCGCCCTGATCCAGGCCTCCGTCACCATCGGGTTCGCCATCTTGCTGACGGCGGGTCTCAGCTTCGTCGGCGCCGGCGTGCGGCCGCCGACGCCGGAATGGGGATTGATGATCTCCACCGGGGCCAACCAGATCATCCTGGGCGAATGGTGGCCGTCGGTGTTTCCCGGCATCGCCATTTCACTGACCGTGTTCGGCTTCGCCGTCCTGGGCAACGCGCTGGAGCGCCGTTATGACGGCGGCTGAGGCGCCGATGCTGGAGGTGCGCGACCTTTCCGTCGCCTATGGCGTCGGGCGCGACGCCGTCCGGCCGATCGACGGGCTCAGCTTCACCCTGCGCCAGCGCGAGATCGTCGGGCTGATCGGCGAGGCGGGATCGGGGAAGTCGACCGCCGCCCTGGCCCTGATGGGCCTGGCGCGGCCGCCCGGGCACATCGTGGGCGGCCAGGTCGCCTTCGAGGGGCGCGACCTCTTAGCGATGGATGACGAGGCGCTGCGCCGCATCCGGGGCCGTGACATCGGCATCATCGTGCAGAACCCGCGCGGCGCGCTTAACCCGATGCTGAAGGTCGGCCGCCAGATCGGTAACGCCTACCGCGCCCACAACAAGGCGACACGCGGCGACGGCAAGCTGCGGGCGATCGACATGCTGCGCATGGTCGGCATCAACGACCCGGAACGGCGTGTCGACGCCTATGCCCATGAACTGTCCGGCGGCATGGCCCAACGCGCGCTGATCGCCATGGCGCTGTCGTCCATGCCCAAGCTCTTGATCGCCGACGAGCCGACCAGCGGGCTGGACGTCACCATCCAGGCCCAATTTCTGGACCAGATGTGGCAGACGGTGCAGGAGACCGGCTCGGCCATGTTTCTGGTCGCGCAAGAGCTGGGCATCCTGGCCAACTATTGCGACCGGGTGCTGGTGCTGCAGAACGGCCATATCGCCGAGGACGCGCCGGTGCGCCAGTTTTTTTCCGCGCCGCAACAGCCTTACAGCCGCGAGATCCTGCGGCTGGAACAGGACACAGCGGAAGGCGGGATAACCAGCGGCGCAACGGTCAAGGCCGACGCAGAACCGCTGGTGCGGATCAACGGCCTGGTCAAGAACTTCCCGATCAAGGGCTCGTCCAAAGTCGTGCAGGCGGTCCACGATGTCGACCTGGCCATTGCGCCCGGCGAGACGCTGGGGCTGGTCGGCGAAAGCGGCTCCGGCAAGACGACGGTCGGCCGCTGCCTAGTCCATCTGACGGAGCCGACCGAAGGCGCGATACGGTTCGGCGAGCAGACCCTGTCCGGCCTCTCCGCGGCGGCCCTGCGCCAGATGCGCGCCAAGCTTCAGATCGTTTTTCAGGACCCGTACGACAGCCTGAACCCGCGCTGGACCATCCGGCGCATCCTGCGCGAACCGCTGGACCTGCACACCGACCTGTCGCGCGGCGAGAAGGACAGCCGCTCGCGCGAGTTGCTGGAGATGGTCGGCGTGGACCCGGGCCTGATCGACCGGCGGCCGCAAGGGCTGGGGGCCGGCATGCTGCAACGGCTGAACATCGCGCGGGCCATCGCCACCAACCCGTCCTTCATCGTGCTGGACGAGCCGACGTCGGTGCTGTCGCCGCGTGCGGTGGTCGGCCTGGTCGACCTACTGCGCCGGCTGCAACGCGATCTCGGCCTCTCCTATCTGTTCATCAGCCACGATCTGACCACCGTGCGCTATCTCTGCCACCGGGTGGCGGTGATGTATCTGGGCCAGATCGTCGAAAAGGGCAGCGTCGATCAGGTCTTCAACGATCCCAAGCACCCCTATTCGAAGGCCCTGCTGGCCGCGCACCTGTTCCCGGACCCCGGCCAGCGCCGGGTCGACCGGCCGGACCGGCGGGAACTGCAGGGTGAGATCCCCAGCCCGATCGACCTGCCGAAGGGCTGCTATCTCGCCAGCCGCTGCCCCTCGGCCAAGCCGGAATGCCAGGCCCAGCCGCAGGAGCTGACCATCCTGCCGGACGGACGAAGCATCCGCTGCTGGCGTGTTGCGACGGGCGACTTGGCCGATCAGGAAGGACTTCAACATGCGGTTTGACGAGACGCGGCACGCCGGCAAGACGGTGATGATCACCGGCGGGGCCAGCGGCATCGGGCTGGGCATCGCCCAACGGTTCCTGGCCGAGGGTGCGGCGATCGCGATCTACGACCGCAACCGGCCCGACGATGACGCCTTTGTCGCCGACCAACGTGTCCTGGTGGTGCAAGGCGACGTCACCGACGAGGCGGCGGTCGACAGCGCGGTCGCGGAGACGGTCAGCCGGTTCGGCCGGCTGGACGTGATGATCAACAATGCCGGCGTCATCGGCATCGGCCCCGTCGCCGGCATGGCGTATGACGAATGGCGCCGGGTCGTCGATACCAACATCCACGGCGTTTTCCTGGGTGCCAGGGCGGCGGCGAAACACATGATCGCGCAAGGCACCGGCGGGTCGATCATCAACGCCTCGTCCGGCGCCGGACGGCGCGGGGTCGCCAACCTGTCGCACTATTGTGCGTCAAAGGCGGCGATCATCATGTTCACCCAATCGCTTGCGCTGGAACTGGCGCCGCACAAGATCCGGGTGAACAGCTACGCGCCCGGCCATATCGAAACGCCGTTTTGGAAGGACATCGCGGAGGGGTTCGCCGGTGTCCTGGACAAGACGCCCGATCAGGTGATCGAGATGTTCGCGTCCTCCATCCCGTGGGGCCGGTTCGGCACGCCCGACGATGTGGCCGCCGCCGTGTCGTGGCTGGCCTGTGACGAGGCGGAGTTCGTCAGCGCCCAGGCGATCGCCATGAACGGCGCGGAATTTCCGTACTGACGATCTGGGGGGACCCCGATGGCCGCATTCGATTATGTCATCGTCGGCGCCGGCACGGCCGGCTGCGTGCTGGCCAACCGGCTGTCGGAGGATGGGCGCCACACCGTCCTGTTGATCGAGGCGGGCGGCAAGGACCGCAACCCGCTGATCGGCATCCCCCTGGCTGCCGGCCTGGTCTATTTCTGGAAGTCGATCAACTGGAACTACGACACGGTTTGGGTATTGTAGGTGACAGTGCTGCGGGTAAAACAACTTTAACTAAAGGTATCGCACAGGTATTAGG
>JBCDFV010000110.1:0-3350 GCA_039177555.1 Pseudomonadota bacterium | reverse complement strand
TTCGAGTCCCTTCGCCCGCACCAGTCGCCGACGTTGGCCATGGCCCAGAAACGCCGACGCCCCGAGAGCGTCGATGGAAGTTGAGGAAGACAGGTTGGACGTATGACGCAGGTTACCGAAACCAACGCCGACGGATTGCGGCGCTCGTTCAAGATCGTGGTGCCCGCGACCGACATGGAGGCCCGCATTTCGGCCGAGCTGAAGGATGCCGGCAAGAAGGTACGGCTTCCCGGGTTCCGCCCCGGCAAGGTGCCGGTTTCGATCCTGAAGCGGCGCTATGGCCCCCAGATCACCGGCAAGGTGCTGGAAGAGGCCGTTCAGGAGACGGTGCAGCAGACTTTGACCGATCGCGGTCTGCGCCCGGCCATCCAGCCGAAGCCCGAGATCACGTCCTATGAGGACGGCAAGGATCTCGAATACACCTTCGACCTGGAGGTTCTGCCCGAGATCGGCGCCATCGATATCGACGATCTGGAGTTGACCCGGCCCACGTCCGAGGTCACCGACGAGGTCGTCCAGCAGGGGCTGGAACGTCTGGCGGCCCAGCGCAAGAGCTACAAGGCGCCGTCCCGTGCCCGTGCGGCCAAGGCGGAAGACCGGGTGACGCTTGCCTTCACCGGCAAGCTGGACGGCGAGGAACGCGCGGAGATGAGCAGCGAGAACCAGCAGCTCGTTCTCGGCTCCAAACAGTTCATCCCCGGCTTCGAGGATCAGATCGTCGGTGCCAAAAAGGGTGAAAAGCGCGCCGTCACCGTGACCTTCCCGGATGACTATCCGAGCGAGGAGCATCGTGGCAAGGAAGCCGCCTTCGATGTCGAGGTGCTGGACATCGAGGGGCCGGTCGAGACCAAGGTCGACGACCAGATGGCCAAGGATATGGGCCTCGATGATCTCGACGTCCTGCGCAACGCCATTCGCGAGCGGACCGAGGCCGAGTATGGCCAGGCATCCCGCATGAAGGTGAAGCGCGAACTGCTCGACAAGCTTGCCGACCGCTTCAGCTTCGACGTGCCCTCCGGCATGGTCGATGCCGAGTTCGACACCATTTGGCCGCAGGTCGAAGAGGCCTTGAAGCATGCGCGCGAGCACGCCGACGACCCGGATCACGAGCACGATCCCGACCTGGACCGGCCGGAAGACGAGTTGAAGGCCGAGTATCGCCAGATCGCAGAACGGCGCGTACGCCTGGGTCTGCTGCTGTCCGAGATCGGCCAGCGCAACAACATCCAGGTGACGCAGGAGGAGCTGAACCGGGGCCTGATCGCCGAGGCGCGGCGCTATCCCGGCCAGGAACAGCAGGTCATCGACTTCTTCCAGAAGAACCCGCAAGCGATCGACAGCGTTCGGGCGCCCTTGTTCGAGGACAAGGTGGTCGACTACATCGTCGACCTGGCCAAGGTCACCGACGAACCGGTGACGCCGGAAGAGCTGCTGGCGGACCCGGACGAGGAGCCGGCGAAGGAAGAGAAGCCCAAGAAGGCGCCGGCCAAGAAGCCGGCCGCCAAGAAGACTGCCGCAAAGACATCCGCAAAGACAGCCGCCGCGAGCAAGACGGCCGCCAAGAAGCCCGCCGCGAAAAAGGCGACAACGGCCAAGGCTGCCGCCAAAACGGCCGAGGCCGTGGATGGCGATGAAAAGCCGGCAGCGGCCAAGGCAGGCAAAGCCGCCGCTAAGAAGCCTGCCGCGAAGAAAGCACCGGCGAAGAAACCGACGACCAAGGCCGCCGCCGCTAAGTCTCCGGCAGCCAAATCCGGGGACGAATCGGTCGACGGCGGGGCGTGAACGATTTTTGCCCTTGGCGAAACGCCCGAGGGGACCTAGCTGCTAAGGAGCGATCCGCGCGTCACGTGCTAAGATGACCGGATCGTTCCCAGCAGCCGGCGGACCGCCGGCCACGATAGTTGAGGATTGGTTATGGATTTCGGCGATCCGCGCATGAACGCCTTGGTGCCGATGGTGGTCGAACAGACCAACCGAGGCGAACGCGCCTATGACATCTATTCGCGCCTGCTCAAGGACCGCATCATCTTTCTGACCGGGCCGGTCTATGACGAGGTCGGCAGCCTGATTTCGGCCCAGCTTCTGTATCTTGAGTCGGAAAACCCGACCAAGGAGATCTCGTTCTACATCAACTCGCCGGGGGGCCTGATCACGGCAGGCATGGCGATCTACGACACCATGCAGTACATCCGGCCAGAGATCTCCACCGTCTGCATTGGCCAGGCCGCGTCCATGGCGTCGCTCCTGTTGGCCGCCGGCGCGCCCGGCAAGCGCAGCGCCCTGCCGAACAGCCGCATCATGCTGCATCAGCCGTCCGGCGGCGCGCGCGGGCAGGCGGCCGATATCGAGATCCACGCCCGCGAAATCATGCGCATTCGCCAGCGCATGAACGAGATTTATGTCAAGCATACCGGTCAGTCTCTCGACTCGATGGAAGAAGTGATCGAGCGCGACCGGTTCATGACGGCGGAGGAGGCCAAGAGCTTCGGGATCGTCGACATCGTCGTCGAAAACCGGCCGACTACCGGGCCAAGCCAAGTGGCGGCCTAATAGGTCCAATATCAGATATCGCACGGCGGTGTTGATCGCCGGCCACCAAACATGTTGAATAATCAGGCGGTGGTCCATCACCGGTTGGTGAGTCGGGATTGTTTCCCGGCTTGGGTCACCAAACATTTAGGGAGTCGGTATCGCGTGATGCCGGCTGTCACGGCGGTTCGTGGAGCCCGCGCAAAAGGGCAGGGCCGTCGCACGCTGCGAATTTGGGGCGCCTAATGAGCAAATCCTCAGGCGGTGAAGGCAAGAACACGCTGTACTGCTCTTTCTGCGGAAAGAGCCAGCACGAGGTGCGCAAGCTGATCGCGGGGCCGACCGTATTCATCTGCGATGAATGCGTCGAGCTGTGCATGGATATCATTCGGGAGGAGAACAAGACCTCGCTGGTCAAGAACCGCGACGGCGTTCCCACCCCACGCGACATCCATACGGTCCTGGACGACTACGTGATCGGCCAGCCCCACGCCAAGCGGGTGCTGTCGGTTGCCGTGCACAATCACTACAAGCGCCTGGCCAACGGCCAGAAGTCCGGCGACGTCGAACTGGCCAAATCCAACATCCTGCTGATCGGGCCGACCGGCTGCGGCAAGACCCTGCTGGCCCAGACGCTGGCGCGGATCATCGACGTGCCGTTCACCATGGCCGATGCCACGACCCTGACCGAAGCGGGCTATGTCGGCGAGGACGTCGAGAACATCATTCTGAAGCTGCTGCAGTCGGCGGACTACAATGTCGAGCGCGCCCAGCGCGGCATCGTCTATATCGACGAGGTCGACAAGATCAGCCGCAAGTCC
>JBCDFV010000109.1:0-3421 GCA_039177555.1 Pseudomonadota bacterium | reverse complement strand
CCTGGTGGTGAACGCCGCCGACGGCCCGATGCCGCAGACGCGCGAGCACATCCTGCTGGCCCGTCAGGTCGGCGTGCCCGCCTTGGTGGTCTATCTGAACAAGGTCGACCAGGTGGACGACGAGGAGTTGTTGGAGCTGGTCGAGCTTGAGGTGCGCGAGCTGTTGTCCAGCTACGAGTTCCCGGGCGACGACATTCCAGTGATCAAGGGCTCGGCCCTGGCGGCCTTGGAAGACAAGGACGACAAGATCGGCAAGGAGTCGATCCTGGAGCTGATGGCGGCGGTGGATGACTATATCCCGACGCCGGAGCGTCCGAAGGACCAGGCGTTCCTGATGCCGATCGAGGACGTGTTCTCGATCTCGGGTCGCGGCACGGTGGTGACGGGCCGCATCGAGCGGGGCGTTGTCACGGTCGGCGAGGAGATCGAGATCGTCGGCATCAAGGAGACGACGAAGACGACCTGCACGGGCGTTGAGATGTTCCGCAAGCTGCTGGACCAGGGCGAGGCGGGCGACAATGTGGGCGTGCTGCTGCGCGGCACCAAGCGTGACGAGGTGGAGCGCGGCCAGGTTTTGGCCAAGCCCGGCTCGATCACGCCGCACACGAAGTTCAAGGCCGAGGCCTACATCCTGACGAAGGAGGAGGGCGGTCGTCACACGCCGTTCTTCACCAACTATCGTCCGCAGTTCTACTTCCGGACGACGGACGTGACCGGTGTTGTCAGCCTGCCCGAGGGCACGGAGATGGTGATGCCGGGCGACAACATCGCGATGGATGTGGAACTGATCGCGCCGATCGCGATGGACGAGGGTCTGCGCTTCGCCATCCGCGAGGGCGGCCGCACCGTCGGCGCCGGCGTCGTCGCCTCCATCGTCGAGTAAGATAGCGGCAGAAGCCTTCGTTTCGGCGGCCGGAGCCCGTGCGGGGGCCGGCCGCCTGACGCTTCGAACTGCAAGTGTCGTAAAGCGCGGCGGCTTTGTTGCATTGGCAACGGGCTTGGTCTAAAACCCGCTGCCTCACGCGCGGGGGGCATGGGCAAAGCCAGGGGGCAAAGCCAAGCCGCCGTTCGGCGTTTAGGAGTGTAGCTCAATTGGTAGAGCACCGGTCTCCAAAACCGGGGGTTGGGGGTTCGATCCCCTCCACTCCTGCCAGCCCATCTGGCGACCATGAGGGCTGGTTGATGGCGCGCGTGGAAAAGGTGGGCCGCCCTTGTGCGGCCCGTTCGGCTAACTAGGTAAGGGGCGAGGCGGAGCCGACTGCCACAAAGGCCGACCCGCCAAAGGTTTTGAAAGTAAAGACGACGATGGCCAGACCCAACCCGATGCAATTCCTTCGACAGGTCAGGCAGGAGGCCTCCAAGGTCACCTGGCCGACCCGCAAGGAAACCGTGATCAGCACGATCATGGTCTTCATCTTCGTGGCGATCATGGCCTTCTTCTTCCTGATCGTCGATCAGATCGCCAATTTCGGGGTCGGCTTCATCTTAGGTCTAGGTGGCTGACCGATGGCAATGCGTTGGTACGTGGTCCACGTCTATTCGGGCTTTGAGAACAAGGTCGCCCAGTCCATCCGCGAGCAGGCGGACCAAAAGGGTCTGACAGAGCTCTTTGAAGAGGTCTCGGTGCCGACCGAAGAGGTCGTGGAGATGCGCCGTGGCCAGAAGGTGAACGCGGAACGCAAGTTCTTTCCCGGCTATGTCCTGGTCAAGATGGATCTGACCGACGAAAGCTGGCACATGGTGCAAAACACCGCCAAGGTCACCGGCTTTCTGGGCTCGCGCGGCCGGCCACAGCCGATCACCGATGCCGAGGCCAGCCGCATCCTGCAGCAAGTGCAGGAAGGCATCGAACGGCCGAAACCGTCCGTCACCTACGAGGTTGGCGAACAAGTTCGCGTCAGCGACGGCCCGTTCACCTCGTTCAACGGCTATGTTGAGGAGGTCGACGAGGAACGGGCCCGCCTGAAGGTCGCCGTGTCGATCTTCGGACGCGCCACCCCGGTCGAGTTGGAGTACAGCCAGGTCGAAAAAGTTTGACGAGGCAAAGCCCGCGCTCTAAGACGCGGGCCGCAAAGCGACGCGGGAGGCTCTGCCCCGAAGACCAGGGGCGGCCGTGACCGCGACACCCTGCCGCCGAAGTGCGGCTTTTGAAGACACCGCTGCTTAGTGGCCGCGGTTGAGAGGGAAGTGAAATGGCAAAGAAGGTTGTCGGCCTGATCAAGCTTCAGGTCCCGGCAGGCGCGGCCAATCCGTCGCCGCCGATCGGTCCGGCGCTGGGTCAGCGCGGACTGAACATCATGGAATTCTGCAAGGCGTTCAACGCCGAGACGCAGAATTTGGAAAAGGGCATGCCGATCCCGGTGGTGATCACCGCCTATGCAGATCGGACCTTTACTTTCACGACCAAGACGCCGCCGGCGAGCTTCTTCTTGAAAAAGGCGGCCAAGATTCAGAAGGGCCATTCGACCGTCGGCAAGGGCACCTATATCGGCAAGGTCACCGAGGCCCAACTGCGCGAGATCGCCGAGGCGAAGATGGTCGATCTGAACGCGAACGATGTCGACGCGGCAGTGGAAATGATCCGTGGCTCGGCCCGTTCGATGGGTCTTGAGGTGGTGGGGTAATCCGATGGCACGACTGACGAAACGGGTGAAGAAGAACCACGACGGCCTCGATCGAGACGCCGTCCTGGACGTGACCGACGCGGTCAAGCAGGTCAAGGAACGGGCGACCGCCAAGTTCGACGAAACCATCGAGATCGCGATGAACCTGGGCGTCGATCCGCGCCATGCCGACCAAATGGTCCGCGGCGTGGTGAACCTGCCCAATGGTACCGGCAAGTCGGTGCGCGTCGCGGTCTTCGCGCGCGGCGACAAGGCGGACCAGGCGAAGGAAGCCGGTGCCGATTTGGTGGGCGCGGAGGATCTGGCCGAGGAAATCCAGAACGGCCGCACGGATTTCGACCGTTGCATCGCCTCGCCGGACATGATGGCCGTCGTCGGCAAGCTCGGCCGCATCCTGGGCCCACGCGGCCTGATGCCGAACCCGAAGCTGGGCACCGTCACGCCGGATGTGAAGGCGGCGGTCGAGGCGGCCAAGGCCGGCTCGGTTGAGTTCCGGGTCGAAAAGGCGGGCATCGTGCATGCCGGCATCGGCAAGGCCAGCTTCAGCGAGGAACAGCTGGAACAGAATGTCCGCGCCTTCGTCGGCGCCATTCTGCGGGCCAAGCCGAGCGGCGCGAAGGGCCAGTACATGAAACGAGCGACGCTCAGCTCGACCATGGGGGTCGGGGTGAAGCTGGACGTGGGCGCCCAGGGCGCCGGCCCCGCCCCCGAGCTGAGGCGGTTTGAATTCCGGGGCCCGCCCATACCGGACCGGGTGGTCAATGACCAGACATCCGGGGGCCCGTGGCGGGGTAAAT
>JBCDFV010000108.1:0-3530 GCA_039177555.1 Pseudomonadota bacterium | reverse complement strand
GCAGAGGGCAGAGGGCAGAGGGCAGAGGGCAGAGGGCAGAGGGCAGAGGGCAGAGGGCAGAGGGCAGAGGGCAGAGAGGGCAGGGCGTGGCACGAACCGTGATCAGGCCGGGTCGGGGATCGCGATGCGTCGGCCGGCCGTGGCGGCCAGAAGCGTGACGCCGATGCAATAGGCCAGGCAGCCCAGTGCGATCGCCTCCATACCGACGCCCAAATCGATCAGCCAGCCCATCACTGGCGGCGACAGGGCGCTGGCCACCACGATCAGGCTGAACACCAGGGCCCGGATAGCGCCGATATGGCCGATGCCGTAAAGCTCCGCCCACAACGCCGTCTGGACGATGTTGGTGACGCCGACGCCCAGCCCCAGGCAGATCATGAAGCCAAATGCGATGGCCGGGTGGTCGGACAGCGCCAGCAACAGCAGCGCCAAGGAGATCGGCACCAGATAGGTCACCAGCAAGCGCCGCGCGCCGATCCTGTCGACCAGGCGGCCCATCACCAGGAGCGCCAGCATGCTGCTGATCGCAAAGGCGGTAAAGCCGGCGGCGGCCAGCGACAGGCTCCAGCCCTTTTCGCTGGCCAGATGGGTCAGGTGGAAGAACAGGCCGGTCACGATGAAGGGCGGCGCCAGGGCCAGGGACAGCACGATGTAAAAGCGGTAATCGCCGATCACTTCGCGGCGCGACCAGGACCGGGCCGTCGCCGGCGTGGCAGGCCGATCGTCCTCTGGGCTGGGGCGTGGACCCTGCCGCCGGTTGTGCGACGTCAGCAGCATCAGAATGGCCGGCACCAGGAGCAGCAGGACCATGAGGCCGGAGGCCAGCCAGGTGGTGCGCCAACCCAGCCAGGCGATGCCCAACACGGCGGCCAGCGGCAGCACGGCCTCGGCGATCGGAAAGCCCAACGCCGCGATGCCGATGGCTTTGCCGCGATCGGCCTGAAAGTTGCGCGCCATGGCGGTCATCGCGGTGTGGAACGACAGGCCCTGGCCGGTCAGGCGCAGGGCGAACAGCGCGAAGGTCAGCACGATGATCGACGGCGCGGCGGCCATGATCAGGCAGGCCGCGCCAAGGCCGGCCGCCACGCAGCCGGCGAACAGCCGCAGATCGGTCCGGTCGATGCGCGCACCCAGCCAGATGATCGTCGCCGCCGAGGCCAGGGTGGCGCCGGCATAGAGCGTACCGAAGCCGCCATGGGTCAACGCGAAGGTCGCCCGGATTTCCGCGCCGAACAGGGCGACGAAATAGGTCTGACCGAAGCTGGAAAAGCCGGTCATCAACATGCCGAAGGCAAGCAGCCGCCAATGGTCCGCGATGAATCGCAGATAGCCCAATCGAAGCTCCGTCAAATCGCTTGAACGGCCCGGACGAGGCTATGGGACGGACCGAACATGGCCAGACTACCGGGCGTTGCATCCCCGCGCCAGACCGGGCATGGCAAGGGTGCCATGCGGTTGCGGCCGACCGGTGCGCCGCTATTCCCGCCGCTATTCCCTTTGTCATCCGTCCCGTGCCGTAGCATCGTTACGCCTGCGATCACGCGAGGCACCCGATGTCCAAGCCCAACATCCTCGTCATCATGACCGACCAGCAGCGGCGGGACTCGCTCGGCTGCTACGGCGCCGACTGGGTGCCGACGCCGAATCTCGACCGGCTGGCCAGCCAGGGCACGCTGTTTGAGGCCTGTACGGTCAATAACCCGATTTGCACCCCATCGCGCGCCAGCATCTTCACCGGCCGCGAGTTGCCGGGCCACGGCGTCTATCGCTTGCACGACAATCTGCCGGCCGACCAGATGCTGTTTCCGGAACTGCTGCGGTCCAAGGCCGGCTATCGCACGGCCCTGTTCGGCAAGCAGCATGTCAGCGGCCGGGTGACCGAGGAACGGGTGCGCCACCCCAATGACGGCTACGAGATCTATGAATGGTGCCTTGAGGCGTCGGTCGGCATGGAGTCGCGGTTCAACGGCTATGTCGATTGGCTGCGCCGGGTCGATCCGGCGTTCCTGGACGCCTTGCGCCGGGACGGGCGCGACGTCCTGCACCATCCCGAGCGCGTCCATTTCACAAGCTGGGCGGCCGAGCGCACCTCGGATTTCATCCGCCAGCAGGCCAAGGCCGGCGAACCGTTCTTTTGCCTGATGAGCCTCTTCGACCCGCACAACCCCTATCAGGACTTTCCGGATGCTATGGCCGCGCGGATCGACGCCGGCCGCATCCCCGAACCGATCGCGCGCGACACCCTGCCCGGGACGGTCCGGCGCGAACAGGAGGGCTCGTATCTCGGCGACGCCCGCGACCTGTCGCGCGAGGCCATCATGACGATGCGCTTCGGCTATGCCGCCTCGCTGGCCTTCGCGGACCTGAAGATCGGCGAGGTGCTGGCGACCTTGGACGAGGTCAGCCTCGCCGACGACACGCTGGTGATCTTCCTGTCCGATCACGGCGATGCGCTGGGCGATCACGGCATGCTGGTGAAAAGCGTCGCCTTGTACGAGCCGGTGGTGGGCGTGCCGCTGATCCTGCGCTGGCCGGGCCAGGTGCCCGCCGGCAAACGTAGCCGGGCGCTGGTTCAGGGCCACGACATCGCCGGCACCTGTCTGTCAGCGGCCGGGCTGGCGAACGCGCCTGCCGAGAGCCTCGACCTGACACGGGTGGCAAAGGGCGATGCCGATGGCCGCGCCTTTGCCGTGTGCGCCTATCGCAATTCCGGCATCAGCAACACTGGTGCCTATTGGGACCCGCCCATGCAGTCGACTATGGTGCGGTCGGCCGACCACAAGCTGATCGCCTATGCGTCCGGCGGCGAAGACGAATTCGAGCTGTTTGATCTTCGCAACGATCCCAACGAGCAGACCGACCGCTTCGGCGATCCCGCGTATGCGGCGATCCAATCGACGTTGATGCAGGCGCTGGTGGGTTGGCTGCAAAACGAGGCCGCGTCGATCGGCTCGCGCGGCGGCTCGGCCCTGCCGGACGCGTCGCAACAGTTGGACAACACGTTCAAGGGCTGACGGCTATCGCCCTCACTTGGTTCGGCCGGACACGACGCGCGCGATGCGGCGAAGGTCGGGATACCGCCAGAGCAGCGCCATCAGGATCAGCGCCAGAACGGCCGCGGCGCCGGCGACATAAAACGGCACGGCGACGTTCTGGCCCATCAGGTCGCCGACGATCAGTGAGGTCAGGCCGGCGCCGAGCGTCCACAAGGCCGTCGCCACGCCCATCACCCAGCCCTGTTTGCCGCTGTCGACACTGTCGGAAAACAGGCTCAGCTGGGTCGCAAAGCCGATGGCAAAGGCGGCCGCCAAGGGTACCAGCGCGATGAAAATGGCGATCTGCGGTGTGTCGGCGACGAACAGGGCGGCGGCCACCACCATCACGACCGACGCCCCCGTGACAATGGCCTGCCGGGAAAACACTGCGTTGGCGGCGGTGACCAGGAACGCGCTCGCCAAGGCCACGGTGGCCCCCAGGATCAGCATGGCCATGCTTGTGCCCAGCGTGTCGAGTTGAAAGCGGCTGGTCAG
>JBCDFV010000107.1:0-3611 GCA_039177555.1 Pseudomonadota bacterium | reverse complement strand
TCAAGGGAATACGCTCGAGGCATCTCTGCTGGCCTCCTTCTCCAGCAGACACCATGAATCACAAATCCAACGACCTGTGAATCCCCTTTCGATTCTAATCAGGACGGAAACGCTCTAGGTTCTACGAACCGTCATCACCCATTCGCCGCAACGCCAGCGGAACCGTCGGGATCGAGACCGTCTTCGGCTCGGTGTAGAAATCCCGGCACGCCTCCCCGCCCTCGCGGCCGACGCCGGAGTCCTTGTAGCCGCCGAAGGGCGCGCGGAGTTCGCGCATCATGGGGGTGTTGACCCAGACGACGCCGGCGCGGATTTCGCCGGTCGCGCGCATCACCGTCGGCAGGTCGTTCGACCAGACGTAGGAGACGAGGCCGAACGTGGACGCGTTGGCCAGCGTGATGGCTTCGTCGACCGTGTCGAAGGTGAGGAAGCTGGCGAAGGGTCCGAAGATCTCCTCCTGGCAGACACGGGCGTCGTTGCTCGGCGCCATGACCGCGGTCGGGGTGACGTAATAGCCTTCGCCGAGATCGTCGCGGCGCTGGCCGCCCATAAGCAGGCGGCCACCTTCGGATGTGGCGATGTCGGCGTAGCCGAGGACGCGCTGCATATGCGGTTCGGAGGCCAGGGGCCCAAGTTCGGTATCGTCGGCCATCGGGTCGCCGACGCGGATGCGTGCGGCGCGGGCGACAAAACGCTCGATGAAATCCTCGGCAATGCCGCGCTGAACGAGAATACGGCTGCCGGCCAGGCATTGCTGGCCATTGTTGGAAAAGATGCCGAGCAGGGCGCCGTTCAACGCCTGCTCGATATCCGCGCTGTCGAAGATGATGTTGGCCGACTTGCCGCCCAACTCCATGGTGGTCGGCACCAGGCGTCTGCCGGCCGAGGCCATGATCTGGCGACCGGTCTCGGTGCCGCCGGTGAAGGAGACGAGATCGACGCCTTGATGGTCGACCAGCGCCTGGCCGGTGACTGCGCCCCTGCCGTTGACGAGGTTGACGACACCGTCGGGCAGGCCGGCCTCGTGCAGCAGTTCGACGAAGCGGGCCAGCGCCAGCGGTGTCTGTTCGGACGGTTTCAGGACGCAGGTGTTGCCGAACGCGATCGCCGCCGCGACCTTCATGCTGGCCAGTGCCAGGGGCGCATTCCAGGGCGCGATCAGGCCGGCGACACCGACCGGCTCGCGTGTGACAACCGTCTGGTAGGCAGGGTTCTGGCCATAGACCTGGCCCACCATCTGGCCGATGAACTCGGCGAAGAAACGGAAATTGTAGGCCGCGCGGGCGACGTGGCGGTCCTTCAATTCGCGCAAGACCAGGCCGGTGTTGAGGCATTCCAACAGGGCCAACTCGTCGACATGGTCGAGCACGACCTGGCGGATCTTCAGCAGGACGTCCTGGCGCTTGTCGGTGCCCAGGCCCGGCCAGGGGCCGTGATCGAACGCCTTGCGCGCGGCGGCGACCGCCCGGTCGACCTCGGCGGCGTCGGCCTCGCGCAGTTCGCTGATCTTCTCGCCCGACGCCGGGTAAAGGACCGGCAGGGGTTCGCCCGCCGGCGCGACGGAGGCGCCGTCGATGAAGCTGGTGACGGTCGTGGGTGCGGTGTACGACATGGATGGTCCCTAGGGCATCAAAAGCCCGCCATTGACGTGCAAGGTCTGGCCGGTCAGGTAGGCGGAGGCCGGGCCGAGCAGAAACAGGATCGGGCCGACGATATCGGCCGGCGTTGCGATCCGGCCAAGGGGGACGCGCTGTTCGTAGGCGTCCAGGTCCAGCCGTTCCGGCGGCCCGTCCTCGCGGCCGCGCCCGGTGCCGCCACGCAGAAACGCGGTATCGACGGCGGATGGCGCCACGGCGTTGACGCGGATCGAGGGCGCCCATTCCTGGGCCAACGTCTTGGTCAGTGCAATCACGCCGGCCTTTGACGCGGCATAGGGCCCGTAGCCCGGTGTGCCCAGCGTCGCGATGCCGGACGAGATGTGGACAACCGATGCCGCGCGCCCCTTGTCGAGCAACGGCCTCGCAGCGCGCGAAGAGGTGAACGCGGCACGGAGGTTGCCGGAAACGACCTCGTCCCAGTCAGCGTGATCGGTCTGGTCGACCGGAAGCTTCGCGGCGGCAAAGCCACACAGATTGACCAAGCCGTCCAGGCCGCCCCAGGCTTTATCGAGGCGATCGATCGCCCCGGCCAGGCTGCCATCGTCCAGGGCATCGCAGGGCACGGCGAGCACACCCAACGGGACTGGGTGGCGCTCAAGCGACGCTGGAAGGTCGAGCACGGCAATCTGGCAACCGGCGCCGCTCAGCACATCGACCAGGACTCTTCCGATGCCGCCACGGCCGCCGAGCACGGCAATGCGCGACTTCTCGGCGGGTGCCAAACGATCGAATGTCGTTTCCGATATCATCCGCCTAGAGTTGTCTGCTTTTTAATACAGATCAACCCGCTTCATGCCACGGGCATCCAACGCGGCGCGACGCCGGCCGTGATGCGCGACAATGTCATTCGGTATTCATACCGGTCCGGCGGGTAGACACTCTCCTGAAACAGGATCGCCTCTCCTTTCGGATCGAGCACGGTGCGGCGCATGCAAATCAAGGGCGCACCAACCTCGACACCAATATCGGCGGCCAGGTCGCTGTCCGCCAGGGCAACCGTCAACACTTGCTCCGCCGTCATGGGAATGACGCCGGCACGTTCCAGCGCGACCATCACCGGTTCGTCGCCCAAACCGTCAACATCGACCAGCGCCGCCAGGGCCATGGGCAGCATGAGGACCGACACGCTGAACGGCGCGCCCTCCTTGTCGCGACGCCGGACGATTTTGAACAGGCGCTGCGTCGCCGGCACCTTGCCGGTCGCGCGAACCCACTCCGGCTGCAGCGTGTCGCCCGACCACAGCGTGATCGCGCTGGTCGCCTTTTCCATGGTGATCAAATTGGCCAACATGCCGCCGATGTCGTCCCGTTCGGACGGGGCGGGCCGTTTGGGGGCCACGGGATAGGTGCCGCTGCCGCGACGGCGGCGGATCAGGCCTTCCCGCTCCAACCGATCAAGGGTGCGCCGGATCGTGACGCGCGACACGCCGTAACGGTCGGCGAGTTGCAGTTCGCTGGGCAGGGCCTGGCCCATGGGAAAGCGGCCGTCGCGCAACTGTTCGGCCAACAGCATGTAGATGCGGTGGTAGAGCGGCAATACCTGACTGCCATCGCCCGGCTTGCGACCGCGACGGCGGTTGGTCGTTGCGGCTGTCGCCCGCGCGCCTGTCGGCTTGGTGATCACGAACCTCCCAGAGGAAACCATCGCTGCATTGGCGGCCATAAGATGGGACCGCTGACCGGAACGCAAGCCGATTTGGCCAGCCCCTATTCCTCACCAGGACCATGTCGGCGCGATGTCGATCCGGCCCACGGAGCAGGAAAACGACGCAGTGCGATGTGGGGCATCGGGCAAGGCGTTTGACGCACGCCGTGGGCCGGAGCGACACCGCCCGCAGGGTCGCGGCCCCCCCCGCGGGCCCGGCGTGGACACCCCACCACGAAGAGCCGGGCACAGCAATAGGGGCCGCGCCAGTGCGCCCCACCCGCCGGGCCCCCACGCCCCCAATGTGC
>JBCDFV010000106.1:0-3779 GCA_039177555.1 Pseudomonadota bacterium | reverse complement strand
GACAAGGGCGGATTGCTGAACATCGGGCCGGAGAGTGCCGGATCCATGCCGGGCCCTGTGGCCTACGGACAGGGTAACATGCGCCCCACGGTGACGGACGCCAATGTCGTCCTTGGACGGATCGACCCGGACAATCCGATCGGCGGAAAGCTTGACCGGCTGGACGTCGACGCTGCGGGCGAGGCCATCGAAGCAAGCGTCGGCCAGCCCCTCGGACTTGACCGTCTGCAGGCGGCTGAGGCGATCCTGCGCGTCGCCAACAGCCGAATGGCCGGTGCGATGCGCTTGGTCAGCATCGAGCGCGGCTTTGATCCCAAACGCTTCGCATTCATGCCGTTCGGCGGTGGCGGCGCGCTGCACGCCGGTGCCTTGCTCAAAGATGTCGGTATCGGCCAGGCCATCGTTCCCCGCTATCCCGGGGTCACCAGCGCGATGGGCTGCGTCATCGCCGACATGCGCCAGGACTTCGTGCAAACCATCAATGCCCTGACAGCCACCTTGGACAGGTCAGCGCTGCGCGCGACGATGCAGGACCACGTCGATCAGGGCATGAGCCTCTTGGACGCTGCCAAATCGCGATTTCAGGCCCGAACCGTACGGTTCGAGCTCGACATGGCCTATGTCGGGCAAACCCACACGGTCGCAGTGCCGCTGAGCGTGCCTGTCGCTGAGCACACGGTGGCCGAGGTCACGGTGGCCGAGGTAGAAGCCGCCTTTGACGATGCCTACCAGGCAACCTACGGGCGATTGCTGACGGCAGGGACGCGGCGGGTGATGAACCTGCGCACGGCCGTGATCGGCGAGCGCCCGAAGTTCGATCTGTCCAGCCTGGCGCCCGCCGGCGGCGATGTGGCCTTGGCTGGGATCGGCACGCGTCCGGTACACTTCGGCGATCGATGGCACGACACCGCAATCTTTGACCGGCTGGCGCTGCCGGTCGGGGCTGAAATCGATGGCCCGGCGATCTTGGTGCAACCCGATACGACCGTTCTGATCGACCCAGACCTGACGGGCCGGATTGACGCCTACGGCAACACGATCATCGCCCGGAAGGACGGCTGATATGGCGCAGGCTCTCGATCCGACGCGCACGGCGCTTCTGACCATCGACCTGCAGAACGACTTCCTGCATCCAGAAGGCGCCTATGGCCGCGCCGGTCAAAGCGCGGCTGCGATCGCGGCCTTGCCCGCCCGGATCAAACCGGTTGCAGACGCGTTGCGGTCAAAGGGCGGTGCCTACGTCAGCGCACAGTTCACGCTTGTTCCCGGACCGGGCGGCGAGCCGTTGATCGCGCCGCATCTGAAGGCGCTGCGGCCGTTCCTCGGCAAGGGCGACTTTGCGCCCGGCGCGTGGGGTCATGGCTTGGTCGACGACCTGGCCCCGGCCGACTACACCGTCGAGAAGATCGCCTATTCCGCGCTCTACCAGACGCGCCTGGAGTACATCCTGCGCGCGCTCGGCATCGACACGCTGGTCGTCGGCGGCATCGTCACCAACGGCGGTGTTGCCAGCACGATCAGGGACGCGCATCTCAGGAACATCCACACCGTTCTCCTCTCCGACGGCTCAGCCGCCTTTGGATCCGACGTGCACGAGGCAACGCTGGTCTCACTGGGATCGGTCACCCCGGTGATGACCTGCGCCGAAGCCCTGGGCGTGCTGTCATGAGCCTGAGAGACCGCCTGACCAAGCCCAAGATCCTGATCGCTCCCGGCGTCTATGATGGGCTGACCGCCGCACTGGCAGCAGAGGCTGGGTTCGAAGCGCTCTACCTCTCCGGCGCTGCGGTGGCCTACACGCGGCTTGGTCGACCCGATATCGGCCTGACCTCGGTATCCGAGATGGCCGATACGATGGGCTTGATCCGCGACCGGGTCGATCTCGCGGTGATCATCGATGCCGACACGGGCTTTGGCAACGCGCTGAACGCGCAGCGGACCATGCGGCTTTACGAGCGTGCCGGGGCCAGTGCGCTACAAGTCGAAGATCAGAGCTTTCCCAAACGGTGTGGGCACTTGCGGGACAAGTCGCTGATCGGAACGCGCGAGATGGCGGGCAAGATCGCCGCGATGGCCGATGCGCGGGCCTCGGACGAAACGCTTATCATCGCCCGCACCGATGCGATCGCCGTGGAAGGCTTCGATGCGGCAATCGACCGCGCGGAGGCTTACGTCGCCGCCGGCGCTGATGTGCTGTTCGTCGAGGCACCTCAGTCGCAGGAAGAGCTACGCGCCGTCACCGCGCATTTCCAGGGACGCATTCCCCTTCTGGCCAATATGGTCGAGGGCGGCGATACGCCGATGCAAAGCGCCAGCGATCTTGAGACCCTTGGCTTCTCCATCGTGATCTTCCCAGGCGGCATCGTCCGAGCGTTGGCGAAGACGGCGGAGGAGTACTACAAGTCGTTGCATGAGCACGGCTCGAACCTGCAGTTTTCGGACCGGATGCACGACTTCAACGGGCTCAATGCCAGGATTGGCACCGACGCCATGCTGGCGGCCGGCAAAAGGTACGAAAATGGTGGCGAGCGTTGAGCCATCGGTGCAGCCTGCGCCGAACGCATTCGATTTACAGGTTCCAATCCTCATCATCGGTGCCGGCGCATGCGGCATGGTTGCGGCGCTGGCGGCCAAAGCCGACGGCGCCGAGGTGCTGGTTATCGAAGCAGACCCCGTGCCCGCAGGTTCGACCGCCCTGTCGGCGGGACTGATCCCAGCGGCGGGCACAAAGCTCCAGGCGGAGGCCGGGGTCGTGGACAGCGCGCTGCGCTTCGCCGCCGACATCCAGGCCAAGGCCAAGGGTGAGAACCCACAAGCGTTGGTGGATCTCCTGGCCCATGGCGCGGCGCCGGCCATCGACTGGCTGGCCGGACGCTTCGGGCTTCCGTTCTCGCTGGTGACGGATTTCGACTATCCCGGCCATAGCGTCCGGCGGATGCACGGATTGCCCACCAGGGCGGGGCGCGAACTGGTCGACCGGTTGCGCGCGACCTGCGAAGCTGAAGGCATCGACATCGTCTGCAACCGCCGCGCGGAGACGCTCTACACGCGCGAAAACCGCATTGCGGGCGTCGCCCTCCGTGGGCCTGACGGGCCGGAAGACGTCGGTTGCTTTGCGTTGATCCTCGCCTGCAACGGCTTTGGCGGGAACCGCGCCATGGTCGGGCGGCATATGCCCGAAATCCAAGGCGCGCTCTGGTTCGGTCACAGTGGAAACACCGGGGATGCCGTCGTCTGGGGCGATGCTCTGGGTGCCGAAAGCTTGCATCTCTCGGCCTATCAGGGGCATGGGAATGTCGCCCATCCCTACGGTACACTGATCACATGGGCGGTGATCACCGAGGGCGGCATTCAGGTGAACCTCAAGGGCGAGCGGTTCTGGGATGAGAGCCAGGGCTACTCTGAAGCCGCGCGCGCCGTGCTGAGCCAGCCGGAGGGTTTTGCCTGGACCATCTTCGATACCAGGATCGCAGCCGTCGCCCGCCAGTTCCAGGACTTCAAGGACGCCGAGGCTGCAGGCGCGGTGAAGATGGCCGAGACGATTGCAGAGCTTGCGGCGGCGACGGAACTGCCTGCGGGCAAGCTGGCCGAGACGCTGGCCACAATTCCTCTTGCTCGTCAGGACGCCTTCGGCAGACGCTTCGCAGGGCCTCCGCTCCAGCCGCCCTACGCCGCGGTCAAGGTTACGGGCGCGCTCTTTCACACCCAAGGCGGGCTGAACGTCAATGACCAGGCCCGTGTGAAGCGCTCGGATGGCGGCAGTCTTGCCAACCTCTTTG
>JBCDFV010000105.1:0-4674 GCA_039177555.1 Pseudomonadota bacterium | reverse complement strand
ATAACATGGTGGTGTTGAGCGGCGTGCCCCCCCCCCCCCCGGGGGTTGCCGGCCTGGCCCACACGCGCCGCCGGCGCCGCGGGCCGGCCCCGCGCCCAGCCCTGGGGCGGGGCGGGGGGGCGACGGCAGCGGCGCCTGCCTTACTATCTGGTGGCGCCGGCCGTTGCCGTGGCCCTGGCGGTCGCGGTGCTGCCGCTGATCTATGGCCTGTGGCTGTCGTTTCAGGACTGGTACCTGCTGCGCAGCCCGACGCCTGTATGGGCCGGCCTGGGCAACTATGCCGACCTGTTCCGGGATACCGCGTTCTGGGACGCCTTCGTGCGCACCTGGATCTGGACCTTGGGCACCGTGGCGGTGGAGTTCGGGCTTGGCCTGCCGCTGGCCCTGCTGTTGAACCGCGACACGCCCATTTGCCGCAGCCTGTCGGCGCTGATCCTGACGCCGTGGGTGACGCCGTTCATCGTCGTCGCCTATGGCTGGCGCTTCCTCTTGGACAGCGAGGTCGGCAGCCTGCATGCGGTCTTCGCCTTCCTCGGCATCGTGGGCGATCGCTCGATCTTGAGCGAGCCGGGCCTGAACCTGGCGATGGTCACCTTCATCTCCGGCTGGAAGGGCACGCCGTTCATGGTGATCGCCCTGCTGGCGGCCCTGAAGAACATCCCGGACGAGCTTTACGAGGCGGCACGCATCGACGGCGCTGGGGCTTGGCAGCGGCTGCGCTACATCACCCTGCCGCTGATCCGCAACACGGCCATCGCCATCGGCCTGGTCCTGGGCATTCTCGCCTTCTACAGCTTCGATCTCGCCTGGATCATGACCCGCGGCGGGCCCGGCGACAGCACGACGATCGTCGGCATCATGATCTTCCAGGTCTTCTTCACAGAGCTTCGGCCCGCCTACGCCGCAACCATCAGCACGGCCATGCTGCTGGTCCTGCTGATCGCCTCGTGGCTGACCTTGCGCACCCGCGGCGCGGAGACCGCCGCATGAGCCGCCGGCGCAAACTGAAGGATGCGGGCCTGGACGCGGTGACGTTGGTCGCCGTCATCCTGCTGCTGTTCCCCGTGATCTGGGTGATCGTCGCCTCGTTCAAGCCGAACAGCGAGATCCTGGCCGGCGGGTTCTGGCCGGAAGAGCTGACGTTCGAGCATTATCGCGCGATTCTGGGCCGATCGGACTTTCTGATCGCGCTACGCAACAGCCTGATCGTCGGTCTGGCCAGCGCCATCGTCTCCACCCTGGTGGCGCTGCCCGCCGCCTACAGCCTGGCGCGCTTCAAATATCGCGGGCGCGAGGGGTTCGGGATGTTGATCCTGAGCACGCAGATGCTGCCGTCCGTGGCGATTCTTGTGCCGCTCGTTATCGTGATGCGCAGCCTGGAGCTGAGCAACACCCTGACGGGCCTCGCGATCACCCATCTCACGCTGGGCCTACCCATCGCCGTGTGGATGCTGCGTGGGTACATCGCCGAGGTTCCGGTCGAGCTGGAAGAGGCGGCGATGATCGATGGCTGCAGCCGGCTGGGCGCCATGGTCCGGGTCGTGCTGCCCCTGGTCGCGCCGGCCATCGTCGCGGTTGCGACCTTCGCCTTCGTGCTGTCCTGGGGCGAGTATCTGCTGGCGCTGGCCCTGATCAGCTCGACAGACGTGAAGACCCTGCCCCTGGCGCTGCAGGCCCTGTTCGACCCCTATTCCTTCAGTTGGGGCGAGGTCATGGCCGGCGGCGTGGTCATCGCCCTGCCCGCCATCATCCTGTTTCAAATCGTCCGCCGCTACATGATCGGCGGCCTCGTCGCCGGCGGCGTCAAGGGCTGAACAAGGGACAATCATGATCAAGACAGAAGCCCTCTATTTCACCGCCCCCCGCAAGGCCGAAGTGCGCGAGATCACAATCGACCCGCCGGGACCGGGCCAGGTGCTGGTCGAGGCGATCGTCTCCGGCATCAGCGCGGGCACCGAAATGAACGTCTATCGCGGCCTGGCGCCGCAATGGCGCAAGCGCATGGACCCGGCGACCCGCCTGTTCGTCGACACCGATCAGCCGGACTGGCAATACCCGGCGCGCTATGGCTATGCCAGCGTCGGGTACGTCCGCGCGCTTGGGGCCGACGTCACCCTACTGCGCGAGGGCGATCTCGTGTTCTGCTATGCGCCACACGGCAGGCATGCCGTGGTCGGTGAAGGCCAGGCCATTCCGCTCACGGGACTAAAGCAACCCGAGCTTGGTGTTTTCTTCGCCAATTTGAGCACGGCTCTGAACGGCGTTCTCGACGGCCGGCCGCCGATCGGGGCCGAGGTGGCCGTCATGGGCCTGGGCGTAATCGGCCAGCTGGTGGTCAGGCTGCTGGCCTTGGCGGGCGCGCGGACCATCGTTGCCATCGACGGCATTACCGGTCGGCGCGATCTGGCGGTCAGCGGCGGTGCGACACACGCGCTCGACCCAATCGGTGATGATGTGGCCAAGGCCGTCCGCGATCTGACGAACGGCCGGGGCGCGGACCTGGTGTTCGAGGTGTCCGGGGCTGCCCCGGCACTGAACGAAGCCATCCGTACCGTCGGCTACAACGGCACCGTGGTCGCGATGTCGTGGTATGGCGGTTCGTTCGAGAGCCTCAGCCTCGCCGGCGAGTTTCACCATAACCGGGTGAAGGTCGCCTGCTCACAGGTCGCCACCGTAAACCCGGAGCTGGGGCCACTGTGGACCGTCGAGCGGCGCAGCGCCCTGGTGCGCGACTATCTCGGCACGCTGGATCTGACACCGTTGATCAGTCATCGCATCCCGTTCGACGAGGCGCCGCAAGCCTACGATCTGGTCGACCGGCGGGGGGGCGAGGCCATGCAGGTGCTGCTAACATATGATGGGACGATATGACGACACGGTTTTCCGCCTGCATTGAGCTGCTGTTCGCCGCCGAGGCTTCCGATCCGGCGGAACGTATTCGGCTGGCGGCGGCGGCCGGCCTGCACGCGGTCGAGTTCTGGTCTTGGCGCGACAAGGATCTTCCGTCGATCGCGGCGGCGCTG
Organism: Pseudomonadota bacterium; assembly: GCA_039177555.1. Lineage (GTDB taxonomy): Bacteria > Pseudomonadota > Alphaproteobacteria > DSM-16000 > Inquilinaceae > JANQGH01. The sequence goes on along the minus strand of JBCDFV010000105.1, from coordinate 1,651 downwards.
GAAGAAACCAGGCTGACGCTGACAGGCTTTGTCAGCGAGCCGATGGCACCCTTGACGGACCCGGCGCAGCACGACGCATTTCTGGCCGGACTGGAAGACTCTCTCAGCGTTGCGCAAGGGCTGGGCAGCACCAGCCTAATTGCCCAGGCAGGGCCTCTCCACCCCCATGAACCTCGCGAAACACAGCGCGCCGCCATTGTCGCGTGCCTGACCAAGGCGGCCGAGACCCTGAGCGGCACCGGCGTAACGCTGCTGTTGGAGCCGCTGAACATCCGCGTCGATCATCCCGGCTATTTCCTGCCCTTCACGCCGGAGGCGCTGGACATCATCGACGCCGTCGGGCGGCCGGAAATCCGCCTGCTCTACGACCTTTACCACTCAGCGGTGATGGGCGAGACGCCGCAAGACGTGCTCGCCGGCCGGATCGATCGGATCGGCCATGTCCATCTGGCCGACGCGCCCGGCCGTCAGGAACCTGGCACCGGCACCATGGACTGGCGCGGCCGGCTCGACTGGCTGGTACAGCAGGGCTATGGCGGGTTTGTCGGGCTGGAATACCGACCGTCGCAGGGCACGGTCGACAGCCTGTCGTCGCTGATGGGGCGAAGCAGTGCTTCGGCCCCCATCGACTAGCTGACGCGGATTACTCCTCGTCGTCGTCCTCGCGCTCGGCCTCGACGCGGGCGAGATCTTCCGCGCCCTTCGCCGATTCGTCGCGGTCGACCAGCTCGATAACGGCCATCGGCGCGGCGTCGCCATAGCGGAAACCCGCCTTCAGCACACGCGTGTAGCCGCCGGGACGATCCTGATAGCGGTCGGCCAGGGCGTCGAACAGCTTGGCCACCATGTCCTTGTCGCGCAGGCGGGCATAGGCCAGCCGCCGGTTAGCGAGGCCGCCCTTCTTCGACAAGGTGATCAGCCGATCGACCACGCCGCGCAGCTCCTTGGCTTTCGGCAGCGTGGTGACGATCTGTTCGTGGCGGATCAGCGAGGCGGCCATGTTGGCAAACATCGCCTTGCGATGGGTGCTGGTCCGGTTGAGTTTACGTCCGCTCAGGCCATGGCGCATGACCGTCCTCCTTCTCCATGGGGCCTCGCCGCGCGAAGCCGATAAGCGTCACCCCCGCCCGATCGTCCGGTACGGAGGGGTCGGGCCACCGCGGCCCTTGGGTAAAGGCGAGCCGCCTTAGTACGGCTCTTCCAGCTTCTTGGCCATGTCCTCGATGTTTTCGGGCGGCCAGTTCGGGATCTCCATGCCCAGATGCAGACCCATCTGGGACAGAACCTCCTTGATCTCGTTCAGCGACTTGCGGCCGAAGTTCGGCGTGCGCAGCATCTCCGCCTCGGTCTTCTGAACCAGATCGCCGATATAGACGATGTTGTCGTTCTTCAGGCAGTTGGCCGAGCGAACCGAAAGCTCCAGCTCGTCGACCTTGCGCAGCAGGTTCTGATTGAACGGCATGTCCTCGCCGCCCTCTTCGCGGCGATCGGCTTGCGGCTCCTCGAAGTTGACGAACAGCTTCAACTGGTCCTGCAGAATCCGTGCGGCCAGGGCCACCGCGTCGTCCGGCGTCACGGCGCCGTTGGTCTCGACCGTCAGGGACAGCTTGTCGAAGTTGGTCATCTGACCGACGCGGGTGTTGTCGACCTT
>JBCDFV010000104.1:0-5371 GCA_039177555.1 Pseudomonadota bacterium | reverse complement strand
GCGAGGTGGTGCTGCTGCCCAACGGTCTGGAGGCACGCTACTTCATGTCGGTCGACGCGATCCTCTCGGTCGAAAATGGGGCGGCGGTGCAGGCCGGCGACGTGCTGGCCCGTATCCCGCGCGAGAGCAGCAAGACCCGCGACATCACCGGCGGTCTGCCGCGTGTGGCGGAACTGTTCGAGGCCCGCAAGCCGAAGGACTACGCCATCATCTCGGAGATCGAGGGACGGGTGGAGTTCGGCCGCGACTACAAGACCAAGCGCCGCATCGTCGTGGTGCCGCCGGAGGAGAGTGGCGAGGACAACAAGGAGTATCTGATCCCGAAGGGCAAGCATATCTCCGTTCAGGAGGGTGACTATGTCCTGAAGGGCGATCTCCTGATGGACGGCAACCCCGTGCCGCATGACATCCTCGCCGTCATGGGCGTCGAGGCGCTGGCCGACTATCTGGTCAACGAGATCCAGGACGTCTATCGCCTGCAGGGCGTGAAGATCGACGACAAGCACATCGAGGTGATCGTTCGCCAGATGCTGCAGAAGATCGAGATTCAAGAGCCGGGCGAGACCACGTTCCTGATCGGCGAGATCGTCGACCGCGAGGATTACGAGGCCGAAAACGCCAAGGTCGAAGGCGAGGGCATGCGCCCTGCCAAGGGCGTGCCGGTGCTGCAAGGCATCACCAAGGCCAGCCTGCAGACAAAGTCCTTCATCTCCGCCGCCTCGTTCCAGGAGACCACGCGCGTCCTTACAGAGGCCGCCGTCTCCGGCAAGATCGACCGGCTGGATGGTCTGAAGGAGAATGTCATTGTCGGCCGGCTGATCCCCGCCGGCACCGGCTCGGTGGTCAACCGCCTCAAGCGGGTGGCCGCGGAGCGCGACCGGGAGAATCAGGCGATCATGCAGCAGCGGGCGGAAGAGGCGGAGGCCCAGATCGCGGCCGAAGCCGAAGCCGGCGAACCCGACGCGGCATAATCCGGCGAATTACGCGTGACGTGAAAGGCCCCGTTCCCGACCTGGAACGGGGCCTTTCTTTTGCGCGCGGTCGAGGGGCGGGGTTCAGATCGAGCGCACCGTCAGATAGAGGCCAAGAAGAATCAGCCCCCAAAGAAAGACCCTGCGGAACAGCGTTTCGTCCAGGGTTCGACGCAAGCGCGACCCTGCCGCCATGCCGCCGATCGCGGCGAGGCTGGCGACGACGACGCTGGCCGGGTCAATGCCCTCGAAGCTGCCGGAGACGCCCAGGGCGGCGATCAACGCCACGGCCGAGACCAGGAAGAACAGCCCCATGGCTTGCACGAACGCATCTCGGCCAAGACCGATGGACTGAAGAAACGGGACCGACGGCATCGACGAAACGCCGGTGAAAGCCGTAACCAGGCCGGTGGCTGCACCCGAAACCGGCCCCAGCCAGCGCTCCGCCCTGTGCGACAGGGCAATCGCCGGCGTTCGCAGGCTGTAGACCCCGTACACCAGGAGCAGGACGCCCAGGATCGCGATCGCAATGTCCGCCCGTGCACTTAGAGCCCCCGCGAATGCGAGCGTCGTGGCAGCAGACAAGAGCAATGGCAGCCAAAGACGCTTCAGCAACGCGCTCAACTGCGGGCCTTTGAAGGCTTGCAGCAGGTTCGTTAGCAGCGCGGGAACCACCATCGTGGCCGCGGCCTCCACCGGGCTCATCGCCAGGACGAGAAGCCCCATGGCGATCGGCGGCAGACCGAGACCGACGATGCCCTTGGCGAACCCGGCGATGGCGAGCGCGACGAATGCCAAGGCGAGTTCAATCATTGCACCGCCGTTTGTCTGGAAGATCGAAGGACCAACGCCTTGATATCCGAGAGCGTCGAGTTGCAGAAGACTGACATTTGGCCACGCCCGATCATGATGACTGGTTTGCAAGAGCGACGCGAACTAGCTATGGCCATACGTCGGCGGTTAGGTGATCGGTGGTGTGGGCACAAAATCTTGATTTCACTGCTGCCTGGCTTGACAGAACCCAGGCGCGTTCTTATGTTCCGCGCGCCTTAGATAAGGTGCCGGTAGGGAAGGGCGGCGGTTCGCGCGCCCTTCTTTAGTTTTTCGGCGACAGGTTTGGAAGGGCCGACTAACAGTCGGCGAGATGCCTCGTTAGGGCGGTCCGAAACGGTCCGATCCCTGTCGAGGTTTTGCGTTGTTTCCAAGCCGTCATCGAGTGACGGACCGGTGAGGGTCGGATGGACCGGCCCACATTTTGCAACCTTGCTTTTGAAGAGCACGAACAAGAAGGGCTGAAATGCCGACGATCAACCAATTGATCCGTAAGCCGCGTAAGCCGGACGCTGCGCGCAACAAGGTGCCGGCCTTGGAGGCCTGCCCGCAGAAGCGTGGCGTGTGCACCCGCGTTTACACGACGACACCGAAGAAGCCGAACTCGGCCCTGCGTAAGGTTGCCCGCGTGCGCCTGACCAACGGGTTTGAGGTCACCAGCTATATTCCGGGTGAGGGTCACAACCTTCAGGAACACTCCGTGGTCATGATCCGCGGCGGCCGCGTGAAGGATCTGCCCGGCGTTCGCTATCACATCATTCGCGGCACGCTCGACACCCAGGGCGTCAGGGATCGCCGCCAGCGCCGTTCGAAGTACGGTGCGAAGCGCCCGAAATAGGAGATTGACCTGATGTCCCGTCGTCACCGCGCGGAAAAACGCGAGATCCTGCCGGACCCCAAGTTCGGCGATGTCACGCTGTCGAAGTTCATGAACAATTTGATGCTAGACGGTAAGAAGTCCGTCGCCGAAGGCATTGTCTATGGCGCCTTGGACGGCGTTCAGCAAAAGGCCAAGACCGATCCGTTGCAGGCCTTTCACGAGGCGCTGAACAACGTCAAGCCGCAGGTCGAGGTGCGCTCGCGCCGTGTCGGCGGCGCCACCTACCAGGTGCCGGTCGAGGTGCGCCCCGAACGGGCCCAGGCGCTGGCGATTCGCTGGCTGATCGCCAGTGCGCGCAACCGGTCGGAAAGTACCATGGTCGACCGGCTGTCCGGCGAGATCATGGATGCCTCCAACCAGCGCGGTGCTGCGGTCAAGAAGCGTGAGGACACCCACCGGATGGCCGAGGCCAACCGCGCCTTCTCGCATTACCGCTGGTAAGGAACTTTAGAGACCGGGCGGCGCTGAAAGACAGGCGCCGTTCCGCACCGCCTCATTTGAAAGCAGACGAGCATGGCCCGATCCCACGCCATCGATAAGTATCGCAACATCGGCATCATGGCCCACATCGATGCCGGCAAGACCACCACCACGGAGCGGGTGCTGTACTACACCGGCCGGTCGCACAAGATCGGCGAGGTGCATGACGGCGCCGCCACCATGGACTGGATGGAGCAGGAGCAGGAACGCGGCATCACGATCACGTCGGCCGCGACCACGTGCTTCTGGCGCGATTACCGCATCAACATCATCGACACCCCGGGCCACGTCGACTTCACCATCGAGGTCGAGCGGTCGTTGCGTGTGCTTGACGGCGCGGTCGCGGTGTTCGACTCGGTGGCGGGCGTTGAGCCGCAGTCGGAAACGGTCTGGCGCCAGGCGGACAAGTACCGCGTGCCGCGCATGTGCTTTGTCAACAAGATGGACCGTACGGGCGCGGACTTCTTCCGCTGCGTCGACATGATCACGGATCGGCTGGGTGCCGTGCCGCTGGTGCTTCAGTTGCCGATCGGTGCGGAGGCAGACTTTGTCGGTGTCGTCGACCTGGTCGAGAACCGGGCCATCGTCTGGAAGGACGAGTCGCTGGGTGCGGAGTTCGAGTATCGCGAGGTTCCCGACGATTTGAAGGATCAGGCCGAGGAATATCGCACCGCGATGATCGAAACCGCCGTCGAGGCTGACGACGACGCGATGGAGGCCTATCTGGAGGGCGAGGAGCCGTCGCCCGATACGCTGCGCGCCTGCATCCGCAAGGGCACGATCGATCTGAAGTTCGTACCCGTCCTGCTGGGCAGCGCGTTCAAGAACAAGGGCGTGCAGCCGATGCTGGACGCCGTCGTGGACTTCATGCCGTCGCCGATGGACATCGGTGCGGTCAAGGGCGTGAAGGTCGATTCCGACGAGCCCGACAGCCGGCCGTGCGACGACGACGCGCCGTTCTCGGCGCTGGCCTTCAAGATCATGACCGACCCGTTTGTCGGCACGCTGACCTTTGCCCGGATCTATTCGGGGCGGCTGGCCGCGGGATCGTCGATCCTGAACTCGGTCAAGGAGAAGCGTGAGCGCATCGGCCGCATGCTGCTGATGCACGCCAACAGCCGGGAAGAGATCAAGGAAGCTTCGTCCGGCGACATCGTTGCCATCGCGGGCCTGAAGGATACCACCACCGGCGACACGCTGTGCGACCCGATCAAGCCGATCATTCTGGAGCGCATGGAGTTCCCGGACCCGGTCATTGAGGTCGCGGTCGAGCCGAAGTCGAAGGCCGACCAGGAGAAGATGTCCGTGGCGCTGCAGCGTCTGGCGGCGGAGGATCCGTCGTTCCGGGTCACCGTCGACCATGAGAGCGGCCAGACGGTGATCAAGGGCATGGGCGAGCTGCACCTGGACATCCTGGTCGATCGCATGCGCCGTGAGTTCAAGGTCGACGCCAATGTCGGTGCGCCGCAGGTGGCCTATCGCGAGACCATCACGCGCCAGGCCGAGGTCGACTACACCCACAAGAAGCAGACCGGTGGTTCCGGCCAGTTCGCGCGCGTGAAGATCGTGTTCGAGCCGGTCGAGCGTGGTGAAGGCTACAGCTTCACCAGCAAGATCGTCGGCGGCAACGTGCCGAAGGAGTACATCCCCGGCGTCGAGAAAGGGCTGGCTACGGCCAAGGACAGCGGCATCGTCGCCGGCTTCCCGATGGTCGATTTCTCCGCCACCTTGATCGATGGCGCCTATCACGACGTCGACTCGTCGGTGCTGGCCTTTGAGATCGCAGCCCGCGCGGCCTTTCGCGAAGGCGTCGCCAAGGCCAAGCCAAACCTGCTGGAGCCGGTGATGAAGGTCGAGGTGGTGACGCCGGAGGAGTTTATGGGCGACGTCATCGGTGATCTGAACAGCCGGCGTGGTCAGGTCTCGGGCATGGACACGCGCGGCAACGCCAACGTGATCAACGCTATGGTGCCGCTGGCCAACATGTTCGGCTACATCAACACGCTCAGGTCCATGACCCAGGGGCGGGCTCAGTACACCATGCAGTTCGATCACTACGAACCGGTGCCGCAGGCGATTGCTGACGAGGTCAAGGCCAAGCCAAACCTGCTGGAGCCGGTGATGAAGGTCGAGGTGGTGACGCCGGAGGAGTTTATGGGCGACGTCATCGGTGATCTGAACAGCCGGCGTGGTCAGGTCTCGGGCATGG
>JBCDFV010000103.1:0-5563 GCA_039177555.1 Pseudomonadota bacterium | reverse complement strand
TGCACGGCAATGATTGGCGGGCCATATAAGTCAGCCATCCTGCCATTAATGATCGATTCTGCTGGCGTTTTGCGCCAGGGCCGGATAAGAAGCTTTGAAAACCCCGCCTGGCGCCCGCCGGCGGGGTTTGTCAGCAGCGGCCGATCAGACGATCGATACCGGGGACGGAGCGACGCCATGACCGACAGAATGCTGCAGTTCGTGCACACCGACAGCCAGATGCCCGAAAAGCGTCCGGCAGACGTTCGGCGTGAGGATTGGCAGGAGGTGTACGCGGAGTACGCGCGCGCGAAGGCGGAGGAACAAGCCTCGCGCTGCTCGCAATGCGGCATTCCGTTCTGCCAGGTCCATTGCCCGCTGCACAACAACATCCCCGACTGGCTGATGCTGACGGCCGAGGGCCGGCTGGAAGAGGCCTACGAGGTCTCGTCGGCGACCAACAACATGCCGGAAATCTGTGGCCGGATCTGTCCACAAGACCGGCTGTGCGAGGGCAATTGCGTCATTGAGCAGGCCGGGCACGGCACGGTGACGATTGGCTCGATCGAAAAGTACATCACCGATACGGCGTGGGAAAAGGGCTGGGTCAAGCCGGTCCAGCCGATGGTGGAGCGCTACCAGTCGATCGGCATCATCGGCGGCGGGCCGGCCGGCATGGCGGCGGCGGAGGAAATGCGCCGGCAGGGCTATCAGGTACATATCTACGACCGCTACGACCGGATGGGCGGCCTGATGATCTACGGCATTCCCAACTTCAAGCTGGAAAAGCCGGTGGTTGAGCGCCGGACCAAGCTGTTGGCGGACGCGCGCATTCACCTGCACACCAATTTCGAGGTCGGCCGCGACGCCAGCCTGGAAGAATTGCGCGCCAGGCATGACGCCGTCCTGATCGCGACCGGCGTTTACAAGGCCCGCGATCTGCAGGCGCCCGGCGTTGGCCTGGACAATGTGGTCGCCGCGCTGGACTTCCTGATCGCGTCCAACCGCAAGGGGCTGGGCGACGATGTGCCGGCCTTCGACGATGGCAGCCTGAACGCGGAGGGCAAACGTGTCGTGGTGATCGGCGGCGGCGATACCGCCATGGACTGCGTGCGCACCGCGGTTCGCCAGGGTGCGACCTCCGTCAAATGCCTTTATCGCCGGAACAAGGCGAACATGCCCGGCTCGCAGCGCGAGGTGACCAACGCCGAAGAAGAAGGCGTGGAGTTCGTCTGGCAGACGGCGCCGGAGGCATTTCTCGGCGACGGCACGGTCAGCGGCGTGCGCGCCCACGGCATGCGTCTCGGCGCACCCGACGCCACCGGCCGGCAAACCCCGGAGGTGATCGAGGGCTCGTCGGAAACGCTGGACGCCGATCTGGTGATCAAGGCGCTGGGCTTCGATCCGGAGGATCTGCCCGGCCTGTTCGGCTGCCCCGAACTGAAGGTCAGCCGTTGGGGCACGGTATCGGTCAGCTGGGCCACCATGATGACCAATCTGGACGGCGTCTTCGCCGCCGGCGACATCGTCCGCGGCGCCTCGCTTGTCGTCTGGGGCGTGCGCGATGGCCGCGACGCCGCCGCCTCGATGCACGCGTACCTGCAAGCCAAGACCGCCGGCGTCGCGATCGCGGCGGAATAGGCGCGCTGCGGGCCTGAAACCCCCTTTTTCCCGGCACGCGGCTTAGCGCCCATCGGGCGCCGAAGGAGACCAAGATCATGGACAAGATCGCCCAACAGTACGAAGCCAACCGCCAACGTCTGATCGACGGCCATGCCTATGATCCGGCGGACGAGCATGACGCCTGCGGCGTTGGCTTTGTCGCCTCGATCGACGGCACACCCAGGCGCGCGGTGGTGCAGGCCGGCATCGACGCCCTGAAGGCGGTCTGGCACCGGGGCGCGGTCGACGCCGACGGCAAGACCGGCGACGGCGCGGGCATCCATGTCCAGATCCCGCAAGAGTTCTTTCGCGAGCAGATCGAGGCCACTGGGCACGAGCCCATGGACGGCCCGGTCGCGGTCGGCATGGTGTTTCTGCCGCGCACGGATTTCGATGCCCAGGAACAGTGCCGCTGCATCGTCGAAGGCGAGATCCTCAAAGAGGGCTATTACATCTATGGCTGGCGCCAGGTGCCGGTCGACGTCTCGATCATCGGCGAAAAGGCCAATGCGACGCGGCCGGAGATCGAGCAGATCATGCTGGGCCACCATCAGGACCAGTCGAACGCGGATTTCGAGCGCGACCTGTACGTCATCCGCCGGCGCATCGAAAAGGCGGTGACGGCCGCCGGCATCGGCGACGGGTTTTACATCTGCTCCCTGTCCTGCCGGTCGGTGATCTACAAGGGCATGTTCCTGGCCGAGCAGTTGACCGACTTCTATCCCGATCTCTTGGACGACCGGTTTGAGTCCAACTTCGCCATCTATCACCAGCGCTATTCGACCAACACATTCCCGACCTGGCGCCTGGCCCAGCCGTTTCGCGTTCTGGCCCATAATGGCGAGATCAACACGCTGAAGGGCAACGTCAACTGGATGCGGGCCCACGAGACCCGCCTGGCGGCGGAAGCGTTCGGCGACAATGTCGACGACATCAAGCCGATCATCCAGGGCAACAGCTCAGATTCCGCAGCGCTGGACGCGGTGTTCGAGGCGCTGTTGCGCGCCGGCCGGTCGACGCCGATGGCCAAGGCCCTGCTGATCCCCGAGGCGCTGTCCGCCAACAAGCTGATGAAGGACGAGCACCGCGCCCTGATCCAATACTGCAACACGGTGATGGAGCCGTGGGACGGTCCGGCGGCGATTGCGGCGGGCGGCGGCCGGTGGGTCGTCGGCGGCATGGACCGCAACGGCCTGCGGCCGATGCGCTATGTCATTGTCGGCGGCTCGTCGGAGGATGGCGGCGGCCTGCTGATCGCCGGGTCGGAGGCGGGCATGGTCCGCATCGACGAGGCCAAGGTGGTCGAAAAGGGCAGGCTTGGCCCCGGTCAGATGATCGCGGTCGATTTGAAGGAGGGGCGCGTCTACCACGATGGCGAGATCAAGGACGTTCTGGCCGCCGAAAAGCCCTTCCGCCAGTGGGTCGAGCGCACCAAGGTCCTGGACCAGCTGATCGCCGACAAGGCGGTGGAACCGGTGGAGATGGACCGCGACGAGCTGCGCCGCCGGCACGTCGCCTGCGGCGTCACCATGGAGGATCTGGAACTGATCCTGCATCCCATGGTGGCCGACGCGAAGGAGGCGACCGGGTCAATGGGCGACGACACGCCGCTGGCGGTGCTGTCGGACCATTATCGCGGCATGCACCACTTCTTCCGCCAGAATTTCAGCCAGGTCACCAACCCGCCGATCGACTCGCTGCGCGAACGGCGGGTGATGAGCCTGCGCACGCGGTTGGGCAATCTCGGCAACATCCTCGACGAGGACGCCTCCCAGTGCGACATGCTGCAACTGGAAAGCCCGGTTTTGACGACCGGCGAGTTCCGGGCCATGCGCAAATATATGGGCGACACGGCCGCCGAGATCGATTGCACCATCGGCGTGGATGACGGCGACAACGCCCTGCGCGACGGGTTGCGCCGGATCTGTCAGGAGGCCGACGACGCCGTGCGCGGCGGCGCGACCCATCTGATCCTGACCGACGCGGGCGTGTCGGCCGATCGGGTCGCCATGCCGATGATCCTGGCCACCGGTGCGGTGCACACGCATCTGGTCAAGCAATCCCTGCGCACCTTCACGTCGCTCAATGTGCGGTCGATGGAATGCCTGGACGTGCACTATTATGCGGTGCTGATCGGCGTCGGCGCCACCACGGTCAACGCCTATGTCGCGCAAGAGTCGATCGCCGACCGGCATCGGCGGGGCCTGTTCGGCGACCAGACGCTGGACCAGTGTCTGACCCGGTTCAAGAAGGCGGTCGATGACGGCCTTTTGAAGATCATGTCCAAGATGGGCATTTCGATCGTGTCGTCCTATCGCGGCGGCTGCAATTTCGAGGCCGTGGGCCTCAGCCGCTCGATGGTCGCGGAATACTTCCCCGGCATGTCCAGCCGCATCTCCGGCATCGGTCTCGGCGGCATCCAGAAGAAGGTCATCGAGGTCCACCGCAAGGCCTGGAACCAGACGGTTGTGGCGCTGCCTGTCGGCGGCTTTTATCGCTATCGCAGGGGCGGCGAGCAGCACGCCTATGAAGGCGAACTGGTGCACATGCTGCAAAACGCCGTGGGCACGGACAGCTATTTCGCGTTCAAGAAGTATTCCGACGCGGTCGGCAAGACCGCGCCGATCAATCTGCGCGATCTGCTCGACTTCAAGGATGGCGCCACCCCGGTGGAGCCGGAGGAGGTCGAGAGCATTACGGAGATCCGCAAGCGCTTCGTGACGCCGGGCATGTCCCTGGGTGCGCTGTCGCCAGAGGCGCACGGCACGCTGAATGTGGCCATGAACCGGATCGGCGCGAAGTCGGACTCCGGCGAAGGCGGCGAGGACCCCGCCCGGTTCAAGCCCGACGCCAACGGCGACAACTGGAATTCCGCCATCAAGCAGGTCGCCTCGGGCCGGTTCGGCGTGACGGCGGAGTACCTGAACCAGTGCCGGGAGATCGAGATCAAGGTCGCCCAGGGCGCCAAGCCCGGAGAGGGCGGCCAGCTTCCCGGCTTCAAGGTCACGGTGGAGATTGCCAAGCTGCGCCATTCGACCCCGGGCGTGATGCTGATCAGCCCGCCGCCGCACCACGACATCTACTCGATCGAGGATCTGGCCCAGCTGATCTACGATCTGAAGCAGATCAACCCGGACGCCACGGTGACGGTGAAGCTGGTCTCGCGCACCGGTATCGGCACCATTGCGGCCGGTGTCGCCAAGGCCGGCGCGGACACCATTCTTGTCTCCGGCAACACGGGCGGCACGGGCGCCAGCCCGCAGACCTCGATCAAGTTTGCCGGCGTGCCGTGGGAGATGGGCCTGTCGGAGGTCCATCAGGTCCTGACCTTGAACCGGCTGCGGCACCGGGTGCGGCTGCGCACCGATGGCGGCATTAAGACTGGGCGCGACGTGGTCATCGCGGCGATCCTGGGCGCGGAGGAATATGGCGTCGGCACCGCCTCGCTGGTCGCCATGGGCTGCATCATGGTGCGCCAGTGCCATTCGAACACCTGCCCGGTCGGCGTCTGTGTCCAGGACCCGGCCTTGCGCGAGAAATTCACCGGCACGGCGGAAAAGGTCGTGAACCTGTTCACCTTCATGGCCGAAGAGGTGCGCGAATATTTGTCCCAGCTCGGCTACCGGACCCTGAACGAGATCATCGGCCGGACCGAGCTGCTGCACCAGGTCAGCCGGGGCGCGGCGCATCTGGACGACCTCGACCTCAACCCGCTGTTGACCAAGGCTGACCCGGGCGACCAGGCGATGTATTGCACGCGCGTGGGCCGCAACGAGGTGCCGGACACGCTGGACGCGCGCATCATCAGCGACGCCAAGCCGCTGTTCGAGGTCGGCGAGAAAATGCAGCTGACCTACAATGTCCGTAACACCTACCGGGCGATCGGTACGCGGATGTCGGCGATGATCACGCGCAAGTTCGG
>JBCDFV010000102.1:0-5883 GCA_039177555.1 Pseudomonadota bacterium | reverse complement strand
TCGGTAACCTGCGTCATACGTCCAACCTGTCTTCCTCAACTTCCATCGACGCTCTCGGGGCGTCGGCGTTTCTGGGCCATGGCCAACGTCGGCGACTGGTGCGGGCGAAGGGACTCGAACCCCCACTCCTTGCGGAACCAGATCCTAAATCTGGCGCGTCTACCAATTTCGCCACGCCCGCCCGCAATTCCAAATCGCGGATCGGCCGGCATGCCAAACGGCACGGCGCCGTCCGAACAAACCGTCATTGCCGCGAAGCGGGGCTCTATAGCACAAGTGCGACGCGGGAGAAGGGAAATTTGCCCCCGGAATGCCGGTCAAGGTCGCGGCTGCGCTTGCCGCCGGCCGAGTTCGTGTTTATGGGCGCAGCTTTCGAAGCACGCCGGGCAGTTCGCCGATCAAATCCTCCGCGATCAAACCGGGGCCGAATGTAGCCGCAGCCGCGCCGTGCATCCAGACCGCCGCACAGGCGGCCTCGAACGCCGGCATCCCCTGCGTGCGCAGGCCGAGAACCATGCCCGCTAAGACGTCACCGCTGCCCGCCGTGGCGAGATCCGGCGGCGCGTCGCTGTTGATGGCGGCGCGCCCGTCGGGGGCCGCGATCACCGTATCGGCGCCCTTCAACAGGACGACCGCGCCTGCGGTTTTGGCCGCGCGCCGCACGCGATCCAGCTTGCCGCCGTCGGTATCGAACAGGCGGGCAAACTCGCCGCCGTGCGGGGTCAGGACGCAGCCCTCGTCCAGCGCGTCGAACAGCCCGTCATCGGCCTCGGCGAAGCTGGTCAGCCCATCGGCGTCCAGCACGAGGGGCCGACCGGCAGACAAGACCGACAGCGCGCTCAATCGTGTCTCCGCACCCACCCCTGCCCCCGGGCCGACAAGGTAGGCGTTCATGCGCGGGTCGCTGAGCAACCGTTGCCAATCGCCGATATCCGAAATCAGGAGGCCCGGGGCATCGGCCGCATAGATGGCACGCACCGCCTCTGGACAGGCTACCGTGACCAGACCCGCGCCGATGCGCCGGGCCGAACCGGACGCGAGGCGCGCCGCACCGGTCATCTCCGCACCGCCGAAGACGACGGCATGACCGCGACTGTATTTATGGCCGGCTGGTTGCGGCCAGGGCAGGATCTCGCCCCACAGTTCCGGTCCGTTCTCTGCCTGACGCGGCTCGATCTCGGACAAGACATTGTCTGGAATACCGATATCAGCGACAATCAGGTCGCCACAGAGTTCCCGCCCTGGAAGCAGCAGGTGGCCCGGCTTCTTGCGAAAGAACGTTACTGTCGCGACCGCGGGCAGCGCGGTTCCCAGCACGGCCCCGGTATCGCCATCCACACCCGACGGCATATCGACGGCGATCGAGTCGAGCCCCTGTGCGGCGTTCAAGAACTCAGCCGGCAACCCCTCGATGGCCCGCGCCAGCCCGGCGCCAAAGATGGCATCGATGATCAACGGGCGTTCGGACAGCGGCTCGGTCGCTAGCGGCTGGACCGTTCCGGACCACCTTTGGGCCGCAATGGCCGCATCGCCCTTCAGCGCCGACAGATCGCCCAGCATCGCGACGGTGACCGGCCAGCCGGCCTCGGCCAAATGGCGGGCGGCAACGAATCCGTCGCCGCCATTGTTGCCCGGGCCGCAGGCGACCAACACCGGCCGCGCGGACCAGCGCGCCAGCGCCGCCTCGGCGACCGACCGGCCCGCCACCTCCATCAGTTCGATGCCGGGCGTGCCGGCCTCGATGGTCAGCCGGTCCGCCCTGCCCATTTCGGCGACTTGCAAAAGGGCCGTCGCGGACGGCATGGCTACGTCGGCCATCAGACGTCTCGAAAGGCGGCCACCGCCGCCTGTCCGCCGCCGATCAAGAAACGCTGGTCGGATGTCGGGCACAAAAACTGCGCGCCCGCCGCGATCATCTCGGCGACATCCCGCCCCATGGAGGGCACGGAGCCGTACCAGACATCGCTGTCCAGGATCGCTTTTTCCGCCCGCGTCATCGCGTCGACGAAAGCCGGCTCGTCATAGCCGCGCAGCCGGCCAGCGCTACCGGACAGGTCCTGTGGACCGATGAACAGCATGTCGACACCGTCAATCGCCGCAATTTCCGGGATCGCATCGACCCCCGCGAGGCTTTCGATCTGGAGGATGATCAGCAGTTCGCGTTCCGACCAGGGCTCGTAGTCATCCTCGGCCAAGCCGTATTGCGTGGCGCGAATGCCGCCAAGCGCGGCGCCCCGATTGCCGCGCGGCGGATACTTGCACGCAGCCACGGCGCGCTCGGCCTGCTCCGGCGTCTCGATGCTGGGAATCATCAGACCCTCAAGCCCGATATCCAGGGCGCGCTTGATGACAGCCGGACTGTCGTCCGGCACACGCATCAGCGCGGTTGTCGGCGTCGATTGCACGGCGATCAGGCTGTTGACTGCCGACACCGTGTCGCCGACGCCGTGTTCATGGTCGATCAGGATGGCGTCAAAGCCACACAGCGCCAGCATCTCCGCCACCATGGGGTTCGGGATTGAATGCCAACAGCCGATGGCCGGTCGGCCCTCATTCAACCGTGCCCGCAAGGCATTGGGTCGCACCATCTGTTCCAACCTCTAAAACGCGTGTGTGACAGCAATCCGGGAAAGCGACGACCGTTCAGGCGGCGGCAGTCCACAGGCACCACCGATCGCCCAACTACCTAACACGCATTGGCGCTGCCGTGACCAGGCGTTTTGGAACCCAGGCCACATGCGGGCTGGCAACTTCCGGTCGTCATCGACAGCCGAGTGGATGCGACAGCCGATTACTCTATACTTCGACCTGCTGTTTGCTCGGGGAGGAAGAGATTGATCAGACGGATTTTGATCGGCGTCGCCGGCACGCCAACGTTCCAGACCAAGATCGACTATCTGGTGGATCTGGCCCAGCGCCATGACGCGGAGGTCGGCATCGTCTCGGTCTTGGACGTTCGGCGCTTCGCCTTCGTCGGTTCGGTGCCGCTTGGCGCTGGCCAGCATGCGCAGGAACTGCGCGAGAAGCGGGTCAAGCGCAGCCGCCAGTTGGACAAGGATGCCGTCGCCAAGATCGAAGCGGCCTGTACCAAGGCAGGCATCGCGGTCGATCATGTTCCGGACGAGTTCCCGCCGGTGGAAAAGCTGACGGGGGCCTGGCGCTATCACGATCTCTGCCTGCTCGGCGCGCGCGGCTGGTTCGAATACGACGTGTTTCCACAGCCGCAGGAGCATCTGCTCAACCTGGTTGCCAGCGGCGTCCGACCCATTTTGGGCCTTCCGGAGCAGTTTCGGCCCGTCCGCCGGGCGTTGATCGCCTACAACGGGTCGCTGCAGTCGGCCAAGGCGATGAAGCGTTTCGTTCAGATGTCCCTGTGGCCCGACACGCAGTTGCATATCACCTGCGTCGGCGAACCGAAATCACACGAGACACCGGCGCATTTGCTGGACCACGCCGCGGAGTATTGCCGGCTCTACGGTTACGATCCGGAAATCAGCCATATCGATACCGCGCATGCCCAGGGCGGCGCGTCGAGCGCATTGCTCGCCAAGGTGACCGAAACGGAGGCCGACCTGATCGTGGTCGGCAGCAGCTATCGCAAGGTGTTGCTGAGTCACCGGTTGGGCAGGACCGCGCTCGATCTGGTGAAAGCTTCGGACGTGCCGGTTTTTCTCACCCACTAAGCCAAAGCGCCCAGTTGCCCGCTCACCCGCGGACATATAGGGCAACGGCCGCGTCCTCGGCTCGCGATGGCGGATCGGACATTCGAAGGAATGGGGCGACCGATGGGATTTGAACCCACGACCACTCGGACCACAACCGAGCGCTCTACCAACTGAGCTACGGCCGCCATGAAGGCCGCTGTATGGGCCATTCGCGCGTGAGGGTCAAGCCTTGCGGCATTGGCCTGTTTCACGCTTCATTGACGGCGTCCTCAAGACCGAACACGCCCGGAAAAGACCATGCTTCAGCCCGTCGACGCCATGTCGCGCCTTGGCACCGAAACCGCCTTCGAGGTGCTGGCTAGGGCCAACGCCTTGGCCGCTTCGGGCCGCGACATCATCAATCTGGGGATCGGCCAGCCTGATTTCAAAACCCCCGACCATGTCGTCGAGGCGGCGATCAAGGCGCTGCGCGACGGCCATCACGGCTATACCCAGGCGGCCGGCATTCCCGGACTGCGCGGGGCGGTGGCGGACTATCTGGCGGATCGCTACGCCGTCTCGGTCGATCCCGCGACCGTGCTGATCGTCCCCGGCGGCAAGGTGACCATGTGGTTCGCCATCCTGATGTTCGGCGCGCCGGGCACCGAGATCCTCTACCCCGACCCCGGCTTTCCGATCTACGGCTCGGCGATTGCCTTCTCAGGTGCCAAGCCCGTGCCCATTCCCTTGCGCGAGGAAAATGGCTTTGCCTTCGATCCGGACGAGGTGCTGGATCGGATCACCGGCCGCACGCGCCTGATCATTCTGAACAGCCCCGCCAACCCGACCGGCGGTGCCATGCCGCGCGAGGTGTTCGATCGGCTGGCGGCCGGCCTGGCCGACCATCCGCAAGTCGCGATCCTCAGCGACGAGATCTACAGCCGCATGCTCTATGACGGGCGGGAGCATGTCTGCCTTCTGTCCTATCCGGAAATCGCCGATCGGGTGATCCTGCTGGACGGCTGGTCCAAGACCTATGCCATGACCGGCTGGCGCCTCGGCTTTTCAGTCTGGCCTGGCGAGCTGATCAATCACGCCGAAAAACTGTCGGTGAACAGCCATTCCTGCGTCAACTCGGCCGCCCAATATGCGGGCCTGGCCGCGCTGACCGGCCCGCAGGACTCCGTCGATCGCATGAACCAGGCGTTCGCGGAGAGACGACGTCTGATCGTGGACGGGCTGAACGCCCTACCCGGAGTTCGGTGCGTCGAACCCGGCGGTGCCTTCTATGCCTTCCCCAACATCGAAGGCACCGGCATGGACGCCCAGAGCCTGCAGCGGCGCCTGTTGGAAGAGGCCGGCGTCGCGACCATCGCCGGTACCAGCTTTGGGGAAAACGGCGAGGGCTTCATCCGCTTCTCCTACGCCAGCGACCTGTCATCCATCGCAACGGCGCTGGATCGCATCGCCGACTTCTTGAAGGAGAACGGCGTTTCTTGAGTGCATGCCTATTTCATGGACATATTGCACACGTCTTAGGCATTCTTGACGGTCTGCTGGAAGCGGAAACGGTCAAAAAGGCCGGCAGCCGCCGTTTGGCACGCTCCGTGCTTTAGCGAGAGTACCGCGTGCGCAATGCCCGATCGGGCTGCGGCGCGTGCGGGATGACAACACAATCCGGCCCGATCCGACCCAAACCGACAGGGGCCGGTACGATTATGGAGTTCAGCGACCACCCATGAAAAAGCTCGAAGCCATCATCAAGCCGTTCAAGCTGGACGAGGTGAAAGAAGCCTTGCACGACGTCGGCATCAAGGGCATCACGGTCACCGAAGCCAAGGGTTTCGGCCGCCAGAAAGGTCACACTGAGCTCTATCGCGGTGCCGAGTATGTCGTCGACTTTCTGCCCAAGGTGAAGGTCGAGGTCGTGCTGGACGACGCGATCGTCGAACAAGCGATCGAGGCGGTTCAACAGGCCGCTCACACCGGGCGCATTGGCGACGGCAAAATCTTCGTCTCGTCGATCGACGAGGTCGTCCGGATTCGCACGGGCGAAAAGGGCACCGACGCCATCTAACGCATCCTCTTGGGGTCTTTCGGCCGCTCACATTCAACGTTCACCACCGAAGTCAAAAACAGGAAAAACCATGTCCGACGCCATCAGCAAAGTTCTGGAGATGATCAAGGAGAACGACGTCGCCTTCGTCGATCTCCGCTTTACCGACCCGCGGGGCAAATG
>JBCDFV010000101.1:0-6109 GCA_039177555.1 Pseudomonadota bacterium | reverse complement strand
GTGGATGTGGGCATCGATGCCGCCGGCGGTGATGATCTTCCCTTCGCCGGCGATCACCTCCGTGCCTGGGCCGACGACAACGGTCACATCCGGCTGAATGTCCGGATTGCCCGCCTTGCCGATACCGTCGATCTTGCCGTCGCGGATGCCGATATCGGCCTTCACGACGCCCCAATGGTCCAGGATCAGCGCATTGGTGATGACCGTGTCGACGGCACCTTGGGCGCGGGTGATGGCGCTTTGGCCCATGCCGTCACGGATCACCTTGCCGCCGCCGAACTTCACCTCCTCGCCATAGGTGGTGAAGTCGCGCTCGACCTCGATGAACAGCTCCGTATCCGCCAGGCGCACCCGGTCGCCAACCGTGGGGCCGAACATGTGGGCATAGCGGCTGCGGGAGATGCGATAGCTCATGCCTCGTCTCCCAACGGTGGCAGCGGGCCATCGACCAGATCGCGGAACCCTTTGACGATGCGGGCGCCGGAGAGCGCGACCAGCGCCACCTCGCGGGTCTGGCCGGGTTCGAACCGCACGGCCGTGCCGGCCGGGATATCGAGGCGATAGCCGAGTGCGCTGTCGCGGTCGAACTCAAGCGCCTCGTTGGTCTCGAAGAAGTGGTAGTGGCTGCCGACCTGCACCGGCCGGTCGCCCGTGTTCGTGACGTCAAGGGTCCGGATCGGCCGGCCCTCGTTCAGCACGATGTCGCCGTCGGCAACGATGAATTCGCCTGGGATCATGGGTCGCTCTCCTCAGTCGACAGCGCGAATGGGTTCGTGGACGGTGACCAGCTTGGTGCCGTCCGGGAAGGTGGCCTCGACCTGGATCTCGTCGATCATCTCCGGAATGCCCTCCATCACCTGGTCGCTGGTCAGAACCGCGGCCCCGGCGGACATCAGATCGGCGACAGACCGGCCGTCGCGTGCGCCTTCGAGCACGAAGTCGGTGATCAGAGCCACCGCCTCCGGATGGTTCAGCTTCACGCCCCGCGCCAGGCGGTTGCGCGCCACCATGGCGGCGACCGCGACCATCAGCTTGTCCTTCTCCCGCGGTGTCAGATTCATCCTGTCCCCTTTTTCACGCCGTTGCCCCGATCGTTCCTAGATGACCCATACGCTTGGCAGCCGGGTCGGAAAGCCGCAGACTTCCCCCCGCGCCCAGCGCCAAAACCCTCCGACGGATGCGCGCAGTGCCGCAGCGTCGGTACCCAGCCAACGCAGGACCAGCAGCGGGCCGCGGCGCGTCGCCCCGCAGCGCAGACCTGGCCCCGGCTTTAGGCGATCCCGAACCGAATCCAGAAGATCGCGTTCCGACGCGTGTAAGATCACCAGCGCGGCGGCCTCCGCACCATCAAGGGCGAACCGATCGGCCAACGCCGCCATGCCATCCGACAGTCGAAAACGATCGGCAAAGACCCGATCGCCGGCCACCGAGACATCCAGATTGTCGGCAATGTCGCCCGAGACCAGGCGCTCGCCCATGCCGTGACGGCCGAAGATAAGAATCTCGCCGTAAAGCAAGGCCGCATCGTCCGCCAGATCGATAGCTGTCCGCCGGGTCATTCGAACGCCGTCGAACAGGATCGTGCCCTGGGGCATCCAATCAAGCGTGCCGCCGCTCTCGACCGAAATGCGGTTGCGAAGGTGCGCCGTCGGGCCGGCGGAGCGATAGACCTTTTCCGCCGCTTGACCGACCGTCGACAGTGCGGCGTTGGGTCCGACCGCCAGTGACAGATCCAGCCTGTCACCCCCTACGACACCGCCGGAGACATTCGCCGCAACGGCCAAGGGCGGCTCGTCGGGCTCGACCATCGGGGTTAACAGCCGATAGGGCGTCGCCTGGGCCACGGTCGCCAACCGCGTCCGTCCGGCCACGTGGCGCCACCGCATCGCGAGATGTCCGCGCGCATGGTTTGACTGATCGGCCTGCAAGGAACCCGCGCCGGCCACAGCGCCATCCATAAAAGCAACCCTCATCAAACGGTGAGATGGCGTCGGATCTCGGCGTCATCCATGGCGCCCGCAGCGCCGGCGGCCACCACCCTGCCACGATCCATGACCGCAAAGCGATCGGCAAGTTCGCGGGCGAACTCGAAATACTGCTCGACCAGCAAAATCGCCATCGCGCCCTGGTCGCGCGGATAACGGATCGCCAGGCCGATGTCCTTGATGATCGAGGGCTGGATGCCCTCGGTCGGTTCGTCCAGCACCAGAAGCCTGGGCCGGGCGACCAGGTTCGGGAACAGGCCGCGCGGTGCCTTTAGGGCCAGCGCGATGTTGTCCCGGACCGTGTGGCTTTCGAAAACGGTTGGCTTCTGGAACTTGCGCCCGATGCCGAGTTCAGCGGTTTCCGCCTCGTCCAAGCGTGTCAGGTCCGTTGTCTGATAAAACGTGATCGTGCCCTCTTCCGGCCGTGCCTTGCCGGTCGTCATGTCCTTCGACGTGGTCTTGACGGCCGCGTTATCGTCGTCTCCGATTAGAATTGGCCATCGAACCAACAGCAAGATCCGGGCCAAATCGGCAGGACGTTGATTCTGTTGGGACTACACCCTGAGAAACGAGCACGGCACAGCCTGCCGCTTGTGCGTTGGGATATCGCCGATGCTCAATGTTGAAGCAGGTCAGCCAGCTTTTTGGGCAGGTTTGCCCGACAATCGCTTGTCAGGTCGGGTTCCATCACCCCAGATTGCGCCCATGATCCGCATCACGGAAGTCATCGCCATCGATCCGGACGAGATCGAGGAGAGCTTTATCCGTGCGTCCGGCCCTGGCGGCCAGCACGTGAATAAGGTTTCTTCGGCGGTTCAGCTTCGGTTCGACCTGGCCGGCTCGACGTCGCTGCCGGCCTACGTCCGGGCGCGGGCGAGGCGGTTGGCGGGCAGTCGCCTGACCAAGGACGGCGTCATTGTGATTACCGCCGACCGTTTTCGCAGCCGGGAGCAGAATCGTGCCGATGCGCTGGCGCGGCTGGTCGATCTCCTCCAGCGGTCGGCGAAGCGGCCCACCTTCCGACGTCCGACTCGGCCATCCAAGGCCGCAAAGGCATCCCGCACCGACACAAAGACGCGGCGCGGCGCCTTGAAGAGGTTGCGCGGCAAGCCGCCCGTCGACGGCTGAGCCTACCGGACCCATCGAACGGGATTTGCGCACAAAAAAAGCGCCGGCCCGGGCAATGCCGGACCGGCGCTCTTTAGACGGTTGGGTGCGACCCGACGGTTAGGTCAGGAAGATCTCCACCCGGCGGTTCTGCGGTTCGCGCACGCCGTCCGGGGTCGGCACCAGCGGGTTCTCCTCACCGAAGGCCCGGATCACGATCTCGTCCGGCGCGATGCCGCGCGCGATCAGGCCATTGGCCACCGAGTTCGCCCGGCGCTCCGACAGGCCCAGATTGTACTGCGCGGACCCGGAGAGGTCGGTATAGCCATCAAGCCGGATCGAGGCGAAGCCGGACTGGTTGGCCACAACGACAACGTCGTCCAGAACCAGATTGGCCTCAGGCGTCAGATCGGCCCGGTCCCAGTCGAAGAACACGATGAACGCGGTCTCCGCCACCGGGGCCACGATCGGCGCCGGCGGGGGCGGCGGCGGCGGCGGGGGCGCGAACGTGTAGCGCAAGCCGGCCATCACCGTATGGTTCATCAGATCGTCCTGAACGGTCGACGGAACCCCCGGGATGAAGCCGCCGAACTCATCGAACTCAATGTCGAAGACGTTGAAGAAGCGATAGTCGACAACGGCGCTCAATTGCGGCGTGAACGGAATGCGGAGGCCGGCAATCGCCTGGGCGGCAAAGCCCGTGTCGTCATCGCTGACCTCAACGCCGCCCGGCGTCCTGACCTCGGCGTCGACGATGGCGGCGCCGATGCCGGCACCGACATAGGGGTGCACGCCGGCGACCGGATTGAATTCATAAAGGACGTTGGCCATGAAAGCCCAAGAATCGACGTCGAACTGGTAGTCCTGTTGGAACCGGCGTTCCCTCTCGAGCCGACCTCTGACGGGAAGATCGCCGTCATTGCTGCGATAGGTTACCTCGCCCTCGAGGATCAGGCCGTTGCCGAATCCATAGCCGACCTGGCCGGACGCGGCCCAGCCGGTATCGAAGCTGGCCGAGCCGATGGTCGCTTCCAAGCCCGGTATTGAAACGCTACCGGGAAACACATCGATGTCTTCCAGCCAGTTAACCCCACCTTGGCCTTCGATAAAAAAACCTTCGGTTTGCTGGGCCTGAGCCGGCAGCGACAGGCCGATAACGGCCGCCGTCGCCAGCAGAAGGGAACGATTGCGCATCCTAAAAATCCTCCATTTCGTGACGAGCCACACCGCCGTACATCGGCGGCCGCTGCCCCCACAGTGCTGCGCCTACAGATAGTCGAGGCGCCCGTGCAGAACCAGATAGGCCACCCTGCCCGTCGCCCTTTTGACACTCACTGTTGCAATTCAGCAACAGACTATGACTTTTGCGGGTTGTTTTTCTAGTTTTGATGCACTTCATACCTCGCCAAAGGTCTGAAGACTCTAGCGAAAGGTGCCGTCCCAGGTCCGACACATATGTGGCGCAAACGACTTTTCCAAAGCCGGTGCGGCGGGATATTGCGCGCCCGCCGTCAAATGAGGCTCTTTCAGGGCTCAAACACCATTGCGCGCCGATAGGGTTCGGCGGCCGATCCGGCGAACATGGCAGACAGGCGCAAGCGCCTAATGGCCACGGTTCATGCGGTTGTCGATCAGGTCCGTGACGACGGCGGGGTCGGCAAGCGTCGAGGTATCACCCAGCTGACCATAATCGTCGGCCGCGATCTTGCGCAGGATACGGCGCATGATCTTGCCCGATCGCGTCTTCGGCAGCCCCGGCGCCCACTGAATCAGGTCCGGCGTGGCAATCGGGCCGATTTCCTTTCGAACCCACCCCACCAACTCTTTGCGGAGTTCTTCAGACGGGTTCTCGCCACTGTTCAGCGTGACATAGGCGTAAATGCCCTGCCCCTTGATGTCGTGCGGATAGCCGACCACGGCGGCTTCAGCGACTTTGGCATGGGCCACCAGCGCGCTTTCGACTTCCGCCGTGCCCATTCGGTGACCTGAAACGTTGATGACGTCGTCAACACGGCCGGTGATCCAGTAATAGCCATCCTCATCGCGCCGACAGCCGTCGCCGGTGAAATACTTGCCGGGGAAGGTGGAAAAGTAGGTCTGCACGAAGCGTTCGTGATCGCCATAGACGGTCCGCATTTGTCCCGGCCAACTGTCGGCGATACAGAGATTGCCCTCCGTCGCGCCCTCCAGATGGCGGCCCTCAGCATCGACGACCACCGGCCGAACGCCGAAAAACGGCCGGGTCGCGGACCCGGGCTTCAAGACCGTGGCGCCCGGCAAGGGCGTGATCAAGATGCCGCCCGTCTCGGTCTGCCACCAGGTGTCCACGATCGGGCAGCGGCCGTCGCCGACGACGTTGTGGTACCAGAGCCAAGCCTCCGGATTGATCGGCTCGCCAACAGTGCCGAGCAGCCGGACGCTGGTCCGATTGGTACGCTCGACTGGGCCATCACCGTCGCGCATCAGCGCCCTGATCGCCGTCGGCGCGGTATAGAAGATGTTGACCTTGTGCTTGTCGCAGACCTGCCAGAAGCGGCTGGTATCGGGATAGTTGGGCACCCCTTCGAACATCAGCGAGGTCGCGCCGTTGGCCAGCGGACCGTAGACGATGTAGCTGTGCCCTGTGACCCAGCCCACGTCCGCGGTGCACCAGAAGATGTCCCCGTCGTGATAGTCGAACGTGTATTGGTGGGTGATGGCAGCATACACCAGGTAGCCGCCCGTGGTGTGGACACCGCCCTTGGGCTGACCGGTTGATCCCGATGTGTAGAGAATGAAGAGCGGATCTTCGGCGTTCATCTCGACCGGCATCGAGTGATCGTCGGCCTCGAGCGCCATCTCGTTGTAGTCAAAGTCACGCCCGTCAACCCAGGTCGTCTGACCGCCGGTGCGCTTGACCACCAGGCACTTGACCGTGTCCTTGCAGTGCAACAGTGCGGCATCGGCGTTCGACTTGAGCGGCGTCTGGCGCCCACCGCGCGGCGCGTAGTCGGCGGTGATGACCACCTTGGCGTCCG
>JBCDFV010000100.1:0-6274 GCA_039177555.1 Pseudomonadota bacterium | reverse complement strand
CACAACCAATCCGACACATGCATGCAGCGGTGCCAGCATGGCATCTACCAGACTGCGAAGAGAAGCGTGACCCGGATGAGCGACAAGACCCAACAAAATGAAGGAAAACGAGCTTGACCTAAACGCCCAATTAGAGAAGCGATCATTACATTGATATGAACACTGGCTCAAATCCCATCCACCCAGCGAGTTACCGGCAATTGCTTCGGAAAACGCACCTGCGGAGTCTGTGAGGCCACTACTGTTCACGTTAACGCGCCGCTTCGGCGAACTTGTGAACTACTGCCGCATTTGGCGCTGCCGGCTGTCGACCGGATCTCGACGCTGCTTCGGCGCCCAACCCCTCACAACAACCCATCCGGCAACTTCTGCTCCGCCGCCGTGTTGGCGCGGCGGAAGATCAGGGTTACCAGGGTTGAGATGATGACGATGAACAGGGCGTAGAGCGCGGGTACGGCCATGTAGCTTTGCGCCTCGGTGCCGGTGAAGGTGAAGGCGATGATGGCGATGGCCAGCGGGCCGTTTTGGATGCCCGTTTCCAGCGCCACCGTTCTTGCGTTGCGTGGATGCAGTCTGAGGGCGCGCGCGAAAGCGTAGCCGATGGCGATGCCAAACACACCCAGCGCGATGGCGGCGACATAGGTGGCGGGCAGCGTTTCCATCAGGAACTGCCAGTTTCGCGGCACCCAGGTAACGACGAGGAAGGCGATGAAGACGAGTGCCAGGACCGAGCCCATGAACTCCGTCACCGCGCCCGCATTGGCGTTCAGCCGGCGCAGGACCATGCCGATCGCCACGGGGACGAGCAGCAGGATCAGGGTGATGATGATGTTCTCGCTCGGGATGCGTAGATCGAGGGCCGAGGCGTAGAGCACCAGGATGATCGGGATCAGCACCACGCCGAAGACCGTTGCCGTGACGGTCATCAGGACCGAGAGGGCCAGGTTGCCCTTGGAGAAATAGGTGAACATGTTCGACGTCGTCCCGCCCGGCATGCAGGCCATGATCAGGACGCCGACGGCGATGGCGGGTGTGAGCGGCAGGAAACTGATCAGCAGGAAGCCGATGAACGGCATGAAGCCGTACTGGCTGATCAGCCCGATGGCCAAACCCTGCGGCCGCTTCAGCGCCAGATAGAAGTCGCGCGGCGTCAGCGACGCGCCCATGCCCAGCATGATGACGAAGATCATCAGCGCCAGAACCGCCTGTTCGAGAGGACCGACCATGTCGTGCTAATCCGCTGCCGCTTGTGCCGGCGGTTGCGCCGCCGTTTCCGCCGCCGTTTGGGTCAGGGCCTCGGCGCGCAGGTCCTTGCGCAGGATCTTGCCGACGTTCGACTTCGGCAGCGCGTCACGGAACTCGACCCGTTTGGGCACCTTGTAGCCGGTCAGATGCTCCCGGCAGAAGGCACGCACCGCGTCGGCATCCAGGCTTGGGTCGCCGCTGACGATGAAGGCTTTCACGGCCTCGCCGGTGGCATCGTCGGGCACGCCGATCACGGCCGCCTCCCGCACCGCCGGATGGGCGGCCAGCACATCCTCCACCTCGTTCGGGTAGACGTTGAAGCCAGAGACCACGACCAGATCCTTCTTGCGGTCGACGATGCGGACATAGCCGTCCTGGTCCATGATCGCGATGTCGCCGGTCAGAAACCAATCGCCGTTCATGGCCTTCGCCGTCTCGTCGGGCTTTTGCCAATAGCCTTTCATCACCTGCGGCCCGCGGGCGCCAAGCTCGCCGATCTCTCCCGCCGGCAGGCGCGTACCGTCTTCGGCAAAGCAGGCAAGGTCGGTCGACGGCAGCGGAACGCCGATCGTGCCCTCGCGGGGCTTGCCCAAGGGCTCGAAGGTCAAGACGGGCGAGGTCTCGGTCAGACCATAGCCTTGCACCACCTCCGCCCCGGTGATCTCGCGCCAACGCGCGGCGACGGCGGTTTGCAGCGCCATGCCGCCAGCGGCCGCGAACTTCAGATGCCTGGGCGGTGTGTCGAGAAACCAATGCTCGTGACACAGCGCCCTGAACAGCGTGTTCACCCCACTCATCCAGGTGATCTTGTAGTTCTCGAACGCGCGTTTCAGGTTGGACATCGGCCTTGGGTTCGGAATCAGGATGTTGCGCGCGCCGAGCCAGTAGAAGCCCAGCAGATTCACCGTGAAGGCGAAGATGTGGTAGAGCGGCAGGGCGGTCAGCACCACCTCGCGCCCCTTTTCCAGCGTGCCGACCATCAGCGCCATGGACTGCTCCATGTTCACGAGCAAGTTGCCATGGGTCAGCATCGCGCCCTTGGGCACGCCGGTGGTGCCGCCGGTATACTGCAGCACCGCAATGTCGTCGCTGGCGATCGCCTGGTGATAGGCACCGACCTGCACCCGGTCCTTGGCGATGTGGCTGCGTCCGGCCGCCAGGGCCTCCGGCAATCGGATATGCGCCACCTCGACCGGCTTGACCGACCGGTCCCAGTATTTCTGCACCAGCCCGACGATGCCTTTCGGCATGACGGGGAAGAACTCCGCCACCCTTGTCACGATCACGTTGGGGATCGGGTGGCCCCGGGTCGCTTGCGGGATCTTGTCGGCGAACATGTCGACGATGATCAGCGCGTGCGGCTCGGCATCCTCGAACTGTTTGGCCATCTCGTCCGCCGTGTACAGCGGGTTGACGTTCACCAGCACGCAGCCAGCCTTCAAGACCGCGAAGGCCGCGACCGGAAAGGCGAGGCAGTTGGGCATCTGCAGCGCAACTCGGTCGCCCGCCGCAAGCCCCGCCACCTCACGCAGATAGACCGCCAGCGCGTCGGACATCTCGTCGATCTGGGCGAAGGAGAGCGTGCCGTTCATGCCGTTCGGCAGGCAGCAGGTGAAGGCTCTGGCCGCCCCATAGGTTTTGGCCACCGCGAGGATCATCTCGGGCAGGTTGCGATAAGACGGCGCCTCGATCTCCGTACGGACGTCGGGGCCGTAAAACGCTGTCCAAGGCCGGTCGGGATCAGCCATGAACCTCCCTTTGCTGATGGGTCAAACCTGAACTGTCTCGGAAATTGGGTTGCGGCGACCAACCGTTAAAGCTCACGCCGTCGAAAACCCGTCAATTCGAAGAGTGATCGGGCCGCAAGCGACACTTGGCCGCTCCGCTGGCGTGCCTAGCCATGGGGCGAGGGCGGCCCTGTTAGCGACCGGGCGGGTCATCCGCCAACGGCTCATAAAACGCGCTGGCAAAACCGGCCAGATCCCGGCTTTTGGTGTTGAACGGCCGCTTCAGCGTGCCCTTGAAATAGCGCCGCACCAGCGCCTGCCAAGTTTCAATCGGCGGTTGGTTCTCTGCCGCGCAGACATGTTCGAACCAGCGCTTGCCGATGGCGACGTGGCCGATTTCGTCGTCGTGGATGCGCTGCAGGATCGCGGCGGAGTCCGGGTCGCCGGCCTTGTTCAAGGCGGCGATCATCGCCGGGGTGACGTCCAGGCCCCGCGCCTCCAGCACCATGGGCACCACGGCCAGCCGGGCGGCCAGGTTCTCCGACGTGTCCATCGCCGCCTGCCACAGGCCGTCATGGGCGGGTAGGGCGCCGTAATGGCTGTCTAGCGCCGCCAGCCTGTCGGACAGGAGGGAGAAATGCGTCGCCTCCTCCGCGCCGACGGTGACCCAGTCGTCGAAGAACCCGCGCGGCAGGTCCAGCCCGGCGGCGGCCGGGTCGGCGTAGCGGGCCACCGCGTCCCAGGCGAGGTCGATGGCGTTCAGCTCGATATGCGCCAGCGCGTGCAGCAGCGCGGTCCGGCCGGCCAGGCTCTGCGCCTTGCGCCGCTTGGGCATGTCGCGCGGCAACCGCAGCTCGGGGGTCTCAGGGCGGCCGGGTCGATCCGGCGGCGCGGCCCGGCCGATCTCGCTGATGCGCCCGTCGCGCCAGGCCTGCGCAGCATCCAGGCTTTTCGCGGCCTTTGCTCGGGCATCGGCGCAGGTCAAGACATCTACGGCGGCATCGGCGAGGGTTCTGGTCATAGCGCCATCGCATCGCCCGTCGCCGCGCCCTGGTCAAGGCCAAAAAGGTATCGCCGCTCCCCAGCGCGATGATTGCTTGGCGTAACGGCTAAGCCGGCTCCAAATCGATCGAATAGAGCGTCTCACCAGCGATGTTCATCAGGCTGACGGTCATGACGTCCGTCGCCCCATCGATCTCGACCTGGCCGAAAAACTGCAGGCCGGCGCTGGGCGGCAGGTTGAACTGGCCCTCGGGCGGGGTGGCCTGAAACGCCACCTGCGGGCCGAACGTGTTGTCCAGCTCGTTGGGGCCGAAGGTGCCGGCATGGATCGGGCCCGAGACGAACTCCCAAAACGGGGCGAAGTCTTGAAACTGGGCCTGATTTGGGTCGTAATAGTGGGCGGCCGTGTAGTGCACGTCGGCGGTCAGCCAGACCGTGTTGGTGATGGCGTTGCGGTTGATGAAGCTGAGCAAGTCGGCAATGTCGAACTCGCGGCCGCGCACCGGGCCGTCGCCATTGGCGCCGTTTTCGAACGTGTCGCGCGCGCGCCAATTGTCGAACACGACGAGGCCGATCGGCATGTCGGCCGCGATCACCTTCCAGGTCGCGTCGCTGGCCAGCAACTCCTGCTTCAGCCAGCGCAGCTGCTCCGCGCCCAGGAAGGCCGTGTCGGCGGACGGCGTCTCCTGGTCGTTGGCGCCGTTGGGCCCGCGATAGCTGCGCATGTCCAGGAAGAAGATGTCCAGCGACGGGCCGTAGGCGATTTTGCGGTAGATCCGGCGCGGGTCGGCCGGGTTCTCGCGGATCGGGATGCATTGGCGGAACGCGCGATTGGCGCGGGCGGCCAGCAGCGAGACGCTCTTCACCGTATAGCGGTCGTCATCGACGAGTTGCTCGCCCGGATACCAGTTGTCGACGACCTCATGATCATCCCATTGGGCGAACATCGGCACGGTCTGGTTGAAAGCGCGGACGTTGTCGTCGAGCATGTTGTAGAGAAAGTTGCCGCGAAACTCGGCCATGGTTTCGGCGACCTTGGCCTTTTCCGGCGTGACCAGGTTGCGCCAGATCGTACCGTCTTCCAGCTCGACCTCCGCCTGAAGCGGGTTGTCGCAATAGACCGTGTCGCCGGAATGGATGAAGAAGTCGGGGTTGGTGGCCAGCATGGCGGAATAGCCGCGCATGCCGCCCCGGTCGCGGTCAATACCCCAGCCTTGGCCGGCGGTGTCGCCGGACCAGACGAAGCGGATGTCCCGGCGCGTGGCCGGCGCGGTCCTGAAATGGCCGACCAGCGGTTCGCTGTAAGCGCCGGGGTCGTCCAGGCTTTGAAAGCTGACCTGATAGAAGATGTCTTGGCCCGGCGGCAGGCCGGTCAGGCCCTGCTTCGCGGTGAACCCGGTCTCAGCGAGCGCATCTGGGCCGATGATCCGGCGCGGGTTGGCGAGGCTTTCGGTCGTGTCCCAGTCGATCAGCATGGTCGCCGGCTGGTCGGCACGAGCCCAGACGGTCGCCGACGTCATGTCTACATCGCCGGATTGCAGGCCATGGGAGATGCTGGGTCGGTTGGCCTGGGCGATGGAAGGGGCGCCGATCAATCCGCTCGCGCCGCCAACAACGGCGCCCAAAGCGGCGCTTGTCTTAAGGAACCGGCGGCGGTTGACGAACAGTGGCCGTGTCATGGCGTGCATCCCTAAACGGTGCGGCTGGTGAACGCACTTTGAAGGATGCCATGGCTGGGAGACATTTCAACGTCGCTGTCGTCTCGCGTGGACGACGAGGCGCTCAAGCCCGCCTGGGCTCAGCGCCGGCTGGTCTCGGTTGCGATCGTATAGCGGGCGTGCGCGTCGTAGCGGCTTGCGGTGGCCAGTTGGCGCCATTCCGCCAGGGCGTCGTCATAGCTGGCGAACGGGCCGCTGAGCGAGCCGGTATCCGGCTTCAACCGGGTGAAGCCGGTGTCTTCATACTCCCCGCCGACGATCCAAAAGCGCGTATCCATCGTCGTCTCTCCCCATGATGGTGTGCGGGCTGGGCGGACCGGAGGAGTCCAGCGTCCTCGTCTCAACGTTTGGTCCGCCCGCCCTGGCACCGCTGTCGGCCTTTCCCCTTGGTCCGGCAGCAGCAGTCTGTGTCCGATCAGCGGAACTGGGCCGCCTCCGTGCTTTCGGCCAAGGCCGTCGTTGACGATTTGCCGCCGGAGATGGCCAGGCTGACCGCATCGAAATAGCCGGTGCCGACCTCGCGTTGATGCTTGGTCGCCGTATAGCCGTCGGTCTCGGCCGCGAACTCGGCCTCTTGCAGCT
>JBCDFV010000099.1:0-6317 GCA_039177555.1 Pseudomonadota bacterium | reverse complement strand
CCATGGCCATTGTCCGCGGGGTGTTTTTTTTTTTGTGCTGGGGCCCCCCCCAACCGGCTAAACTGTTGTCGACTTTGGCGGGGCCCCCGGGGCGTTTGCTTTTGCGGTGGCCCCCGGCGGGGGCCCACACGGCCGGGTGATCGCGATCGATCCAGACGCTGAACGACTGGCCGAGGCGAAGGCCGCCACTCCGCCGGATCTCAGGCATCTGTCGTTTCATCAGGCTGGTGCGGAGGACCTCGGCCTGGTGGAGGACGGGTCCGTCGACCTTGTCTTCTCCAATTGGGCCGGTCACTGGGTGCGAGACCATTCGGTCTTGTTGCGAGAGGTGGAACGCATGCTAAAGCCCGGCGGCCGCTTTGTGGCCGAGGTCCTTGGCGAACCCCCGCAACGCCTTGTGGAGCTTGTTTCGCTGACGCCGGACGGCGCGCAACTTGTTCAAGGGCTTGTTTACCACGACGAGGCGGAATGGAATGCGCTGATCGGCTCGCAAGCGCTGGATCGCGTCCTGCTTGATTGGCCCAATCTCTCGCTTGGTTTCGACAGCCTCGACGACCTCTACGAGTTCATCGAAGGCTCAACTCATGGTCGGTTCCAAGTCGCGCACGTACCCGAGGACGCGCTCGCTGACCTTTCAAGTCGTAACCCTGGGCCTGTCTCCTACCCCATCAAAGCGCTGCGCATGGACCTGAGACGGAGATAGGCCGGCTCAACGCCATTTGATCGAACAGCCCATGCTGGCGTGCTGTTCCCTCGGGCCCACGCCGGTTTGGGCGACCAGCCTCATCGCCTTTACCAGTTCGTCGTCGCGCCCGGTGGGATCGCCCATGCGGGCATCGTCCAGCCGGCCGCGATAATGCAGGACACCGTCGCCGGAGAAGCCGAAGAAGTCCGGCGTGCAGACCGCGCCATAGGCCCTGGCGACCGACTGATCCTCATCGATCAAATAGGGAAACGAGAAGCCATGCTGATCGGCAAATTCCCGCATGCGATCCGGCGCGTCGGCGGGATAGCGCGCGTAGTCGTTGGGCATGATCGCCAACACGTTGACGCCTTCGGCCTGCAAGGTCCGGGCGTCGGTGACGAACCGGTTGATTACGGCCTTCACGTATGGGCAATGGTTGCAGATGAACGCGATCAGCAGGCCGTTGCCGCCAAGCTGATCGGCCAAGCTGGCATCGTTGCCGTCAGGATCGGACAAGGCGAAGGGCTTGGCTTGCCAGCCGACATCTCCGGCGGGTGTTTCCAGCAGCATGGCTTTCTTCCTTTTGGCCTGTTGGCGAAACAAAGACCCTATGTGGGGACTCAGCCCGTCTATTCAGCGGCCTGCGACCTCGTCGCCATCGTCCGAAGGCCGCCTCCATCTTCGGCAAGCAATTAGTTGACTTTGGCAATTAATTAACTGCCTACTTCAACGAAATTGACCCTGAGGCCCTTTATGCCCCACCGAACACTGGCCGAGCATGTCGATGCCGTGCGCGCCTTCAACCGCTTTTACACCAAGCGCATCGGCGTGCTGTCGCGCGGCATGCTGCACAGCCCCTACTCGCTGACCGAGGCGCGGCTGATCTACGAACTGGCCAAGAGGCGCGAGACGACCGCGTCGGACCTGGGGCGCGACTTGGACCTGGATGCCGGCTATCTCAGCCGGGTGTTGCAGCGACTGACGAAGGCAGGCCTGTTGTCCAAACGCCGGTCCGACCGGGACGGCCGGCAGACCCTGTTGCGGCTGACGGATGAGGGCCACGCCGCCTTCGACATGCTCAACGAACGGTCGCACAGGAAATTCAGCGATGAACTGGAAAAGCTCTCGCCGAGGCAGCAGCGTCGGCTGATCGCCTCCCTAAACACGGTCGAGGGCCTGCTGGGCGACGATCCCGAAGCCGTGCCGCCTTACATCTTGCGACCCCATCAGCCCGGCGACATCGGCTGGGTCGTGCAGCGTCACGGTGCGTTCTACGCGGAGGAATACGGCTGGGACGACAGTTTCGAGGCGCTGGTCGCGACCATCGCGGCGGATTTCCTGAAGAACTTCGATCCAAGGCGCGAACGCTGTTGGATTGCCGAGCGGGACGGCGTGAATGTCGGCAGCGTGTTTCTGGTCCGCAAGACCGATCACGTCGCCAAGCTTCGATTGCTTTTTGTCGAGCCGTCGGCCCGTGGGCTGGGCATTGGCGCGCGACTGGTGCGCGAGTGCGAGGCCTTCGCCCGCCGCGTCGGCTATCGCAAGATCACGCTGTGGACCAACGGCAATCTCCACGCCGCGCGCCGGATCTACGAGCGGGCCGGTTACGCGCTGGTCGACGAGGCGCCCCATAACAGTTTCGGCCATAACCTGATCGGCCAGGATTGGGAACTCGATCTCGGTCGAAACGGACGATGTTGACCTGAGATGGTCGCAACGCTGCCCCTTCTGGCCTCCATGGCGACGGGTGTGCTGGTCGGCATCGGCATCGTGGCGACCCGCTTTGCGATCGACCAGACAGATCCATCCTCGCTGGCCCTGCTGCGCTATGCCATCGCATTGGTCCTGCTGCTGCCGGCTGTCCTGGCGTCGGCAAAGGTCCGGTTTCGCGGCCGCGATCTCGCCCCCATCGCCTTGCTGGGCATCGGTCAGTTCGGCGTCCTGATCATGTTGCTGAATTACGGCCTGCAGTTCATCTCGTCCGGGCTGGCGGCGCTGATCTTCGCCACGATGCCCCTGTGGGCGCTGACCTTGGGTGCCATCCTGGGCAATGAGAGGATGACCGGCTTCAAGACCGGCGGCGTGCTGCTGACCATCGCCGGGGTAGGCTTCGCGGTCTACGACCATTTCGGTCTCGCCGACCTGCATGAAAGTGCCTGGCTTGGCGGGCTGGCGGTGTTGGCCAGCGCCATGGTGGGGGCCCTGTGCAGCGTGCTCTATCGGCCTTATCTGCGCCGATACCCGACCCTTCAGGTCAGCGGCATCGCCATGCTGGCGTCGGTGATCTTCCTGACCATTCCCGCCGGCTGGGCGGGGTTTTTCGCCAGTTGGCCGGTCTTCACGTTGGCCGGCTGGGCCGCCGTGCTGATCATCGGTCTGGCCAGCGCGATCGGCTATTACATCTGGCTGTGGGCGCTCGCGCACACAACGCCAACGCGCGTCACCGTGTTCATGTCGCTCAGCCCCCTAACCGCCACCTTGCTCGGCTGGGCATTGCTGGGCGAACCGTTGACGGTCGAGTTCCTGCTCGGCACCGGCCTCGTCGCGCTTGGCTTGTGGCTGGCCCATCGCACGACGGATGCGCGTCGCGTCGAGGTCACCTAAAAGGACGTCAAGGTCCGGTCTGTTGTCTGTCAACGGCACCCACGGTTGGTGTAGTCTCTCGCCACCGCAACCAAGGGTTTCTCGATGGCCGACAGCTTGCCGCGGATCCTGCTGCTAGGGGTGGTGGTAGCCCTAGCGGCGTGCAACAGCAGCGAGCCGCGAAACGCGGCCCACGACGCCTATCATGGCGCCTATGTTTTCCAGGATGATGATACGGTCGCCTTCACGCAGAGCGGCAATGACTGTCTGCGCTACGTCCATTTCGACGGGCGCGCCGGTCGCGTTTGTGCTGACGAGGACCTGCCACCGGGCACGTTTGCCGGCGCCAACACCCTGAACGGGAACGGGCCGGACGCAGTGACAGTCACGTTCATCGACCCAGGCGCCAACACGGTCGTCTTCAGCCACGAGGACGGGCAGTCGCTGTCCGCCGAACGGGTTCCGGTGACCGCCATCGACACCGAGTTCACCTCCCAGGGCACGCAACTGGTTGGCCGCTTGCTGGTCCCGCCCGGCGACGACCCGGTACCGCTGGTCGTTTTTGCCCATGGCTCGTCTCAACGCGCCGCCCTTCCCGGCTATCGCGAACAGCACTTCTTGGCCGCGAACGGTATAGCGGCTTTCGTTTTCGACAAGCGCGGCACGGGGCTTTCTGGGGGTGACTACACGCAGGATTTCCACCTGCTGGCCGCCGACGTAGCGGCTGGCGTCGGCGAAGCGCAGTCCTTGCTTGGCGACCGCCTTGGCCGGACCGGCTTAATGGGCTTCAGCCAGGGCGGCTGGGTAGCCCCCTTGGCGGCGACCGAAATGCCGGTGGATTTCCTCATTGTCGCCTACGGCCTCGCCGTAAGCCCGGCGGAGGAGGAGCGGTCGGAAATCATGCAGCAGATGCGCCGCGCCGGCCACGACGACGCAACAGTGGCGACCGCCGGCGCACTGGCCGATGCCGCCATCACGCTGGCCGACACTGACTTCGCGGTCGGCCAAGAGGCGTTTGCCGCATTGAAAGCCCAAGCCGAAACGGAAGGTTGGCTTACAGATATCGCCGAAGACAATTTGACCGCTGCGCTTGGCCAGAACCCTGTTTGGGTGGTGAACCTGGTTTGGCCTCTGTTCGACGTCGATACGCCCTGGCGCCACGAGCCGGTACCAATCATCCAATCCCAAGACATTCCACAGCTGTGGGTGTTGGGCGGCAGCGATACTGAAGCCCCCAGTGACGAAACCGTCGCGATCTTGAGGAACCTACAGCGGGATACCAATCGCGGCATCGTGACGGCTGTCTTCCCAACGGCCGACCACGGCATGATCGAGCGCGAAGGTCCCGACGCGGGCAACCGGATCGTCGACGGCTATTACCGACGGGTGATCGATTTCATCCACGGCCGGTAGTTGACCGCCGATGCCACCCGTAACCGTGCCTAGCCCTGCGTTGCAAAGTCGTCCGTGGCCGCGATCACCGCGTCCGCCATTCCGGGATCACCCGACGAGTGGCCGGCGCCGCCGACGACCACCAAGCGACCGTCGGACCAAGCGCGATCCAGTTCCCAAGCTGTGGTCAAGGGCGCGGCAAGGTCCAGGCACACGATCCAGGCCGCTCCGCTCAGCCTACTGCGAACAGGATAGGTCAAAGACTATGTCGTAGACGCCCTCGCCTGTCGGTGTCGTGACGATGCTGCCGGTCGCGCCGGCGAACTCCCCCGTCCCGCCATAGACGAACCACTCCAAGGGCCTAACCGACGATGTGCTGGTGTCGGACGGATCGCGCGACTCCACGAAGGCCGAGGCCATCAGGATACCGTTGTCGAACAGGAAAGTGCTGGCCCCCATAAGCGGGTAAGACCCTTCGATGTCGCTGTGCATGACCCGGCTGGTCGCATGCTGCACCCCGATCGACTCACCGTCCTGATCGACCAGTTGCCAGCGCAAGATGCGCACGTCGCCCGGCGCGACGCCTTCGTCGCCATGATTGATGAAGGTGATCAGGTCCTGATGCCGTTCGGCCTCGAACGCCCCGCAAAACGGCTGTTGTGCGTCTTGACCGAGCGCCGAACCGGGCAAAAAGGCAAACGCAGGCGCCGCCAGCAGGGCAAGTCCGAACACGAGAGATCTGGTCACCATCCTTAGGTTCCTCCGGGCAGGTAACGCGACAATCCGAAAATCAAAACCGGTTCGCCGCTTTCGTCAAGGATGGTGCAGCGATCCGGCCTCGATAGGCGGCTTATCGGTGTAACGCTATGGATCGCTCGAACTGAGGAACTTGATCGGCCCGGTCGTTTGCTTAGACACTGCCGACCTGGTGCTTGAGGTTGTCACTTTGGCGGGCTTCATGCACCTGACGCTGTCTTTCGACCAGACAGCGCTTGGGAAACAGGCCGCCGTCGACATCCGGGCTGGCATAATGGCGCGGCTCGCGAGCGCGGCCATCAAGCGTCACACACGAACGTCGAAATAACGGAAAACTGTAAAACCCAGTGTAAAACTGGTTCCAGATCGCGACAAAATGCCGGCTAACCCCTTGAAATCCCTGGTAGGCGCAGAGGGGCTCGAACCCACGACCCGCTGATTAAGAGTCAGCTGCTCTACCAACTGAGCTATGCGCCCTGACCAGAGAGGGGCGGCTTATAGCAAAGCGCCCGGAGACCCGCAAGCCCAGCCCCCTTCCCGGCCAGGCCGCGCCGTCACATCTCGTGATCGAGCGTGTGGCGGGATATGCGCTGGTCGCGGTGGATCGAGACCGACAGGATCAGGCCCATGGAAACCATCACCGTCAGCATGGCGGTACCGCCATAGGAGATCAGCGGCAAGGGCACGCCGACGACCGGGATGCGCCCGGTGACCATGGCGATGTTGATGAAGACATAAAGGAAGAGGTTGGTCGCCAGGCCGATCGCCTGCAGGCGGCCAAACTGGCTGTAACTGCGCAGGCCGATGATGATGCCGGCGGCGATCAAGAGACCGAACAGGCCGATCAGGGTCAGGCCGCCGATCAAGCCGAACTCCTCCGCCAGCATGGTGAAGATGAAAT
>JBCDFV010000098.1:0-6685 GCA_039177555.1 Pseudomonadota bacterium | reverse complement strand
TCGGCGGACTTCATCAGGGCCAGCGGTCATGACGACCGCAACCAACAGGCCGGATACATGACTGCACCCGACCAGATCGCTAAACCCACCAATCATCCCTTGCAAAGCTGGGGCCGTCCATACATGACAGTTTACTAAATCGCTTTTCTGCTATCTTCAATCGAACTAGAATCGGTTTTCACAAAAGGGATTTAGTAAACTGTCACCGCAACCCTCTACCGTAACCCTAGTGACACTCCATCTCAGCGAAGACCTCGATCGCCACGTACAGAGAGTCGCCAGGTTGACCATCAATGCCGCCTGAATAAGCGCCATACCCTGCAAGAAAAGTCTGAAGCGACCTTACATGTTCCTGGTCACCCATGTTCGCTGCCAGTGCCCAGTCTTCGACGGCTCGTTGCGCCTAGCCAAGCTGGCAATGAGCATTGCCGCGATCATGAAAAGCAATAAAACCGTTTGGATCTCTCGAGATCGCTGAGTTGAGATCAGCGATCGATGTCTCATAGTCACCAAGTTCGTAATAGGCATGTCCCCGGTCTGCATAAGCCTGGGCGAATTCCGGGTTGATCTGTAGCGCTCGGTCAAAGTCCTCAATCGCTCTCCAATAGTTGCCGATGTAAACAAGAGTGTTCCCGCGCCCATAGTATGCTTCCAGCAGGTCATCCTGGATCGCTAGTGCACGGTCGTAATCGTCAATCGCTCGCTCGTAGTCGCCAAGTCTCGAATACGTGTTGCCTCGATTGACGTATGCGCTGGTGTAGGCCGGCGAGAGATCAAGCGCCCGACTATAGTCTTCGATCGCAAGGTTGTAGCGACCCTGTGCTTCAAGGACGGTCCCGCGATTGTTGAGTGCAACGGCATATCCGGGGTCGAGGCGAACGGCCTCGCTGAAGTCGTTGAGGGCTTGCTCGAATTCGCCAAGAGACGCAAAGGCATTGCCGCGATTACTGAACGCAAATGCATAGTTCGGGTCGAGCCCGAGCGCTCGATCATAGTCCTCAATCGCGCGTTCAAACTGGCCAATGTCCGCAAATGTCAGCCCACGATTGTTGTAGGCGAACGGGTCATCGGGATTGATGTCTAGCGCTCTGTCGAGGTCCCGAAGAGACCGTTCGTACTGACCGAGTAGGCGATGCGCGTTGCCCCTGTTGCTGTACGCCATCGACACAACAGCCTCGTCACTTGACTGTTCAATGACGATCGAGCAGCCCTCAATTTGAGGCAATGGGTCTCCCCTATTGCATGCTTCGATTGCCGATCGCGGCTGAGCGGACGCCAGATCAACGGCACACACGCAAAAGACAGCGGCAAGCGCTCCAGATTTCAGGGCATAAGGCAAAATCGCCATGCGATGTTTCATAGTCCAGGGACTGGGCCAGTCGACCAAAAACCTGGCCTGATCGTGCCGCCGTTTGCCACCGCCCCCCATCACCCCAAACAATCCAACACATACCGCCCCCGCCCCGTCTGCGGGTCCGGCTTGGTCTCCACCCCGTGGATCTCGTGCTCAAACCCCGGAAAGCGCGCATCGAAGTCCTGCAGCATTTCCAGGTACTCGAAGATGCGCGGGGTGTGGGTGCGGTCGAAGCGTTCGCCGGGCATGATGACCGGGATGCCGGGCGGGTAGGGCACGATGCCGACGGCGTTGGTGCGGCCGTCGAGCTGGTCCAGCGGCAGACTTTGCACCTCGCCCTTCACCAGGCGGCGATAGGCCTGGGCGGGGGTCATGTCCTGGTGGGGCAGTACGGCATAGACATCGTGGATGATGTCGATGACGTCGCGCTCTTTGTAGAACCCGTGCATCTCGGCGCACAGGTCCGGCAGGGTCGCGGCGCCATAGCGGTCCGGGTGCTGCTCGGCCAGGTCGGGAAAGACGTCTTTCAGGGGCGCGCCGGCATCGTACAGCTCCTTCAAGGTGAACAGCTCCGCCACCAGCGAGCCGGACTTGCCCTTGGTCACGGCGACGGAGAACAGGACCAGGAACGAGTACGTGCCGGTCTTTTCCACCACGATGCCCCGGCGCCACAAAAAGCGCGAGACGATGGCTGCCGGCATGCCCCAGTCGCCCAGCGTTCCGTCGGCGTTTATGCCGGGCGTCAAGATCGTCACCTTGATCGGGTCCAACATGGCAAAGCCGTCGCCGACCGCGTCATAGCCGTGCCAGGCGTCGCCATCGTTGATCTGCCAGAAATCCGGCCGGTGTGCGGGCGACGGGTCGGCGGTGGCCGGGTCGGCCAGGCCGTCCGGCTGGAAGACGCGGAACCACCAGGCGGCGTCACCGCCACCTTCTTCGCCCTCGCCTTCGCCCCCGCCCTCCAGCCTATGCCGGATGCGCGCCATTTCGCGGCGGAAATCGATCGCCTCGTCGATCGTGTCCTGGGTCATCACCGCGCCGCCGCCGTGCTGCATCATGCGCGCGGCCACGTCCAACGACGCGATGATGCCGTATTGCGGCGAGGTGGAGGTGTGCATCATGAACGCCTCGTTGAACCGGTCCTGGTCGATGCGCCGGTCGGGCGGCAGATGCCGGTCGCGCAGATGTACCATCGAGGCCTGGGAGAGCGCGGCCAACAGCTTGTGGGTCGACTGGGTGGCGAAAATCGCCGGGTAATCCCCCGTCCCATGGTCGTGCATGCCATAGCGGCCTTCGTAGATCGGGTGAAAGGCGGCGTAGGCGAACCAGGCCTCGTCGAAATGCACCGTGTCCACCCGGCCGGCCATGCCGTGCAGCATCTCGGTCACGTGATAGCAGATGCCGTCATAGGTGGAGTTGGTCAGCACCGCCAGGCGTGCGGTTCCCGGCCCCGCGCCCTCCACCAACGCACAGGCGCGGATCTTCTCCGCAATCGCGTCGGCCGCGAACTGTTCCTTCGGGATCGGCCCGATGATGCCGTAACGGTTGCGCGTCGGCGTCAGATAGACCGGCACCGCCCCGGTCATGATCAGCGCGTGTTCGATGGATTTGTGGCAGTTGCGGTCGACCACCACCACGTCGCCCTCCACCACCTGGCCGTGCCAGACGATCTTGTTGGAGGTCGAGGTGCCGTTGGTGACGAAGAAGGTGCGGTCCGCCCCGAAGGCACCCGCCGCATTGCGCTCCGCCTCGCCGACCACACCGCTGTGGGGCAGCAGCGAGCCCAGCTCGGGCACTGAGATCGACAGGTCCGCGCGCAGCACGTTTTCGCCGAAAAAGTCGAAGAAGCGCCGGCCGGCCGGCGACTTCAGAAAGGCCACGCCGCCCATATGGCCCGGCGTGTGCCAGGCGTATTTGTCTTCGTCGGCATACGCGACCAGGGCCTTGAAAAACGGCGGCAACAGGGTGTCGGCATAGGCACGCAGCGCGTCCTCGATGCGGCCGGCCATGAAGTCCGGCGTGTCCTCTGTCTTCCACAGAAAGCCGATCTTGGCACGCAGGACCGCGAGCGGGATCTGGTCCACATCCAGCCGTTCGGACGCCACGAAGATGGGCACATTCTCGTTGCGGGCCCTGATGTCGGCGATCAACGCCGCCGCCGCGCTGTTCCCACCTTGGACGTCCTGGGCGCCCGCCGCATCCCAATCGACCATCACACAGCCGACATCCGCATCGCTGACGAAGGCCGTCCAACCGTCGCGCGTGTCCAGCGCCGCCTCGACCCCGATGCCGCGCGCGCCCAGCGCCTCGGCAATCGCCCCCAGCGCCCGGCCGACCGCGTTGTCGGCGTGGAACTGGACGTCGACGATCAGGACCTTCAAGTCTTGGTACCAGCTTCGGCTCATCCCGGCCTCTCCGCTGTTTGGTGAACGCTGTTCAGTAAACTGTGGCGGACGCCCTACTCGGCCGCCTCCTCCTTGCCCTCGGCCCATTCCGGCCGGCGCAGGCGGTGGACCACATAGGGCACCAGAATGATCAGCAACAGGCCACCGGCCAAAAAGACCTCGTAGAACACGATCGAGACCTCCATGCCCTCCGGCGGCACAAAGCCCAGCACGATGCCGGCGATGCCCGCCAGCGCGCCGATGCCGCAGACCAGCCACATGCCCACCATGCCGCCCGGCACCCTGTAGGGGCGCGGGACATCCGGCCGCGTGTAGCGCAGGCGCAGGGCGGCGATGAACATGATGACGTACATCAAAAGATAGGTCTGGGCCGTCAGCGCGGTCAGGATCCAAAACGCGTCGTCGACCGACGGCATGAAGACGA
Source organism: Pseudomonadota bacterium (assembly GCA_039177555.1). Taxonomy (GTDB): domain Bacteria; phylum Pseudomonadota; class Alphaproteobacteria; order DSM-16000; family Inquilinaceae; genus JANQGH01. The sequence goes on along the minus strand of JBCDFV010000098.1, from coordinate 2,502 downwards.
AGACGATGATCGCCAGGACCGAGATCACGGCCGCCTGCAGGATCAGCACGTTTTTCGGCACGTGATGGCGGTTCAGCTTTTCCAGGCGCGGCGGCAGTTCGCCGTCCGCCGCGGTGGCGAACAGGCCCTTTGACGGGCCGATGATCCAGGTGCTGGCGGACGCGATGACGCCGATGGCGATCAGCACCGCCACCACGGGCACCAGCCAGCCGAGGCCGAAACCGCCTAACATGACCTCGAAGCTTTGGAAGATGCCGGTCACCAGGCCAAGCTGATCGCGCGGCACGGCGACCGCGATGGCCAGCGAGCCAACGATGCTGAGCGCCAGGATGATGATCGCGGAGGTCAGGATGGCCTTGGGATAGTCCCGCTGGGGGTTCTTCACCTCGCGCGCGTGCACGGCAGACATCTCCATGCCGGCAAAGGCCAGCAGCACGCCGGCGGCCAGCACCATCTGGCTGAGGCTGCCCATGTCCGGCACCAGATCGGCGGCGACGAAGGGCAGCTGGTTCTCCTTGCCCGTCGCCAGCCAGGCCACGGCCAGCAGCACCAGCAAAACGCCGGGGACCAGCGTGCCCGCGATGCTGCCGACGGAGCTGATCAGGCCGGACAGCCTCATGCCGCGAAAGTTCAACAGGGTCAGCGCCCAGATCGCGATCAACACCACCGCCAGGCTGAAATATCGGTCCTGTTCCAGCGAGGGCACGAAGGCATAGGCGATGGCCACGGCCAGAAAGGCCAGGATCGACGGGAAGTACGGGATGTTGTTGATCCATTGCAGCCAGACGGCCAGGAACCCTTCCGGATTGCCGAACGCCTCGCGCACCCAGACATAGACGCCGCCGGTCTTGGGCCAGGCCGTCGCCAGCTCCGCCGATACCAGCGCCGTGGGCACGAACATCGCGATCGCGGCCAGGCAATAATAGAAGATCATGCCCCAGCCATACTCGGCCATGATCGGCAGGTTCTTCAGGCTGACGATCGCCGCCACGTTGATCATGGCCAGCGTGAACGCTGTCAGCGCCCGCCGGGGCGTGGCGGACTTACCGGCCATGTTCCGGCCGCCCGTGCGTGGAGATGTGAAAAGCTAGCCGCCGCGCCACCATACCTATCCTCAATCGCGTCCGAATTGGGGGCGGACCTGCAAGCGTCTATCTAGCAGAAATCGCAAATCCGCCCAAGCGAGGCCTTCTGACCGGCCAGCGCATCGCTCTAAGTCTTCCAGGTCTGCTTCAAGACGCGCAGCCAATTGCCGAAGCAGATCTTCTCGATCAGGGTGTCGGCATAGCCGTGGTCGCGCATCGTCCGGCGCAAGGCTGGCAGGCCGGCGGCATCGCCGATTTCCGCCGGCACAACCGCGCCGTCGAAATCCGAGCCGAGGCCGACGCGGTCTTCGCCCAGAATCGCAAGCAAATGGTCCAGGTGGCGCATCATCAGGCCGATCGGGGTCTCGGCGATCATGCGTCCGTCCTCGCGCAGCATCGCCGTGGCGAAATTGAGACCGACCATGCCGTCGCTGTCCGCGATCGCCTGAAGCTGGCGGTCGGTCAGGTTGCGCGAATGGGGGCAGATGGCGTGGGCATTGGAATGGGTCGCCACCAAGGGCGCATCGCTCAGCCGGGCGACATCCCAAAAGCCGGCTTCGTTCAGGTGCGAGAGGTCGATCAGCAGGCCCAGCGCGTTGCATTTGCGCACCAGCCGCTCACCAGCCTCGGTCAGCCCGCCGCCGATGTCGGGGCCGGCGGGAAAGCGGAACGGCACGCCCTCGGCGTAGATCGTATTCCGGCTCCAAACCGGGCCGATTGAACGCAACCCGGCGCGCCAGAGCACGTCCAGCGCGTTAAACTCCGGATCGATGGCGTCCGCGCCCTCCATGTGAAAGATGGCGGCGATGGTGCCGTTCGCCAAACAGGCCTCGATATCCGCAACATTGGTGCAGATGCGCACCGCCCCCAGCGCATGAAGCGCGTTCAGGACCGCCGCCTGGGCCAGCACAACGCTCATGGCGTCGGTCTGGGGCACCGGCGCGGTGACAGGCAGGTCGTAGGAGGGCTGGCGCATGTCGCCCATGATGTCACCAAGGTCTTCGAGCGGCGGGACCCAGATGGCGAAAAACCCGCCGCCAAAGCCGCCCCGCCTGGCCTTGGACAGGTCCAGATGCCCGTCCATGCCCTCGACAAAGCGGTACCCTTGCCCGACGCCCCCGGCCTTATAGAGCTCGGTCAGGACGTCATTGTGGCCATCGAAAATCGGCGGCGTGTTCATCTCACAATTCCATGCCAGATGCCTTCCGGATTGCCGGACCAGACTACGGTGACATGGCCGCACCTGAAACACTTCAGGGACCTGGGTCGTGCGGAGTTACGGTGATGGTGTGGACGGCCCCAGTCGGCATCTGTGTGCCAAGATGAGGTCGTTGGAAACTTCATCTGGAGGAGCCGTCCATGGCCGAGATTACCACGATTGGTTTGGATATCGCCAAATCCGTATTTCAGGTTCACG
>JBCDFV010000097.1:0-6758 GCA_039177555.1 Pseudomonadota bacterium | reverse complement strand
GGGTGAGCGCATTTTGAGCCCTGAGTGAGGATGGCATTCGTTGTAGTCCTCGAACCATCCGGCGATTTGGTGAAGCGCTGCCTTGGCGTCGGGGATGGGGTTCACCCGGACGTAGTCGCGCTTGAAGGTTTTGACGAAGGCCTCGCACATGCCGTTGCTTTCCGGGCTGGCGACCGGGGTGAAGCGGGAGATGAGGTTGAGCTGCATGGCGAAGCGTCTTGTGTCGATGGCCGTGTAGGGCGCGCCGTTATCGGAGAGCCATTCCACCGGCTGGGGCGCCCGGATCGCGCCGAAGCGCCGTTCCACGGCCTCCAGCATCATGTCTCGGATATCCGATCCCGAGACGCCGGCGTTGGCGACGGCCTTCCAGGCGATGATCTCGCGGTCATGGGCGTCGATGACGAAGGCCGCCCTGACGATGTCGCCGTTCCAGCAGGTGACCTCAAAGCCGTCGGAACGCCAGCGCAGGTTGGATGCCATGACGATGATCTTGCCGTCATGGGCTCGTTCGGGCCGCTGTGCGGTGTGCTTGGCCAGCAGCAGCCCGTGCACCTTCATCAGCCGGTAGACCCGCTTATGATTGATCGCTGGTGTGCCTTGACGCGCCAGATCCCGGTTCATCAGGGCCGTGATGCGCCGATAGCCATAGGTCGGCCGTTCATCGACCAGGCGGCGCAGGAGCGGCAAGAGCGCCGCGTCCTCGGCCTTGTGATAGGGTCGGCGTGGGCGCCTCTTGCCCGCCAGCTGCTCGACCAGGTTGGAGCGGGAGACGCCCAGCGTCACAGCCACGGCCTTCACCGGGAACCGTCCGTCGGCCGCGACCGCGCAAGCAAGGTCGGTTTTTTTGCCCGTGACTTGGCGATGGCCTCTTTGAGGATCTCAACCTCAAGCGTCTTGCGGCCAAGCTGGCGCTCCAGTTCGCGCACCCGCTCCTCCAGCCGGCGCACCTCGCCATTGCCCGTCACGCCGTCATCCGCTTGCACCGCTACCGCCCCGCCCTCGGTCATCAACCGGCGCCAACGATACAACAGGTTTGGCGCGACGCCATGGCGTCGCGCCACGGCAGACACGCTCTCCCCCGCCTCCAACGTCTCCTCGACAATCCGAAGCTTCTCATCCGCCGTCCAGCGACGCCGACGCTCCGCACCTGTGATGATCTCTATGCGCTGATACTCGTCCGACATAAGCCTGTGCCTAGGAATATCCCTAAGCCTCCTTGCCTAAGCCAACGTGTCCGGTCGAAATCGGGGCCAGTTCACGGCTCTCCTCGTCCTCCTTAAGCAGGTTGTGCAGCACCAAGGCACCAAGCCGCTCTGCCTCAACATCACTGATCTCTATGATTGGTTGCTCGTGCACACAGCGCCGTGCAGCTGCAAACTCTTGATCCAGTTTTACCGCTTCGACGCGGACCTTCTCGAGGGCCTTGCCAGGATCGCTTGTACGGAGCGAAAAAGTGATCTCTTTCCGTGGTGCGTAGTGCTCCAAGAGATCGACGGGGACCCTCGCCCGGAAGTAATAGACCGATCCGCGCTTCTTAAGCCGAGGATGAGTTGCCATGTCTCCCATGCTCCATGTGTAACACCGGTGTGTAACAGTTGGAAGCTGGAAACCTATGGAATATCAGCACTCTAAGGCCAATCAAGGGCTTAGATGCGTTCTGGCGGAGAGGGAGGGATTCGAACCCTCGGTACGCTTGCGCGCACAACGGTTTTCGAGACCGCCCCGTTCGACCGCTCCGGCACCTCTCCGTCTTGCCGGGGCCGCATCGAGATACGCCCCGGGCTTCGGCGGCGGGTCGGGGGCCGAAGCGGCGGGGAACTTAGCGAAACGCCTGACGGCTCGCAAGCCCGAGCTTTGCCGGTCATGCTCCGATGGTCGGCCAAAAAACAGGGCTTGGGGTCCAGCATTCGAATAGCCTGCGATCGAGGCGCCTGTGCCTCTTGTCCGGCGGCGGGTGAACACCGATATCCGACCATGCCGACAACGCCCCTGTGTAGGCACGGGCAGCGTTGACAGCGCCCGCGCGATCCGTATAGTGCGCGCGCTTTGATGCTTTGTGGATCGTCCGTCTTGGCCGGTCCTTTTTTGGTTTCGCCGACGCAGCGCCAGCACGATCGACCTAAGGATCGTCAGCGGCGGCCAAGCGACCGGCGAAATGCTTGAGGTAGACCGGACTAGGAAGATGTTTGCAGTCATTCGCACGGGCGGGCGGCAATACCGCGTCGCCAAGGACGATGTCATCACCGTGGGCCGACTGGCCGGCGAGGCCGGTGACACGGTGAAGATCGACGATGTGCTGGCGGTTGGCGACGGCAGCGACGTGCGTTTCGGCACGCCGACGCTGGACGGTGCCTCGGTGACGGCCGAAGTGGTCGATCAGACCCGCGGGCCGAAGATCATCGTGTTCAAGAAGAAGCGCCGGAAGAACTATCGCCGCAAGAAGGGTCACCGGCAGGACCTGACGCAGTTGAAGATCACCGGCATCGCGGCAGGCGCCTGACCGGCGTTCGACAGCGCCAAACGCGCTTAAGTGAAGGACGAGAGATATGGCACATAAGAAGGCAGGCGGTTCCTCCCGCAATGGCCGCGACTCCGTTGGGCGCCGCCTGGGCGTGAAGAAGTTCGGTGGCGAACGGGTCATCCCCGGCAACATCATCGTGCGCCAGCGCGGCACCAAGTTTCATCCGGGCGAGAATGTCGGGATCGGCAAGGACCACACGCTGTTTGCGCTGGTCGAGGGTCAGGTGGCGTTCAAGAAGGCCGCGGGCCGGACCACCGTGTCGGTCGACGCACCGGCCGACGCCGCCGAATAGCGCGCGGCGTCCATCGAGATGGCGGGGCGCCCAACCGGGCGCCCTTTGCATTTCTGGGCCACCGTGGAGAACGCAGCGCCGAGGCTGACGAGCGATGAAATTCCTGGACCAGGCCAAGGTCTTCATCAAGAGCGGCGATGGCGGCAACGGCTGCAGCTCGTTCCGGCGCGAGAAGTATGTCGAGTTCGGCGGCCCCAACGGCGGTGACGGTGGTCGGGGTGGCGACGTCTGGGTCGAGGCGGTCGAGGGCCTGAACACGCTGATCGACTTCCGTTACCACCAGCATTTCAAGGCCGACCGTGGACAACACGGCATGGGCAAGGATCGAACCGGCGCCCGGGGCAAGGACGCGGTCTTGAAGGTGCCCGTCGGCACGCAGGTGCTGGACGAAGACGGCGAGACGCTGCTGGCGGACCTGACCGAGCGCGGCCAGCGGATCAAGCTGCTGACCGGTGGCGACGGCGGCTTCGGCAACACGCACTTTAAGACCTCGACCAATCGCGCGCCGCGCCGGTCCGACCCGGGCTGGCCCGGTCAGGAAGGCTGGGTTTGGCTGCGGCTGAAACTGATCGCGGATGCCGGGCTGGTCGGCCTTCCCAATGCGGGTAAGTCGACCTTTCTGGCCAGCACGACGCGGGCGAAGCCCAAGATTGCCGACTATCCCTTCACGACGCTGCACCCCAATCTGGGCGTGCTGCGGCTGGGCGATCGGGAATGCGTGCTGGCCGATATCCCGGGGCTGATCGAAGGCGCCCATGAGGGGCATGGGCTGGGCGATCGCTTTCTCGGCCATGTGGAACGCACGCGCGTTCTCTTGCATCTGATCGACGGCACCGGCGAAGACCCGGCGGCCGCCTATAGGACGGTGCGGGACGAGCTCGCCGCCTATGGCCATGGGCTCGCCGACAAGCCGGAAATCGTTGCGCTGACGAAGGTCGACGCGCTGTCGGACGAGGCGCGCAAGGACGCCTTAAAGACGCTCAGCGACGCCTGCGGCGGAGCGGTGCTGCCCCTATCGTCGGTCAGTGGCAAGGGTGTCGATGCCGTCTTGGCCGCCCTGTTCCAGGCCATCGACGCCGCAAAGGCGGCAGAGGTCGAGGCATGAGCGGCTCGCTGGACCGAACGCGGCGTCTTGTCGTCAAAATCGGCTCAACGCTGCTGGTCGACGAGGCCGACGGCACGATCCGGCGCGGCTGGCTCGACGGCCTTGCGGATGATCTGGCGGGCTTGCACCGGCGCGGTGTCGAGGTGCTGATCGTCTCGTCAGGCGCAATCGCCGTCGGCCGCGAGCATCTGGGCTTGGGCCAGCAGCGGATCAAAGGGCGGCCGCTGAAGCTGGAGGAAAAGCAGGCGGCGGCGGCGACCGGCCAGATCCGCCTCGCCCACGCCTATGAGGAGACGCTGGCGCGCCATGGCATTACCGTGGCCCAGATCCTGTTGAGCCCGGGCGATACGGAGGACCGGCGCCGGCATCTGAACGCGCGGGCGACGCTGAACCAGCTGCTGAGGCTGGGCGCGATCCCGGTCATCAACGAGAACGATACGGTGGCAACGGCCGAGATCCGCTATGGCGACAACGACCGGCTGGCGGCCCGGGTAGCCCAGATGGTCAGCGCCGACGCCTTGGTGCTTCTGTCGGATATTGACGGGCTTTATTCAGCCGACCCCAAGACCGATCCGACGGCGCGCCATCTGGACGAAGTCACCGAAATGACGCCCTCGGTCGAGGCCATGGCCGGACAGGCGCGCCCCGGCTATTCGTCCGGCGGCATGGTGACCAAGCTGGCGGCGGCCCGGCTGGCCATGGATGCGGGCTGCCGGATGGCGATCACGCTGGGGACCAACAACAATCCCATCGAGGCGCTGGCCAATGGCGCACGCGCGACCTGGTTCACGCCCAAGGCCGAACCGAAGACGGCCCGCAAGGCCTGGATTGGCGGTGCCTTGCATCCGGTCGGGGCACTGACGGTCGACGAGGGTGCCGCCGCCGCCCTGGCCAGGGGCAAAAGCCTGCTGCCCGCCGGTGTGGTCTCAGTCAATGGACGGTTCGAACGGGGGGATCCGGTCACTGTCCAAACCGCCGACGGCGCCGTCATCGGACAGGGTTTATGCGCCTACTCGGCCGACGATGCGCGGCGGATACTCGGCCAGCGCAGTGCAGCGATCGAACAGGTACTCGGCTGGCGCGGCCGAGACGAGATGATCCACCGCGACGACCTCGCCATGCGCTGATAGGGCGCTGAGCAACGTTCAGGCGTCGCCTTCCGCCAGGAACCGGTGCACGGACTGAATACAGACGGACCCCTCGCCGACGCCTGAGGCGACGCGCTTCACCGAGCCGGAGCGGACATCGCCGACGGCAAAAACGCCCTCTATTGAGGTGGTGAACGGCGATGACGGCCGGTGGTCCTTCACATCGAGGCCGGTCAGCACGAAACCACGATCGTCCAAGGCGACGCCGTCGTGCAGCCAGTCCGTGTTGGGCACGGCGCCGATCATCACGAAGACGTTGCGCATGGGCCGCGTTTGTTCATCGCCGCTGTCGCGGTTCCGCCATGTCACCTGTTCCAGCGTACGCTGACCATGCAGGGCGCTGATCTCGGTCCTTGTGTGCAGGGTGATCAGCGCCGAATTGTCGATCCTTTCGACCAGATAGTTCGACATGCTGGCGGCAAGACCGGCGCCGCGCACAAGGAGATGAACGTGGCTGGCGTGCCGCGACATGAAAACGGCCGCTTGGCCGGCCGAATTGCCGCCGCCCACGACAATGACTTCTTCGCCGGCGCAAAGCTGGGCCTCCAACGCCGTCGCCGCGTAATGGATGCCCTGCCCTTCGAAGCGCTGATAGTCGTCCACGTCAAGCGTGCGATAGCGGGCGCCGGTCGCCAGGATGACCGACCGCGCGGCCAGTGTCTGGCCGTCCTCCAAGGCGATCTCGAAGGGCCGCTTGTCGCAATCGAGCGATGCGGCGCTGCGCGAGATAACGAACTTCGCGCCGAATTTCTGGCCCTGAATCCAGGCCCGACCGGCGAGCGCCTGGCCGGAGATGCCGGTGGGAAAGCCCAGATAGTTTTCGATCTTTGAACTGGTGCCCGCCTGGCCGCCGGGCGCTTCCCCCTCGATGACCACGGTGTCGAGGTTCTCCGACGCGCCATAGACCGCGGCCGACAGGCCGGACGGGCCTCCGCCGATGACCGCCAGATCGTAGATGTGGCCGTCCTCGATCTGTTCGGTCAGGCCCAGCGCGTCGGCCAAGGCGGGGACCGAGGGGTTGGCGAGAACGGCGCCGTCCGCGCCGACCACGGCCGGTAGCTGGTCAAGGTCGATGTCGTAACGCTCCAGCACCGGCGCGGCGTCGGCCGTGGTGGGGTCTAGCACCCGGACCGGGTAGCCATTCCGACGCAGAAAGCGCTGGATGCGCAGCATGTCGCCGGACCCGGCCTGTCCGATGAGCGTGACGCCCGCCTGATCATGCACGATGAAGGCCGTGCGACGCAGGATGTAGGCGCGCATGATGGTTTCGCCGACATCGGTCTCAGCGCCGATCATGCGGTAAAAGCTAGGCCGGTCGACGCGGACAATCCGGCTGTCCCCACCGGTCCGACCGCCGACCAGGATCTTGCGATCGTTGAACAGGTCCAGTTCACCGGTGAACTGCTGGTCGGCATGGACGGTGATAATCAGCGGATTGCCGGCATGATCGAGATCGTAGATTTCGATACTGCCCTCGATGACCAGGTAGAAGTCGACGCTGCGGTCGCCGCGCTCAAACAGCACGGTGCCGGGACCCAACTGCAGCTCCTCGCCATAGGCACTCACCCGCTCGATCTGTTCCGGCGTCAGCTTCGGAAAGGTCTGGCGTTCCCGCTGATAGGGGTCGCTGGGGTCAAGGCTTGGCTGGACGGCCTCGGCCGCGCTTTGCGGGTTGGTCGGCAAGACGGCGAT
>JBCDFV010000096.1:0-6929 GCA_039177555.1 Pseudomonadota bacterium | reverse complement strand
GTCGAAGCTCTTCTCCGACAGGCCGCGAAAATCGCGGACACGCGGCAATGCGATGTTCACCAGACGATCGAGAAACTCGTACATCCGGTCCCGGCGCAAGGTCACCTTGCAGCCAATGGTCATGCCTTCGCGCAGCTTGTAAGCCGCGACGGACTTCTTGGCCTTGGTGACCACGGGCTTCTGACCAGAAATCAGCGTCAGATCCTGCACCGCGGACGAAACCGCCTTGTTGTCGCCGACACCCTCGCCGACGCCCATATTAATGACGATCTTGTCCAGCCGCGGCACTTCCAGCGGGTTCTTGTAAGAGAACTCCTCCGAAAGAATCGGCTTTACCGTCTCTTCGTAATGCTCTTTAAGCCTGGCCATGATTGCGCTCACAAATCAATGACTTCGCCGGACGCCTTCGCGTAGCGAACCTTGCGACCATCTTCCAGCGTGCGGTACCCGACGCGGGTGGCCGAGCCCGATTTGGGATCGACATGGGCCACGTTGGACACGTGGATGGCCGATTCCTTCTGCTCGATCCCGCCCTGCGATTGGGCCGATGGGCGGACATGCCGCGTGGTCATGTTCACGCCCTGAACGATCACCCGATTATCCGAGGGCATGACCTTCAGGATCTCGCCCTGCTTGCCCTTGTCGCGGCCGGCCAGGACGACGACCTTGTCGCCCTTCTTGACCTTCAGCTTGGGCCTCACACTGCCTGCCGTTCCCATCACAGCACCTCCGGCGCCAGGCTGATGATCTTCATGAACCGCTTGGCGCGCAGTTCGCGCGTGACCGGGCCGAAGATGCGGGTGCCGATCGGCTCGTTCTGCTTGCTGATCAGCACGGCGGCATTGCCGTCGAACTTGATCGACGTGCCATCCTGGCGATGGATCTCCTTCGCGGTCCGCACGATGACGGCGTGATGGATGTCGCCCTTCTTCACGCGACCGCGCGGAATCGCCTCTTTCACCGAGACGACGACCACGTCGCCAACCGAGGCTGAACGACGCTTTGACCCGCCCAGCACCTTGATGCACTGCACCCGGCGCGCACCGGAATTGTCGGCCACGTCCAAGTTGGTTTGCATCTGAATCATCGACCTACTCCCTTACGCCGCAGCGGTGTCGCCGGCGGCCTCGTCGGCCAGAACCGTCCAGCGCTTGGTCTTGGAAATCGGCGCGGTCTCGACGATACGCACCGTATCCCCAACCTTGAAGGCATTGGCCGCGTCGTGCGCCTGATACCGCTTGGAGCGCTTGATGAACTTCTTGTAGACCGGGTGCATCAGCCGACGCTCGACCAAGACCACGACGGTCTTGTCGGCCTTGTCGGAGACGACCTTGCCGGTCAGCACACGTCTCGGCATTGCCTTGCCCTTCCTACTCGGCGGTGGCGGCGTCGGCCGCGCGTTCCGCCATGATGGTCTTGATCTGCGCCACCGTGCGCCGCGCCTGCTTCATGGCGGCTGTGTTTTCCAACTGGCCGTTGGCCTTTTGGAAACGCAGATTGAACTGTTCCTTCTTACGCGCGACCAACTCGTCTTCCAACTCGGTGTCGGTCTTGGCGCGTAGATCTTCGGCTTTCATGACCGTCAACTCCCCTCGCCCATGCGGGCGACGAACTTGGTCGGCACCGGCAGCTTGGCCGAGGCCAATTCAAACGCCGTGCGCGCCAGGTCCGCCGGCACACCGTCCAGTTCGAACATGATGCGGCCCGGCTTGACCCGGACCATCCAGTATTCCGGCGAGCCCTTGCCCTTGCCCATGCGCACCTCGGCCGGCTTCTGGCTGACCGGTACGTCCGGGAAGATGCGAATCCATACCCGGCCCTGACGGCGGATATGACGGGTGATCGCCCGCCGCGCCGCTTCGATCTGGCGCGCCGTAATACGGGCAGGGCCAACCGCTTTCAGGCCATAGGCACCGAAGTTAAGGTCCGTGCCGCCTTTGGCGTTGCCCTTAACCCGGCCCTTGAACTGCTTGCGGTACTTTGTGCGCTTTGGACTCAGCATCGTTAGTCTCTACCTTTAAGCGGCGTCCCGGCCCGAGCCCTGACGGCTAGGGGCCTGGTCGGCCAAACGCTTCTCGTGCGCCATCGGGTCGTGCGCCATGATCTCGCCGCGGAACACCCAGACCTTCACACCACAGGTGCCGTAGGTCGTGTGCGCGGTGGCCATGCCGTAATCGACATCAGCACGCAGGGTGTGCAGCGGCACCCGGCCTTCGCGGTACCATTCGGTGCGGGCGATTTCAGCGCCGCCCAGCCGTCCGCCGCAATTGATCCGGATGCCCAACGCGCCCAGGCGCATGGCATTCTGCACCGCCCGCTTCATGGCGCGGCGGAAGGCGACCCGGCGCTCAAGCTGGTTGGCGATGTTCTCCGCCACCAGTTGGGCGTCGATTTCCGGCTTACGGATCTCGACGATGTTCAAGGTCACGTCGCCGCCGGTCATCTTGGCCAGATCCTGGCGCAGCTTTTCGATGTCTGCGCCCTTCTTGCCGATGACCACGCCCGGTCGTGCCGAATAGATCGTGACCCGGGCGCGTTTCGCCGGACGCTCGATGACAATGCGGCTCAGGCCAGCCTGAGACAGGCGCTTTTGCAGATAGCGCTTCAGCTCCAGATCCTGGTGCAGCAGGTCGGCATAATCCTTGCCGGCGAACCAGCGCGAATCCCAGGTGCGGTTGATGCCCAACCGCAAACCGATCGGATTGACTTTTTGACCCATGGTTACGCCGTCTCCTCACGCTCGCGCACGATCACCGTCAGATTGGACCAAGGCTTGACGATCCGGCCGACCCGGCCACGGGCGCGGGCCCGGAACCGCTTCATCGTCAGGCTATTGCCCACATAGGCCTCGGCCACATACAGGCGGTCGACATCGAGCTGATGGTTGTTTTCCGCGTTCGCGATCGCGGACTGCAGAACCTTCTTCACGTCCGCCGCGACCCGCCGCTTGGAAAAGGACAGGTCGGCCAGCGCGCGATCGGCCGCCTTGCCGCGGATCAGGCCCGCGATCAGGTTCAGCTTTTGCGGGCTGGACCGGACCACCCGGGCCACGGCGCGGGCTTCGTTGCTGGCGAGTCTGCGGGGTGCTGATGCCTTGCCCATCGCCTACTTCCTTCTCGCCTTCTTATCGGCCGCGTGACCGTAATAGGTCCGGGTCGGCGCGAACTCACCGAACTTGTGGCCGACCATGTTCTCGTTCACCAACACCGGCAGGAACTTGTGGCCGTTGTAGACGCCAAAGGTCAGGCCGACGAACTGGGGCAGGATGGTCGAGCGCCGTGCCCAGATCTTAATGATCTCATTGCGGCCGGATGAGCGCGCGGCCTCTGCCTTCTTCAGCAGATAGCCGTCGACAAACGGACCCTTCCAAACGGAACGTGCCATCAGGCGACCTCCGACTACTTCTTGTGGCGACGACGGATGATGTACTTGTCCGTCGCCTTGTTGCTGCGTGTGCGCCGGCCCTTGGTCGGCTTGCCCCAGGGGGTGACCGGATGGCGACCGCCCGAGGTACGGCCCTCGCCGCCGCCATGCGGGTGATCGACCGGGTTCATGGCCACGCCGCGCACCGACGGGCGTTTGCCCGCCCAGCGCTTGCGCCCAGCCTTGCCCTTCTTGGTGTTGGCCTGGTCCGGGTTGGAGACCGCACCGATCGAGGCCATGCACTCGCCGCGCACGACACGCAGCTCGCCCGAAGACAGCTTAAGCTGGGCGTAGGCCAGGTCACGACCCACCAACTGGGCATAAGTGCCGGCCGACCGCGCGATCTGGCCGCCCTTGCCGGGCTTCAACTCGACATTGTGAACGATCGTGCCGATCGGCACCGAGCGCAGGGGCATCGCGTTGCCCGGCTTAACGTCAGTCTTTTCGCCAGCGATCACCTGATCGCCGACCGCCAGACGCTGCGCGGCCAGGATGTAAGCCTGCTCGCCGTCCTCATAGCGGATCAGCGCGATGAACGCGGTCCGGTTGGGGTCATACTCCAACCGCTCGACCGTCGCCGGCACGTCGAACTTGCGCCGCTTGAAGTCGATCAGGCGATAGGCCCGCTTGTGGCCGCCGCCGATGCGGCGCGCGGTGATTCGGCCCGTGTTGTTGCGACCACCCTTCTTAGTGAGGCCGGTGGTCAGCTTCTTGACCGGATCGCCCTTGTGCAGGCCGGACCGGTCGACGATGACCAGTTCGCGCAAGCCGGCGGAGACCGGATTGAATGTCTTCAACGCCATGGCTTAGACCCCCGTGGAAACGTCGATCTGCTGGCCCTCGGCCAACGTCACGATCGCCTTTTTCGTATCCGAGCGGCGGCCCTTGATGCCGCGAAAGCGCTTGGTCTTGCCCTTTTGGATCAGCGTGTTGATGCCGGTCACGTTGACATCGAACAGGCCTTCAACGGCCTGCTTGATCTCGGGCTTGGTGGCGTCCATCGGAACCCGGAAGGTCACCTGGTTGAACTGGGTGATCAGGGTCGATTTTTCGGTGATTACCGGGCTGCGGATGATGTCGTACATCCGCTCCTTGGTGATCGGGCCGATTGCCTTGCGCACGCTCATTTCAGCCGCTCCTCAAGCTTGGCCACCGCCGCCTTGGTCAGGACCAGCGTGTCGCGGCGCAAAATGTCGTAAACGTTGGCCCCTGCCTCCGGCAGCACGTCGACCGTCGGCAGGTTGCGGGCCGCGAGATCGAACTGCTGGCTGACCTCGTCACCATCGACGAACAGGGCCGAGGTGATGCCAAGCTTGTCCAGCTTGGCCGCCAAATCCTTGGTCTTGTGCGACTTCACGTCGGCCGCGTCGACGACCATCAGTTCGCCGCTGGCCGCCTTGGCCGACAAGGCATGCTTCAAGGCCAGTTTGCGCACCTTTTTCGGCATCTCCACCGCGTGGCTGCGCACCACCGGGCCGAAAGTCGTCGCACCGCCGCGATACTGCGTGGCGCGCAGGCTGCCCGACCGCGCGCGGCCGGTGCCTTTCTGGCGGAACGGCTTGGCGGTCGTGCCCTGGATTTCGCCGATGCCCTTGGTCTTGTGGGTGCCGGCACGGCGCTTGGCCAACTGATAGGTGACCATGCGCTGCAACAGATCGGCGCGCGGCTCGAGGCCGAAGATCTCGGCGCTTAGCTCGATCTCGCCGGCGCTCTTGTTATCGAGCGTCTTGACGGAGAGTTTCATGGCTTACGCGTCCTTCTTATCGGCGGCTTCGTCGGACGCGGTATCCGGCGCCTCGGCCGTGTCTTCGGACGCCGCCTCTTCAGCTGCCGGCGCGGCTTCCGCAACCTCCGGCGCCGTATCCTCGGCCTCGGCAGTCACCTCTTCCGCTTCGGGCTCCGGCTCATCGGCCGCCGCCTGGCGTACGCTGCCCGGCATCGGCGCATCGCTCGGCAGCGGGTGCTTCTTGGCATCGCGCACGAGAACCCAGGACCCTTCCGAGCCCGGCACAGCGCCGCGCACCAGGATCAGGCCACGATCGACATCGGTGGAGACGACGGTCAGGTTTTGGACGGTGACGCGGCGGTCGCCCATATGGCCCGCCATCTTCTTGCCCTTGAAGACCTTGCCCGGGTCCTGACTGTTACCGGTCGAACCGTGGGAGCGGTGCGAGATCGACACGCCGTGGCTGGCGCGCAGGCCGGCGAAATTGTGGCGCTTCATGGCACCGGCGAAGCCCTTACCGATCGAGGTGCCGACGACGTCGACATGCTGACCGGTCAGGAAGTGGTCGGCGATTAGCTCGTCGCCGACGTTCAAAAGCGCGTCCTCGGTGACGCGGAACTCGACCAGCTTGCGCTTTGGTTCCACCTTCGCCTTGGCAAAGTGGCCGCGCATGGGTTTGGAAACGTTGGACACTTTCGGCTTGCCGGCGCCGAGCTGCAGCGCGGTATAGCCATCCTTGTCCTGGTTGCGCACGGCGACGACCTGACAGCCATCGACATGCAAGACGGTCACGGGCACGTGCTGACCCTCCGCGTCGAAGACGCGGGTCATGCCCAGCTTGCGGGCGATTATTCCGGTACGCATGGCGCCGCCCCTTAAAGCTTGATCTCGACGTCCACGCCGGACGCCAGGTCAAGCTTCATCAGCGCATCGACGGTCTGCGGCGTCGGTTCAACGATATCCAGCAGGCGCTTGTGCGTGCGGATTTCGAACTGCTCGCGCGACTTCTTGTCGATGTGCGGCGACCGCAGCACCGTGTAGCGCTCGATGCGCGTCGGCAGCGGGATCGGGCCGCGCACGTCGGCGCCGGTGCGCCGGGCGGTGTTCACGATCTCGGTCGTGGACTGGTCCAAGACGCGGTGATCGAACGCCTTCAGGCGTATGCGAATATTCTGACTGTCCATAAGTTCGGACCCTTGTCTTCGATCGAGAGGTGCGGAACCAGACCGGAGCGTCGGCCAGCACATCGCGAACAGTCTGTTGCCACGGCCACTTCCGGCCGCGACGGCAAATCAGGGAATGGATGTCGAACGATCGGGCTGTCCTCAGCCCTGGTCGCCAACGCGACCGTCCTCAACCACAAAAAATCCCCCACGCTCCGGCGTGAGGGCTGACATCGCGTGGACGGCTGCCCAAGGCTGGCCGCTCACGAAACACCAGGACTGCGTCTAACCCGGCGCCCTGCCGGCCTACAGCCAATCCCTAACGAGGCGTTGATGTACGGATTTGAACCGTCCGCGTCAAGCCGATTGCGCGTCTTTTTTCGCCGTTTTCGGCGATTTCTCAATGCAAAGGGCCGCCGGTGGATAGCACCGGCGGCCCCATGATCCAAAACGACTTGCGCCGCGGTCTATTCGACGATGGAGGCGACGACGCCGGCGCCGACGGTGCGGCCGCCCTCGCGGATGGCGAAGCGCAGGCCCTCGTCCATCGCGATCGGCGCGATCAGTTCCACATCCATCGCGATGTTGTCGCCCGGCATCACCATCTCCGTGCCCTC
>JBCDFV010000095.1:0-6942 GCA_039177555.1 Pseudomonadota bacterium | reverse complement strand
CCAACGGCAAGGGCAGAAGCACGCGCGCCCGGTCGCCATGCGTCTTGCGGGCGGCTGGCGGTTCGGCTGTGGTATCGGTCGGGGCCATCCGGTACACTTCGTTCAACAGCGACCGGACGATTCGACTGCGCGGCGCCCGGCACGGACCGACTTTATCGGGGAATTGAGGATCATGAAGTTTTTCATCGACACAGCCGATCTGGGCGAGATTGTTGACCTGGCGTCAACCGGCCTGCTCGACGGCGTCACCACCAATCCGTCCCTGGTTGCCAAGTCCGGCAAGAGCTTTCTGGACCTGATCGCAGAGATCTGCGAGGTCGTGTCCGGCCCGGTCAGCGCGGAGGTGACGGCCACCGACCACGCCACGATGCTGGCCGAAGGGCGCCATCTGGCCAAGATCGCGCCAAACATCGCGGTGAAGGTGCCGCTGACCGTCGACGGGCTTAAAACCTGCAAGGTCCTGTCCGACGAGGGCACGATGGTCAATGTCACCCTGTGTTTTTCCGCCAGCCAGGCCCTGCTGGCGGCCAAGGCGGGCGCCACCTTCATCTCACCCTTCGTCGGCCGGCTGGACGACATCTCCGTCGACGGCATGGCCCTGATCGCGGACATCGTCGAGATCTATAGCCGCTATCCGGCCCTGAACACCGAAGTCTTGGTCGCCTCGATCCGTGGCCCCCGGCAAGTGGCCGACGCCGCCAAGCTCGGCGCCCATGTCGCGACCATGCCGCCATCGGTCATCCGCCAACTGTTCAAGCATCCGCTGACCGACAAGGGGCTGGAAGCCTTCCTGGCCGACTGGGCCAAGACGGGCCAGTCGATTCTCGGCAGCGAGGTCGAGCCGCTGCGCAAGCCAGCCTAACCGACGGGGTCCGACAGAATCATGGGGCAGGAAGACAAGGTCCATCCGGTTGCGGACGATGGCCCGCTGACAGAGGACAAGGTGGCGGACTATCTCGTCGCCCATCCCGACTTCCTGCGGAGCCGGCCGGACGTGCTGGCCCACATGATCAAGGCCCAGGAGGTACGGCCGCGCCCGGACGGCATCATCGACCTGCAAAGCTTCATGGTCGATCGGCTGCGCAACGAGGTCGGCCGCCTGAAACAAGGCCAGAAGGACATCGTCAGCACCGCGCGGGCCAATGAGAGCAGCCTGCAAAGGGTTCAAACGGCGATCGTGTTCCTGCTCGATGCAACCAGTTTCGAAGAGCTGATCCAGATCATCGCCAACGATCTCGCCGTTCTGCTGGACGTGGATGTGGCCTGCCTGCTGGTCGAAAGCGACGGCAGCGAGCTCGGCCCGGCGGCCGTCGCCAACGGTGTCCGGTTAGTCGATGCCGGCTTCCTCGACCATCTGACCAGCGGTCAGGACGTCGTGTTGGAGGCGAAGGCGGCTGGCGACGACAGTGTTTTCGGCAGTGGCGCCGGCCTGGTGGCGAGCCAGGCGCTGGTCCGCCTGACCATATCGCCGGAAAGCCCACCCTGCCTGCTCGCCCTGGGAAGCCGCGACGCGGACATGTTCCATCCCGGCATGCGGGCGGATCTGATCGGCTTTTTGGGCCGGGTGACCGAGCGTATCATCCGCTCATGGCTGTACGTCGGCAGGTGAGCCGATGGTCGACACCGCCTTTGCGGTAGCGGACGACCTTCTGAATGCCTTGAACGCGTGGCGCCGCTGGCTGTCGGTGGAACGCAACTTGTCGGCCCACACGCTGCGGGCCTACGGCGGCGATGTCGACCAGTTCCTCGCGTTCGTCGCCGACCACAAGGGTGGGCCGGTCTCGCTGAACCTGTTGGGCGATTTGACGATTGCCGACTTCCGCGCCTTTCAGGCCAGGCGCGCCGCGCAAGGGGCCGGCATCACCAGCCGCGCACGGTCGCTTTCCGGCCTGCGCAGCCTCATCGGCTTTCTGGATCGGCGCGGCATCGTCCACGTCGCCGGCATCTCGGGCCTGCGCGCGCCCAAGCGGCCCGGCACGCTGCCCAAACCCCTGACCGCGGGCGACGCCCTATCGGTCGTCGAGGCAGCCGACGATGCGGGTGAGACGGGCTGGATCGGCAAGCGCGATCAGGCGCTGTTTGGGCTGCTGTACGGCTGCGGCCTGCGATTGTCGGAGGCCCTGTCGGTCGCCAAGCGTGACGTACCCCTGGGCAAGGCCATCACGATCACGGGCAAGGGCGATAAGCAGCGCATGGTGCCCGTCCTGCCGGACGTGGCGCGGCTGGTCGAGAACTATGTCGAGGCCTGCCCCGTCGCCCTCGACCCGGACGCGCTGATCTTTCGCGGCGCACGCGGCGGGGTTCTCAACCCGGCCGTCGCGGAACGCCAGATGCGCCGGCTGCGGGGTTTGCTCGGCTTGCCTGACCACGCCACACCCCACGCCTTGCGCCACAGTTTCGCGACCCACCTGCTGGCCGGGGGCGCCGACCTGCGCGCCATTCAGGAATTGCTCGGCCACAGCTCGCTCAGCACGACCCAGCGCTACACGGATGTCGATCAAGAGCAGTTGCTGGCGGTCTATCAGAAGGCCCATCCGAGGGCGCGCTAACCCCAGTCAGCCGGCCAACACTTCCAACAGGACAGCGTGACCGTGAAATGGCGCCCTATCGGTTGGGCTCGCTGTAAGGGGCGTAGACCTCATCGACGCGTCTATCGATGGTGTGTTCCATCTCGTCACCGCCCTTCAGTCGGCGGGAAATCACCTTGCCAAACGAAACCCTCTGCCGTTCGGGCCAGGTCTCCGGCTTCCAAAGCCCGGAGCGCATATAGGCCTTGCCGCAATGGAAGAAGGTGCGCTCGATGGCGATCCTGATCGCCAGAAGGGCCGGCCTGCCATGCTCCTGCATGCTGTCCAGCACATCCGGATCGGCCAGGATTTCCGCCGTACCGCTGATCCGAAGGGTTTCGTTGGTGCCCGGCACCATGATCAGCAAGGCGACCTTGGGGTTCTCCAGGATGTTCTGCAGACCGAAGGCCAGATTGTTGCCGACGCGATCGGGCAGCAGGATGCATGTCGGACTCTGCACCCGGATGAAACCGGGCGCGTCGCCCTTCGGGGATGCCTCCAGCCGCCCGTCGGCGCTGGCGGTGGTTAGGACCACGAAGGGCGACAGCGCGATAAACGCCAGCGCCTGATCGTCCAGATGGTCGAGAATTTTGGCTTCGCTGACAGGCGACGGCTCGCGGATGATGGCGCGCAATTGGTCGACGGTCTTGACCTGGTCCAAGGCAGAACTCCTGACAACAGAAAGTGCATCACCGAGACGTCACTCGTAACACAGATTGAATGGGGCTTGCAGCGGCCGCGGTGCCGGGACGCGCAAACGATGATGGCTAGGTCGTGCCGGTCGGGAGGTGCAGTTGGGTGATCCAGCAATCCGGCATAACGCGCGCGGCGCTATGCACCGGCCGCATTGCGCCGTTATCGTTGGCCCCGCACGCTTCGCGCTCAGCGATCATCCGAAGACCAGCGAGCAGGACTTCGGCGGCATCCCGGTATCGGCCGCTGGAGACCAGCGCGCTGACCAACGCGTCCTGCTGGTCGTTTAGGAGCACTTGTCTGATGGGCATTGTCGTCTCCAAGGCCAAGGGTTCGGCATCCGTCGTCATGGTCCCGGCTGCCCGCGTTCGCTCCGCTCCAAGTCGCGAAACTGCCGGCGCAAATCGTAGTCCTTCGAAGTGATCTCGCGTTCCAGGTGGGCCAGCCGGCCGTCCAGCCGGCGAAACCGGTGTCGCAAGCCGCGCAAGGCATCGCCCGGTTCCAAGGTGACAGACTGCCAGAACTGGGCCTCGTTCGGATCGTACACCGCCGGCTCGTCGGGCTTCCGCTTCATGAACACGGCGAGAACCAGATAGGCCATGATCGTGAACGGAAAGAAGAAGAACAGGCTGATGATGAAGATCAGCCGCACGCCAAGCCGGCTGACATTCATGAAGTCGGCGATGCCGGCACAGACGCCCAACAGGATGCCGTCGCGCTTGTTTCGGTAAAGCCGGTGCGGCACGCCGCCGTTACGGTTTCGAGTGGTCATCTTTTTTCCTGTACTGCGCATCGGAGAGCACGATGCGTTCCAGCGTTTCGATGCGATCTTCCATCTGCTGGGCGCTGCGCCAGAGCTCGGTCAAGATCTGTTGGTCTTCGGTGGTGAGCATGCGCCGCGAACGCCACTTGCTGACGTAGTCGAGAATCAGCCAGAGCGGCAGCACGAAGCCGACAATGATCACCAGCGGGACGAAGAAGAAGACGTCCATCGCGGGTCACCTCCCCTCGTCGGCGTGGGCTTGGTCGGGCGGTTCGATCACGCCGAGGCCCCGTTGCCGTCGCTGCGGGCACCGCTCAGCCGCCGGCGAATTTTCTCCAACTCCTGCTCGATCTGGCCTTCGGTTTCCAGTTCGGCGAAGGCGCCGTCCAACGTCTGCGGCTGGTCCGGCCGGCCGGCGGGCGCGCCGCCGAGATCAAAGGCCTCCACGCGGCCCTCGATTTCGTCGACCTTGCGCTGCACCGTCTCATAGCGGTCAAGCGCGGCATCGACCCTGGGGTCGTACAGGTGGCGGCGGACCTTTTCACGACCCAGCGCCGTTTCGCGCCGGCGGTTCAGTGCCGCCTGCTTGGCCTTCGCCTCGTCCAGCTTGGCTTGCAGCCGCTCCAGATCCGCGCCGGTCTTGGTCAGGGCGTCCTCAAGCGCGTCCAACTCTTCCTGGATGGCCCCGACGGCCTCGTTGGCACGCCGTTTCGCCAGCAACGCACCGCGCGCC
Source organism: Pseudomonadota bacterium (assembly GCA_039177555.1). Lineage (GTDB taxonomy): Bacteria > Pseudomonadota > Alphaproteobacteria > DSM-16000 > Inquilinaceae > JANQGH01. The sequence continues at coordinate 2,186 of JBCDFV010000095.1, read as the reverse complement.
AGATCCTCGCGGTCTTTGCTAAGGGCATATTCGGCACGCCGCGCCCACTCCGCCGCGTCCGCCTCCAGGCTGGACCGCTTACGCTCCAGCTCCTTTTTCTCGGCGATCGATTTCGCTGCGGTCGCCCGGACCTCGACCAGCGTGTCTTCCATCTCCTGGATGATCAGGCGGATGATCTTCTCCGGGTTTTCCGCCTTGTCCAACATCGCGTTGATGTTGGAATTGATGATGTCGCTTAGCCGCGAAAAGATGCCCATCAGGCTCTCCACTAGTCGTCCTTGCGGCTTGCCCACCTGGCCGTGCCGCTAGCCACATAGGCGCAATTCCCGTGCCAAACCTGTCGAAGTCGATCAAGTTACTGATTTTGCTGAAAAAATTCCTAGATCAGTTATCAAACAGGCAGTTGATGTCTTGGCTAGATTGATTAATAATCAGCTAAAATCACCAAATTTCGTCGGATTTGCACAAACGACAATGATCGAGTTGCCGGACATTATCGGCGCCGCCGCCAGCTTCGTGACGGTGCTGGATCAGGTCTCGCGGCTGGCGCCGATCGACCGGCCCGTGCTGGTCGTCGGCGAACGGGGCACGGGCAAGGAGTTGCTGGCGGCCCGGCTACACTATCTGTCCCAGCGCTGGGAACAGCCCTTCGTGCGGGTCAATTGCGCAGCCCTGCCTGTCGATCTCATCGACAGCGAGCTATTCGGCCATGAGGCCGGCGCGTTTACCGGTGCGGCCCGACGGCATGCCGGCCGGTTCGAGCGCGCGGACGGCGGCAGCCTGTTCCTCGACGAAATCGCCACCGCGCCCGCCGCCATTCAGGAAAAGCTGCTGCGCGTCATCGAGTATGGCGAGTATGAGCGGGTGGGCGGCCGAGAGACGCTGACCGCCGATGTCCGCCTGATCGCGGCCACCAATGTCGACCTGCCGGCCGAGGCCGAGGCGGGAAGGTTCCGCGCGGACCTCCTGGACAGGCTGGCCTTTGATGTCGTGACCGTGCCGCCCTTGAGACAGCGCCCTGACGATGTCGCACTGCTGGCCAACGCCTTCGGCCAAGGTTTCGCCGGCGAACTGGGGATCGTCCTAGACGCGTTTTCCGAGGGTGCCTTGGCCACACTTGGCGCCCATCCTTGGCCGGGCAATGTGCGCGAGTTGAAGAACGCGGTTGAGCGCAGCGTTGCCCGCGCGGCGGAGGCTGGCGAGACGGTCATTGAGCATATCGTGGTCGATCCGTTCGAGTCGCGGTTCCGGCCGCCGGTTCGCGGCGAGCAGGCGGTCAAGCCGTCGCAAGATAAGACGCCGGAACCGGCACCGCTGCCCACCGATCTGAAGGCGGCGATGGCGGATTATGAGCGCACCCAGATCCAGCGCGCGCTCGCGGCCCATCGACACCATCAAGGCCTGACGGCCGACGCGCTTGGCCTCAGCTACAGCCAGCTTCGCAACAGCATGAAGCGATTGGGTTTGACGGGCGGCGCAAACTAACCTCCGATCCTCGGCCACGCCACCTCGACTCTGCCCCGTGCTTGCGCCATCTTGGGCGCCATGAGCGACGACAGCCAACGCACCTATTATCTGGTCGACGGTTCGGGCTTTATCTTCCGGGCCTTTCACACAATTCCCATGCGCATTCGCAAGGTCGACGGCACGCCGACCAATGCGGTCTACGGCTTTTCCAGCATGCTGATGAAGCTGTTGGCGGACGTGAATGCCGACCATATTGCGGTCGTGTTCGACGCCTCGTCGCACACCTTCCGCAACGAGCTTTACGACCTTTACAAGGCCAACCGCGACGAGCCCCCGGAGGAATTGCGGCCGCAGTTTCCGCTGGTCCGCGACGCCGCCCGCGCGTTCGGCCTGCCGGTGGTGGAGGTCGAGGGCTACGAGGCCGACGACATCATCGCGACCTACGCCAAGCTGGCGCGCGAGCGGGGCGACAAGGCGATCATCGTCTCGTCCGACAAGGACCTGATGCAGCTTGTCGGCGACGGCGTCACCATGCTGGACCCGATGAAGAACAAGCCAATCGATCGGGACGAGGTGATCGATAAGCTGCGCGGCTGTCTTGACGCCGATGCCTGGCACGCCGGGCACGTTATCGGTGCTGTCGCCGGCCAGGGCCTGCACGTCGACCACCTTCTCCGGCGGCACGCCGAACTTCTCGATCACCTCGTCCCGATCGATTG
>JBCDFV010000094.1:0-6953 GCA_039177555.1 Pseudomonadota bacterium | reverse complement strand
TCCCGGCCACGACTTCCGCGTTCGGTCGCAACGGCGGCCCCATGCGGCTCCAGGCCCTCTGGATATCAGTCCACAATCTGCTCACAGCCACCACTCCAGTCGAAAGTCGGGTTCGAAGCCGTAGCACATCGCCGGAATTCTGGTCTAGATTGGGTCATTCCGAAGCAAGAATCCGCGTATTTCCGCCTGGTTCCCGCCTTTTCACGAGCTCTCCGCCATGGACCAATTAAGCTAGATGGCCAGAATTGCCGTCATCACCCACGAATATGACTGCTTCCAGCAGCGTCGATTCGGCCTGATTTTGCGGCGCCGTTTCCTGCTGCAGGACCTTTTGCGAGAGCTGCGGGCTAACGGGCACCGGGTCGATGTCACCATCGGGCCCGATCAGACCGTCAAGGCGGACGTCGCCGTTCTGCACCTGGATTGCTCCGTCATTCCGCCGGCCTATCGCGCGTTGGTCAACGCCTACCCGACGACGGTGAACGGCAAGGCTCTGGACATCACCAAACGGACCGTTGGCGGCGCCGGCATCGGGCCCGACGCCGATTGGCAAGGGCCCGTCATTGTCAAGTCCAATTACAACTCCGGCGGCCGCGGCGAACACTATCACAATCGTGAGGCCCGGCGTCGCGGGCAACCAGCGCCGCATTCTTACGTCGACGGCATGGTGGCCTACACCGTGCATGACGCGGTTTCGCAGGTGCCGGACGAGGCTTGGGAGGACGAGCACACGGTGGTCGAACGGATGATCCCCGAACCGGACCCGCAGGGCTATGCCATGCGCACCTGGATTTTCCTTGGCGACAAGGAACGCTGCACGCGCTATGTCGGGCCAGAGCCCATCATCAAGGGAGCGGATATCATCGCGCGTGCGCCCTGTGACGTGCCCGACGAGCTCCGCGAACAGCGACAGCGGCTCGGCTTCGACTATGGAAAGTTCGATTTTGTCGTCGAGGACGGCAAGGGCGTCTTGCTCGATGCAAACCGGACGCCCGGCAGTTCGCGCAGTCTTGGCAAGGCGCTCAAGGCGGCAAATGCTGAACTCGCCAAGGGGTTCAGCTCGTTCTTGAAGTGAGGGGTGCCACGCTGCAGCAGCCAGCTTCCGCCGATCCAATCACTGATGCTTGTAGGACCCCGTTGGCGTGAACACTGAAGCGACCCCGCGCGATCGGTCCGCGCTCCGCATCCTTGAGCTTGGCGACAACATGACCTTTGCCTTGGGTAAGCCAGGGCAGACCGATTTTTACATGGCCAGCATGCGCGGCAATCGCAGCAAGAGCGCCGGCCCCTGGCCGGAGATGACCTTGGCCAGGATCTGGAAGCTGTTCGCGCGCGTGCGCCGCGGCGACTACGACCTGGTCGTCGTGCAGCCGCCGATCTATCCGTGGTGGCATCTCCGTTCGTTCCTGACGGTGGTCAAGAACACGCTGTTGCGCGGTCGCGTGCTCGGCTTTTTTGCCACCTGGTCGGCGACCCTCGCCTTTCCGCTCTTGCGGTTTCTGCCGCGCACCGTGCCGATGGTGGTCGTCGACATGAACGACAGTTTTGGCATCTTTCGCCATAACGTCTTTCTGTTCGGTCGCTGCCACACCTACTTCAAGCGCGAACTGCCGATCGACAAATGGCACGTCTTCTACCGGTCCGGCCATCGCAACCTGCCGACCGCCAACTTTCGCGCCAAGCCCCGCTGGCGACGGCGCATCGACAAGATCGCCCCGCTTGGCGTGGGCACCGTGCAGCCGGCGCTCGATCGGGCTTTGGCCAGCTTCGGCAGTGACAAGAAGACCGACCTGTTCTTTGCCGGCACAACGTTTGCCACCAATCGGGTGCGCGAGGAGGGTGTGGCCCTGCTGGACGCGTTGAAGGCACGCGGCGTGGTGGTCGACCATGTCACCGAGACACTGCCGTTCGGCGACTTCATCGATCGCTGCGCGCAGGCTTGGCTGACCTGGTCGCCGGCCGGCTTCGGCTGGGAGTGCTTTCGCCATCTCGAAGCCTCGCTGGCCGGTTCGGTGCCGGTGATCAGCAGCCCGACGATCCATCGTTACCGGCCGATGAACCATTGCGAGCACTGCTTTTTCTACCATGTCGAGGGCGAAGACCTGGTCGAGACGGTGATCGAGGCCCTTCAGGACAAGGACAAGCTGGCGCGCATGGCCGAAGCGGCCCGCGATCACGTGCTGCAACACCACACCCATGAGGCGCTGTGCGACCACGTTATCGACGTTGCGCTTGGCGACGGGGTGACACCGAAGGCTGATGTGGAAACCGTCCAATGAACGCCGATCTTCACGCCGCCGACAAGGCGCTGATCCAGCCCCTTCGGTTTGCGCTCTACGACTACGAGCCCGAAGCGGTTCGGATGGCCTTATTCAAGACCTTCCATCCCGATGCCATCGTTCATCTTGCCTATCCGTTCGAGGATTTGGATGGTGCTGACGGATTGTACGAAGCAGCCTTTAGCCCACTGCATGACGCCCTGCCCGATCTGGAGCGCCGCGATACGATCGTGATCGCCGGCGACAGCAAGACGGGCGCCAACTGGGTCGGCTGCGGCGGCTACTACACGGGAACATTTGCGGCGCCCTGGCTCGATATTCCGCCGACCGGCCATCAGGTGGCCATGCGATTTCACGAGTTTTTCAGGGTCGAGGACGGCCGCGTCACCGAGATGCAGGCGCTGTGGGACATCCCGGAGGTCATGATGCAGGCCGGCGCCTGGCCGATGGCGCCCAGCCTGGGCCGCGAATGGCACGTGCCGGGGCCGGCGACGCAGGACGGCCTTGTGCCCGGCCCGCGCGATCCGGAACGATCGCAGGCAAGCCTCACCCTGGTTGGCGACATGCTGGCCGCTTTGGGCCAGTACGCCGATGGCGGTGTCGAGGCGATGCGCCTCGCCGACTATTGGCACCCGCGCTGCAGCTGGTATGGCCCGTCGGGCATTGGCACCGGACGCGGCATTGACGGCTTTCGCCATTGGCACCAGATCCCGTTCCTGAACGCCATGCCGGACCGGATCGGCACCCTGGGCAAGGGCGATCTGTTCGGCGACGGCGCCTATGTCGGCTTCACCGCCTGGCCGGGCATGCGCGCCACGATCACGGGCGATGGCTGGCTGGGCATCGCGCCGTCGGGCCAGCAGGTCACCATGCGCAGCCTGGATTTCTGGCGCTGCGAGGCGGGCCTGATCCGCGAGAACTGGGTGCTGGTCGACCTGTTGGACGTCTATAATCAGATCGGCGTCGACGTCCTGGCCCGGATGCGCGAGTTCAACAAGGCGTGGGCGCGCGGTTAGGCATCAGTCCGATGCCGCCTGGGCGCGGGCGCGTCGGCGAAATCGCCTGATCCAGAAGAACCCGACAATCAGTACGATCACCACGGCAAGCCCGATGAATGCCAGATAGTGGCCCGCCGGGAACAACGCGCGGATCCAAGACAGGTGTCGGTCGACAAAGAACACGCCGTAGCCCCAGAAGCCGACCCAAAGGGCCGCGCCTACGCAGTTGTAGGCCAGAAAGCGCCACCAATTCATCTCGGCGACGCCGGCAACAATGCCGTTCAACTGCCGCGCCGGCACGACAAAGCGCGCAAAGATCACCACCTCGCCGCCGAAGCGGTGAAAAAAGGCCTCGACCTTGGCCAGCCTCGGTGCCGTCAGCCCCACCCGCCGGCCATACTTGACGACCAGTTCGCGGCCGGCAAAACGGCCGATCGCGTAGCCGATATTGTCGCCGACCACCGAGCCCAGCCAGGCCCAAAACAGCATCATCGGCAGGCTGATATCGCCCTGGGCCGCCAGCACGGCCGTCGAGACGATGATGCTTTCCCCCGGCGACGGCATGCCGAACGAGTCCAGCAGCACGCTGACGAAGACGATCACCAGGCCGAATTCGTGAACGTATGTTTCGGCCAGTTGGGTCAGATGATGCATGAGACGGTCGCCAAGCGCGTGAGATGACGGCCACCCTGAATGGCCGTCACGGCTTCTGTCAACGCATGGCTGGGTCGATCAGACCTGCTCTGCGCCTCCGCTCTCCTGAAGCTTGACTGCCTGAGAGATGAAGTCGGCAAGGCGTTTCGTCTCGATTTCCTGCACGGTGGTTAGTTTGACGTGTCGGCGCACCTTGCCTTTGCCTTGCAGGATGCGATCCGGATCGTCGAGCAGAACGCCATTGGAAAACTCGACACCGACATGTTTGGCATACACGAAATAGCCGCCGAATCGAGATTTCGGGGCGCCCGGTTCGGCTTCAAAGACGATACCGCCATACATTTTGCGCTTCGTGCATGTCGGCGCGATTTCGCTGACCAGACGGTCGATCGCCTGCGTGATCTCCTTTGCGTCCATCGTCTGGCTCAGCCGCCGATCGGTGTGCAGAGTTCGACCGTGTTGCCCAGATGGTCGGCAACGTACGAAACCGTCTGCCCCCACGGCATTTCCGCGGGCGGCTTGCGCGCTGCGGCACCAGCTTCAAGCGCCGTTCGATGGGCCGCGGCCACATCGTCGGTGACGAACGCGATTTCGAATGCCGGTGCACCGTCCCCGGCCCGCTGCCTGCGAAATCCGAAACCGTGGCTGGCCGCCAGATCTTCCCGTGCGAACGCCAGCGTCGTCTCGCCGGTTTTCAGCTCCGCATACGTGCCGCTGTCATGGACGAAGCCGCGCTCCAGACCAAAAGCCCGCTCATAAAAGTCCAGCGCTGCCTCGATGTCCGGCACATAGAGGATGATGTATCCCAGCTTCATGACAGGTCTCTATCTCGCGTTTCCCTGAATAGGAACATAACAAGAACATTTTAGTGCGGTCAACCCGCGATCGCCGCTCGCGTCTTGGTAATCCCCAAGGCAGCGGCGGCCGCCTCTTGACCCTTGACCACGAAGTGCTCACGGAAGATGGCGTTGTGGTGTTCGGTCTCTTGGTATTGATGGGGCGTCAACGAGACGGAGAGAACCGGGACCCCGGTCTCCAGGCCCGCTTGCATCAAGCCGTTCACGACCGCCTGTGCGACGAACTCATGTCGATAGATGCCGCCATCGACAACGAAAGCCGCAGCGACCACCGCCGCATATCGTCCTGATTTGGCCAGATCCCGCGCCAATAGCGGCATCTCGAACGCACCGGGGACGTCGAAAACGTCGACATCCTCCTCCGGCACCTTCTGAAGGAAACCAACCAAGGACTGGTCGACGATGTCTGCGTGCCAGCCGGCCTTGATGAAGGCGTATCGGGGGTCTGTCATGGGGATCTCCTTTCGTGATGACGCATCACCCAAGGCGATCACATGCGGCGCTCCGGCATTTTGGCCGGGAACGCGCACATTCTCTTCCATCCGGACTGTGACCGTCGGCCCAGGAGTCTCACCTGGTCTGCTTGACCCTCGGCTCATCGGGCCGAGGCGCTCGCGGGCTCGCACGACCAATTGCTTACCGCCGGTGGGGAATTCCGCCCCGCCCTGAGAACAGCGGCAGCTTATAAGCAAGGATTACGCCCGCACAAGCCAAGAACGAACCCGACCCTGGCCGCGGCACGGAGTCCGGTCACATCGAACTCAAACGGGCCTATTCGGCCTTGGTCGCCTTGAACCTTAGCCGCACATAGTCAACAGACCATTGGCCTTGGTCGTCGCGCAAGGCGGGCTCGAGCAGTTCCACGATGGCGCCGATCGCGGCGGTTCGGTGATGATCGGCAAGGCGGTTGAGGAAACCTTCGGCGAAGACGGTAAGCCAGCCCTCGATATCCGTCGGCAGTGGCGTCGGACGGGGAAAAAGCTGGCATTCCTCGACCGTGAAACCGTGATTTTCCAGGCGACTTCGATAGGCATCCGCGGTCGGAAAGTACCAGCCCAGTTCGCGCCATTTGACGTCGTGGCGCTGCAGGACGGCACGCAGCGCGGTGGTCACGGCCGCGATGTTGCCGTGGCCACCGAACTCACCGACGAATCGGCCGCCTGGCTTCAGCACACGGCTGACACCGCGCAGAACGCCGTCGGCATCGGGCATCCAATGCAGGGCCGCGTTTGAGAACACGGCGTCGAAACTGTCGGGCTCGAACGGCAGATCCTGGCCGTCGCCATGGACGACATTCAGGCCTCTTGCCCGCGCGCTGGCAACGAAATCCTCGCCAGCGTCGATGCCCAGCACGTCGACCTGCCTGCCGGCGATCACCTCGGTCAGCGCACCATCGCCGCAGCCGAGATCGAGGATGCGCTCACCCGGCCTCGGGTCGAGCAAGTCGACCACGGGGCCGCCGAGATCCGACACATAGCGGACATGACGGTGATAGCTGCCCGCCTGCCATTCGGGTTTGTCCAGATGCTCGTTCATCGCGTTGCTCGACCCGTCGTTCCAACGGTTGTGTCATAGCCGGCTTGGGCCTATCTGTTCCAGCCATGGATCACCCTATTCACATCATCGGCGGCGGCCTGGCCGGCAGCGAGGCCGCCTGGCAGATCGCCCAGGCGGGCCACCCGGTCGTCCTGCACGAGATGCGCCCGACCGTCGGCACGGACGCCCATCACACCGATGGGCTGGCCGAACTGGTCTGTTCAAACTCCTTCCGCTCCGACGATTGGGAGAGCAATGCCGTCGGCCTGCTGCATGAGGAGATGCGGCGCTGCGGTTCGCTGATCCTGGCCCAGGGCGACGCCAACAAGGTGCCGGCCGGCGGCGCCCTGGCGGTCGATCGCGACGGCTTTTCCGATGGCGTCACGCGCGCCCTGGCTGAGCACCCGCTGGTTACGGTCGAGCGCGGTGAGATCGCCGGCCTGCCGCCCGCCGACTGGGACAGCGTCATCGTGGCCACCGGCCCCCTCACCTCGCCCGCCCTGGCCGGCGCGGTCCAGGAACTGACTGGCGAGGCGGAGCTGTCCTTCTTCGATGCCATCGCGCCGATCGTCTATCGCGACAGCGTCGATTTTGGCCAGGCCTGATTCCAGTCACGCTATGACAAGCCC
>JBCDFV010000093.1:0-7276 GCA_039177555.1 Pseudomonadota bacterium | reverse complement strand
GTCTGCAATGCGCGGTCAGGCCGCAACCCAGCCTTGCCGCCGCTTTGGCGCTGCTTTGGCGTTGACACTGGGCATAGGCTTGCGCAACGTGCGCAGCCCCGCGCCAGAGAGGTCTTAACCAAGGTATGGGCCTGGAAAACAGCGTGCTCAAGACAGCCCCGATCGACCCGACGACATTGCCGGGCCGACGCGTGCGCGTGTCCGTCGATCAGCCCATGACCTTGGACAGCGGTGCGACACTGGGGCCGATCACGATCGCCTATCAGACGTATGGCCAACTCAACGCCGATAAGACCAATGCCATTCTGGTCTGTCACGCCCTGACCGGCGACCAGTTCGTCGCCGATCGGCACCCGATCACCGGCAAGGCAGGCTGGTGGTCGATGGTCGTGGGACCCGGAAAGCCCCTCGACACCAGTCGCTATTTCATCATCTGCGCCAACGTGTTGGGCGGATGCATGGGCAGCACCGGCCCGATGGAGGTGCAGTCCGACACCGGCCGGCCCTTCGGTCTCGATTTTCCGGTCATCACCGTCGGCGACATGGTGCGGGCGCAAAAACTGTTGATCGACCAACTGGGCATCGAGCAACTGTTTGCCGTCATCGGCGGCTCCATGGGCGGCATGCAGGCCCTGCAATGGGCGTCGGCCTATCCCGAACGGGTGTACGCGGCCCTGCCGATCGCGGCGTCGGCACGACATTCGGCCCAGAACATCGCGTTTCACGAGGTCGGGCGCCAGGCGATCATGGCCGACCCGGACTGGCAGGGCGGCGCCTATTTCGACGGCGATGATAAGCCGACGCGGGGCCTGGCCGTTGCGCGCATGGCGGCGCACATCACCTACCTGTCGGAACCGGCGCTGCACCGCAAGTTCGGCCGTCAGCTGCAGGACCGCACGGCGCTCAGTTTCGGCTTTGATGCCGATTTTCAGGTTGAGAGCTATCTGCGCCATCAAGGCATTACTTTCGTCGACCGGTTCGATGCCAACTCCTATCTCTACATCACCAGGGCGATGGACTATTTCGACCTCGCCAAGGACCATGGCGGTGTGCTGGCGGAGGCCTTCCGCGCCACGAAGGTGCGGTTTTGCGTCATGTCCTTCACGTCCGACTGGCTGTTCCCGACCTCCGAAAGCCGCGATCTGGTCCACGCGCTGAACGCGGTTGCCGCCAATGTCAGCTTCGTCGAGATCGAAAGCGACAAGGGTCACGACGCGTTCCTGCTGGACGAGCCGGAGTTTCATCGGGTGTTGCGCGGCTTTCTCGATGGGGCGGCCTCCCATCGCGGCCTGCCGACGTCCGGGATGGATTGATGCCGTTGGATCCGGTCAACATCTCACCCGTGCTGCGCGCCGATCTTCAGCGCATCGCCGACATGGTGGAGCCGGACAGCCGTGTGCTGGACATCGGCTGCGAGACCGGCGATCTGCTGGCCTATCTGTGGCACCAGAAGAATGTCGACGCGCGCGGGCTGGAGATCAGCCAGGACGGGGTGCATGCCTGCGTCAGCCGGGGCCTGTCGGTGGTCCAGGGCGACGCCGACGTGGATCTGAACGGCTATCCCGACAAGGCGTTCGACTACGCGATCCTCAGCCTTACCTTGCAGGCGACGCGTGACCCCAAAGGCGTGCTGGCCAATCTGGTGCGCATCAGCCGGCACGCGGTAGTCAGCTTTCCAAACTTCGGCCACTGGCGGACGCGCCTGTGGCTATTGGTCCGGGGCCGGATGCCGGTCAGCGCAAGCCTGCCCTACAGCTGGTATGAGACGCCGAACATCCATTTCTGCACCATCACCGACTTTGTCGAGCTGTGCCGCGCGTTGAAGATCGAGATCACCCGCAGCCTGATCGTCAATCGCGGAGGCAAGGTTCAGGATCGGCCGGCCAACGGCTGGGCCAATTGGACCGGCGAGCAGGGGATTTTCCTGCTACACAAGGACTAGAGCCGCCAGAACAGTGATCGTCGGCTAGACTTAACTCAAGAAACGGGGGCAAGAGCCTGTGAACAAGACCGAAATCGCCCGCCTGCAAGCCTATTTGCGCGCCACCTTCGGCAACACGAACCTGCATGTCCACGCACGAGCGTCGAAGGATGATTCGGTCGAGGTCACGCTCGGCGAAGAGTTCATCGGCGTCATCTTCAAGGACGAAGAGGACGGCGAGACATCCTACGCGTTTCAGATGGCCATCCTGGACATCGATCTGCCGCAGATCGCCGGCTAGGCGGGATCGCGTTTGACCGAACGGGCGACCGCGCCCCCGGGGACCGGCACCAGGAGCGGTCGATGGCGCCTGACGCGGCCGGGCAGCGCGCGCTGATAAAGCTGCTTGCTGGCCTCGATCATGACGACACCGGCAAAGCGCGGAAACCAGCGCCGGCCCAACCGTTCCCACGCCGCCGCGCCGCGGATCAACATGCGTGAGCGGAAGGGCGGCACATAGAGCGCCCGGGTCACCTGTTCCGGCACGAAGTTGTGGTCCCGCAGCAGGCGTTGCAGTTGCGCCGCGCTGTACGGATGGCCGTGGCCAAACGGCGTGCGATCGACGCGCGACCAGAGGCCGCGACGGCCGGGCACGATAACCAGCAGCCGTCCGCCGCCGGCCAAAACCCGCCAGCACTCGCGCAACAGGTCGCCCCAGGATTCCGTCACTTCCAGTGCGTGAACCAGCATGACACGATCGAAGGTCATGTCGGCAAACGGCAGATCGACATCCTCCGCCAGGGCGACAAGGTTGCGCTGACCTTCCGGCCAGCGGACCACGCCCTGGCGGGCGGGCATGATGGCCACGGCGCGTTCCGCCTCGTCGAGCAGTCCGCGCAGATACGGGATCGGGTAGCCGACACCGAGCACCGACTGGCCATGAACGTCCGGCCAGACCTCGCGCAGCCGCCGGCGCACCATGCGCTGGGCGATGTGGCCAAGCGGGGCATCATAAAACTGGCGTAGATCGACGACGTCGCTGTACATAGCAGTTCCAGTCTATCAGATTTGGTCATCACGGTCCCGATCAAGCGGAGAGCGATCCATGAGCCGGCTTGAGGTAGAGCTGATCCCGGCCTTCAGCGACAACTACATCTATCTGCTGCGGGACGGCGCTACCGGCACGGTCGCCGTGGTCGATCCGGGTGACGCCACACCTGTGATCGCGCGGCTGGAAGAGGGCGGCCTGCCGCTCGACATCATCTTGAACACCCATCACCACGCCGACCATATCGGCGGCAATGCCGAACTGGTGAAGCGCTATGGCGCCCGGCTCATCGGCCCCGCCGCCGACGCCCACCGCATCCCGAATATGGATCAAGCGGTGTCGGAAGGCGATACGGTGAGCGTGGGAGACGCGACGGCAGCGGTCATTGAAACGCCCGGCCATACCAGCGGCCATATCACCTTCTGGTTCGGCGACGACGACGCCCTGTTTTGCGGCGACACGCTGTTTTCGATGGGCTGCGGACGGCTGTTCGAGGGAACGCCGGCGCAAATGTGGCATAGCCTGTCCAAGCTGCGGGCCTTGCCCGACGCCGCCAAGGTCTATTGCGGCCATGAATACACACTGTCCAACGCCCGGTTTGCGGCCGGTGTCGAGCCGGACAACGCCGAAGTCGCTGACCGGCTGCGCCACGTCGAGGCGACCCGCGCGGCCGGCAAACCGACCATTCCCGCCGACTTGGCGGCCGAGAAACAGACCAACCCGTTCCTGCGCGCCGACGATCCGAGACTTGCGGCAGCGCTGAACATGACCGATGCGGACCCCGTCGACGTGTTCGCCGAGGTCAGGTCACGCAAGGACAAGGCATAAGCCATCACCCCTAATTCATTGAGCGCCGATCCCGAGGAAACCCACCCATGAGCATGAAGCTGCGCGCCAGCCACACATCGCCCTATGCCCGTAAGGTGCGGGCCGTCCTGATCGAGACCGGCTTGGACGGGTCGGTCGAGATCGTCGACACCGACCCCTGGGCACCGGACACCGACCTGCCCGGCGACAACCCGTTGGGTCGGGTGCCGACCCTGGTCATGGACGATGGCAGCAGCCTGTATGACAGCCGTGTGATCTGCGAGGTGCTGGACGGCATGCATGACGGCGACCGGCTCTATCCCGCGGAGGGGCCGGACCGGACCAAGGCCTTGAGCTTGCTGGCGCTCGGCGACGGCATGTGCGACTCGCTGATCAACAAGGTCATGGACACAAGGCGGCCGCAGGGATTGCAGTCGGCCGACTGGCAGTCGCGCCAGATGGCGACCCTGGAGCGTTGCCTGGATCATCTGGAGCAGAATGTCGGCCAGTTGGAAGGGCCACTGACGATCGGCACGCTGGCGGTCTCGGTCGCGCTTGGCTACATCGACCTGAGGGGAGCCGATCTGTCCTGGCGTGACGGGCATCCGAAGCTGGCCGCCTGGCAGGCGGCGATGGAACAGCGCCCGTCGATGGCCGAGACACGCCCGCCGGGAAGCAGCTGACGCATGGCGCCAGGCGCGGCCGGCAGCCGCAGCATCGGCTGGGGCATTGCCGCCGCCGTCGCGGCCTTTGGCGGCTTCGCCAGTGCGGACGCCACGATCAAGTGGCTGAGCGACGAGTTCGCGGCGCTGCACTCGCTGTTCATCGGCACGCTGGCCGCGTTCGTGCCGATCTGCATCTTTCTGAAGATCTCGGAGGGCAGGGTTTTTACCTGGCCGAAGCGGCCAGCCTTGACCCTGCTGCGCGCGCTGACGCTCACCACCTCCGCCGCCTGCATCGTATCGGCCGTTACCTTGATGCCGTTGGCGGAGGCCTATGCGCTGCTTTTCACCGGCCCGCTGATCGTCACGGCCCTGGCCGGGCCTGTTCTGGGCGAGCATGTCGGCTGGTATCGTTGGGGTGCGGTGCTGGTGGGGTTTGTCGGCGTTCTACTGATCCTGCGGCCCGGCCTGACGCCGATCGGTTTGGGCCATGTTCTGGCCCTGGGCGCGGCGTTCACCTTTGCCGCCGCCAGCCTGATCCTGCGTCATATCGGCAATACGGAGTCGATCTCCGCGCTGTTGATCACCTTGTTGGTGGTCACCGAGATCTTCACCCTGCCCTTTGCCATCATCGGCTGGGAGCCGTTACACCTGCGCGCCATCCTGTTGATGTGCATCTCCGGCACCTTCGCGGGCTGCGCCAACATCTTCACAGTGCTGGCGTTTCGGCTGGCGCCGGCCGGGGTCGTGGCGCCGTTCATCTATACCCAGATGATTTGGGGGCTGATCTTCGGCCTGATCCTGTTTGGCGACTGGCCGGAGGAGCTGACTCTGGTTGGCGCGGCGATCGTGATCGCCAGCGGACTGTTCGTGTTCTACCGCGAAACCATCGCCGGCCGCCGGCGCCAGACCTCGCGCCCCGCAAGCACCGCGCCGCCGACGATCAATACGCAGGCCAACCCGACGGCGACATCCAGCCGCCCGAAGCCGAAGCCGATCAAGAGCAATGTTGATAACAAGGGCGCGCCGTAGGCCATGGCCCCCAGCGCCCTGATGTCGCCGCGCTTCACGCCGTAATCCCAGAAGAAGAAGGCCGACCCGACCGGCCCCAGGCCCAGGCAAAGCACGCCGATCCAGCCCACGCCAACGGGCCAGACGGTGGCTTCCAGCACGAGGTGGCAGATCAGGGCCAACAGCGCGGTCCCGCCGCAAAACCAGGCAACCGTGTCGGTCGGCACATGGCCGACGTGGCGGCTGAGCACGGAATAGCTCGACCAAATCAGCGCCGAGAGAAACGCGACGCCATAGCCCAGCATGTGGGCGCTGGAATGGGACAGCCCTTCGCGGCCTATCAGCAGCACGGCACCTACGAGGCCCATGAGAACCCCTGCGAGATGGAACCAGCGCAGCCGCTCACCTGGGAGCAACGCCGAGAAGACCACGATCAGCAGCGGCCAGGTGTAGTTGATCAGATTGGCCTCCACCGGCGGCGCCAAGCGCAGCGCGACGAAGTAGCAGAAGTGAAAACCGAACAGGCCGCCAATCCCCAGCGCCCAGACGCGGGCCGGCTGACGCAGGTAGCGCAGCGGCGAGCGGCCGGATGCAACGGTCCAGGCCAGCCCCACCAGGAAGGCGATTGCGAACGCCATGGCAACCAGTTGGAAGGGCGGCACGGGACCGGCGAGCTTGGTGAACAGGGCCAGCGTCGCCCAGTTCAAAACCGCAATGCCACCGACCAGCGTCGCGCGTCGCACGGCAGGACTATGGCCCTCGGGTGCCGACATGGACGTCAGAGTGTCTCCGCCTCGCCCGACCGGGGCAGTGCCAGCATGGCCCCCGGATCTTGGAGCGATCGTTCGATGACATCGCGGGTCGGCGCCCAGTCCACGAGTTCCGCAACCTCGTCCAAGGTCGCCCAGCGCACGTCCCGCGCATCGTCGCCCGGCACAAGCGTGCCACTTACATGGTCGGCCAAGACGTCGACGATCGTGTAGTGAAACGCGATGGCGCCGTCACGATCGCGCACGATGTTGTCGACGGCCGTCAGGACGGCGGTGGAACGCACCCGCAACCCGGTTTCCTCCCGCACCTCGCGCTCGGCCGCTTCGAACAGGGTTTCGCCGAGTTCCTGGCTGCCGCCCGGCAGGCTCCACTGACCCTCTCCCGGCGCCTTGTTGCGCTGGACAAGCAGCACCCGATCGCGGTGCCAGACCACCACGCCAACGCCGACGCGCGGGCGATCGAAGGCAGCATTAGCGGTCTGATTCTGCGACATTTCGGCAGACTGGCGCCGTTGTGGGGCACACGCAAGAGGATGGCTTTACTGGGCACCACATAGCCGGTATCCCCGAGCCATGGAACCCATCGCTGAAACCGACAGCCCGCAGCGACGCCTGCTGACCCGCAATCGCCTGCTGGCAACGGGCCTGCTGGTCGCCGCGATGTTGGCCTTCGTCGCGCTTAGCGTCTGGTACGAACCGGACAGCTTTTGGATTGCCTGGGGCCGGGCTGCGACCGAGGCGGCGATGATCGGGGCGCTGGCGGACTGGTTCGCCGTGACCGCCCTGTTCCGCCGGCCCATGGGGCTGCCCATACCGCACACCGCCATCGTGCCCCGGCACAAGGACCGCATCGCCGAGGGCCTGGGCGGCTTCATCGAGAAGAACTTTCTGGACCCGGCCCTGATTGCCGCCCGGCTGAAGGCCGCCGACCCGGCGAGCCGACTGGCCCGCTTTCTCAGCGACGATGCCAACGCCAGCCTGGTGGCCGACCGCATCGCGGATGGGATCACACCGATGGTCGCCGGCCTGGACAGCGACGAGATGCGCGGACTGTTCG
>JBCDFV010000092.1:0-7287 GCA_039177555.1 Pseudomonadota bacterium | reverse complement strand
GCCGGACGTGATCACGGCGGTCGGCCTCGATCGCGAGCACCTGCCCGAGATCCGGCCGGCGGATGCCGTCGCCGGGCACCTGACCGACGAGGCGGCATCCGCCCTGGGCCTGCCCAGCGGCTTGCCGGTGCTGACTGGTGCTGGCGATGCCGCCGCCGCGACCTGGGGGGCCCATGCCGATAGCCATGGCCGGCCTTACGCCTATCTCGGCACGACCGGCTGGGTCGCCGCCGTCATGTCTCTGGCCGAGGCGGCCCCGCCGCGGCCGACCTACACGATGGCGGCTCCGCTGGGTGAAGAGGTGATCGTGGTTTCACCGTTCCTGACGGCGGGCACCGCGCTGCATTGGGTCGCCGGCCTGACCGGCCGGGAGTTGCCGGAGGTCTTGCAGGCCGCCGCGGACGCCGACGCAGCACCGCCGGTCGGCCTGTTCCTGCCGTTTTTGATGGGCGAGCGGGCGCCGTTTGAGGATCGCGACGTTCGCGCCGCGCTCTTGGGCCTCGATGCGTCCGCCGACGCCGGCAGCCTGGCCTATGCGGTGATGGAGGGCCTGGCCCACGCGGTCCGCCACAATCTCGAAAGCCTGCCGGTATCCTGGCGCGACATGACCGCCATCGGTGGCGTGACTGAAAGCGAGGTGCAGCGGCAGCTTCTGGCCGACGTCACCGGCCTGCACATCGCGTCGCCGCCGCTGCCCAGGCTGGCGACGGCCTATGGCGCCTGGCGCATGGCCACCCGCGCGCTGGGGCTCGACGACCGCGCGCTCGACGCCGCGCGCGCCAAGACGCGCCGCGCGGACCGCGCGGACCGGGCCGAGGCGCGCTATCGCGCCTACCTGTCCGCCGTGGCGTTGGCGCGCGAGGTGGCGCCGCTGTTGAACCGACGGGTCGGCGGCCCGGCGCGCACCCAGGTCGCCTGACCGGATCGATCAAGACGAGATACGAAGTCCTTAACTGTTGAAGAGGGAGGTCCCTTTCATGTCTAGAACCTTTGTTTGCTCGACCATCATGGCGGGCTTTCTGGCGCCCGCCGCGCTGGCCCAGGATGTCGCGGTGCTGACGCCCTATCTCAGTTCCGTCACCACCAACGAGATGATCGAGGTGTTCACCGACACGGCCGACGCACGCGGCTGGTCGACCAACGTGGTCGACACGCGCGGTGATTTCGGCCAGCTGGCCAGCCGGGTCGAGGATGTGGTCAATGCCGGCGTCGACGCCATCGTCTTCGCCAGCGTCGATCCGTCCCAGATCCAGGATCAGGTGGATGCGGCGGCGTCCGCCGGCATTCCGGTGATCGCCATCGACGGGGCCGTGGCGCCGGGCGTGACCGTGAACGTGACCTCGGACAATTTCGAACTCGGCACCCAGCTTTCGACCTTCCTGTTCGATCAGCTCGGCGGCGAGGGCAACATCGTCAAATTCTATCACTCCGCCCATCCGGGCGTGCGCCAGCGTGAACTGGCCCTGGACGCGGCGTTGGAGGCCAATCCCGGCATCAGCGTGATTGCCGACCACTATGTCAACGTGCCCGGCCCGATCGACGATTCGCGCATCGCCATGGAGACGATCCTGCGCCAGCATGGCGACGACATCGATGGTGTCTGGGCCGCCCGGGACGAGCCGGCCATCGGTGCCCTGATCGCGGTCCAGGCCGACATGCCGGACAGCACCATGCTGATCGCCGGCATCGACGGCAACCCGCAGGCGGTCGAACTGATCGGCGAGTGCACCAACCTGGTCGGCTCCGTCCGGCAGGACTTTACCGCCATGTCAACGATGGCAGCCGACGCGTTGCAAGCGGTGTTGGAGGGCGGATCGCCGGACGCGCAGGAGCTCTATGCCCCGTCGATCCTGGTCACCCGCGACAGCGTCGGTGCCGACTGCGGCTGACGCACGACGTGCCGGCCGATACCGCGCTGCTCGCCGTCGAGGCGCTGTGCAAACGCTTCGGCGGCGTGATCGCGCTCGACGGCGTTGATCTCACGATCCGGCCGGGCGAGGTCCATGGCCTGGTCGGCGAAAACGGCGCGGGCAAGTCGACCCTGATCAAATGCCTGTCGGGCGTACACCGGCCGGATGGCGGCGCGATGCGCCTCGACGCGGCACCGTTCGGCCCGGAGGGTCCGCGCGATGCCGAACGGCTGGGCCTGCGGGTGATCCATCAGGAGCTGAACCTGGTGCCCGGCTTCTCGGCGATCGAGAACATTTTCGTCGGCAGGCGTTATCCCAAGCGTCTCGGCCTGGTCGATCGCGCTGCCATGGCACAGCGGGTGCGCGCGGTCGCCGCGGACCTGTCCCCTGACCTGCCGCTCGACCGGCCGGTCGCGCGGTTGACGACCGGCCAGCGCCAGCTCTTGGAGATCCTGCGCGCGCTGATCAGCGAGGCCCGCCTGGTGATCATGGACGAGCCAAGCGCCTCGTTGAGCAAGGGCGAGGCGGACAGGCTGCACGATGTGGTCCGCCGCCTCCGGGATGCCGGCACGGCCGTCCTGTTCGTGTCGCACAGGCTGGACGAGATCTTCGCCCTGTGCCAGCGAGTCACGGTTCTGCGCAATGGCCGCACGGTCGCCAGCGATGCGACCTCCGTCATGACCCGCGACGACTTGGTTCGCCTGATGTCGGGCGGGACGACCATGCCTGGCCGCCACCGCGCGACACGGCCGGCCGGACCGCCGGTGCTGCGCGTCGATCGGTTGCCGTTCGGGCGACGTCACACACCGCTGTCGTTTGCCGTTCATGAGGGCGAGGTGGTGGCGCTCTACGGCCTGATCGGGGCCGGTCGCAGCCGGCTGCTGCGCACGCTTTGGGGTGTCGGCGAGCCGACAGCCGACCGGGTGACGATCGACGGAAGCCCGCTTTCCGGGGCAGGGCCGGCCGGGCGCATCCGCCAGGGCATCGCCTTCGCGCCGGAGGACCGGCGCACCCAGGGTCTGGTGATGCGGCATTCGATCGCCGCCAACGCCACCCTGCCGCGTCTGGACAGCTTTCGCGGCCGATCCTGGCTGCCCATCCCCTCCGCCGAGCGCGTAAACACGTTCATCGCCGACCTCAAACAGCGCCTCGACGTCCGCATGGGCTGGGCGTCCGACGCGATCGCGACCTTGTCCGGCGGCAACCAGCAAAAGCTGATGGTCGGCCGCTGGACGCCGTTCCCCATCCGCCTTTTGCTGCTCGATGAGCCAACACGCGGCGTCGATGTCGGCGCCAAGGCCGAGCTGCATGGCATGATGCGCGATCGCGCCGACGGTGGCGCCGGCGTCCTGATGGCCTCCAGCGATCTGGAGGAGGTGCTGGACATTGCCGACCGCATCCTGGTCATGGCCGACGGCCGCATCGTCGCCGAGCTTTCGGGCGCGGAGGCCGATGGCGACCAGGTGCTCGCCGCCCTGTTCGCGGCCGAACGGCAAGAGCCTGAAAGCCGGACGGCGTGAGCGTGCTGAACCGCCTTGGCACGCTGATCGCGCTCATCGTCATCATCGCGGTCTTTGCCGCCGCGTCGCCCGACGGCTTTGCCCAGATCGGCAATCTGGTGAACATCACCCAGCAGATGAGCCTGCTGGCCATCGTCGCCATCGGCGCCACGCTGGTGATGGTGCTGGGCGAGTTCGACCTGTCGGTCAGCGCCATGGTCTCCTGGGGCGGCATCGTGGCGGTGACCTTGTTCCAGGCCGGCGCCGGTACGGTGCCGGTCTTCGCCATTGTGCTGCTGTCCTGTCTAATCATCGGCTCGGCCTCCGGCGTGCTGGTCGCCAGCTTTCGGGTGCCCAGCTTCATCGCCACGCTCGCCATGGGCACGATCCTGGGCGGCCTGACCTTCTGGCTCAGCGACGGTGCCACCCTGTTCGGCGGCATGCCGGACGGCTTTCGCAACCTGGCGCGCGGCACGGTTCTGGGCCTGCCGGTCCTGACCTGGTGGATGATCGGCGCGGGTCTGCTGGTCTGGTTGGTGCTGGACCGGGTGGAGTATGGCAGGCGCCTGTACGCCATCGGCGGCAATCGCGAGGCCGCCTTGCTGGCCGGCGTGCCCGTGCGGCGCGACAGCGTGCTGGCCTTCGCCCTGTGTGCCGCCTTTGCCGGCCTGGTCGGCCTCTTGTTGACCGCACGGCTGGGCAGCGCGCACCCGACCGGGGGCGGCGGCTTCTTGCTTCAGGCTTACGCCGCCGTCTTCCTGGGCATGACGGCGTTCAAGAACGGCGAGCCGAACGTGCCGGGAACCCTGGTCGGTGCCGCCATCATCGCCGTCATCGCCAATGGGCTGACCATCCTGGGCGTGCCGGCCTTCCTGCAAGACGTGCTGACCGGCGCCATCATCATTGCCGCCGTCCTCTTGCGCCGGGCGGCCGGTCGCGCAAGTCGCGAGTGAGGGGCACGACGCGGGCCGTCCTCACCTGCTGATCCAATGCCCGCTTCTATCGGCAGGAGGAGCAGCCGTTTAGCGTCGATTGCGCCCCTGCCGCAGGGTCAGGTGGCGATGCGGGGCAGCATGCAGATCTGGGCGCGTCCCGGGCCGTTGCCGTTGGTGCCGCAGCCCGACGATTCGCCGCCGCACGCCACCGCATTGCCCGGCCCGCTGCCGGTGGTTCGGCACTCGCTGGTCTGGCCGCCGCAGGCCACGGCGTTGCCCGGCCCGCTGCCGGTCGTCCGGCATTCCCGGGCCTGCCCACCGCAGGCGACGACATTGCCCGGCCCGCTTCCGGTCGTCCGGCAGTCGGTGGCTTGCCCGCCGCAGGCCACGGCGTTGCCCGGTCCGCTGCCGGTTGTCCGGCACTCACGCGCCTGTCCGCCGCAGGCCACGGCATTGCCGGGGCCGCTGCCGGTCGTCCGACACTCGGTGGCCATGCCGCCGCAGGCGACCGCGTTGCCGGGGCCGGAACCGGTGGTCCGACACTCCGTCGCCGTCTCGCTGCAGGAAACGGAGTTGCCGGGTCCCGACCCGGTCGTCGTGCAGCCGCCGCCCGACGCCGGGCTGGCGCCGCCAAACGCGTCAAGAACCGCCGCCACGTCGCCCAATGTCGGGCCGGAGCCGGTGGTCGGCACGCAGGCACCAAGCCCGAGCGTGAGGCCGACGGCGAGCGGCGCAAACCGGATGAACGAGCGGAGCGTCATTGGGCGGTCCCTGTGGCATCTGTTGGAGTGACCGCAGGAGTTTTACCCGGCTGCCGCGTGCTTGCAATGCCTCCATCCGGCGGGCCTAAGTACCGAAATTGCCAGATTACAGCCAGATTCTTAGCCCAGTTAATACAAAATCGACAAGTCGAGCCATGTTGCTTGAATTCTGATATTCAATTAATGGAACCATGGCGGCTTAGATGATGGGCGACGTCTGCGCGCGACAATGGCGCATAACCACCCCGCTAGCCGGACCCGCGCGGACCTCGTCGTCAGATGAGACCGCTTCAATCCTTCGGCTTGCCTGTCATTCGCGCTCCTGCTTGTCCTTAAGGCTCGCCATGAACTCCTCCTTGAACTGATGGCCCATGATCGCGGGGCGTGCAATGGCGTCCAGCGCCAGCTTGCCGACCAGCATCAGCGTGCCCGTTACCAGCGCGTCGCAGAACCAGGCAATGAACGGCGTTGCCGGGCCCAGATACTCCGGCATGGAGGCGAGGGCCGGCAGTGTCCAAAGACCGGTCAGCGCGTGCAGCACAAGCGCCATCCAGAAGCCCACGCAATAGGGGCAGCGCCACTGCTCGTACAGGGTCTGAAGCGGTTTCGGCAGGCGGCTCAATATGGCGTTGAACCAGGTGCCCCAAGTCGGCAGTTTCTCCCAGATGAGCAGATAGAGCGCGAGCCCGATCAGAGCGTTCGTGACGTTCATTGATCGTCTCCTTCCATAGGTTTCGCGACGATGACGAGGGCTGTTCCGTCGCCATGCGCCTGTTCGCTCAGGCGTGAAATCTCAAGGCCGGCACCGGCCAAAAGGCGGCAGAGCGACGTGCGATCGAGCGCCCTATCGGAATGGGCGAAGACATCCTCGACCACGACAAACCGACCGTTGGGCTTCAGCACGCGGACAACCTGACCGAGGCCCTGTTCGATGGCCCGCCAGTGGTACAGCGAGTTGATCGCCATCACGACGTCGATCGACCCGGCCGCGACCGGCAAATCCTCGGCCCGCCCCAGCGAAAACGTCATTCGGTCGGCTGCCGGGTGGCGCGCGGCCACGTGTTCGGCGTAACGGATCATGACCGGCGAGGGGTCGATGCCGAGCACCTTGCCTGCCGGCAAGGCCGATGCCGCCGCGCGAACCGCCGCGCCGCCACCACAACCGATATCGAGAACGGTCTCCGCGCCACCAAGCGCGGCCGCGCCCACCGCCAACCGGTTCGTCGGATGGTCGGCGTGTTTCTGCAGATACCCGTCGACCAGCGCATCGCTCCACGGCGCGCCAGGCGCCGGCCGGGTGGGTGGGGGAGGATGGTGATCGTGTCCGCGATAGTTTCGGTGATCGCGATTGTGATCGTGTTCATCTAACGTCATAGCGATCTAAGTTCGTTTGTATAACTAACTAAATGAAGCTGCGCCTATTGAGGGGAACCGACTCAGGCAGGCATCAACTCGGGCATCAACTCGGGCGGGAAAGCAGAGCGTTGCGAGGCGGGCTCAGAGGCGGTCTTGGACCTTGGCCAGCGTGGCCTCAAGCGCCTTCAACTCGTCGGGCGTGAGTAGCCGCTCGATCTTCATGGCGGCCTCGCGATAGACCGTTTCCTCTTGGCGCAGATGGTCTCTCGCCTTGTCGGTCAGCACGACGTGCTGGGCGCGCGCATCGCGTTGGCAGGGGAAGCGCTTGACCAGGCCCCGCTGCTCCAGCTTGGCGATGGCAACGCTGGCGGAGGCCTTCTGAACGCCCAGGACCGCGACCAGGTCTTGCAAATGGTGCCCTGGCTGGCCCGCATGCCCGTCGTCTGCGCCCCCTAAGGTGACCTGCGCGCCATCCAGCCGCTCAATCGCGCGCAGATATTCGTACTCGCTATAGCTCAGCAGGCCGGGCCGCACCGTGCCATCCGCCCAGACACGTGCGAAATGGCGGTAGAGATGGTCAAGCGAGCCAGCCAGGGCCATCAATTTCTTTCAGTTAGTTAGTTTCACTAACTGAATAGGAGTATAGGCCTCTTTTGTCAATGATCGATCTGGACAGGGGGGCCGACGCGCGTCATCCGAGTGAGGGCAGAGGGCAGAGGGCAGAGGGCAGAGGGCAGAGGGCAGAGGGCAGAGGGCAGAGGGCAGAGGGCAGAGGGCAGAGGGCAGAGGGCAGAGGGCAGAGGGCAGAGGGCAGAGGGCAGAGGGC
>JBCDFV010000091.1:0-7428 GCA_039177555.1 Pseudomonadota bacterium | reverse complement strand
CGGGCCACCGCGGCCCTTGGGTAAAGGCGAGCCGCCTTAGTACGGCTCTTCCAGCTTCTTGGCCATGTCCTCGATGTTCTCGGGCGGCCAGTTCGGAATCTCCATGCCCAGATGCAGACCCATCTGGGACAGGACCTCCTTGATCTCGTTCAGCGACTTGCGGCCGAAATTCGGCGTGCGCAGCATTTCCGCTTCCGTCTTCTGAACCAGATCGCCGATATAGACGATGTTGTCGTTCTTCAGGCAGTTGGCCGAACGCACCGACAGTTCCAGCTCGTCGACCTTGCGCAGCAGGTTCTGATTGAACGGCATGTCCTCGCCGCCCTCTTCGCGACGATCGGCCTGCGGCTCCTCGAAATTCACGAACAGCTTCAACTGGTCCTGCAGAATGCGGGCCGCTAGGGCCACCGCATCGTCCGGCGTGACCGCACCGTTGGTCTCGACCGTCAGTGACAGCTTGTCGAAGTTGGTCATCTGACCGACGCGGGTGTTGTCGACCTTGTAGGAGACCTTGCGCACCGGGCTGTACAGCGCGTCGACCGGGATCAGGCCGATCGGCGCGTCCTCGGGTCGGTTTTCGGCCGCCGAAACATAGCCCTTACCGGTATTGACGGTCAGTTCCATGTTCAGCCGCGCGCCATCGTCGAGATGGCACAGCACCAGGTCCGGGTCCATGACCTCGATGTCGGGGCCGGTGATGATCTGGCTGGCGGTGACCGGGCCGGGCCCGTCCGCGTGCAGCCGCATCTTCTTCGGCCCTTCGGAATGCATGCGCAGCGCCAGGGCCTTCACGTTCAGCACGATGTCCGTCACATCCTCGCGCACGCCGGCGATCGAGGAGAACTCGTGCAGCACGCCGTCGATCTGGATCGAGGTGACGGCCGCACCCTGCAGCGACGACAGCAGCACACGGCGCAACGCGTTGCCCAAGGTCAGGCCGAAGCCACGCTCAAGCGGCTCGGCGACAATGGTCGACTTGCGCTGGGGGTCATCGCCCGGGTTGAACTCAAGCGCATTGGGCTTGATCAGGCTTTGCCAATTGTTGGCGATCATGGGATTGGTTCCTTATCCACGATAGCTGCCCCGGCAAGGGGCGCTTGAACCGGGCATTGCGCCGGCGCCCGATGGCGCCGGCCTTGCCGCGACCGATCCTGTCTGATGGCGCTCGCCGTGGTTACGAACGCGGTCCCGGACCGGCGGTTCCGATAGTTGGGCCTAGACCCGCCGCTTCTTACGCGGCCGAACGCCGTTATGCGGGATCGGCGTCACGTCGCGAATGCTGGTGACGGTGAAGCCCACGGCCTGCAGCGCGCGCAAGGCGCTTTCACGGCCCGAGCCGGGCCCCTTGACGTTCACCTCGAGGGTGCGCATGCCATGCTCCTGCGCCTTCCGGCCGGCATCCTCGGCGGCCATCTGGGCGGCGTAGGGCGTCGATTTGCGGCTGCCCTTGAACCCCATCAGCCCGGCGGACGACCAGCTGATCGCGTTGCCCTGGGCGTCGGAGATGGTGATCATGGTGTTGTTGAAGCTGGCGTTCACATGGGCGACGCCGGAAGTGATGTTCTTGCGTTCGCGACGGCGGACGCGTGTTGAGGCTGGTTTGGCCATGATGCTGTCGTAGCCCCTATTTCTTCTTGCCGGCGATCGGCTTGGCCGGGCCCTTGCGGGTCCGCGCATTGGTATGGGTCCGCTGGCCGCGCACCGGCAGGCCGCGACGATGGCGCAGGCCGCGATAGCAGGCCATGTCCATCAGACGCTTGATGTTCATGGCCGTCTGACGGCGCAGGTCACCCTCGACCGCATAGTCCGCGTCGATGGTCTCGCGGATGCGCATGAGCTCGTCTTCGGTCAGGTCGCTGACCCGGCGCTCCGTCGGAATGTCCAGTTTGCCGCAAATCTGGCTTGCGGTTGTCCGACCGATCCCATGGATGTAGGTCAGCGCGATTTCAACGCGCTTGCCGGTCGGGATGTTGACGCCAGCAATACGTGCCACGCCCTCACTCCTCTTTCGTTGCCACCTGCGGTGCTGCCGCTGACCGATCGACCGCTGGGGTCGAGCCGGCCCTGCCGCACCGGGTTTGCCTTTGATGATGTCGCCACGCTGACCGGCTTCTTACCGGACGCGCGAACGGCTTCTTGCCGGGCACGTCGCCGCCCCCAGGGAAGCGCGAAATATAGTGATTGGCCCCGCTAAGTCAACAGGACAGCGGGGCTACACCGCCTCTTTCAAAATCTCGTCGATGGACGATGCCACGATCTCGATCGGCGCCATGCCGTCGACCGTGCGCAGGATGCCACGCTCGCGGTAATAGGGCAGAATGGGAGCGGTCTGGCGGTGATAGACCTCAAGCCGCGTCCTCAAGGTTTCCGCCGAATCATCGCCCCGCCGCTGATCCGCCGGTGTTTCGGCTATGCGGGTTTCGATTCGCTGGAACAGGGCGGCTTCGTCGACCTTGATCTCGATCACGGCGTCGAGCTGCTTGTCCTTTTCGGCCAACATGGTGTCGAGCGCTTCGGCCTGGGGCACCGTGCGGGGAAACCCGTCCAGAATGAAGCCCTGCGCGCAGTCCGGTTGTTCAATCCGGTCGGCGATCATCGCCACCATGATGTCGTCGGACACCAGCTGGCCGGCATCCATGATCACCTGGGCCTTGCGGCCAAGGTCGCTGCCGCTGGCAATGGCCGCGCGCAACATGTCGCCGGTCGAAAGCTGTTTGAGGCCATGATCGCGCTCAAGGCTCTTCGCCTGCGTGCCCTTGCCGGCACCAGGCGGGCCCAACAGTATGATGTTCATCCCCGCCGTCCCCGAAGCTTCGCTTTCTTGATTAGACCTTCATACTGGTGCGCCATCAAATGCGAGTGGATCTGCGCCACCGTGTCCAGCGTCACCGTCACCACGATCAGCAGGCTGGTGCCGCCGAAATAGAACGGGATGGCGTATTGCGAGATCAAGAACTCCGGCAGCAGGCAGACGGCCGTGAGGTAGGTCGCACCAATCGTGGTAACCCGCGTCAGCACGTAGTCGAGATAGGCCGCCGTGTTGGCGCCAGGCCGAATGCCCGGCACGAAGCCGCCATACTTCTTCAGGTTGTCCGCCGTCTCCTCGGGATTGAAGACGATGGCGGTGTAGAAGAAGCAGAAGAAGATGATCAGCGCGGCATAGAGGATCAGGTACAGCGGCTGGCCATGGCCCAGCATGATCGAAATGAACTGCACCCAGCCCGGGCTGTCGCCGCCGGAAAAGCCGATCAGCGTCGCCGGCAGCAGAAGCAGCGAGGACGCGAAGATCGGGGGGATGACGCCGGCCGTGTTCAGCTTCAGCGGCAGGTGGGACGACTCGCCGCCAAACATGCGGTTGCCGACCTGTCGTTTGGGATACTGGACAATGACCCGTCGCTGCGCCCGCTCCATGAACACGATGAAGGCGATGACGACGATGGCCATGACCAACAGGCCGATGATCACGAAGGCCGACAGGGCGCCCTGACGGCCCAACTCCAGCGTGCCCACCAGGGCCCGCGGCAGTTCGGCGACGATGCCGGCGAAGATGATCAGCGAGATGCCGTTGCCGACGCCGCGCGCGGTAATCTGCTCGCCCATCCACATCAGGAACATCACGCCGCCGACGATGGTGATGACCGTGGAGAAGCGGAAGAACCAGCCGGGATCGATCACCGCCGGACCGCTGGAGCCCACGGCGCCTTCCAAGGCGATGGCAAGGCCATAGCCCTGGACCGCCGCCAACAGCACAGTCAAATAACGGGTGTACTGATTGATCTTCTTGCGGCCCGACTCGCCCTCTTTCTTCAACTGCTCCATGCTCGGCGAGACCGCCGTCATGAGCTGCATGATGATCGAGGCCGAGATGTACGGCATGATGTTGAGCGCGAAGATCGTCATCCGGCCAAGCGCGCCGCCGGAGAACATGTTCAACATGCCCAGCAGACCACCGCCCTGGCTTTGGAACAGCTCCGTCAACACCGTCGGGTCGATGCCCGGCAGGGGGATGTAGGTGCCGATGCGGTAAACGATCAGGGCGCCAAGCGTAAACCAGATACGCTTCTTAAGCTCGGTCGCCTTGGCAAAGGCACCGAAGTTCAGATTGGCAGCAAGTTGTTCAGCGGCAGATGCCATATCGTCCTCTGGCTTACGACAGCGCGCCCGACGACCCTTCGCCGTTCACGGCCGCGCACCTTATACCAACCGTGATTGCAAGACGATAGCTGGGGAGCCGTCAGCCCTCCGTCGAGGCTTCGGTTGTCGCGGCCCCTGTCACGATGACTTGACCACCGGCCTTTTCGACCGCGGCCACCGCGGCCTTCGACGCCCGCGCCACCTCGATGGTCAGCTTGGTATTCAACTCACCCTTCGCCAACAGGCTGATCCCGTCATGCCTGCGTGAGACCAGTCCGGCCTCGCGCAAGGCCCCGGCGCTGATCCTGTCCTTCGCGTTCAGGCGCTTGGCGTCGATCGCCTGTTGCAGCCCGCCGATATTCACGACCGCGTAGGTCTTGGCGAATTTCGCATTGTTGAAGCCGCGCTTGGGCAAACGGCGATAGAGCGGCATTTGGCCGCCTTCAAAGCCCTTGATCGACACGCCCGACCGGCTCTTCTGGCCCTTGTGGCCGCGACCGGCGGTCTTGCCCTTGCCCGATCCGATGCCCCGACCGACACGGGTCCGCGCCTTGCGGGCGCCGTCATTGTCGCGAAGATCGTTGAGTTTCATGACATTCATTCCTTACAGGGGCCCGCCGGCGGCAATGCGCCGAGGGCCCCAACCCCGTCTGCGTGTCCCCAGCGGCCTCAGCCTTGCTGTTCGACCCGAACCAGATGCTTGACCTTCTCGATCATGCCCCGCACAGCAGGGGTGTCTTCAAGCTCGCGCGTCCGGTTCATCTTGTTCAAGCCCAAGCCGATCAGCGTCTTACGCTGATAGGACTGGCGACCGATCGGGCTGCCGATCTGTGTCACCGTGACCGTCGGGCCGGCCTTCTTGGCCTTAGGCTTGGCCGGCGTCTTGGCAGCGACAGCCTTCGCCGAAGCCTTGGCCGCCGGCTTCTTTGGCGCAGCCTTCGGGGCTGCTTCAGCTTTCGCAGCCGTCTTCCGGGCGGCGGGCTTCTTCGCCGGTGCCGGCTTTTCCTCGGCCGGCGCGTCCACTGCCTTGGTTTCGTCAGCCATTCGCGGCCTCCTTGGTCTCGGCCTCGGCATCATTGGCCGCCTCGGCCTTCGGCGGCCGGCCGGACAGTTCGCTGACCTTCTTGCCCCGACGCGCGGCAACCGCCCGCGGGCCCTCAATGGTTTTCAGCGCCTCGAACGTCGCCTTGATCATGTTGTGCGGGTTGGACGACCCGATCGACTTGGCGACAACGTCCTGCACGCCCAGCGCCTCGAAGATGGCCCTCATAGGGCCGCCGGCGATGATGCCGGTGCCCGCCGGGGCGGCCCGCAGCAGCACCTGGCCGGCGCCGAACCGGCCCTTCTTGTCGTGGTGCAGGGTCCGGCCTTCGCGCAGGGGTACGCGGATCATGCTGCGCTTGGCCTGCTCGGTCGCCTTGCGGATCGCTTCCGGCACCTCGCGCGCCTTGCCGGAGCCGAAGCCGACCCGGCCACGCCCGTCACCGGCGACGACGATGGCCGCGAAGCCGAAGCGCCGGCCACCCTTGACCACCTTGGCCACCCGGTTGATGCCGACCAGCTTTTCGATCAGATCGCTGTCTTCGCGCCGATCATCGCGCTGCATGCGTGCCATGTCTCAGGCCCCTTCCTAAAAGTCCAGCCCGCCTTCGCGGGCCGCATCGGCCAGGGCCTTGACCCGACCGTGATAGAGATAGCCGCCGCGGTCGAACACGACCTTGGTCACGCCCGCCTCCTTGGCGCGTTCGGCGATGCGCTTGCCGACCGCCTTGGCCGCATCGATGTCGGCACCGGTCTTCAGGCTGTCGCGCAGATCCTTCTCCACGCTGGAGGCAGCGGCAAGGGTTCGCCCGGCCGTATCGTCGATCAGCTGGACATAGATCTGTTTGGACGAGCGGAACACACTCAGCCGCGGGCGCAGCCGGCCCAGCTTGCGCAGCCGATTGCGGTTGCGCTGCGTGCGCCGATCGCGAAGTCGTTTGGTCGTCAGCATCGCTTTCCAGGCCCTACTTCTTCTTGCCTTCCTTGCGAAGGATGGTTTCGTCTTCGTACTTCACGCCCTTGCCCTTGAAGGGCTCCGGCGGGCGCCAGCTACGGATCTCGGACGCCACCTGGCCGACCTTCTGCTTGTCGTGCCCGGAGACCTCGATCGCCGTCGGCCGTTCGCACTTGATCTCGATCCCGTCCGGTATCGGATACCGCACCTCATGGCTGAAGCCGAGCTGCAGGACCAAATCCTTGCCCTGCACCTGGGCGCGATAGCCGACGCCGTTGATCTCCAGCTTCTTGGTGAAGCCGTCACTGACGCCGACCACCATGTTGTTGATCAGCGTGCGGGTGGTCGCCCACATGATGCGGGCCTGGCGCGAGTTCGAGCGCGGCTCGACCGACACCTGACCGTCATTCTGGGCAACCGCGATCTCGCTGTTGACCACGAGTTGCAGTTGGCCGCGCTTGCCCTTGGCCGTGACCTCCTGGCCGTCGACCTTCAGCTCCACGCCTTGCGGCACGGTCACCGGAAGTTTGCCGATGCGGGACATCAGTCCAGCTCCCTTAAAAGACTTCGCACAAGACCTCGCCACCGACATTGGCGGCACGGGCCTCGACGTCGGACATGACGCCACGCGGCGTCGACAGGATCCGGATGCCCAAACCGTTATAATAGGTCGGCAGATCCTTGATCCGGGAATAGACGCGGCGGCCCGGCGTCGACACACGGTCGATGCGGCGGATCACCGGCTGCCCTTCATGGTACTTCAGCTCGATCTGAAGGTTGGCGATACCGGTCCGCACATCTTCGCGCGAATAGCCGCGGATGTAACCTTCCCGCTTCAACACCTCCAGCACGTTGGCGCGGAGCTTCGAAGCCGGGCTTTCGACGACCGACTTGCCTGCCCGCTGTCCGTTGCGGATGCGCGACAACAGATCGCCCAGGGGATCGCTTAGCGACATATGCCCAATCCTCCTACCAACTCGACTTGACCATGCCCGGGATCTGCCCGGACGAGGCCAATTCGCGCAACGCAATACGGCTCACCTTGAACCGCCGGTAGTACGCCTTCGGCCGGCCAGTGACCTCGCACCGGTTGTGCAGCCGGGTCGGCGATGCGTTGCGCGGCAATTTCGACAGCTTCTGATATGCGTTGAAGCGTTCCTCGGCGGACACCGACTTGTCGTCCGCGATCGCCTTCAGGGCGGCACGCTTGGCGGCATACCGGGTCACCAGTCGCTGGCGCTTTTTGTTGCGTTCAACGGCGCTCATCTTGGCCATGTTCTGCCCTTCCGACCGTTAGT
>JBCDFV010000090.1:0-7774 GCA_039177555.1 Pseudomonadota bacterium | reverse complement strand
GTCTTGAAGGTGAAGCACATCATCGTCTGCGGCCATTACGGCTGCGGCGGTGTCCAGGCGTCGATGTCGAAGGACGATCACGGCTTGATTGACAACTGGCTGCGGCACATCCAGGACGTTCGGCGCAAGCATCTTGATGCCTTTCACGACCTGCCCGACGAGCAGGCCGCGGTCGACCTGCTGTGCGAACTGAACGTCATCGAGCAGGTCTACAATGTCTGCCGCACCACGATCGTGCGCGATGCCTGGCGGCGCGGTCAGGCCTTGTCGGTCCATGGCTGGGTCTACGATCTGAAGGACGGCATCCTTCGGGGTCTGTGCGCCCATAGCGAAAAGACGGAGGATCTGGACCAAAAGACGGACGCGCCCGACATCGAGTACACGGCCAAGCATGTCGGGATCAGTGGCTGATGTATGTCCGTCGCGGCATCAACCCGTGGCACCTTTTTCATAGTTCCTGGCGGTTTTTGCTGCTGGTCGGGCTTTGGGCCTTGCTGGTCGTCTATCTGCGCGAGTTCGAGGGCATCCAGGCCGTCGGCCTGCCGGTCGCGCCGGTCACGACCATCGGCATTGCCGTCTCGCTCTATCTCGGTTTCAAGAGCCAGTCGGCCTATGGTCGCTGGTGGGAGGCACGGCGGGTCTGGGGCGACATCATCAATGGCAGCCGCAGTTGGGGTAACGACGTCCTAAACCTGATCTATGCGGAAGGCCGGCCGGTCGATCCGGCGGTCCAGCGGGAGCTGATCGAAAGGCACCTGGCCTGGGTCAACGCGCTGGCGTTTCAATTGCGCAAGTCGACCCGCCTGAAAGAGTCCGTCGCCACCCGCGTCTTTGATCATCGCCGGGTGTTCGAGCATCACGACTACCATCAAACGCCCGACAGCTATCGGCGCCACCTGCCCGAGGCGGAGGCGGCGGAGGTCGATGGGTTTGCCAATCCGGCAACCCATCTGCTGCGGCGGCAGGGCGACCGGTTGCGCCAGCTCGCCGAGGACGGGTTTCTGGACAGCTATCGGCATGTCCAGATGATGTCCAGCCTGAGGGACTTCTATTTCGCGCAAGGAAGCTGCGAGCGCATCAAGAACACGCCGTTTCCGCGACAGATCGCCAATTTCGGCCTGGCCTTCACCTGGGCCTTCATCGCCATGTTGCCGCTCGCCTTCGTCGAGATTTTCGAGGCGACGATCGCCGACGCCAATCTGTCAACGATCCTGCAGCACGAGTTCATGCTGACCCTGGTGCCGTTCTCGATGCTGATCTCCTGGATCTTCTATGTGATGGAAAAGGTCAGCGACAGTGTCGAGGACCCGTTCGAGGGCGGCGTCACTGACGTGCCGATCTCCACCCTCTGCCGCGTGATCGAGATCGACCTGAAACAGATGCTGGACGCCGAGGATGTCCCGCCGCCGATCAAGCCGATCGACGGAGTGTTGTATTAGGCGCGCTTCCCCTGGTCTCCCGGGGCAAGATCATGACAGGGGCTTGGCGTCGGACGTCAAAGCATCGTCGGTTTAGGCTGACGCCGCTGAGTCTCCCCGGCGGATCTGGGCCAAAAGGTCAGCCGGGAACAGCCGGCATTGGGCCTCGACAACGTCGCTGACGGCGCGCCGAAAACCCTCGCGCTGTTGTTCCGACAGCACGACCACCCGACTGCCGCGCGCGTGCAGCGCTTCCAGGCAGGCCTTGTCCTCATCCCGGGCAAACCGGTCGTGGCCGCTTCAGCAGCCTGCCTGACCGCTTGGCGCAGGGCAGGGGACCAGTCGTCGAACCGTTCGCGGTTCGCCAGCAGCAGGGCGGGGATCAACCCTCCGGCACGGCACCGATATCGCCGATCGCGCCGGCGATGATGAACAGTCCCAGCAGCAGCAGGCCGACGAAGAACACCCGCCGGAAGCGCGCCTCCGACAGTTGGCGCCGAATGCGCTGGCCGGCCGCCATGCCGATCAAGGCCGGAACCAGGGCCGCAAGAGACAAGATGCCGAGATCGGCGGTGAGCAGGCCATTGCCCTGCAAGGCGATCGCAAGCGCGACCGTCGAGATCGAAAAGACCAGCCCCATGGCTTGGATCAGCGCGTCTCTGGTCAGCCCGATGGCCTGCAGGTACAGGATCGACGGCATGACGAAGGCGCCGGTCATGCCGGTTACCGTGCCGTTCACGACGCCGACCAGGGCGCCCACCCATCCCTCATTGTGCCGAGCAATCGACACGCGCCAGCCCGCCAAACTGACGAGTGCGTAGGATGCCAGCAGCACGCCCAACAGGACCGTAAGCAAGGCGAGGTCCACCCGGGTAAGCGCGGCGGCGCCGAGCCAGACCGTGACAAAGGCGGTTATCAGGAACGGCCAGATCCGCCGCAAGATCGCAATGCCATGGCCGCCGACCGCTGCCTGCCAGATATTGGTGACCAGCGACGGCACCAGCATCAAGGCCATGGCGCTGGTCAAATCGACTGTTAGGGTCAGAAGAGCCAGGGCGACCGAGGGCAGGCCCATGCCGATCACGCCCTTCACGGTTCCGGCGATGAGGAAGGTCCCGACAACCGCCAGGATCAGAATCAGATCGGGCATGAGCCGAAGTTATACCAAGGATCGATGATAATGACCCATGTGACTGCGTTGTCTTGTTCGCTGGTCAGGCGCGCGGCGCGCCGTGGTGTGGACATACCACAAGCGGCGCGCAACGCAGGCAGCGGACAAGACAACGCGGCCTTCGGTGGGGCCAAATCGCTCCACGGCTGCGTTGCGCCGCTTGCCCGATGCTAAGGCATCGCGCTGCGCGCCGCGCCTGCCCGTGAACCGATTTGGCCGCCATCACATGGGTCATTATCATCGATCCTTGGTATTAGGCGAGGCAATGTGCGATGAGAAGTCCGGCTCGTTGCCCAGCAACGATCAAACGAGAACACGTTCCAATGAACGGGCGTGAGTTTCGGCCCGACACTCTGGACAAAGGCGAGACAGCTTTCCACTGGATGTCTAAGGCGACCAGTCAACAACCAACACTGACCGGAAGTTTATCGAAGGGTTATTTGAAGTCCGCGTCGCACACGCCAAAATCAAAGCAGATCGCCGTTTTGACGGAATCGTACTAGAATCATCGACCAAACGCAGGTCGACCTGGATATTTGGTTAACAGTGAGCCACAGGATGTCGACCGACCAGTACACGGGGTCGCGGCCCATGCGGGTCTTGTCGTTTCTACCACGAAGCCTGTTCACCCATTTGGGTGCGACAGATGCGGACAGGCGACTGCCGACGCGCGTGTTGGGGGTCTTGCGCCAGCGGGAGGAGGCCGGCGAACGGCTGATCGGCTGGGTCCAGCTTGCCCTCGTGGTCATGTTCGGGACGCTCTATTCCATCGCGCCGCGCCCGGCCGATGCAATGGAGTTGGAACCCGTGCCGGTGTTCCTGGCGGCTTACTTTCTGTTCACTGTGATCCGCCTTGCGCTGACCTATCGCGGGATCATGCCGGGGTGGCTGCTGGTCGCTTCCATGCTGGCCGACGTGATCATGCTGATGGGCCTGATCTGGTCGTTTCACGTGCAGTATCACCAGCCGGCGGCGTTCTATCTGAAGGCGCCGACCTTCACCTACATCTTCATCTTCATCGCGCTGAGGGCATTGCGCTTCGAC
The DNA here is from genome assembly GCA_039177555.1 of Pseudomonadota bacterium. Classification (GTDB taxonomy): domain Bacteria; phylum Pseudomonadota; class Alphaproteobacteria; order DSM-16000; family Inquilinaceae; genus JANQGH01. The sequence goes on along the minus strand of JBCDFV010000090.1, from coordinate 4,141 downwards.
CATCGCTTTATCCTGTCGATCGGGGTCTTTGCCGCTCTTGGCTGGCTCGGCATGGTGCTCTATGCGGCTGAAGTGTCCGGACCCGATGCCATAACCCGGAATTTCATTGAGTATATGACCGACAACGCCATCCTCCTGGGCGCGGAGTTCGACAAGATCGCCACGATCCTGGTCGTGACGGCGATCTTGACCTTCGCCATCTGGCAGGCGCGGCGCACGCTGGTGATTGCCGTGCGCGAGCAAACCGCCAGCGAGGACATGAAGCGCTTTTTGTCGGCAGGTGTCGCCGAGGCGGTCACCTCGTCGGAGGACGTCGTCGAAGAGGGGCGCGCCGAAGAGCGTGACGCGGCGATCGTGATGATCGATATTCGCGGCTTCACGCAGTTTTCCGGCGGCCGACAACCGCGCGAGGTGGTAACCACGCTGGTTGGGTTTCATCAGCGCATCGTGCCGATCATCCAGGCCAACAACGGCGTTATCGACAAGTTCCTGGGCGACGGCGTGATGATCACGTTCGGTGCGGTGGCGCCGTCGAAGACGGCCGCCGCCGACGCGCTGCGCGCCTTGGATGAGATCATGGCGGCGGCGGGGACCTGGCGCAGCGAACTGGACCGGGACGGCTTGGGCGTCAAGCTCTCCGTCAACGGCTCCATGGCGGCGGGGCAGGTGGTGTTCGCGACGCTGGGCGGTGGCGGCAGGCTCGAATACACGGTCATCGGCGAGGCGGCCAACCTTGCGGCCAAGCTGGAAAAGCACAACAAGGCCGAGCAGGTGGCGGCGCTGACGACACGGGAGAGTTACGAGGTCGCGGTCGGCGAGGGCTATCAACCGCGCCAGACGCCTCGGGCCTTGCAGGCCAGGCAGGTTGCGGGCGTCGACCGCCCCCTCGACCTGATCGTAATGGCCGAGACCGCTTAATAAATCTCCGGCACGAAGGTCTGGTCGCTCATCGGCGGGCGCACATAGCCGCCGGCGTCCTGGCGCGGCGGCAGTTCGATCGCCGCCGGGGTCAGATCCTGATAGGGGATCATGCTCAGCAGATGGCTGATGCAGTTCAGCCGCGCGTGCTTCTTGATGTCCGCCTGCACCACGTACCAGGGCGACTGCTTGGTGTCGGTATGGGCGAACATGGCGTCCTTGGCCCGTGAGTATTCGACCCAGCGCTTGCGCGATTCCAGATCCATCGGCGACAGCTTCCAGCGTTTGGTCGGGTCCGTGATGCGGCCTTCGAAGCGACGTTCCTGCTCGTCGTCGCTGACCGAAAACCAGTATTTGATCAGCACGATGCCCGACCGGATCAGCATGCGCTCGAACTCCGGGCAGGTGCGCATGAACTCGTTGTATTCCTCGTCGGTGCAAAAGCCCATCACGCGCTCGACGCCGGCGCGATTGTACCAGGACCGGTCGAACAGGACCATCTCGCCAGCGGCCGGCAGGTGCGCGACGTAGCGCTGAAAGTACCACTGGGTCTTTTCACGCTCCGTCGGCGTGCCCAGGGCCACGATGCGGCAATAGCGAGGGTTCAGGCTCTCGGTGACCCGCTTGATCACGCCGCCCTTGCCGGCGGCATCGCGGCCCTCGAAGATGACGACGACCCTTAGGCCTTCATTCTTGATCCATGCCTGCAGCTTGACCAGTTCAACCTGCAGCCGGGCCAGTTCACGCTCATAGATCGCGGTCTTGATCTTCTTCTTTTTCTTGCTGATCTCGTCGCCCGTAGTCGGCTGTGATGCGCCGGTCTCGACCAGCCGCAACTCCGCCGTCTTGGAGCCTGACTTTTTCGCCATGGTGCTCCTCCCCGAAGCTGTCCAGCGGCGGGGCGGCCCGCGCGCCACGCCCCGTTTGACGATCATAGGCAATCGGCGCCCAGGATGATAGTGTTGCAGGCCTTTGAAACGCGGGGGAGCGTGTGCGATGCCGTTAAGCGGCGTCTGGACGGCCGAGGTCTACGGCCCGTTCGGCTGGGAAAACCGGGGCATCTTCGTGATCGAAAAGCGTCGGGTCATCGGTGGCGACAACCGGCACTATTCGGTCGGCAGCTATCAGCTCGATGGCGATGAGATGTCGGCGACTTTGAACGTCCACTATTATGGACCGCCCCGCACGCAGTTCGGTTCGGCGAGCGAGCGCTTCACGACCGAGATCAAGGGCCGTCTCGCGGGCGACACGATCGAGGGCATCATCCGCCGGCCGGACAAACCTCAGTTCGACCTTCAGATCCGCATTACCAAGCGTATGGGTATCCCGGACGAATAGCCGCGATTGACGAGCGTTTGTCGTCCCGCCGGTGGTGATCGTGGGCGCGGCGCTGTCAGTGCCGCTCGGCGGCCATGGTTTTCAGCAGCACGCGGTCGATCTTGCCGGTCGGGTTCAGCGGCATCTGGTCCAGGAACTCCAGCTGTTCCGGCGCCTTGTAGCCGATGCGCGCGCGCGCGAAATCGATGATCTCCTGATCCAGCGGTTGGTCCGCATCGTCCCTTAGCGACAGATAGGCCCGCACGACCTCGCCATGCAGCAGGTCGTGCACGCCGACCACCCCGGCATTGCCGATCGCCGGATGCTCCAGCAGGGCGTCCTCGACCTCCTGGGGGTAGATGTTCGATCCGTCATGCACGATGATCTGCTTCTTGCGGCCGCAAAACCATAGATAGCCGTCCGCGTCGACCCGCATCATGTCGCCGCTGTCGATCCAGCCGTCCTGGAACGTCACGGCTGTCTCCTCCGGGTTGTCCCAATAGCCGGCGGCCAAGCTGCGGCTCTTCATGAACAGCTTGCCCGGGGTGTCGATCGGTACCTCGACCCCGTCATCGTCGCGCACGGACATCTCGAAGCCGGGTGTCGGCACCCCGACGGAGCCAAGCTTGATGAGGCCGGATGGTGGGTTGAGCGTCGCCAGGCCGACCTCGCTCATGCCATAGCCCTCGTCGATGGCATGGCCGGTCAGCGCCTCGAACTCGGCCTCCAACTCAGCCGGAACCTTGTCGGAACCGGAACGGCACAGCCGGATCGAGGCGAAATCGTCCCGCGTCGCGCCATGGTCGCGCACCAGACGCATCAGCGCGGCCGGGATCATGCACAACACCGTCGGCCGTTGGCTGCGCAGCAGGGGCAGGATTTCATCGGCCTCGAAGCTGCGCGCGACAACAACCTTGACGCCCTTGCCAAGCCCCGCATGCGCCCACATGAAGCTGCCCATATGCGACATCGACGAGCCCGGCAGGACGATGTCGTCCGGTGTCAGCTCGAATGCCTCGGCCGCACAGGCGAACATCCAGCCCAGGCTGTCTACCGTATGGACAACGCCCTTGGGCTGGCCGGTGCTGCCTGACGTGAAGAAGATGGCCGCGGGCTCGGACGGATCACGTCGGGCGAGATCCAGTTCGGTCGGGCCGTCTGCTATCAGGTCCTCGTAACGCAGGCCCGATCCCGCCGGCCCGCCATAGGTGACGACTCCATGGCTCATGCGGTTGGCCTGTTCGCTGGCCAGCCAGTCGGCTTCGCGTTCGGCATGCGCCAGCAGCATCGAGGCGCCGCTGACCCCGATCGCATAGTCGATCTGGCGGGTCATGTAGCGATAGTTCAATGGCACCGCCACCAGTCCAGCCTTGAAGCAGGCGAGGTAGTAGATCAGCAGCGCCGTGCGGTTGGGCATCAGCGACGCGACCCGGTCGCCGGGTTTGAGCCCCATGGCTAGAAACTGCGCGCCCAGGCGGTTGGTGACCGCGTCAAGTTCGCGCCAGGTCCATTGCATCTCGGCGGAGACCAATGCCGTCTGATCGGGGTGCCGCCTCAGACCCGCTTCCAACAGGTTCTGGATATCGACCGAGTAGTCCAACGGGGGGCCGGCGAAAGGCATGGGCAGGTCCGATGCTGTCGTGGGGTGGTCACTGGCGCAAGCCAGTCAGGTCTACATCGGAGGTGCGGTTTTCTCAACGGGGCCAGCCCCTATTTCTCACCAAGAACGCATCAGCGTCGCGGTCCCGCCGGTCGGGCCGCAAGGAGACGGCCCGAAGGCGATGCCGGGCGCATCGTCGAGGGCCGTCGACGCAGCGGACCGACCGGCGGGACCGCGACGCTGATGCGTTCTTGGTGAGAAATAGGGGCTGGCCCCGTTGAGAAAACCGCACCTCCGATGTAGACC
>JBCDFV010000089.1:0-7840 GCA_039177555.1 Pseudomonadota bacterium | reverse complement strand
GGCGCCCTGGTTCCCGTCGTTGGGCTGTCATAGCCCGTCGGAAGCGACCGCCGTGATCCGAGCCGGCGGTTGCCGGCTCTCTATCTGACACCGTCGCGCCCCGTCGACCTCCCCTTCTTCGCAAGTGTCGCCTGTGGCGATCGAACAAGCCGCGCGACGGTGTCAGATAGAGAGCCGGCAACCGCCGGCTCGGATCACGGCGGTCGCTTCCGACGGGCTATGACAGCCCAACGACGGGAACCAGGGCGCCGTGGATTGCCTTGGCTTCGGCGGAACACAGGAATGCAACAACCGCGGCAATGTCCGTCGGTGAAACCCATTTCGACGGGTCGGCGTTCGGCATGGCGGCGCGGTTTTCCGGCGTATCTATGATTGACGGCATCACGCAGTTCACGTTGACACCCTTGTCGCGCAACTCCGCCGCCATGGCCTCGGTCACCCGAAGCACGACGGCTTTGGACGCCGTGTAGGCGCCCATTTGGGCAACGCCATGGGTGGCCGCGTTCGCGCCCACCGTGACGATCTTGCCCGAGCCACGTGCGACCATGCCAGGTGTGACGACCCTGACGACGTTCAACAGGGTCTCGGTGTTCAGACCCATCATCCGGTCCCATTTCTCGGACGATGTCTCGTAGACAGGTTGGCCCATGTCGAAGCCGCCGGCGGCGGCACACAGGATGTCGACACCGCCTGGCCCGTCGACAAGCGGCTGCATGGCCGTTTCAACCGATGGCCCATCCAACAAATCGACCGCCACCTTGGTCAGGTTTGCCCGTTCGTCCGGGAAGGCTTGATCGAGCGATTCCCGCGTTGCGCCAACAACGATCAGATTGGCCCCTTCGGCCTCGAAGGCTTGCGCGACCGCGCGGCCGAGATTCCCGGCCGCCCCCGTGATCATCACGGTCTTGTTGTCAAATCGCATCGAGATCGCCCCTCCGTTCGACCTTGGCCCGCGCTTGTCGCGCTTGTCGTAAGTGCATTCTAAGGCTTGTGCGAACGCCCGTCATGAAGCTTTAGGGCCTAGCTTGGCATTTGGGCGTCAACACCAAAGATACCGCCCAGTAGCGCTATCAAAATGGTGCCGGCAAGCAAGTTCACGCCGATCAAAGCCAGCACCATCAGGCCGCGCCGCTCGTCCGGGATGCCGAGGCAAATCGGTGAACCGCGGAAGACGAGCACAAAGGTGTAGACAAAGGCGGCGATCACCAACAGCCAGCCGAGTGCGGGAAACGGTGCCACCGCCTCTGCCAGGAACATCGGCGTCGTCGCCAGGCCGATCAGTACGAAGCCGCCATCCAGATCGCCGCGCCCGCCCCAGGCCGCTGACAGCCGTGCCGCGACATAGGCCATGGCAAAGACCAGCACGACGTTGGTCACCAGGCGGAGCGCTATGATCAGCAGCATGATGCCGAACGGCGATACCGTCGCTGGCAAGAACACGAGCTGCATCAGCGACGACACCACGGTACTGCCGATAATCAGCGGAAAGACATGCTCGCGCGCCACCACGTTCCATGGCGGTGCGGGCTGGCCATCGCTCTTGAAGGTCGCGTCGGGCTGCATGAGGATGCCGCGCACGCGGTTTCGAAATGCCGTGACGTCCATTATCTTCTTGTTCTCGCTACCATCCGCGCTTGTGTCTCGGACCCCAAAACTCGCCTGCCGTTCTCTAGATAGTGGCTATTTCGCTTGTGTCGAGCGGCCGGGTTGCAGTTGGCCGACTGCGCATGGCAGACCATAACGTATGGCCCATCCCCGAAAACCTGCTCGAAAGCGCCGTCGCCTTGGACTGGCGGAACTGAAGATAGACCGGCTGGGCCGCTATGGCGATGGCTTAGCCGTCCATCAGGCCAAAGAAGTCTACGTCCCGTTCGCGCTACCGGGCGAGCGCGTCGAGGCCGCGCTGGAACAAGACGGCGATCGGCTTCGCGCGACGGTGCTTGAGGTTTTGTCGCCGAGTTCTGACAGGGCGGCGCCGGTCTGTGAGCATTTTGGGGCCTGCGGCGGCTGCCAAATGCAGCACATGTCCGAACGCACGTATCTGGCGTGGAAGCGCGGTCTGGTTGTCGAACCGCTACACCGCGCCGGGGTCGACCCCGGCCACATCGATGACGTTCTTGCCGTTCGGGAAGGCACAAGACGCCGCGTAACGCTGGCGGCGCGTCGCACGGCGACGGGCGTCGTTCTCGGTTTCAATACGTTCCGATCGGCGCGGATCGTGGCCATCCGCCAATGCCCGGTTTCGCGGCCGGAAATCCCGGGGCTGTTCGCGCCGCTCCGCGGCCTGTTGTCCCAACTGCCGATTGGGGACCGGACCGTCGACGTTACGATCTCGCTGTTGGATGATGGTCTCGACGTGGTACTGACGGGTGTCGAAGAACCGAACCTTGCGCAGCTCGAACTGCTTGCTGCCTTCGCTGAACGTCACGACCTGGCCCGGCTGTCCTGGCGACCGTCGCCCCGTGACCAGGCGGAGCCGATCGCGCATCGCCGCGGCGGCGTGTTGCGCATGGGCGAGGCGCTCGTGGTGCTGCCACCCGGGGGCTTTTGCCAGGCCAGCGCCGAGGGCGAGGCGGCCTTGGCCGATCTGGTTCTCGATGCGGTCGGTTCGGGCGGTCCGGTCGTTGACCTGTTCTGCGGCGTTGGAACGTTCGGTTTGCGCCTTGCGTCGCGAGGGGTGCAGGTCACCGGCTTCGATGGCGATGCCCTCGCGGTTGCCGCTTTCGAAGCGGCGGCGAGACGCCTTGGCGGTCGCGAGAACACCGAAGCCCTTGTTCGGGATCTCTTCCGCGATCCCCTGTCTTCCGGTGAACTGAACCGGTTTCAGGTTGCGGTTTTCGATCCGCCGAGAGCCGGTGCCCGGGCTCAGGCGGCCGCGCTGGCGACGTCGGATGTGCCGGTGGTCATCGGTGTGTCGTGCGATCCGGGTACCTTCGCGCGCGATGCGCGGTTGCTGGTCGATGGCGGCTATCGGCTTGACCGCGTGACGCCGGTCGACCAGTTCGTCTGGTCGCGACATGTCGAGTTGGTCGGGATCTTCAGGCGCTAGGGCATCGTTCGATCGATTGGAATCGCTTCGCGATCCAAACGATCGAACAAAGATGCCCTATCTTATTCAAATATAGAGCAATTTTGACCGACCATTCCGAACCTCTTGGTTCGGAATGGTCGGTCATTGCTCTAGCGCGAACGCTCGATCGCGGCGATCAGCGGGTCCCAGTCCTCGGCCAGGGCGGCGGCGCGTTTGGTCGTCAGGTCGAACAGCGATCGGCCGTCGGCCGCCAGTTCCGCATAGATCGCGCTTTCGCGCAGGCGGGCGGCGACGAAGTGACCTTGCTTCGCCAGAAAGGATTCCAGCCGGGCGCCCGCGCGGGTCCGCGGCCGCATCCTGTTGCCGACGATCGCGACGCCGGTCTTTTCCTTGCGGATCGGTTTCAGGGCGTCGATGCGCTTTAGGAACCTGGCCGTCGCAGCCTCGTCAAAGGTCGATGGCAGCACGGGGACGATGACGATGTCGGCCGTGCGGATAAGGTCTTCGACCTTGCTTGTGCGCATCGCCGCCGGGGCATCGATCACCAGGCGATCGCACCGCTTTGGCGGTTTGCCAATCGACTTGGTCCAGTCCTGACCGTCGATCTTGGCGTCGTGCTTCGGCCTGCGCTTCAGCCAGCCGATCGCGCTGCGCTGTCGGTCGGTGTCGGCCAGGGCGGTATGCAGGCCGCCATTTGCGAAGGCGGCCGCCAGGTGGGTCGCAAGGGTGGTCTTGCCACAGCCGCCTTTTCTGTTGGCCACCAAAATGGTCAGCATCGGCGTGTCTCGTCTAACAGCTTCGCGTCTCAGACATGCCAGAACGGCTTGGCATTCTTGAACACCGTCCATTCGGCGTTGGTGCGCGTTGAAAGATCGACCATCGCGTGGGCATGCCAGCCGGCGACCAGGCCGACCGCGCGCTGCAGCTTGGCGTCCGCCCTATCGCCCCCGAGATGGCTCAACGCGGCTTCCGTCATCGCCTGGTCTTGCAGATGACCAAGCAGGGACTGCAGGCGCTTCAGGTGCTTGAAGAACAGCTTTGTGGCCGGCGACGGATAGAGCGGCGCACAGAAATCGACCGCATAGCGCAATTTCTTCATGGCGATCCGCACCTCGTGGCGCGCATCCGACGGCAGATTGGCGAAACCGCGCCCACGCTTCAGGACTGCGCGCAGACGCCGTTGCAGCAGTTGGTCGGCCAAATCGACCATTGGCCTGTCCAGCCATTCGACCGTCGGGCTGTAGGGTTGCTGGCGCCAGCCGCGCAGGGCGATCCAGTGGCCCATGCTCAACGCCATCTCGGTTGCGTCAGGTCCGTCAAGGACCATACGGGCCTGTACGTACCCCTCCCGCCGCCAAGCCTCCGCGGCCTGCTTCAACGCCGCCAACGAGGTTTCCTGCGGCATTGCGGTCGCCACCGGCCCCAGCATCTCGTCGATGAACACATCGGCATCGCGCGCCGGGCCCATCGCGTTGCCAAGCGCGCGCAAGCGATGCTTCAAGGGCTCGATTTCCGCCGCGCCGATGACCGGTCGGAAGAGCTGTAGGGCGGAACGCAGCCGGCGCAAGGCCACGCGTGCCTGATGAATGCCCTCCGGATCGTTGCCCTCCCGCACAGCCGGCAGGTTCTCCGTCCAATGGGTCAGGCAATTGCCCAGGATCAGGGCCAGCCCGTCATCGACCGTGACGTCGCCCGGCAGGTCGATCGAAGACTGGAACTTCGGCTGGGGCACGCTACCGTTGGCCAGGGCCTCACCCCTGGCCGCCTTCGACCGTGGGTCGATGCTCAGCGTGTGGCGGCGATTGAGCGCCAGGGCCAGCTCATAAAGCGGGTCCACGTCGCCGGCCAACAGCTCAAGTTCCACTTCATGGAGGGGTTGTCGTCGCCGCCCCGCGACGACCTCACCATCATCCAGCGCAACTTCGATCCGCGCGCCGCCAAAGTCGAGCGTGCGGATCGTGCGGCGAACGCGCGTACCGAAGACCGCCTGCAACTCTTGTGGACGGACCAGCCCGATCAGGCCAATGACGCTGTGGTCGTCGATCACCGAAAGGTCCGGCTTCGGCCCGTCGACCGGCCATTCCCACTCGCTTCTCGTGCTCAGGCCGCCGGCGCTGCCCTTACCCGCGGTCTTGATCGTCTGCACATAGCGGCGGCCGACCTTTCGAACCCGTAGCGTGATGCCGCGCGCCGTCAGCCGTCGGTCTCTGGTGTCGAAATAAGTCGAGTCCAGACGCCGCACCGAGGATCGACCCGCGAGTTCGGGCGCGTCGCGCAGTGCCGCAAGTCCGTCGGCGTCGGTGGCCAGCTTCAGCTCGATCTCGACAGGCGTCGATGGTGCCGTCGACGTCACTGATTCTGGGTCCTCTGCCATGCGCACACAGTGCGCATTTTGCTCATCCGATGTCAACCTGGCCCGCCCCGCCCAAAGACTGCGCATTCACGCTTAACCAACCATAGGACGAAAAACTATTTCTGTGCCGATTTCCTTCAACGGTCTGCGGCTTTCGTCCCGGTCGCGGCTGACCGACCACACCTAATGGGCCGCTGCCCAACTGTCGCCGATGCCGAACTCGGCCACCAGCGGCACGTCGATATGAGCCGCCCCTTCCATCACCTTGCGCGCGGTTTCGGCCGTGGCCTCTGCCTCGTCGGCCGGCGCCTCAAACAACAGTTCGTCATGGACCTGAAGCAGCATTCGCGCTTGCAGTCCTTCGCGCGCCAGGGCCTTGGGCATGCGTACCATGGCGCGCTTGATGATGTCGGCGGCCGTGCCCTGGATCGGCGCATTGATCGCCTGACGTTCGGCAAAGGCCCGGCGCGCAGGGTTGGGGTCCTTGATGCCCGGCATATGGCATTTGCGCCCGAACAGCGTGGTGACGAAGCCCTCTTCCTTGGCCCGCTCCCGGGTCGCTTCCATCCAGGCCTTCAGTTCGGCGAACCGGTCCAGATAGGCAGTGATGAACGCGCGGGCCTCTTTCTGGTTGATGCCGAGCTGGTTGGCCAGGCCGAACGCCGAGATGCCGTAGATGATGCCGAAATTGATCGCCTTGGCCTTGCGCCTGATGTCGCCCGTCATCTCCGCCATCGGCACGTCGAAGACCTGCGACGCGGTCATGGCGTGAATGTCCTCGCCAGCCCGAAACGCCTCTTTCAGCGCCTCGACGCCGGCGATGTGGGCGACCAGGCGCAGCTCGATCTGGCTGTAGTCGACCGAGATCAACTTGCAGCCATCCTCGGCGATGAAGGCCTCTCGGATGGCGCGACCCTCCTCGGTGCGGATCGGAATGTTCTGTAGGTTCGGGTCGTTGGAGCTAAGCCGGCCCGTGTTCGTCGCTGCCAGGCTGAACGAGGTGTGCACCCGCCCCGTGCGCGGGTTGATGTAATTGACAAGCGCGTCGGTGTAGGTGCTTTTCAGCTTCGACAGCTGGCGCCAATCCAGCACCCGGCGGGCGATGTCATAGCCCTGGGCGGCCAACGGCTCCAGGATCTCCGATCCGGTGGCGTAGGCCCCCGTCTTGCCCTTCTTGCCGCCCTCTATGCCCATCTCGTCGAACAGCACCTCACCCAACTGCTTGGGCGAGCCGACATTGAACGGGTGGCCCGCCAGCGTGTGGATCTCTTTCTCGAAACCTTCGATCCGTTCGGCAAAACGGGCGGACATGCGCTCCAGAATGCCGCGATCGACCTTGATGCCGTCGGTCTCCATCTGGCCGATCACCTGGGCCATCTTGCGCTCGATGGTCTCGTAGACCGTGACCATGCTTTCGGCCATCAGCCTGGGCTTCAGGTGGCTATGCAGGCGCAAGGTGATGTCGGCGTCCTCGGCCGCGTAGTCGAGCGCCTTTTCCAGCGGCACGCGATCGAAGGTGATCTGGTTCTTGCCCTTGCCGACGATCTCGGTGAACGCAATGCATTGGTGGTTCAGATGCAGTTGCGACAGCTCATCCATGCCGTGCCCGTGGGCGCCGCCGTCGAGCACGTAGGAAATCAGCATGGTGTCGTCGATCGGGTCCAGCCTGGCGCCGTGCCGCACCAGGATCTGATAGTCGTACTTCAGATTGTGCCCGATCTTCAGGACCGTCGGGTCCTCCAGCAACGGCTTCAGGATTGCCATCGCAATCTCGGTGTCGAGCTGTTCGGGCACCTGGTCGGCTTCCTCCAGATCCAGCGTACCGTCGCCCGCCTGGCCAACATGGGCCAGCGGGATGTAGCAGGCCTTGCCCGGCGCGGTCGACAGGCTGATGCCGACAAGCTTGGCAGCCGCCGCATCCAGCGAGTCGGTCTCTGTATCGACGGCGATCACGCCGGTGGCGAAACCGTCCGCGACCCATTTCTCCAGGGCGGCAACCGTGGTCACCAACTCATACGCCGCCTCGGCGGATCCGGCTTCGGCGGGTTCGGATGGGCCGCCCTCGGCGAAGCGGTTTTCCGCCCGTGCGACCAGCGACGGAAACTCCATGCCTTGCAGGAATTCGAGCAGGGTCGCCGGCTCGGTGTCGGGCTCCAGCGCGTCGAGATCGATCGGCAGGTCGACATCGTCGGCCAGCCGCACCAGCTCGCGCGACAGCTTTGCCTGATCGGCGAAATGCTGCAGGTTCTCGCGGCGCTTGGGCTGTTTGATTTCCCCGGCCCGGTCCAACAAGGTGTCGAGATCGCCGAACTCGCCGATAAGCTGCGCGGCTGTCTTGACGCCGATGCCTGGCACGCCGGGCACGTTATCGGTGCTGTCGCCGGCCAGGGCCTGCACGTCGACCACCTTCTCCGGCGGCACGCCGAACTTCTCGATCACCTCGTCCCGATCGATTG
>JBCDFV010000088.1:0-7951 GCA_039177555.1 Pseudomonadota bacterium | reverse complement strand
GCAGTTCCGGGTTTCCTTGGACGGCATCCTCGCGGCGCCCCTGGCGGTGAGCTACACCGTGACGGGCACCGCGAATAACGGCATCGACTACCAGACCATCTCCGGCACGGTGACGATCCCTGCCGGGACGAATCCGTCTGCAGTGATCGATGTGTCGGTGATCGACGACCTGGTCTTCGATCCCGACGAGACCGTGGTGGTCACCCTGAACAACCCGGGCGAGCCGAACATCAGCCTCGGCACCGCCACCGCGACGGTGACCATCGCCGATGACGAGATCGGTGCGGGCGACCTGTCGATCGTTGCCAGCGATCCGGATGCGGCAGAGCCGAACGATACGGGGCAGTTCACGGTGTCGTTGAACGGTACCCTGGCGGCGCCCTTGACGGTGAGTTACGTCGTCACCGGCACGGCGACGCCGGATGGCGACTACACCGCCCTGACCGGCACGGTCACGATCCCGGCCGGGAGCAACCCGTTCGCGGTGATCGATGTCTCGGTGCTCGACGACATCATCTTCGAGCCTGACGAGACGGTGACCGTCACGCTGGTCGATCCCAACGAGCCCACCATTTCCCTGGTCACGCCCAGCGCGACGGTCACGATCGCCGATAATGAGAGGCCGACGGCAAACCTGTCGGTGACGGTGAACGGCACCGAAGACGGGCCCGTGGCCATCGAGGCGACGGTGACCTTGAGCCTGGTGAACCAAACGGGGGCGCCAATCACGTTCGACCTGGCCGATCTCGGCACCGGGTCGGCGATCAGCGGGGCGGACTATGCCGCCCTGTCGCCGACGGCACAAATCGTGGTGCCGGATGGCAGCGCGGTCGGCACGCTGCTGATCCCGGTGCTCGACGACAATCTCATCGAGGAACTGGAAACCGTCGATCTGGAGATCAGCAACCCGTCGAACCCGGCGGTGATCCTCGGCACCGACACCGCGCAGGCGACGATCACGGACAACGACTTCGGTGTGCTTTCGATCAGTCTCAGAGGCCCCGGCGCCGAGCCTGTAGGGTCACTCAGTGTCGAAGACGACGTTGACTTCTTTATCGACCTCGATGGAGGAACGCTCGCAGCTCCGCTGGAAGTGAACTACACCATCGGCGGGACCGCAGAAAATGGTGTGGACTACATCAACGGTCAGCTATTCGGCGGATTTGGCATCGGCCAACCGCTGAGTGGCACAGTCACCTTCCAAGCCGGAGCCTCGAGAGTGGGTATTGCCGCTCTTCCAGTTTCCGATCCCTTTGATGAAGGAATTGAGACCGTAACGATCACCCTGATCGATCCTGCGGCACCTAATGTCACTGTAAATCCCGGTGCAGCCGAGGCAACAGGCGAGATCACCGATGAGCCAAGTCTTGTTTCGCTGACGGCAAACGATCCGACCGCGTCTGAGACCACCGGTTCGGATCCGGCTGACCCCGGCCAGTTCACAGTGAGAATAGCAGGATTGGTCTCAGACCCGATTATCCTAACATACACGGTGACCGGAACAGCAACCAACGGCATCGACTATCAGACAATCACAAATTCAGTAGTACTCGGGCCGGGCTTAAGTCCAACTACAACAATTGATATTAGTGTTATCGATGATTTTACTATCGAGCCTAGCGAAACAGTTACTATCACGCTGGTTGATTCTGACAACCCGCGTCTTAATGTGGCCGGAATAACTGCGACCGTGACAATTGCGGATAACGACAGTCCCCCTCCGGCGCCGATCACATCCAGCCTGCAGGCCGATTCGGTTGCGGCCGCCAGTAACGACCCGATGCCGAACAACGGGCCTGATCTGCCGATCATCGATGGGGCGGAGACGGTCGGCGGTGATGGCCGTGACCGGCTGACGGGCACGGTCGACAATGACCGGCTCAGCGGCGAGGGCGGCCGGGACGTGTTGCGCGGCAAGGCTGGTGACGATGTGCTGGACGGTGGCGATGGCCGGGACCGGCTGAAGGGCGGCGCCGGCGATGACGTGCTGGATGGCGGCGCGGACAACGACGTGCTGTTCGGCGGCCGGGGGGCGGACCTGTTCGTCTTCGGCGCCGGCGATGGCAACGACGTCATCCGCGACTTCGACACGGCGGCCGACAAGATCTCGATCCAAGACTTCGTGTTCGCTGATTTGACCTTCACGGCCACGGCCGACGGGGTGCTGATCAGCTATGGCGACGACAGCATCCTGCTGCCGACCCTGGATCAGGTCTCTGATCTGCTGGAGGACCATTTCGTCTTCTAGCGGTCGCCGGGGGGCCGCGGGGCGATTGGCGCATCCCGCCTCGCATGCGTCGTCAGGCTGCTGGGCCGGCTGATCCAGCCAAACGACGACGTGTCCCCCGGCGCATCACAGGCGGCCATGGCGGGCCTCGGGCGCTCTCGCGTTCCGCCAGCCACCGGCCAGCCGGCCCAGCGGGGCCGCAACTTCAAACACGAGATCACGGCAAGCAGGGCGGACAAGCGTTTGATGATTGGCAACGGACGGAAATGACGTGCACGGGCATGACACGGTAACGCGCTGGCGAGGTGGGGCATGCCGACGGGCTCGCTAGCGCTATTGCAGGTGCAATGGCAGGCGGTGCCCGCCGGCGTGCTCGTGTTGCTGCTGGCAATTGCCGGCTGCGGCTTCTGGGCCGGGCTGGCCAGCCGCCGACGTGTCGTCGGCGCACTGCTTGTCTGTTTGGCCGGCATGGCGGCGGGGGCCTTGACACCGTACGTATCGCTCTACCTGCCGACGGCCGACCTGGGCCTGCCGCTCGTGATCTTGGCCGTGAGCGTTCTGGTCGCCCTCAGGTGGCCGGCAACGCCGCTTGTTCCGGCCGGCATGATGCTGGCGGTTGGCGTTTTTGTCGGCTTGCGCCTGCCCTTCAGGTGGGAGGTCGAGACCTGGGCCGGGTTTGCCTGCGGCACGTTGATCGCCGCGGCCCTGGGCGTCGGCCTGGCCGCGATGGTCAAGCGGCCTTCCGCCGCTCCATCCGCGGCCCATTCGGTGCCGGCGTTACAGAACCCGCTGGCTGGCGGCAAGCCCCCGGACTCCGCCCCACACGCGGCCGCAAACCCGGTCAAAAACGGCCCCGCCCGGTCCGCAAAGCCCGCGCCGCGCAAAACCCTCGACCAGGCGTTGCGACCGTTAAGGCTCGGCTTTTTCTGGACTGGGCTGTTCAGCGCATTCGTGAACCTGCTGATGCTGGTCAGCCCGGTATTCATGATGGTGGTGTTCGACCGGGTGCTGTCCAGCCAGCGCGTCGAGACCCTGTATTTCTTGACGTTGATCGCGCTGGTCGCGTTCGTCGCTTACGGCGCCCTGGAATGGCTGCGGGGCAAGGTGCTGGCGCGCACCGGCGCCTGGCTGGAAGATACGTTGGCGCGGCGGACCCTGCTGGCCGCGCTGTTCACCAGGCTACGCGGCACGCCCGGCACCGGGCAGGCGGTGCGCGATCTGCAACAGGTGCGGACCTTTCTGTCGGCGCCCAGCATGTTCCCCTTCTTCGACGCGCCATGGATCCCGATCTTTCTGGCCGCCCTGTGGTTGCTGCACCCGTGGATCGGCATTTTCGCCACAACGATGGCGGTGATCCTGCTGGTGATCGCCTTGATCGGCGAGCTGTCGACGCGCAAGCACCAGGCCCGCACGCTAGAGCAGGTGGTCATCGCCCAGCGCCAGGTTGATGCGGCGATCGACCAGTCCGAGGCGGTCACGGCGCTGGGCATGCGTCAGCCTTTGGCCGACCGCTGGGACGAGGCGCGACACGAAGCGTCGGAAATGCAGCGCGGCCTGAATGAGCGCAGCGCCCTCGTCACCGGCATCGCCAAGGGTCTGCGCCAGATGGTCCAGGTCGGTATCCTGGCGCTGGGCGCATGGCTGGTGCTGCAAGGTCAGCTGACGGCCGGCGGCATGATCGCGGGCAGCATCCTGCTGGGGCGGGCCCTGGCGCCGATCGACCAATCGATCACAGCGTGGCGCGGCTTTACGACGGCGCGGCAAGCCTGGCAGCGTCTGAGATCGGTCCTGTTGCAGGTGCCGGACAGGGCGGACCCCATGCCGCTGCCGGCGCCCAAAGGGTGGGTCGGTGTCGAGAATGTTGGCTACCGGCCGCCCAGCGCGGCAACGGCCGACGCATTCCTTCTCCATGGCATCAGCTTCGCCCTCAGGGGCGGCGAGGCGATGGGCATTGTCGGGCCGTCCGGGGCGGGCAAGAGCACGCTGTGCCGCATGATCGCGGGGCTGTACCCGCCGACCATGGGCAAGGTCACGTTTGACGGCGCCTCGATCGATCAGTGGGACCCGGATGTGCTGGGCGCCCATATCGGCTATTTGCCCCAGGATGTCGGTTTGCCGCCGGCGACGGTGGCGGAGACCATCTCCCGGCTTCGTGACGCCCAGCCGGAGATGGTGATCGACGCGGCCCGCAAGGCCGGTGCGCATGAGCTGATCGTCAGCCTGCCCGGCGGCTACGACACGCCAGTAGGGGCGGGGGGTGTGCCCCTGTCGGGCGGCCAGCGCCAGCGGATCGGTCTGGCTCGGGCCCTGTTCGGCAATCCGTCTTTGGTGATCCTGGACGAGGCGGCCGCCCATCTCGACCAAGAGGGCGAAGGGGCCTTGCAACGGGCGATCGTTGACCTGAAGGCCCGCAAGACGACCGTCATCATGATCGCCCACCGGCCATCGCTTGTCCGACACATGGACAAGCTGCTGGTGCTGCAGCAAGGCGGTATGACCAGGTTTGGCAACCGCAAGGAGGTGCTGGCCGCGATCACGCCGCAAGCCGTTCCCGCGAGGACGGGGACATGAGCCGGCGCGCGGGCGGGCTGAAGTCCCGCAGAAGCCTAAGGGCAGCCCTCACGGGGCCGGCGCTGATCGGCCTCGTCGTGCTGACGGCGTTTTTTGGCGGCCTGGCCTACTGGTCCTGGAAGGCACCGATCGCCGGGGCGACCATCGCCCAAGGGGCGATCAGCCCGGAAGGCTATCGCCGCACGATCCAACATCTGGAAGGCGGCATCGTGGAGACCATCGCGGTGCGCGACGGCGACCTGGTGCGCCCAGGCGCACCGCTGATCGTGTTGAGCGATCTGCAACCCCGCGCCATCCACGATCAGCTGCTTAGCCAGGACCACAACCTGCGGGCCCAGGAAGCCCGCCTGATCATGGAGCAGCGGGGCGCTAGGCGCTGGGACCCGCCGGCCGATACGCCGGACCTGACCGACGGCGTGCCCGCGTCGATCGTCGAGGCGCAGCTTCTCGTCTTCGATCTGCGCCGCTCCAACCTGGAAGAGCAGCAGCGCATCCTGCGTCAGCGCATCGACCAGCTTCACGCCCAGATTGGCGGCCTTGAAAACCAGATCGCCGCCCAGGACGAACAGCTTCGCCTGATTGCGCAGGAGGTTGAAAGCGTCCAAACCCTGCTGGACCAGGGGTTGGAGCGCATGCCGCGCCTGCTGGGCCTGCAACGACAGGCGGCGGAGATCGCCGGGGAACGCGCGGTCAACGAAGCCTCGATCGCAACGGCCGCCCTGCGCATCGGCGAGACCGAACTGGAACTGATCAGCCTGCAAACCGAAACCTTGCAAGTGGTCGGCGACCAGCTGGTCGCCGTTCAGGCCGAACGGGCCACGATCGACGAACAGCTGATCGCCAGCAGCGACGTGCTGAACCGCACGGTGATCACCGCACCGATCGCCGGCACCGTGGTTGGCCTGCAGATCCACACCACGGGCGGCGTGATCCGTCCCGGCGAACCGTTGCTGGAAATCGTACCACTGGAAGAAGATCTGCTGATCGAGGCCCAGGTCGCGATCACCGACATCGACACGGTGGAATTCGGGCAGCCGGCCCAGATCGTGCTGTCGGCCTATCCCCAACGCAACCTCACGCCACTGGCGGGAGAGGTCGTGGCGCTCTCGGCCGATGCGTTGCCGGCGGACCAGCAGAACCAGCCACCCTTTTACGCCGCCCGCATCCGGGTACATCCGGAGGAGCTGGAAGGCCTACCCGAGGGGATTGAGCTGCGCCCCGGGATGCCGGTGGAGGTCTTTATCACCACCGATGAACGTACCGTCGTGGACTATTTGATAAGCCCGCTTATGGACACCGTTAGCCGGGCCTTTCGCGATGGATAAGCGCCTTCCACCGGGTGACCCCCCCGGATGGGAGAGCGCCCACGGCACGCTTTTCTGGGCCGCTCGCGGGGCTCTCGCGCGCCGTGGGTGTCTTCCCTCGTTCCATGTCCACCGCGTCGGCCGGTGTTCATACCGATCCAAGATGCCGCCTGGTTTGTCGGCGTTGCTTCAACCGAAAACGGCCTGACGGGCCAGGGACCAAGACCATGATTAAGCATCAGACGCTTCGTAGCCAGCTGGCCCTGAGCACTGCAATGGCCGCTGTCCTGCTGGTCGCAAGCCATGTCGATAACAGCGCCCTGGCCGGGTCTTGTACAGGTTCCGCCGGCGTTTTCACTTGCTCAGGGCCGGCAAGTCCGACAGGGACCGATGCCCCTCAGATTCTTGACGGCGGCGCTGGGCCGGTAACCGTCACAACCGAGGCCGGGTTTGGCTTAGATACTACCATGGGCAGCGCAGGCCCGGCGTTGCGCCTATTGGGTACAGGTGGCGTAACGTTCGATGATGCCAACCCCGACGGATCAGACATTACCGTAAGCAAGGGTGGCATTTACGCCTTCAACAACGGATCTGGAGACGTCTCGATTACAGCGTACGGTGCGATCTCGACGGCATCAGGCGCCGGTGTGAAAGCGTACAATTTTGCTGCAGACGGTGCGTTGACCATCTCAACAAATGATGTAAGGGCGGACAATCTGTTCGCGATTTATGCAGTTGGTGGCGGTACAGGTGGTATGTCCGTGACAACAACGGGCGAGACTGAGATTCTGACTCCTTCAAGAGTTGGCGCTGTAATTTGGGCTCAAAACGGTGGCGGCGGCTCACTGGAGATTTCTGCAGATAAAGCGATTTTGGGATCTTATGCTAGTACTGCAATTCTTGCCGAAAACAACAACACAGACACTACTGATCTAATTATTTCGATCGCTGATTTCACATCAGGGTATGGAATTGCTGCGCGCAATAGTGGTACAGGCGATCTGACGATTTCCGCGTCGGGCCCCCTCACGGCTGGGAGAGGCTATGCAATTGAAGCCACCAACCGGACCAGCGGTAGCATCGAGATCACCACCGAAGACACCGTCACGGCGAGGAGTGGCCCGGCCTTCGATGGCGTGGCCTTCGATGTAACAAACACCTCTGGAACCGATAGCATTACGATCTCCACAGCAGACATCGTGGCCGACACTGCCGCGATCATCGCCACCAATGACGGCACTGGAGACATCAGGATCGCGGCCTCGGGTGATGTGCAGGGAGCGGTGTTGGCGACCAACCGCTCTGGTGGCGTGATCGACATTGACCTTGAAGGCACAGTGTCGTTTCTCCCAGGCAATGGCATCAGTGCGACGAACGAGTCGGGAGACGGCGGCATTTCGGTTGCGTCGGCCGGTGTCCAAGCTGGCGGTTATGGCATCGTCGTGGAGGATTCCACTACCGGCGACATCGAGATTACGACGACCGGCGCGGTCAGTGCCGGCACGGCGGATGGCATCAACGCCGAAAACACTACCGGCGGCAGCATCGCCATCGACGCGGGCTTCGCGGTCACGTCGGACGAGGCGGTTGGCATCCGCGCCACGAACTTTGCGGACACGGACAGTGTGACGATCTCGGCCGCCGACGTGGCGGGCGGTTATGGCGGCATAGCTGCCGTGAACTATGGCATGGGCGCACTGTCGATTGAGGCCTCAGGCACGGTTAGCGGCGGCAGGTATTTCGGAGTTGCTGCAATCAACACCGGTGCGGAGCTGACGATATCCGCTGCCGACATCGATAGTGGCGGCTATGGCATAGTTGCCTCTCAACGTGGTGATGGTGCGTTGTC
>JBCDFV010000087.1:0-9318 GCA_039177555.1 Pseudomonadota bacterium | reverse complement strand
CGCCGGCAAGGAGGGCAACCCCAACGCCGTCGCCTACAGCTCCATGAAGGCCGGCGTCATTGCGCTGACCAAGTCGCTGGGCAAGGAACTGGCCTCCCACGACATCTCCGTGAACTGTGTCACGCCGGCCGTGGCCAAGACCGCCATGGGCATGAGCCAGAAGCCGGAACACATCGCCTACATCCTGTCGAAGGTGCCGCGCGGGCGCATGCTGGAACTCGACGAGGCCGCCGCCATGATCTGCTGGCTGGCCAGCGAGGAGAATTCCTTCACCACCGCCGCCGTCTTCGACTTAAGCGGCGGCCGCGCGACCTATTGAGGCCGCACCCGACGCCGTCGTCTTCGGGTCAGGCCGCCGCCCGGCCGCGTTCGCCGACGATGCTGGCGATCGCGGCGCGGCCGCTGTGCACCGCGCCCTCGACATAGCCCCAGAACCGATCGTCGACTTCAGCCCCGGCAAACCGGACCCTGTCCCCCCAGGCGGCAAGACGGGCGATCGCGTCCGGGTCGCCGCCGATGCGAACCGTGGCGTTATAGCCACCACCGCACCACGGGTGGTCGACCCAGACCGCTTCGGCGATCTCGCGCGGAGCCAGGGCTTGGTCGCCGAAAGCGCGGCTTAGCTGCCGCAAAAGCCGAGCCTGCCGCTCGCTTGGGGGCAAGGCCGCCCATTCCCGCGCCAGGGGCCCGCCTTGAAACGCAATCAGCCGGGGCGGCGACCCGTCGTCGAGACTGCCGTCCATGACCGCCAAGCCCGGCGGATCGGCGAAGGTTGCCGACCCGCTGAAACCCCCCAGCCGCCAGAACGGGGTATCGAAGGCCAGCAGCGTCTTGATCATGTCGCCGGCACGGAACGAGGATAGAAGCCCGGCGAGGTCGTCGGCGTCGGGCATGTCGAACGTGATGTTCCTGGCCACAGTGGGCGGAACGGCAACGACGACGGCATCGGCCGTCCAGGAACCAGCGTCCGTCGTTGCCTCGACCCGGTTTGATAAGTGCCGGATACACCGCACAGGTGCACTCAAGCGCGGCGTGTGGCGCAGGCTGGATGCGAACTGGTCGATGATCGCGGTCATGCCCACAGCGAATTGGAACTCGCCATCGTCTCGTTCCGACCCATAGCGCGCGAAGAGGTCTCTGACAGCGTGCGCGTTGATCTCCTCGGGGGACTGCCCAAGGATCTCCGTAAAGAGCGAGAACGCGATCGCGTGCTCTTCCGACGACAAGAGCAGGGCGCGCAGGGCCGCCGCAAGGCTGTCCCGATGGAAGGGTCGCTTTTCGACCAGCAGCTTTAGCCCGCGCCCGGCCTCGCCGACGCTCTCCCAGGGCGTATTCCACCATTTCCACTTCAGCCACAGCGCACGCACCGCCTCGCCGAAGCTGTCCCAGCGAACCACCTGCTCTTCCAACAATTCGTAGATCTCGTCGACCGAGATCAGGTCTTCAGCGCGCAAGGCTTCCTCGCCGAAGACACACAGGTCGATCCCGCCCTGTGCAACCGGCGCCGGATGCAGGCCCGCCTGGGCCGCGATCTCAAGCACGGCACCCATATCGCCGTTCACCAACTGCGCGCCTTCGTCGAACACGCCGCCGCTGTCCAGCGGTACCGTCCGAACACGGCCGCCCAATCGATCCTGAGCCTCCAGCACTTGGCAGGTGAGGCCCGCCTGTTCCGCCGCAACGGCCGCGGCGAGGCCCGCCGCGCCGCCACCGACGACAAGTATGTTGACATCGTTCGTCTGCTTCATGACATTCACTGAGTTGAGCGATCGTTCAACTGAACAAGTGCTCAGTTCAGTTCAGGAAGTCAAGAGGGCAGACAACTGGCACGCATGTCGGGCGAGGATCGCCGCAAACAGATCGTCGATAAAGCGATCGACGTCATCCTTGAAAAGGGCCTGGCACAGGCCGCGACCAGGGACGTCACACGCGCCCTCGGCGTGGGGTCGGGCCTGCTGCATCACTATTTCCCATCCTGGGCCGACCTGCGTGCCGAGGCGGTGCGCCTGGCCGCGACGCGGGAGATCGAGGCCGTAAAGGCGCTGGTCGACGGCGTGCCGGCGTTGGAGGCGCTTGAGCGCATCGCCGACTGGGTGGTCGAGGATGAGGATATGCGGCACTGGCGGCTTTGGCTGAACGCTCAGGATGAAGCCCATCGCGACGCGCTTTTGGCCGAGGTCATGACCGCCGCCATGCTGGACTGGCATCGGCTGATTGCAGGCCTCTTGGCCAAGGGCGCCGAGGAAAGCGGTGCGACGACGTCCGATGCCGATGACGCAGCCTTGCGCCTGGCCGCCCTAATGGATGGGCTTGCGGGTACGATGCTGGTGAAAGGGTCGGCCATGACCGCGGGGACCGCGCGTATGCTCCTGAAGCAGCAACTGAGCCTTGAGTGCGGGCAGCAAGCTTAGCGAGCGACCCCGTCCAGGCGTTCGGTCAGGCTTGCCGACCCCACCAGGTTCTCGCCAACGGCGCGCCGCCGACAAAGGCGTCGGCGCCAAGGTCATCCTGGATGCGCAGGCATTCGTTCCATTTCGCCATCCGCTCCGACCGTTGAAACGAGCCGACCTTCAACTGGCCGCAGCCGATCCCAGTCGCCAAATGGCTGATCGAGACGTCTTCGGTTTCGCCGGACCGTGCCGAGACGATCACGCCCCAGCCGACGCCCATGGCAGCCCGGGCGGCGTCGATCGCCTCGGTCAGCGTGCCCGCCTGGTTCACCTTCATCAGCACGGCGTTGCAGGCGCCCTTGGCCGCCGCGTCCTCGACCAGGGCGGCGTTCGTCACCAGGAAGTCGTCGCCGATGATCTGCACCCGGTCGCCGAACCGGCGGGTGAATTCGACCATGCCGTCCGGATCGTCCTCACCCAGCGGGTCTTCGATCGAGACGATCGGATAGGCATCGAGCCAGCGGCCGAGCGTGTCGATCAGCCCGTTGCTGTCCAGTTCGCGGTCTTCGAGGGCGAGCCGGTAGCGCCCGGCGCTGCCGAATTCCGACGCGGCGACGTCCAGTGAGATCACCACCCGGTCGCCGGGTTTCTCGCCGGCCTTCTCGATGGCCAGGACCAGCGTTTCCAGCGCCTCTTCGTTCGACGCAAAGGCCGGCCACCAGCCGCCCTCGTCGGCGACGCCCGCCAGCTTTCCCCTGGCCGCCATGATGTCGCCGGCGGCGAAATAGACCTCGTTGGTGACCTCCATCACCTCGTCGAAGCTGGCCGCGCCCGGCACCATGATCATGAAGTCCTGAATGTCGACCCGTCGCCCCGCATGCGCACCGCCGCCGAAGATCTGGATCTCGGGCAAGGGAAGCGACGGGGAGAACCCGTACTGGTCGGATACGTGGCGCCACAGCGGTTTTCCGGCATCCGCAGCGGCCGCATGCAGAACCGCCAGCGATGTCGCCACCGTCGCATTGCCGCCCAACGTCGCCTTCAAGGGTGACGGATCGAGCGCCAGCATCGCCCGGTCGACCGCCGCCTGGTCCTTGGCGTCGAGACCGATCAGGGCCTGGGCGATCGGGCCGTTCACATTGGCCAGCGCCTTGGTGACGTTCATGCCGCGAAGGGCCCGGCCCCCATCGCGCAAATCGATGGCCTCACGCGTTCCGCGCGACGCGCCGGCCGGCGCGATCGCCCGCCCGGCCACCCCGGACCTCAGCATCACCGTCACCTCGACGGTCGGGTTGCCGCGCGAATCCCACACCCGGCGACCCTTTACGGAGGCGATGTCCGTCACGCGCTTCTCCCCTTCAACGCACGATCGATCCAATCGACAAACCCGGTGAGGCCATCGGTTGGATGCATAAGGCCATCGACGGCCAGTGTTCGAACCGTCTCTTGGCTCTCTTCGGTAAGGTATTCGACCGGGGATTTGCCGTCGATACGCGCCAGCATCAGGGCAGGCAGCAGGCGACTGACCCGCGCTTCAAGCGCCGCCGGCGGCTCCCACGTCACATGTGCGGCATAGGCCCGCCAGAACCGGCCAACCGAGGCCAACAGACGCTGGCGCGACGCCGGCAGGTGCGCGGCCTTCAACAGCAGATGATTGATGCAGAACGACGGATCGAAGCTCGGGTCCCCCATCGTCGCGCATTCCGCATCCAGGATGACAGGGCCTTGGCTTCTGAACAGGATGTTCTTGGGGCTGACATCGCCATGGACCAAAATCCGGTCGCTGTCGTAAAGGCGATCGGCCAGGGCAATCAGCGGCGCCGCCACGGCAGGATGCCGGCTTGCGGTGAAGGTCAGATAAGGCTCGATCCGGAGTGCGCGGAAATCATCCCGGTTTTGAAACGGCGCCGTGTCGAACCCGGTTGCGGCCGACGCCTGGTGTATCTTCCCCAGGACCGCACCAACGGCCTCCGCTTCGCCCCGATCGGGCGCCTCGGCCAACAGCGCGGCCTTCCACAGGGTCACGTCATCGCCGCTGATGAACTCCATGGCAAAGCCGTTCAGCGTGTCGGAGCGCCCCAACAGCCCAATGGCGCTGTCCGGTGCAACCTTGGCCGCGACGGTCAACCAGGCGTACTCCGCCGCGCTGCGATGGACCGGGGCCTTCCACTCCGCGGCCACTCTCAACTGCGGCAGGGCAAACTTGACGCAGATGTCGCCGCCGCCCACACGCACCCGTGCGATGTCCGAGGCGACGCCACCGGTCAGCCGCTCGACGTCCGTAACCTCATCCGCCCGGCCGATGCCCAGCTCTTCCACCAAGGCGCGGCATCGGGCGGACAGTTCCGTCTGGTCCTCGCTCATGGGCTCATCAATCACCTTGCGACGTTGGGGCGAAGACCGGCGGAGGGGCTAGGCGCTTGGCGCGTCGGGGCCGTGGTATATACTTATCGCTCCCCGCCCAGGCGGGCCAGAGGAAGGACGATACGCACGTGTCAGCCATCGATCGCCAAGGCACCGGCGCGATGCCGGAGCCGGAAACCGCCGACGATGATCGCGACGAATCGCTGAACGATCGCGTGCGCGAAGCGCTGCGCGACGCCATCGTCAGTGGTCAATACAAGCCCGGCGACCGGCTAATCGAGGCGCGACTGGCGGCGCTGTTCGGCGTCTCGCGCAATCCGGTCCGCGAGGCGCTGAAGGCGCTGGGCAACGAGGGCATCGTGACCATTGCGCCGCGTCGCGGTGCCGTTGTCGCGGAACTGTCGGACGGTGAGGCGGCGGACGTCGTGGAACTGCGCGCGGCGCTGGAGGGCTTCAGCGCGCGGCTCGCCGCCAGGCGGCTGGATGGCGACGCGGGCGAGCGGCTGTTGTCCGTGTTGCGCGCTGGCGACGAGGCCGCGGCACGGGGCGATACCGACGCCCTGCCGGCGTTGAACGACGTCTTTCACGCCGAACTGGCGAACGCCAGTTCCAACGTCGTCCTGGCCGGCATCATGCGCACGCTGAGGGCCAAGACCCATTGGCTGTTCGCCAGCGTCAGCCGGCAGCGGGCCGTGGCCTCGTGGGGCGAGCATGCCGCCATCCTGCGGGCGATCCTGGACCGCGACGAGGAACTGGCGGCCTTGCTGGCCAGCCGTCATGTGACCAGCGTCGGCCGCGACCTGCTTGGCCAGCGCTCGACGGACCGACCGAAAACCAGCGGCGGCGCCCCTGCCCCACCGTCAGCGGACATGGCCGAGCTTGAGAGCGCCCTGACCCTCGACCAGCTTCGGCGCCTGACCGGGTAGGGCCCGCGGCGGAGGTCCCGTCTCAGTCGACCCGTTCCAGCCTGGCGTCGATGTCGCCGAAGCGCGTCAACTCCTGCAGTTCTTCCCTGGCCTCGTCGACCTGATCGAAATCGCCGAAGAACTTGTAAGGCACGGAGTTGACGCAATCCGGGTACTCGGCATCGACGATCCGCACCCGAGCGTCGCCCGCCACCACTTCGCCAATGACATGCGTTGCCAGGTGCTTGCCATAGAAGAAGTAGTCGTAGGTCTCCACCGCGCGCACGCCGGTCCCCAGATCGGCGCTGTATTCGTTCGGCTTGCTGGTGACGATGATGTACATGGCCTCCCTCCTGAATTTGCATACCAACGGCCATTTTGGCGATATCTCGCCGGCATTCCCTGAATCCGACTGAATCGTCCAAATTAACGAACCTCGCTCAAACCATTGACAGAACTGATCTTTTTGAAGATCGCCAAAACCATCTCCGATCAGCAACCTTAGACGAAATTCTGCCGTCGAAAAGGCTTGCCGGATTTGGTATACAATCTAATCTAACGAACCGCAGGGGTGTCAAGAGCGAGCCAAAAAAGGCCGAAGAGGAGGATGCAACATGACTGAACTGATGTCGCGAGAGGATTTTCGCACCGCGTTGGAAACCGCCATCAAGGGCAACACGGCCACCAAGTCGCCGTTCAGCATTGCCTGGGCCACGGGCCGGTTGAGCCGCGACCACCTCGCCCGCTGGGCGGAGAACCATTATCACTATGTCGGCCCGTTCGCCGACTATCTGGCCTACATCTACGCGCGCACGCCGGACCACTACATCGACGCCAAGGACTTCCTCTTGCAGAACATGTATGAGGAGGAAATCGGCGGCGACCGTCATACGGATTTGCTGATCCGGTTCGCCGAGTCCTGCGGCACAACGCGTGAGCGGGTGGAAAACCCCGACAACATGTCGCCGACCACCCGGGGCCTTCAAAGCTGGTGTTACGCGGTGGCCATGCGCGAGAACCCGATCGTCGCGGTGGCCGGCCTGGTGGTCGGCCTGGAAAGCCAAGTGCCGTCGATCTACCGGCGCCAGACGCCGACCCTGCGCGACAAGTACGGCTTCTCCGACGAGGAGGTCGAATTCTTCGACCTGCATATCGTGTCCGACGAGATCCATGGCGAGCGCGGCTATCAGATCGTGCTGGAACATGCCGATACGGTCGAACTTCAGCAGGCCTGCTTGAAGATCTGCGGCATCGGCGCCCAGATGCGCCTGCTGTACACCACGGCGCTCTGGCACGATTACGTGAAGGACGACCTGTCGCGAGAGGATGCCGAGGCGGTTCTCGCCGCCTGACGACCAGCCTAGATGAAGACCTGATGGCGGGCGGCGCCTCAGCCGCCCGACCGACTGCGTAGCGATGCCAAAAATCACGATCCACCGGGATGGCGAGGCCCATCAGGGCGACATCGCGGCGGACAGCAATCTCGTTGTCCTGGCCGGTATCCGCAAGTTCCCCTACCCGCATCTCAGCTACATGTGCGGCATGGGCAAGTGCGGGACCTGCAAGTCCCGCATCGTGGCGGGCGCGGAGCAGTTGCCGGAGCCCAACTGGCGGGAAAAGAAGACCCTGGGCGACGAGGCCTTGGCGGAGGGCTATCGCCTGGTCTGCCAACTGCGCATTTTCGAGGATTTCGAGATCGAGCAAGAAGGGCCGGTGCGCGGCCCCAGAAAGAGGACGCCATGAGCGACAGCCACAGCCCAGGCCCGGACGGGGTGATGGACCACCGGCTGCTGATCGACGGTAACTGGGTTGCCGCCTCGAACGGGGAAGGGTTTGAAAACCGCAATCCGGCCAATACCGACGACCTGATCGGCCGGTTTGCCGCCGGGACCGCAGAG
This sequence comes from Pseudomonadota bacterium, assembly GCA_039177555.1. Taxonomy (GTDB): domain Bacteria; phylum Pseudomonadota; class Alphaproteobacteria; order DSM-16000; family Inquilinaceae; genus JANQGH01. The sequence goes on along the minus strand of JBCDFV010000087.1, from coordinate 1,761 downwards.
GACGCGACCCGGGCGGTCGATGCGGCGCATGCCGCATTTCCTGGCTGGCGCGCCACGCCGATATCCAAACGCGCCGCCTGCCTCGACAAGGCCGCCGACTGGCTGGACCAACACGCCGACGCGTTCGGTGCCGAGCTGTCGCGCGAGGAAGGCAAGCTGCTGTCGCTCGGCGTGGCGGAGGTCAAGCGCGCGGCCCAGACCCTGCGGTTCTATGCCGTCGAGGGGCAGACGCTGACCGGCGAGGTGTTCGCCCAGGACGATGCCAAGATGACGGTCTATACCCAGCGCGAACCGCTGGGCGTGGCGACCATCATCACGCCTTGGAACTTCCCGGTCTCGATCCCCGCGCGGAAAATGGCCCCGGCCTTGATCACCGGCAATACGGTGGTGTTCAAGCCGTCGTCGGAGGCGCCGCTGATCGGGCTTCGCCTGGTCGAGGCGCTGGTCGCCGGCGGCCTGCCGCCCGGCGTGATCAACTTCATCACCGGCCCTTCGGCGGAAACCGGCCCGGCCCTGACGGCGGACCCGAGGGTGCGTGCGATTTCCTTCACAGGCTCGACCAGGGCCGGTGAAACCATTCATCGCGGGCTGCCGATGACCACGCGGACGCAGATGGAGCTGGGCGGCAAGAATCCGTTGATCGTGATGGAAGACGCCGACCTGGACCTGGCCGTGAAGCTGGCGGTGGGCGGCGGGTTCTCCCTCACCGGCCAGGCCTGCACCGGCACCAGCCGGGTGCTGGTCCATCGCGACGTGGCGGCCTCGTTTACCGCGAAGCTGAAGGCGGCCAGCGAGGCGCTGGTCGTGGGTGACGGGGCCGACGCGGCCACCCAGATTGGCCCGCTGGCCTCCCAAAAACAGCTTGAGACCGTCCTGCGCTACATCGAGATCGGCAAGGGCGAGGCGACGCTGGTGACCGGGGGCCGCCAGCTAACCGATCCGCCCCGCGACAAGGGCTGGTATGTGACCCCGACCGTGTTCGGCGATGTCGCGCCGGACGCCGTGATTGCGCAAGAGGAGATCTTCGGTCCGGTCATCGCGCTGATCGAAATCGGCTCATACGACGAGGCCATCGCGGTCGCCAACGGCGTGGCTTACGGCTTGTCGGCGTCGCTGGCGACGAAGAACTTCGACTATATCCAGCGCTTTCCGACCGACGTGGAGGCCGGCACGGTGAAGGTCAATCGCACGACCACCGGCAATCTCGTGAACGCGCCGTTCGGCGGCATCAAGGCGTCCAGCACCGCGACCTTCCGTGAATCCGGCCGTGCCGGGCTGGACTTTTTTACCCAGATCAAGACGGTCTATCTCGGCCGCTGACGGCCGCCAGAAAAGGGGACAGGGAGATGAAACAGGCGCTGAAGCTGGAATTGGAGGAGGCGCGCGTCATGGTCGCCGCCGCCCGGGCCAAGTCGGAAGAGATCGGCGTGCTCGAGACCATTTGCGTGGTCGACGATGGCGGCTATCCCCTGGCGCTGGAGCGGATGGACGGCGCGCGGGTCACGGGGCCACAGATCGCCTGGAACAAGGCCTTCACCGCCGCCGGGCACAAACGCTCAACGCATCTGTTCAACCGGCCGCCGAACGGTCCCGCCCTGCCGGGCAACGAGGCCTTTGGCATCCAGCTTTCGTTCGAAGGCCGCTTCACCGTCTTCGTCGGCGGCTTTCCCATCGTGGTGGATGGCGAGGTGATCGGCGGTGTCGGCCTGTCGGGCGGCAATGGCGAGCAGGACACCGCCGCCGGCCTCGCCGCGCTGCAGG
>JBCDFV010000086.1:0-9384 GCA_039177555.1 Pseudomonadota bacterium | reverse complement strand
TCGACGACCATACGGTCGAAATCGAGCTGTCCGCGCCGGACCCCAACCTGCCCTACCGGTTCATCACCCCGCTGGGCTACATCGTACCGCGCGACTATTACCTGGAAGTCGGCCCCGAACAGTTCGGCCAGCAGCCGGTTGGCACGGGTCCCTACCAGGTGACGTCGTTCGACGCCAGTGACCATATCAGGCTGGAGGCGTTCGACGATTACTGTGGCGGCACACCGCCGGCCGCCAGCCTGGAATTCCGTATCGTGCCGGAGTTCTCCGCCCGGCTGGCCGGCATGGTGGCCGACGAGTTCGACTTCATGGTCAACGTGCCTGCCGACGAGGTTGAAACCGTCGAGGGCTATGACGGGTTGAACTACGTCACCAGGCCGATCGCGAATTACGTGATGCTGGCCTACAACACGCTGGACATTCCAGAGTTTGGGCCCAATCCGCTGACCGATGCCAACCTGCGCTATGCCATGAATTCAGCGATCGATCGGGACACCTTGGTCCAGGCCTTGTGGGGCGACGCGACGTTCGCGCCGGCACCGTTCAACTTCCCGGAATTCACGATCTTCTACGACCCCGACATCCAGTCGCGGTTTGGGTACGACCCGGACGCGGCGGCGGAATATCTGGCACAGTCCGACTATGACGGCGAAGAGATCGTTATCAACGTCACAAGGGGCGCCTTCCCGAACTTCGACCTCGCCGTGGAATATCTTGCCGAGCAATGGCGGGCCATGGGCATCAATGCCACGGTGAACGTGGTCGACAGTTGGGCCTTGGCCTTGCAGCATCCGTTCGGCATGGCGAACATGTCGATGACGACCGAGTTCGACGGCACGCCGACACGGGCGATCTGGGGCTTCTGGGGGCCGAACTCGGCCCGCGCGACACGCGAGCGGGACCGCACCTGGTCACCGCCGGAGGAGTACGTCGAGCTGGGCCGGCAGTATCTGGCAGAGACGGATCCGGAGGCCCGGGTGGCCCTATTCCGCCAGATGGTCGACATCTGGGAAGAGGTGACGCCGGCGATCATCCTGTGGCGCAACCTGGCGAGCTGGGTGGCGCAGGACGATCTGGACTGGACGCCGATCAACAGCGTGCGCATGCCGCTGGGACCGGGCCATCTGAGCGTCGATCAGGGCTAGGAAAGGCGCTGGAAACGGACGCCTCGGCCAGATGGTCGGGGCATCCTCTCCAGGCGACCGAAAGTGTCAGGTCAAGCCGCGTTCGAGGATCCGGCCGTCGAGGCCGTGTTCGCCGGTTACAAGGACCCGGTGCGCGGCAAGCTTCTTGAGTTGCGCGCCCTGATCCTCAGAACGGCGGCCGAGACCGAAGGCGTCGGACCTCTCGCCGAGGCTCTGAAATGGGGGCAGCCGAGCTACCTGACCCAGAAGACCAAAAGCGGCAGTACGATCAGGATCGATGCCGTGCGGGACCTACCGGATCAGTACGCGCTTTACTTCATCTGCCACACAAATCTGGTCGAGACGTTTCGCGAGCTTTATCCGACCGAACTGACCTATGACGGCAACCGCAACATTTTTTTGGAGGCGGGCCGCCCTCTCCCGGAGGCCCCGCTACGCCATTGCATTGCGCTGGCGCTGACCTATCACAGCCGCAAGAAGGCAAGACGTTGACCATGCCGTCCCTTCGCGGGCGCTGAGCGGCCGCAGATACCGATGGATCACTATGATGTCGTCGTCGCCGGCGGTGGGATCGGCGGGGTCAGCGCCGCCATTGGCGCCGCAAAATCGGGTGCCAAGACGCTGCTGGTCGAGAAGTACGGGTTTCTTGGCGGGGCGGCGACGAATGCCAGCGTCTTGTCCTTTTGCGGGCTCTATCAGCGCGGCGGTGGGCCCAAACCGGTCGCGGCAACGGGCGGCGCCAGCCATCTTGTCTTGAGCGAGATCGAGAAGCTCGGCGTCACCACCGCGCCCAGGCAGAACCCCAGGACCGGACATTGGCTGGTCTATCTGGAACCCGAGAGCCTGAAACTGGCGCTTGATCGAAGTCTGGCGGCAGCCGGTGTCGAGGTTCTGTTTCACGCCAAGGCCGTGGACGCGGTCACGTCAACAGACCTACTGGATCACATCGTCCTGCATTGCCACGAAGGGCGTGTCCATGTCGCGGCACGCTGTTTCGTCGATGCCACGGGCGATGCGCATGTGGCGAGGCTTGCCTGCGTATCGCGTAGGGTCGGCGACGGGGCCGGTACGCTGCAGCCTTTTTCCTCCCCAATTCGCGTTGGCGGCCTGGCCGCAGGCGTGGTGATCGATCGAGACAAGCTGGCGGCAGCCTTGGCCGACTACAACAGGTCCGGTGCCTATCCCACCAATAGGCCGAACGCCGGCTTCTTTGCGCCGATCCCGAACAGCGCGGATATCTGGTGGATGATCATCGATTACCCCGCCGACAGTGCCACCTCGGCGACGCTGTCGGCGGCGGAGCGGTACGCACGGGCCGCCGCACAGGACTATGTCGCCGTGTTGAGGAAAAGCCAGCCCGCTTGCCAAGGCGCCTTCTTGGTGCAGACGGGACCACAGGTGGGCATCCGCGAAAGCTGGCATGTCGACACGGAAGACCGGATGACAGAGGACGATCTGTTGGCGGGCCGCACGCGCGCAGATGGTGTCGCCCGCGCCGCCTGGCCCATGGAGGATCACGCAGTGATCGGACGGCCGACCTTTACGCCGATCGGCGGAGATGGGTTCGCCCACATTCCGCTCGGCTGTTTGAAGGCAAAGGGGCTTTCCAACCTCTATCTTGCCGGGCGTACGATTGGCGCTGATCCCAGGGCCTACAGCTCCATCCGGGTGATGGGCACGGCGTTCGCGACCGGCTTTGCATCTGGCATCGCGGCCGCACATTCTCAATTTACGGTCGACCAATTGAGACCGCGTATCGAAGAGCTGGGGGGCCTGATTTAGGCGCGCATCACATGGGTCAATTGGACGGGAAGGTCAGCGTCGTCACTGGAGGCGGTGGCGAAATCGGCGCTGCGATTGCGAAGGGTCTCGCGAGCGGGGGCAGCAAGGTCGCCGTTTGCGACATCAATGCCGAAGTGGCGGAAGTCGCGGCGGTCGCCATTCGCGCGGATGGCGGAGAGGTGATCGCGTATCAGCTTGACGTGACGAGCGAGACGTCGTGGCGCGACGCGATTTCCGAGACCGATGCCCGCCTGGGCCCGCTCGACGTGTTGGTGAATTGCGCCGGCTTGTTTGCCAGTGACGGCTACACGATTGCCGATCTTCCGCTCGAAGAGTGGCGCAAGCTTCATGCGGTGAACCTCGATGGCACCTTTCTGGGCATCAAGGTCGCAGTCGAGGCCATGGGCGACCGTCAGGGGTCGATCATCAATATCGGTTCGGTTGTCGGCTCCTTCGGGGCCAGAAGCGGCCCGGCGTACGGCACCAGCAAGGGGGCGGTCCGCGCGCTGACCGTTCAGGCCGCTGCCTCATGCATTGCCATGGGCTCGAACGTACGGGTCAACGCGATTCATCCGGGTTACGTCCTGACAGAGGCCGCGCTTGGCAACGCGCTGAAGAAGTTCGGCTCTCGGGAGCGGGCGGAAGAAGCGTTCGCCACGCGCAGCCCGCGCAACCGACTGCTGCACCCCGAGGACCTGGTCGGTGCGGCGGTGTTCCTGGCATCCGATGCCTCGACGATGATGAACGGGGCGGAAATCCTCGTCGACGACGGGCTGTCGACCCAGATGCCCGGCGACAGATTCGGGCCCGAGATCTGACTGCGGCCGGTTCAGCGGCGCAGCGTCGGGTCCAGCCGGTCGCGCAGCGCGTCGCCCAGCAGACTGACCGCCAGCGTGGTCAGGAAGATGACCGTGCCGGGAATGACGGCGACCCACCAGGAACTGGCCAGGCTGTCCCTGCCCTCGCCAAGTAGCTGCCCCAGACTGGTCAGCGGCGGCTGGATGCCGAGGCCCAGGAAACTGAGGCCCGTTTCCAGCAGGATCGCTTGCGGGAAGTTCAAGGTCGCCTGGACGATGATGATGTTGGAGATGTTGGGCAAGATGTGCCGTCGATAGATCGTGCCGGTGGTGACGCCGACGGCCCTTGCCGCCTCGATGTAGGGCTGGTTGCGGGCGGCCAGCGCCGCGCCGCGCACCTGTCTGGCATAGACCTCCCAGCCGTAAAGCCCGATCAGCATGATGAAGATGGTCAGCGACCGGCCGAAGAAGGCCAGGATGGCCAGCGCGATGATGATGAAGGGCAAGGCGGCCTGAAGGTCGACCAGACCCATCACCGCGTCGTCCGCCGCCTTGCCGCGGCGCGCGGCCAAGAGGCCCAGCGAGGTGCCGATCATCATCGAGATCAGCGTGCCAACGGCGGCGATGCCGATCGAAATGCGGATGGCGACCACCAGCCTGGCCACCATGTCCCGGCCCAGCCGGTCTGTGCCCAGCGGGTGGTCCCAACTGCCGCCGAGAAACACGGGCGGCTCGTTGCGCGCCAGCAGATTCGACTGGTCGTAGGGATAGGCGGTCAGGAAATCGCCGAACAGGGCCACGCCGACAACCAGCGCCAGCACGACCAGCGCAACCGTCCTGCCCAGCGACCGCCGGCGGCTCACGGGCCGGCCCGCTGGCTGCGTCGTTCCTGACCGATGCGGGGGTCGAGCCAGCCATAGGCAAGGTCAACGGCCAGATTGGCAAACGCCATGGTCGCCGCCGCCAGGATCACGATCAGCTGGACCACGGCCAGGTCGCGTTCCGAGACCGAGACAACCAGCAGCCGCCCAACGCCCGGCCAGGCAAAGACGGTCTCGGTGACCACGGCGCCGGCAATAAGTGCACCGATGGTGAAGCCCAGCAGCGTGGTCAGCGGCACCAGGGCGCCGCGCAGCGCATGCACCAGCATCTGGCGCCTGAGTGAGAGCCCCTTGGCGCGTGCCGTGCGCATATAGCCGGCGCCCAGCACCTCCAGCAGGGACGATCGGGTGAAGCGGGCAAAGGCACCGGCGGAGGCCAAGCCCAGGGTGAGCGTCGGCATGATCAAATGGCTGAATCCGCCCATGCCGCCGGACGGCAGCCATTGCAGGTTCAGCGTGAACAGCAGGATCAGCAGAATGCCGAAGAAGAAGTTCGGCATGGCATAGCCGAACACGGCCCCCGTCATGATCACCCGGTCGCCGGCGCGGTTGTGCCAATGGGCCGCCGCGATCCCGGCGGGGATGCCGACCAGGATGGCGAGCGCCATGGCCGCCCCGCCGAGCAGCAGGGTCGCCGGCACGCGCGACGCCACGACATCCCAGGCCGGACCGGCCGTGCGGAAGGAATAGCCGAAATCGCCGCGCAGCACGCCGGACAGATAGGCGCCGTACTGCTCAAGGATCGAGCCGGTCAGCCCCAGCCGTTCGCGATACTGCTCTAGGATCGCGTCGGGCAGGTCGGCGGGCACCAGGGCCACGATCGGGTCGCCGGACAGGCGCAGCACGACGAAAACCAGGGTGACCGCCGCCCACAGGGTCAACAGCAAACGCAGCAGCTTTCGAACCAGAAACCTGCTGGTCATCGGCGTCGTGCGCTCAGATCAAACGGTCGGCATGCCAGGCCAGATGGTCGTCCATCATGCTGGCGACGAAATAGTAGGAGTGGTCGTAACCGGGCTGCAGCCGCAGGGTCAGATCGACGCCAATCGCCGCACAGGCCTGTTTGAAGCGCTGGGGCTGGAGTTGCTCGTCGAGAAAGCCGTCATCGGCGCCCACATCGATGAAGATGTCACCCTGCCAGCCACGATCGGCGATAAGAGCGCAGGCATCGTGCCCGCGCCACGTGCTTTCGTCCGGGCCGAGATAGGCGGCGAACGCCTTCCGGCCCCAGGGCACCGCGCCCGGCGCCACGATCGGCGACAGGGCGGAGACCGTCTGAAAGAGATCCGGGTGGCGCATGGCCAGGGTGAGCGCACCGTGCCCGCCCATGGAATGGCCCATGACACCGCGCTTGCCGGTGTTCGGGAAGTGCTCGTCGATCAGCGCCGGCAGTTCCTCGGCGATGTAGCTTTCCATGCGGAAATGCTTGTCCCAGGGGGCTTGGGTCGCGTCGAGGTAGAAGCCGGCGCCCTGGCCTAGATCATAGGCATCGTCATCGGGCACGCCCGCGCCGCGTGGCGAGGTGTCCGGCGCGACGACAATCAGGCCCAGCCCCGCCGCCACCCGCTGAAAGCCGGCCTTGACCGTTGCGTTCTCCCACGTGCAGGTCAGGCCCGACAGATAATAGACCACCGCGCAGGCGCGCTGCTGGTTATGCCGCGGCACGAACACCGAAAACTCCATGCGCGTGCCGGTGCTGGCACTGTCATGGGCATAGATGCCTTGCACGCCACCGAAGCAGGCATGCTTGGCTACCGTTTCAAGCATGAAAGGTCCTAATCGTAGAGCACGACGGAGCGGATCGATTCGCCCTCATGCATCAGGTCGAAACCCTTGTTGATATCGTCCAAGGGCATGGTGTGGGTGATCATGGGATCGATTTCGATCTTGCCGTCCATGTACCAGTCCACGATCTGCGGCACGTCTGTTCGCCCCCTGGCGCCACCGAACGCCGTGCCGCGCCAGACCCGGCCGGTGACGAGCTGGAACGGGCGGGTCGCGATCTCCTGTCCCGCACCGGCGACGCCGATGATGATGGATTCGCCCCAGCCCTTGTGGGCGCATTCCAGCGCCGCGCGCATGGTGTTCACATTGCCGATGCATTCGAAGCTGTAGTCGGCACCGCCGCCCGTCAGGTCGACCAGATAGGGGACGAGGTCGCCATCGACCTCCGACGGGTTGACGAAATGGGTCATGCCGAAGCGCTCGCCCCATTCCTTCTTGCCGTTGTTCATGTCCACGCCGACGATCATGTTGGCGCCGACCAGCCGCAAGCCCTGGATGACGTTGAGGCCGATGCCGCCAAGGCCGAAGACGACACAGTTCGATCCGGGCTCAACCTTCGCCGTGTTGGTGACGGCGCCGATGCCCGTGGTGACACCGCAGCCGATGTAGCAGATCTTGTCGAACGGCGCGTCCTGACGAACCTTGGCGACCGCGATCTCCGGCAGCACCGTGTAGTTCGAGAAGGTCGAGGTGCCCATATAATGCAGCAGCTTTTCGCCGCCAATCGAGAAGCGCGAGCTGCCGTCCGGCATCACGCCCTGACCCTGGGTGGTTCGGATGGCCTGGCACAGATTGGTCTTGGGGTGCAGGCAATAGTCGCATTCGCGGCATTCCGGCGTGTAGAGCGGGATGACGTGATCGCCCACCGCCACGCTGGTCACCCCATCGCCGACCTCGACCACCACGCCGGCGCCTTCATGCCCAAGAATGGCGGGGAACAGCCCCTCGGGGTCGGCACCGGAGAGCGTGTAGGCGTCGGTGTGGCAGATACCGGTGGCCTTGATCTCGACCATCACCTCGCCGGCGCGCGGCCCGTCAAGATCGACCTCGTTAATCTCCAGCGGCTTGCCCGCCTCAAACGCCACGGCCGCACGAGTTTTCATCAGACCCCTCCCCCAACGATGTGATTTGCGGGCGCCAGTATCGGGGGCCGTCCGGTCAAGTCAAGGTGGCCGGAGCCGGTTCGGCATTTCGTATCCGCGAGGTCGGCGCCTTGGTCTCTTGTATATATGCTAGTATATACGTAACAGAACACAAGGAACACCGCTGTGGCCGAGAAAACCGTCATCCGCACGATCAAGCGCTTTGGAAATGGCGCGATGGTGCCGATACATCGCAGCGACCTGGCCGAGCTCGAGGCCGATATAGGCTCAACGGTTCAGGTCACCCTGACCAAGGTCGACAACAACTACGAGGCGACACGGACGTCCGCCAAACGGATGCGCAGTCGCTTTGCCCGCACGCTCGAAATGCTCGGGCGGTGAGCACCTACATCTGGCCGGATAATCAGGCAATCTTGGACGACTTCGCAGACTATTTCAGCGAGATCGGCCAAGAGTTGCAGATCGTTTCCAAAGACGATCTGCAAGCGGGATTCGACCGAGTCCGCAACGCGTTCGGCGACAAGCCCGATGCGGATGCGGCGGAACTAGCGGCCCTGATCTTCGAAAGCGTCTCCAGCCGTCACGCGCTGGTGGACGGAAACAAGCGCCTGGCCTGGCAGGCGATGACGGTGTTCCTCGATATGAATGGCGTCTGGTTCGACGCGCCAGAGAAGGCGTCGTTCGATATTGCGATGGCCGTGGTTGAACATACGAAGACCGTTGAGCACTTGGCCGAGTTCATACGCGAACATACAAGTACCGAGGGCCCGGAAGCTTTGCCATAGCAGGACATGGTCTGGCCATTTGCCGCAACAATCACACCGATCACGCTACTGCGTGCTTGCCTGCGCGACCCTGAACCCACCGGCTATTCGGACAACGCATGACACAGTCGAGAGTTGGACTGTTGGTCAGATTAATGATAATGGCACCGAACGCTTGCTAGTCTGCCCCAACACGCGAAACGCAGACCGGTTTCGCCACAGCTCACGTCTCCGCCGCATACGGGTCCAGAATACGTGCCTACCGCTAGCCTAATGTGGCCAGAATTTCCTGGCGACCAAGACATGGGGGTATTCGTAGATGTAAGTGTCGAGACCCAGCGGTTGGGGCCCGGGAAACTGCACCACGTCTTGACGATTGCCGCCACAAGAAAGGATATCGAGATTTGGACCAAGGTGATCACGTTTGACGTTGACGCCCCGTTCGATGTTCCAGATCTCCCAACCATCGACCCCTTCGTCATCGCATCGATCTTTCCCGCGCTTGAAGTCGGCGGAACGATGCGCGTTCATGGTAGGGTGACGCGCACCCTCATCAGAAACATACTCGATTTTCAAAGCGCCTGGCATTGCGCCGCGCCAAAGAAGTGCCGCCTGTTTGATGTTCAAGTAGAAGCTGTGGAAGATATTGCCATAGCGCAGGAGGGGCCGGAAGCGAATGCCATTGTGGCGTTCAGCGGCGGCGTCGACGCGACCCTGGCATTCTGCCGAAACATATCTGGAGATGCCGGACCGGCAAGCTTCAATGTAGGGGCGACCTTGTTGATTCAGGGCGTGCCTATTGGGCGACGTGGCAAGGCTTCAGAGCCAGTGATCGCAGATTTACGTCGTATGAGTGAAGCCTGGGGTCGACCGATGGCGGTGGTCGACACGGATATCGTAGATGTCATTCGAAAAGGCGACATGTCCCACGGCACCTGGCTGGCGGCTTGTCTAATGCTGTTCGGGGGCCGGTACGACGTTGGGATAATCGGTTCAACGAAGACGTGGTTTTCGCGCGGGTGGGAGGTGTTTGGGAGTCACCCGTTGCTTGATCGGTTACTATCATCCGGCTTGATGTCCATTCGTAATGACGAGGGATTGTATCATCGAGCCGAAAAAGTCGCACT
>JBCDFV010000085.1:0-9435 GCA_039177555.1 Pseudomonadota bacterium | reverse complement strand
GGGAAGGCTATGAGTTCCAGCGCCTGCACGGCATGGGCGAGCCGCTGTATGACCAGCTTGTCGCGCCGGACCTGCCGGTGCGGGTCTACGCGCCGGTTGGCGGCCACGAGGAACTGCTGGCCTATCTGGTGCGCCGCCTGCTGGAAAACGGCGCCAACACCAGCTTTGTCAATCGCCTGCAGGACGATGCTGTGCCGATCGACGACATCGTCGCCGACCCGGTGGCCGAGGCGGCAAGCCATGAGGACCCGCGCCACCCGAAGATCCCGCTGCCGGCCGATCTCTACCGGCCGGCCCGGCGCAACTCCGCCGGCCTCGATTTCAGCGATCCGCCGACCTACGGCCCCGTGTTGAACGTCATGGACGGTTTCGACGGCTGGCAGGCCACCGGACTGATCGACGGCGAACCGGTCGGCGGCGCGGAGCGTGAGGTCTGCTCGCCCTATGATCATCGCCTGACGGTCGGGACCGTGCGCGAGGCGTCCGCAGCGGATGCCGAGCACGCCATGGTGGTCGCGTCGGCGGCCTTTGCCGATTGGGATAGGATGGGCGGGGTCGCCCGTGCGGATATTCTCGACCGCATGGCCGAGGTCCTGGAGGCCAATCGGGCCGAACTGATGACGCTGGCCTGTCGCGAGGCGGGTAAGACACTGCCCGACGCCCTGTCGGAGGTACGCGAGGCGGTCGATTTCTGCCGGTATTATGCCGAACGGGCGCGGCTGGACTTCGACGGGCCGCACGCGCTGCCGGGCCCGACCGGTGAGGCCAACTCGCTGGCGTTGCGCGGGCGGGGCGTGTTTCTGTGCATCAGCCCGTGGAACTTCCCGCTGGCCATCTTTACCGGCCAGATCGCCGCCGCGCTGGTTGCAGGCAATTGCGTCATCGCCAAGCCGGCCGAACAGACGCCGCTGATCGCCTGGCGCGCGGTGTCGCTGTTTCACGAGGCGGGCGTGCCGCCGGCGGTGCTGAATCTGCTGCCGGGCGACGGCCCGACGCTGGGCACGTCGCTGCTGGCCCATCCGGCGCTGGCCGGCGTCGCCTTCACCGGCTCGACCGGCACGGCGCGGCTGATCAACCGCGCGCTGGCCGACCGGCCCGGCCCGATCCTGCCGTTGATCGCGGAGACGGGTGGCCAGAACGCCATGATCGTCGACAGTTCGGCCTTGCCGGAACAGGTCGTGCTCGATGTCATCGCCAGCGCCTTCCAAAGCACCGGCCAGCGCTGTTCGGCCTTGCGCGTGCTCTATCTGCAGGACGGTATCGCCGACCGGCTGATCACCATGCTGCAAGGCGCCTGTGAGACGCTGACGGTGGGCGACCCGACCCTGTTGTCGACCGATATCGGCCCGGTGATCGACCAGGAAGCCAAGGAAGCGCTCGATGGCCACGCGGCGGAGATGCAGACAGTCGGCAAGCCACTGCTGCGCGTGCCCGTCGGGTCGCTCGACGTCCACGGTACGTTCGTGGCGCCCCAAGCCTTCGAAATCGATCGCATCGACCGCCTGACGAAGGAGAATTTCGGCCCGCTGCTGCATGTCGTGCGCTTTGCCGGCGACAAGCTCGACACGGTGATCGACGCGATTGCTGCCACCGGTTATGGCCTGACGCTCGGCATCCATTCGCGCATTCAGCAGACCGTGGATACGATCCACGAGCGCCTGCCTGTGGGCAACACTTACGTGAACCGGAACATCATCGGGGCGGTCGTCGGCGTCCAGCCATTTGGCGGCCAGAACCTGTCAGGCACCGGCCCAAAAGCCGGCGGCCCGCACTATCTGCCGCGCTTCGCCACGGAACGGACGTTGAGCGTGAACACCACGGCTGCGGGCGGCAACGCCAGCCTAATTTCGCTTGAGGATGAAGACTAGCGCTGGGTTTTGATGCGATGCGCCGCGACGGCGCCTTACCCGGTAGTTGGCGTGGCGGATAGCCAAAGACGGTCGATTGCCAAAAGCGCAGCGGGATCTATCGCGTCTTCGTAGTTCCAATAGTCGCCACTGGCGACGAAGCAATCGGCCTTTGCCTCCGTCGCCTCGGCCGTTTCAATCGCTTCGGTGTCAAACCGAGACCGCAGTCCAGAGAGTCGACTCGCAAGGCTCTTCTCATTCAGTGATGCAATGTCGGCGATCGGGAACCTGGGGAAGGTAAGGCGCGACTCCTCCTTCTCAGAGAGATTGACGCAAAGGCAGCCTTGGCGCGCCGCCAGAACCATCAGTCGATTAGCCTTCGCCTCTAAATGCTGAAGCGTTGGGTCGGGCCGCAGCGGGTCCGGGTCGCCATTTCCATAGAAGTGGGTCGCTCCAACAGACTTCGAATAGACCATGTCGCAGCCGCAAAACGCCATAACGTCGGGACGCAGCGCATCCAATGCCCAGTACCCTGCCGTGAAGGCCATGGTCGCCCCGGCATAAACGATGCCGCCAAAGCGGTTGTTCGCGGGGACATAGCTTTCTTCGGCGTGGATCTGCTGACCCGGCCCAGGCGATGGCATTGCCTCGGTTGGAAAATCCCCCGCGTGAACGAGGTGGGTCCAGTCGCCGCGAACCTTCCAGGCATTGTTGATCGCAACGATCGCATCTAGTCGATCGCTGTCTATGTCCCGCGCACGCGGCGCATCCGGGGCGCTTCCCAGGATAAGGGCAATCTTGGTCATGGGCAGTAGTCGGGGCAGTAGTCGGGGGAGGAGTGTTGCGGGGGAAGGTAACGCGGCTGTCAATCGAGCCAGGCAGGCTGGAATGGGTTAACTCTGGTTGCCACGGTTGAAGTAACACTAAGCCGTCGCAAATCGAGCCCCCCTTATCGCAATAGCGCCGGTCGCTTAAGAACACTTCGAGCATCTGACGCAAGGCGCCTGCGAGACGCTGACGGACGGCGACCCGATCTTGATGTCGACGGATATCGGCCCGGTGATCGATGAAGCGGTCAAGACCGCGCTCGATGCCCATGCCGCCGACATGCAGACCGTGGGCAACCCACTGCTGCGCGCGTCGATCGGCGCGCTGGTCGGTGTTCCGCCCTTCAGTGGCCAGAACCCGTCAAGTACCAGCCCAACGGCTGGCGGGCGGTACTATCTTCTGCCCCGCTTTGCCACGGAGCCGACGCTGAGCGTCAACGCCACGGCGGCGGGCGGCAACGCCAGCCTGATATCGCTCCAGGATGAGGATTAGCGCCGGGTATTAAGGCGAGCCGTCATGAGCCTTTTCCGACCGGCAGTTCGAGTTGGAAGAGCGCGATCTCGCCCGCCGCGCCGGGGTCGAGGAGACGGTCGAAGGTCATGCCCAGACGGTCGATCAGCGAGATCGAGCGCGTGTTCGAGCGGTAGGTGCGGGCCACGATCCGATTGATGCGATGCACGGCGAAGGCGACTTTCACGACGCGGCCGGCCGCTTCGGTCGCCAGGCCTTGGCCCCACTGTGCCGGTTTCAACCACCAACCGATTTCGATCTCACCCAGGGAGGCAAGCGGCGCCAGGCCGCAAAAGCCCAAGAGCTCACCGCTGGCCCGATCGGTCAGCTTCCAGTTGCAATAGCCGAGCGTCTGTTGATAAGCGCTCTGCAGGCCCATGAACCAACCGATCCTGGCATCCGTCCAGGGTTCTCCGGTGGCGATGAAGCGCATGACGTCGGGATCGCGCGCGATCTCGGCGAACCGGTCGAAGTCGTCGAGGGTCCAGGTTTCCAGAAGGAGCCTAGGCGTTTCGTGGACGATCATCGGTCAGGGGTCTCGTGCAAGTGTCTCTGGGGCATACTCGACCCGTCGATGATCTAAACGGCGGCGGCTACGACCGGCTGCTCCGCCAACCGGCTTTCAAGCCAAGCTGCCAGACGCTGCCTGCCTTCCGGCTCGATCACGAGGTCCAGCTTGGTGCGGCGCCACAGGATATCGTCGGCCGTGCGCGCCCATTCGTGGGTGACGAGATACTCCACCTCGGCCTCGTAGAGATCGGCGCCGATCAGGGCGCCGAGACCGTCTAGGTCCGTGACGCCGTCCAGGAACTTATCGGACAAGGTGCCGTAGTGACGGGCGTAGCGCCAGGCGAGGTCGTCGGGCAGGAAGGGATGTTTTGCCTTCAGGTTGGCTAGAAACGCATCGAAATCGGCGTTCGGCAGGTCGCCGCCTGGCAGCGCCTCCTTCGCCGTCCAGGTCTCCGGCAGGTTCGGCAGGAACGGCTTCAGCTTCTCCAGCGCGTGTTCGGCCAGCTTGCGGTAGGTCGTGATCTTGCCGCCATAGATCGACAGCAGGGGCGCGCCGCCCTCCGGCGCCTCGACATCGAAGACATAGTCGCGCGTGACCGCCGACGGGTTGGCCGCATGGTCATCATAAAGCGGGCGCACGCCGGCATAGGTGCGCACGATCTGGTCGGGCTGCGGCCCGGCGCCGAAATAGGTGCCGACCGTCTTGCACAGATAGGCGATCTCATCGTCGGATATCGCCACCTGCGCCGGGTCGCCGTCATAGACCAGGTCGGTCGTGCCGATCAGGGTGAACCGCCGCTCGTAGGGGATGGCGAAAACCACCCGCTTGTCGTCGTTTTGCAGGATGTACGCATGCTCGCCCTCATAGAGCTTGGGCACGATGATGTGGCTGCCCTTGACCAGCTTCAGATGCGCTTGCTCGTTACGACCGAGGCCGTGCCGCAGGAAGCGGTCGACCCACGGGCCGGCGGCGTTGATCAGGATGCGGGCCCTGACCGTCTGATGGGCGCCGGTCGCCTTGTCGGACAGGGTGGCGACCCAATGGTTGCCGTCGCGCCGCGCGTCGACGCAGCGGGTTCGCACCAGGATCGTCGCGCCGCGTTGCTCGGCATCCTTGGCGTTCAGCACCACCAGCCGCGAATCCTCGACCCAGCAGTCGGAGTACTCGAACCCGCGCGTCATGTCCGGATTCAGGGGTGCGCCTTGCAGGGATGAAGTCAGATCCAGGCTCTTGGTGCCGGGCAGGGTGCGCCGGCCGCCGATATGGTCGTAGAGGAACAGGCCCAGCCGTATCATCCAGCGGGGCCGCAGCCGCCTGTTATGCGGCAGGACGAAGCGCAGGGGCCAGATGATGTGGGGGGCAGCGCGCAGCAGCACCTCGCGTTCGGCCAACGCCTCGCGGACCAGCCGAAACTCGTACATCTCCAGATAGCGCAGGCCGCCATGGATCAGCTTGGAAGACGAGGAGGACGTGGCCTGGGCCAGATCGGCCTGCTCGCACATCACCACCTTCAGCCCGCGCCCTGCCGCGTCACGGGCGATGCCGGCGCCATTGATGCCGCCGCCAACGATCAACAGATCGGCTTCGAGAACGTCTCCGTTCGCTTGGTCCGTCATCGCGCGTGCACCGTCATCTAAGACCACTCTTGGGTTTTTCGGCACCTTACAGCGCGCCACCTAGGTGGTAAATGCGGCCTGTGAAGCTCTTTGACGGGTTTTTTGTGCCGCGGGTCAAGCTTGGGCCTAGACTTCTCTTACAGAGCCAAACCGGTGTGGAGGGCTGATGCTGCCTTGGGCGAGCCGAACCTTGTTGGCGTTGATTGCGGCGGTTATGAACGCGGCGATCCTGGCCGTGCTCGCCTGGCTCTTCATCGCGCCAAGGTTCGCCGGCGAGATCATCCTGGTCGAGGCCCAGCGTGCCGGCGTGCCCGTCACCTCGTTGACCGTTGACCGGCTGTGGTCCGGCGGTGTCGCGCTCAGCGATATCGAGTTCGACGGCGGCAGCCCCTTCGTGCGGCGAGCCCTGGTCACGTTTCAGCGGCGCGATCTGACCGAAAATGGCGAGGTCGAAACGGTTGAGATCTCCGGTGCCCGGTTGACGCTGGCAATCGATGAGTCGGGCGCGATCTCGATCGAGGGGTTGGAGCCTTTGCTTCAGGGCTCCGCCGACGAAACCGAGCCGTTTTCGATCCCGCAATTGCCGGTTCAGGAAATCGTGCTGGACGATACGCGCGTCAGTCTGAGCACGCCGCTGGGTCCGGCCGGGTTGACGATGGATGCGACCCTGCGCCCGATCGACCATGGGGGCGCTATCCTAACCGCCTCGCTGGCCCCGGAATGGCGCGATCAGCGGGCCGCGATCCTGCTTCAGGGCCGCGTCGATGCCGATGGCGCGTTCGATGCGGTCGCGTCCTTGGCCAGCGATCGGGTGGCATGGGAGGATGTGCGGCTGACCGGCGCCGATGGCTGGCTGGCGGCGTCCGGATCGCCGGCCGGATTGACGGCCATCGAGGGTGAGTTGCAGGCCGCAAGCGTCGCGATCGGCGACAGGCAGTTTGGCGGAACCCGGCTGTTTGCGCTCGGCCAAGATCTGCCGGATCTTCTCACCGTGCGCACCGAGAGCCTGGATGGATCGGTTCGCCTGGCCGCCGATGTCGGTTTCATCGATTGGGCGGCCGGAACACCCGATCTTGAGATCGATGCCACGATTGGCGCACAGAGCCTGCACTTGCTTGGGGAGCACCTACCGGTGCCGGCTGGCACGGATGGCGAGGTCTTGATCGATGTGTCGGCGGTCGTGCCGCTGAGCGCGGTCGCCGACCCGTTGGCCTTTCCGCTGATCGGCGATATCGCGGTCTGGGTGCGCCGGTTGGGCGTTCCGGGTCTGGTCGACGATGTGTCGGCGACGATTGCCGCGGACGTGGCCTGGGACGGTGAGCGTCTGGCACTGGCCAGCGCCGAACGCTGGCAGGCAGTTGGCTGGCTGAAGGATCTCGATCAGCCCTTCAACGTCAGCCTTGCGCCGCTGGATGACGAACTGACTCTTATCCTCGATCGCGACGCTACCGGCGGTGCGCTGCGATCCTTGGTTCAGGTGGGCGTCGGCGGCGTTGCCACGGTTTCGACGGATGTCGCCATCGTGGTGGATGGCGACGGTGCCGAGGGGCGGCGGATCGATATCGAGCGGCTGGAGGGCACGATCTCGCCGCTGAACCTGGATGGTCTGACCGTAACGCCGCTGGTGGTTTCGCTGACGGGCGAGGGCGAAGAAGGTGGTTTCGTTGGTGACTTGTCCGTGCGGGTCGCGGCGAACGGGTCGTCACCGGCGATTAGCGTCGACAATGGTGCCGTGGCGCTTGACGGTCGTGTTGAGACCGACTGGTCGGAGATCGCGTTCTTTGCCGAAGGCTGTCAGTTTCTGGCTTTCGATCGATTGGCGATCGAACGCACGCCCTTGCTGCCGACCAGTGGCCCGGTCTGTCTGGAAGGACTTGCTAACCGGCCTCTCTTCACCATTCCGACGGATCTGCAGGGTGTCACCGCCATCCAGGGGCTCATCGCCGGCTTTGCCGCGCGCATCGATCCCGACAATAGCCCGCTTGATGCCTCCATCGGTACTCTGACGATCGCCGGCAGCCTGGTCGATGGCGTCAACCTGGATCTGGGTCTGGAGGGTGCTGCCCTTGATATTCCCAACGACGGCATTCTGATCGACGGCATTGCCGGAGAGGTGGCCATGCGCGCGACCGATGACGGCGCCATCGGGCTGTCGGGACCGGTCATGGCGGAGGGCATTATCATCGCGGGGCGGCCGCAGCCCATGGTGCCGCTCGCCGTCGAGGCGAGCATCAGCGGGACCTTGAACCAGCCCTTTATCGAGGGCGTCGGCCTGGCCCGCAATCTCGGGCTCAGTTTTCCCGCGCGGTTCCTCTATGACGGGCCGACCGGCGTTGGGCGGGTTGAGGTCGACGTGCCGGGGCTGCGGTTTACGCCCGACGGGCTGCAACCGACCATGCTGTTCCCCATCCTCGAAGACTCGCCGTTCGATACGGTCGACGGCCGGATGACCGGCGACGTGCTGATCCTATTCGGGGCGGAGTCCGTGAACAGCGCCAGCATCCGGCTGAACGACGTGACCTTCCAACGGCCGGAGATCACGCTGTCTGGGGTCAATGGCACGGTCCGACTGTCGAACTTCGCGCCGCCGCGCATGCCGGCGGGACAACAGTTGAGCATCGGCGAGGCCGAGTTCGGGCCCCTGTTTCGCGACGGGTCGGTCACGTTCGGCTTGCAGCCGGGCAACACGCTGGCGGTGAGCGAGCTGGGCTTCGATTGGGCGGGCGGCCAGGTGTCGGCCGAGCCGTTCTCCTTCGATATCGACAACATCAACACCGAGGTCACGCTTCAGGCGCGGGGCGTCAGTCTTGAGGAAATCCTGCTCGAATTCCCGGTGGAGGACCTCAGCGCCTCGGGCATCCTGGACGGCACGTTGCCGACGCGCCTTCAGGGCGACGCCGTGTTCGTCGACAATGGACGCCTGCAAACGCGCGGGCCGGGGGTCATCCGCTATGCGCCGCAGGAGAGCGGCGATGTCGGCGAGCAAGGCTTGCAGATCTTCTTCGACGCCGTGCGCAATTTCCATTACGAGCGCGTGGCCGTTACCTTGGACGGCGATTCGATTGGCGATCTTGCCTTGGGCTTTGAGATTGTCGGAAATAATCCCGATCTTTACGGGGGTTATCCGATTGATCTCAACGTGAATGTGAGCGGCGATTTGGCCGATATCCTGCGCCAGAGCGTGCGGGTTTTGAGCATTGGTGACGAAGCGCGCGAGTTCTTCGAGGACGGACGGGGCCGTGATACAATTGAAACCCTGTTGGACCAATGACACTTTAATGACGCGCAATCGACATCATGAGCCTGACAATGACCGGCCAGGAAAGGAGCCGAGGGTGATGGACCGCAGCACAAGCCGCCATGAGAGCGGCGACGTGGAATGTGGTGGTCGGCAGACCTATGACCGGCGCCGAATGATTGTCGGGTCATCGACGCTGGTGGCTGCGGTCGCGGTCGTGGGCTGCTCGCCGACCGTTCGGGTCGAAGCGCCCAGCGAGCCGATTGAAATCAACCTGAATGTGCGGATCACGCAAGAGGTCCGCATCCAGATCGATCGAGAGTTGGAGGAGGTCTTCAGCGAAAATGACGACATCTTCTAGGGAAATGATGAACAAGCCTTCCGATACGTGCACACCTTCGGACCGTCCAATCAGGCGGCGTTTGCTGATGGCCGGTCTCGGCGTTCTCGCTGTCGGCATGACGCGACCGGCATGGTCGCAGCAACTCAGCCTCGGTCAGGCGCGAAACGAGCGTTTGGTTGGTGAACAACGCGACGGCCTGTTGGGCATCGTGCAAAACAGCGCCGGCGTTTCGGCCCTCGTTCAACGGGTGAACGGCGAGCGCATGGCGGAGTATCGGCGGATCGCGGAGAGCACGGGCGCGCCGCTGTCGGCGGTCCAACAGCGCGCCGGAGCGCAACTGATCCAACGGGCCCAGGCATCCGGTTGGCCCGTACAAGCCGCAGGCGGCGGCTGGCAGTAGGCGCTAGAGCGTTTCCGTCCTGATTAGAATCGAAAGGGGATTCACAGGTCGTTGGATTTGTGATTCATGGTGTCTGCTGGAGAAGGAGGCCAGCAGAGATGCCTCGAGCGTATTCCCTTGATCTTCGCGAGCGTGTGGTTTC
>JBCDFV010000084.1:0-11704 GCA_039177555.1 Pseudomonadota bacterium | reverse complement strand
CCGCCGGTATCGACCCCGATCTCGCGCAAGACCGCGATCGAGGCGTCGCGCATGATCTGGTATTCCTTGTCGGTCAAGGTCAGCGCCGGCGCCACCGTGGCCGAATCGCCCGTATGCACGCCCATCGGGTCGATGTTCTCGATAGAACAGACGATGATGCAGTTGTCGGCGTTGTCGCGCACCACCTCCATCTCGAACTCTTTCCACCCCAGCACCGATTCCTCGATCAGCACCTCATGTGTCGGGCTGGCGCGCAGGCCGTTGCGCACGATGTCCTCGAACTCCGACCGGTTGTAGGCGATGCCGCCGCCGGTGCCGCCGAGCGTGAAGCTGGGCCGGATGATCGCTGGCAAGCCGACCGTTTCGACCGCGGCCAGCGCATCGTCCAAACTGTGCGCCAGGTGGGAGCGGGGGCTTTCCAGCCCGATTTTGTCCATGGCCTGGCGAAACAGCTGGCGGTCTTCGGCCTTGGCGATGACGTCGGCATCCGCGCCGATCATCTCGATGCCCAGCCGTTCCAGCGTGCCGTCATGGGCCAAGGCCAGCGCCGTATTCAAGGCGGTCTGGCCGCCCATGGTCGGCAGCAGCGCGTCGGGCTTTTCCCGCTCCAGCACGCGTGTGACCATTTCCGGCGTGATCGGCTCGATATAGGTCGCGTCGGCCAGTTCCGGGTCGGTCATGATCGTGGCGGGGTTGGAGTTGATCAGGACGATCCGATAGCCCTCCGCCTTCAGGGCCTTGCACGCCTGGGCGCCCGAATAGTCGAACTCGCAGGCCTGGCCGATGATGATCGGCCCGGCACCGATGATGGCGATGGACTGGATATCGGTACGTTTGGGCATGGGCGCTGTTTACCGGGGCTCGGGCTGACCGGGGCTGATTTGGGGCGGCTTTATAGTGAGGTCCGGCCTAGCCGTCCATCAGCGACACGAATCGTTGGAAAAGGTAGTGGCTGTCGTGGGGGCCGGGCGACGCCTCAGGATGGTATTGGACGGAAAACACCGGCCGGTCCTTCAACCGGATGCCCTCGTTGGTGCCGTCGAACAGGCTGACATGGGTGGCCTCGACGGTTTCCGGCAGGCTCTCGGTCAGGACCTTGAAGCCGTGGTTCTGGCTGGTGATCTCCACCTTGCCCGTGGTCAGATCCTTCACCGGGTGGTTGGCGCCGCGATGGCCCTGGTCCATCTTTTCCGTCCGTCCGCCCAGCGCCAGTGTCAAAAGCTGGTGGCCCAGGCAGATGCCGAACAGCGGCTTGCCGGTCTCCAAAAGGGCGCGAATCGTCGGCACCGCGTATTCGCCCGTCGCCGCCGGGTCGCCGGGGCCGTTGGCCAGGAAGATGCCGTCCGGCTCATGGCCCAGGATGTCTTCGGCCGTCGCCGTTGCCGGCACGACGGTCACCGCGCAGCCGGCACTAGCCAAACAGCGCAGAATGTTGCGCTTGGCGCCGTAATCGACGGCCACGACCTTGTAGCGGGCGTCGTTCAGTTGGCCATAGCCCTTGCCCAACTCCCAGCGCGTCTGATCCCAGCGATAGGTCTGCCGGCAACTGACCTCGATCGCGAGGTCCATGCCTTCCAGGCCGGGCCATTCGCGGGCCTGTTCGATCATGGCCGGCACGTCGAACACGCCGTCCGGCGCGTGGGCGATCACGCCGCTGGGCGCGCCGGCGTCGCGAATCCGGCGCGTCAGCCGTCTGGTATCGATCCCGGCCAGGCCGACCAGATCGTTCGACAGCAGCCAATCGTTAAAGCCACGGCTGGCGCGCCAGTTGGACGGGGCGGTGATGTCGGCGCGCAGGACCAGCCCGCGGGCTGCCGGGGTCGTGGTCTCCACGTCCTCCGCGTTCGCGCCGACATTGCCGATATGAGGGAAGGTGAAGGTGATGATCTGACCGGCGTAGGACGGGTCGGTCATCACCTCCTGATAGCCGGTCAGCGAGGTGTTGAAGCAGACCTCGCCCACTGCCGAACCGGCCGCGCCGATGCCCTTGCCCCAAAGAACCTCGCCGCTGGCCAGGGCAAGCGCCCCCGTGGCGCCTTTGGGCGGGGCAGGCGGATTTTTCTCAGGCGGCATGGCGGCTCGCGGAAAGCTTAACGGAAACAGGCGTTTGATTGAGGGCCGCAATAAACCAGGAAGGCGGCGAATGCGGAAGAGGATTCGTCCAAGTGCCAGTTGCACCTTGTGCAAATCACCCATGACGCTTAGATATGTGAGGGGATTTGAACTGAAAATCGTTATAAATCAATAACTTATATCTCTTCGTCTGAAGCCGGGAAGAGTGGAGCTTGTCGTCACGATGATCAGACAGAGGCTGAACGAATCGCTGAAAGAGGCCATGCGGGCCAAGGACACGGTCGGCGTGTCCACCGTTCGGCTGATCCTTGCTGCCCTGAAGGACCGCGATATCGCCGCCCGTTCGAAAGGCAATACCGACGGCATCATCGATGACGAGGTGCTGGGCCTGCTGCAAACCATGGTCAAGCAGCGCCGCGAAAGCATCGACCTTTACGAAAAGGGCGGTCGGCTGGACCTGGCCGAACAGGAACGGTCCGAGATCGGCGTTTTGCAGCGCTTCCTGCCGGCGCAAATGGACGAGCAGGCGATCCGCTCGGCCGTCGACACGGTCATCCGCGAACAGTCCGCGACCAGCCTGAAGGATATGGGCCGGATCATGTCGACCCTGCGCGACAAGTATGCCGGCCGCATGGATTTCGGCAGGGCCAGCGGCTTTGTGAAGTCGGCCTTAAGCTGAACCGGCCGGCCCGGCCGTGACCCTGCCCCCCGCCTTTCTGGACGAGCTTCGCACCCGGCTGCCGGTATCGGAGATTGTCGGTCAGCGGGTGCGTCTGACCCGTGCGGGACGGGAACACAAGGGCCTCTGTCCGTTTCACAAGGAAAAGACCCCCAGCTTCACCGTCAATGACGACAAGGGGTTTTTCCACTGCTTCGGCTGCGGCGCCCATGGCGACATCATCGGGTTCGTCATGCAGCACGACCATCTGGCGTTCATGGACGCGGTCGAACAGCTCGCCAGCCAGGCCGGGATGCAGGTGCCTGCGCCCGACCCCAGGGCGACGGCCGAGGCGGAACGGCGCAAGGGCCTGCACGATCTGGTGGAAAGCGCCTGCGCCTTCTTTCAAGGACAGCTTGAGGCGGCACCGGGCAGGTCCGCGCGCGACTATCTGCGCGGCCGCGGCCTTGACGGCGAAACCGCGCGGCGGTTCCGGCTTGGCTACGCGCCGGCGGAGTCCGGGGCGCTGATCAAGCATTTGAAGGCTGCCGGGTACGAGGACGCGGCCATCGAGGCGGTCGGCCTGTCGCGCCGGCCAGACGACGGCAGGGCGCCCTATTCCTTTTTCAGAAATCGGCTGATGTTCCCCGTCTCCGACCGGCGCGACCGGGTGGTCGCCTTTGGCGGCCGGCTCTTGGACGGCGACGGGCCGAAATACATCAACAGCCCCGACAGCCCGATCTTTCACAAGGGTCAGATGCTGTATGGCCTGGCCCGCGCCAACAAGGCGGCAGGGCGCGGCCACGGCGTCATTGTCGCCGAGGGCTACATGGACGTCATCGCCCTGGTGCGCGCCGGGTTCGAGGGCGCGGTTGCACCCCTGGGCACGGCGGTGACCGAAGACCAGTTGCGCCTGCTCTGGCGGCTGACGGATACGCCGACCCTCTGTTTCGACGGCGACGAGGCCGGGCGCCGGGCCGCCTGGCGCGCGGTCGAGCGCCTGCTGCCGATGCTGCAGCCGGACAAGACGTCGCGCATCGCCTTCCTGCCCGACGGCGAGGACCCGGACAGCCTGATCGCGGCCCAAGGCCGGCAGGCGATGAAGGACGTGCTGGGCGCGACGGTGACGGTCGCCGATCTGGTCTGGCGCCAGGAACTGACGGCGCATGCGCTGGAAACGCCGGAAGGCCGGGCGGGCCTGCGCGCCGGCCTGAACCGTCAGGCCGACCGCATCGGCGACCAGACGGTCCGGGACTATTATCGCAAGGATTTCGCCGAGAGGCTGGAGCAGGCGTTTCCGTGGCGGCCGGGCGGGCGTCGGCGTTCGAACGCCAGGGCACCAACCGGCCCCAGCGGCGTGCGGCCCCGCCGGCCACGGCCCGCCGGTCTCACCCGCGCCCACGCCTTGCTGGCAACGATCCTGAACCATCCCGCGCTGTTTGCGGAGGTCGATGAGGATTTGGGCACGGTTGAAATCGCGGACCGTCAACTCGATGCGCTTCGGGGCGACATCATTTTGTCATTATCCAGCGATCCTGCGCTTGATTCCAATGCCTTGAGCGCCCACTTGACTGCGCACGGCCACCGGTCTGCCTTGGCACAGTTGACATCGCACAGGATGATGCAGGCCGTGCCGTTTGCACGGCGGTCGGCGTCGCTGGACGAGGCGCGCCGGGGTTGGCGGGGGGTCGTGGACTACCAGGATCAAAGGCGCATTTTGGATGAGTTGCGGCGTGCCAAGGGGGACTTGGCGCGAGAGGCGACGCCACGGAACGCGGAACGCGTGAAGCAGTTGGAGGCCCAGGCGACCAGCTACTTCGGCGATCCGGATCCGACGGCTTCTTAAGAAGCCGGCGAGTCTTTCGGGCAGACCAAAGCGGTTGCCGAGGGCTGGTAACCATGCGCCGAACAGGGTATTGAGGCCGATTGCGCCGGTGTTCAGGGCTGGCGCGCTCGGCGAAACGAAGTTGATTTGGGCCAAGACGCTCGGGGCAAGGGCGCGCTCGACAAGCGAATGAAGGGGTGACAGTCGCATGGCCACAAAGGCGACCAACACGGCCGAAACCAGCCAGACGCAAGAAGAAAGCGCCGATGGCGCGCTGATGGACAAGACCGCCCAGGCGGTCAAGAAGCTGATCGCACGGGCGAAGGAGCGGGGCTACGTCACCTATGACGAGCTGAACGCCGTCTTGCCGTCCGACCAGACCTCGTCTGAGCAGATTGAGGACGTGATGGCCGCCCTGTCGGAAATGGGCATCAACGTCATCGAGAATGAGGAACAGGACGACGTCGCCTCCGCCGACAATAAGGAGGAGGAAGAGGGCCGCTCCGCCGGCAACCTGAACGACGACGATGTCGGGCGTACGGACGACCCCGTACGCATGTACCTGCGCGAAATGGGCTCGGTCGAGCTGCTGAGCCGCGAGGGCGAGATCGCCATCGCCAAGCGCATCGAGGCCGGGCGGGAAATGATGATCGGCGGCATTTGCGAATCGCCTCTGACGATCCGCGCCATCATCCAGTGGCACAACGCCCTGAAGGACGAGAAGATGTTGCTGCGCGACATCATCGATCTGGATGCGACCTACGGCGCCGGCCCCGAGAGCGGTGGCGCGCCGATGGAGGCGGACAACGACAACGAGGCCGAGGACGGCGACGAGGACGGCGAGTCTTCCGACAGCAGCGACAACAACGACGGCAACAACGACAACAGCGACGATGACGACGATGACGAGGGTGGCCCGTCGTTGTCGGCCATGGAAGAAGAGCTGAAGCCCCGCGTTCTGGAGACCTTCGACAAGATCGAGGCGACGTACGCCAAGCTGCACAAGCTGCAGGAACAGCGCATGGCGCAGATGCAGCAGGGCGAAAAGCCGGCCAAGCAGTCCGACGTCCGGTACGGCAAGCTGAAGCACCAGCTGGTTGAGTTGATGGAGGGCATCCACCTCAACAACAACCGCATCGAGCAGTTGATGGATCAGCTTTACGGCTTGAACCGCGCGCTCGTCGGCATGGAAGGCAAGCTGCTCCGCCTGGCGCTGAACAACAAGGTGTCGCGCGAAAGCTTCCTCGACAACTATTACGGCCGCGAGCTTGACCCGAGCTGGGTGGAGCATGTCGGCGGGCTCGACAAAAAATGGTCCGCGTTCGTAGACCGTCATACGGACGAGATCAGCCAGATCAGAACAGACGTCGGGTCGTTGTCGGAGCGGGCGGCCCTGCCGATCGCCGAATTCCGGCGCGTGGTTTCGACCGTTCAGAAGGGCGAGCGCGAGGCCGGGCGGGCGAAGAAGGAGATGGTCGAGGCCAACCTGCGCCTGGTGATCTCCATCGCCAAGAAATACACCAATCGCGGCCTGCAATTCCTGGACCTGATCCAGGAAGGCAATATCGGCCTGATGAAGGCGGTCGATAAATTCGAATATCGCCGTGGCTACAAGTTCTCGACCTACGCCACCTGGTGGATCCGCCAGGCCATCACCCGCTCGATCGCCGACCAGGCGCGAACCATCCGCATCCCGGTCCACATGATCGAGACGATCAACAAGCTGGTCCGCACCTCACGCCAGATGCTGCATGAGATCGGCCGCGAGCCGACGCCGGAGGAGCTTGCCGAGAAGCTTGCCATGCCGCTTGAATAGGTGCGCAAGGTCCTGAAGATCGCGAAGGAGCCCATCCGCCGCGTAACGCCCATCGGCGACGAGGAAGACAGCCATCTGGGCGACTTTATCGAGGACAAGAACGCCGTCCAGCCCCTGGACGCGGCGATCCAGGCCAATCTGCGCGAGACCACGACACGCGTGCTGGCCAGCCTGACCGCGCGTGAGGAGCGGGTCTTGCGCATGCGCTTCGGCATCGGCATGAACACCGACCACACGCTGGAAGAGGTCGGCCAGCAGTTCAGCGTGACGCGCGAGCGCATCCGCCAGATCGAGGCCAAGGCCCTGCGCAAGCTGAAACACCCGTCGCGCAGCCGCAAGCTGCGCAGCTTCCTCGACAGCTAGGTCATCTCCAATCTGGCACATCCCGCTCGACGGTGCTAAGCACCGTCGCCGGAGGGCCTGTAGCTCAATTGGTTAGAGCCGACCGCTCATAACGGTCTGGTTGCAGGTTCGAGTCCTGCCGGGCCCACCAATGTTTCGAACCCTCATTGACGCCGGTGCCCCGCGCGCCGAAGCCTCGCCCTAACGCAGCGATCACGACCATGGCTTCCTACCAGTTCATCTATCACATGAGCGGCCTGACCAAGGCCTATTCCGGCGGCAAGAAGGTTCTTGAGAACATCAATTTGAACTTTCTGCCGGGCGCCAAGATCGGCGTGCTGGGACCGAACGGCGCCGGCAAGTCGACCCTGTTGAAGGTCATGGCCGGCATCGAGACCGAATATCTCGGCGAGGCCTGGATCGCGGACGGGGCCAGCGTCGGCTATCTGGCGCAGGAGCCGGAGCTGAACCCCGACAAGGACGTTCAGGGCAACGTCATGGAAGGGCTGGGCGAGGCCGCCGACCTGGTCAAACGCTTCGAAGACGTCTCGATGCAGCTTGGCGAAGTGACCGATCCCGACGAGATGACCCGCCTGATCGAAGAGCAGGCGGAGTTGCAGGAGAAGATCGACGCCGCCAACGCCTGGGACCTGGAGCGGACGATCGAGATCGCCATGGACGCGCTGCGCTGCCCGCCCGGCGATGCGGATATCGGCCCCCTGTCCGGTGGCGAGCGGCGGCGCGTGGCGCTCTGCCGTCTGCTGCTCAGCCGCCCGGACATGCTGCTGCTTGACGAGCCGACCAACCATCTGGACGCAGAGTCCGTGGCCTGGCTGGAGCGGTTCCTGCGCGACTATGAGGGCACGGTCGTGATGGTCACCCACGACCGCTACTTCCTCGACAATGTCACCGGCTGGATCCTGGAACTCGATCGCGGCCGGGGTATCCCGTACGAGGGCAACTACACCGCCTATTTGGAGGCGAAGGAGAAGCGCCTGGCGCACGAGGCCAAGCAGGAGCAGGCCCGCCAGCGCACCATTTCCTCGGAACTGGAGTGGATCCGCGCCGGCGCCCGGGCGCGTCAGAAGAAGTCGAAGGCCCGCATCCAGGCGTTTGAGGAGCTGCTGGCGCAAAGCCGGGATCAGGCGCCGGGTCAGGCCCAAATCCTGATCCCGACCCCGCCTCGGCTGGGGGATCTGGTCTTGAAGGCCGAGCATCTGTCGAAGGGCTTCGGCGACCATCTCTTGATCGAGGATCTCAGCTTCGACCTGCCCAGGGGCGGCATCGTCGGCGTGATCGGCCCGAACGGTGCCGGCAAGACGACCCTGTTCCGCATGATCACGGGCCAGGAACCGGCCAATGGCGGCGACTTGCGCACGGGCGAGACCGTGGCGCTGGGCTATGTCGACCAAAGCCGTGACACGCTCGCCGGCACCGCCACGGTTTGGGAGGAGATCTCCGGCGGCCAAGACGAGATCGATCTCGGCAAGCGCAAGATGCAAAGCCGCGCTTATGTCGGCGCCTTCAACTTCAAAGGGTCTGACCAGCAGAAGAAGGTCGGCCAGCTATCAGGCGGTGAGCGCAATCGCGTCCATCTGGCCAAGATCCTGAAATCCGGCGCCAACGTCATCCTGCTGGATGAGCCGACGAACGATCTGGATACGGAGACGCTGAGTGCCTTGGAAGAGGCGCTGCTGGCCTTCCCCGGCTGCGCCGTCGTGATCAGCCACGATCGCTTCTTCCTAGACCGAATCGCGACCCACATCCTGGCGTTCGAAGGCGACAGCCAGGTGGTCTGGTTCGAGGGCAATTACGAGGATTACGAGGCCGACAGAAAGCGTCGGCTGGGCGAAGACGCCGCCCAGCCGCACCGCATCAAGTACAAGCCGCTCACACGATAATATCGCGCGATAAGGGCGCTGCGTTAACCGCTGGCCTGGTTGACGTTGTCCTGCATCAGGTTCAACAGCGCGTCGATCGAGCCGCCATTGCGCTGGATGATCGAGGAAAACTCGCTGCGTTGGGTGGCGGCCATGCTGACGCCTTCGATCACCACGTCCAGGATCTTGTAGGTGCCGCCGCCATAGTCGCGGACCCGCCAGTCAACCGCGATCGGCGGCGCACCGCCGGTCTGGATGATCTGCGACTGCACGATCACGTCGTTATCGCCGTCGGCCCGGCTGCCGTCGATCTGGAAGGTCTGGCCGACATCATAGCCGACGAACCGGCGGGTGTAGGTTCGCACCACCATCTCGGTGAACAGGTCGGTATAGGTCGTCTGCTGGCTGGGCGTGGCCTGGTTCCAATACCGGCCTAGCACGAACCGCCCGATCGTGGGCATGTCGAAGTTCTGGACGAACAGCGGCCGTAGCTGCGGCAGCGCCTGATTGAAGGTCGGGTCGCTGCTCAACACCGACAGCGTGTTGTCGCCTAAGGTCTGCATGAAGCTTCGCGCGGCGGCCTGGTCGGCCTCCGCCGACGCCGTGCGCACCAGGCCGGTTGCGCCAAGGGACAGCATCATGGCGGCCATCAGGCCGCAGAACGTGCGACGGTTCATGCCTTGCTCCACCTTCGCTGATAAAGAGTTGAGTAGTTGGCCATTACGGCGAAACGAAGTCGTCGGCCCCGGGCAGGTCGCCGCTGCCGCTTGGTGCGCCCGGGGTGATGAATTCATCGGCGCCCGGCGCATCGGAGCTGGCCTCCGCCTCTGCCTCGCTGTCGCGGATCTGGGCGTTGCGGAACTGCTGATAGATCGAGCGGACGGAGGCGTAGTAGTCCAGCGACGACGCCCGAATATCCTCGATGGTATCCAGGTTGCGCGCCCGCGCGTCGATCGCCGACAGAATGCCGCGGCCCACGACGAACCAGATGCCGTCCTCATGCTGTTCCGCGATGATGTCGAACGGATTGGCGTAGGCGTCGACGGCAGTACCCACCGCATCGCGGAAGTTGGACGGGCCCAGGAAGGGGATCACCAGATAGGGGCCTTCCTCGACGCCCCAGACCGCCAGCGTCTGGCCGAAATCCTCGTCCTGGAACGCGTAACCGTTCATTTCGGCGATATCGACCAGTCCGCCGACGCCTGCGATGGAGTTGATGAAGAAGCGCGCGGCGGCGTTTTCCGCGCCGTCCCAATCGCCTTGCAGCACTTCGTTGGCGAAAATGACCGGCGTGCGCAGGTTGCGCAGAAAGTTGGTCACGCCGTCTTGCAGCGGTGGCGGCACGATCTCGGCATAGCCGCGCGCGACAGGCTCCAGGATGACGTCGTCCACGGCCGTATTGAAGTCGAAGATGACCCGGTTGACCGGCTCCAGCGGGTCGTAGACCTCGCCCGCGTCGGCAACCTGGGCCTGCGGTGCGGCGCAGCCCACGGTCAGACCGCACAGCAATCCCGCGGCGGTCGCGCGCGCGCCTCGGCGCATGAGATGTCGGGTGCGATGTGTCATGCCTGTTCTCAATCCAGCCCGCGATTCACTGATCTTTCAGGACATTACCGTTCGCCTGAGTGCGGCGGCAACTCTAGTGCCAATCCCAACAGTGTCTAGCTAATCCGTCTGCTTTGGGGTGTGGCAGCGGTCACAATGAGCAAAAGAAGCGATCTGAGGGGCATTGGCGGCAAGAATGTGTCCGCCAAGGTCCGGTATCGCGACACATGCGCGGCCAATCAGGTCTTTCATAAACATATCTTTATATTTTTCTGGAAATCATATCCGTGTTGCCGTAAGAGTCCCGCTCCTTCGACAGCAAGACGGGGCTGCCGACGTGGATATGTTGCTGAATGGCCTGAAGGCCGCCGCCGAACCGACGCGCTTGCGCATCTTGGCGTTGTGCGCCGATGGCGAGCTGACGGTCAGCGAACTGACCCAGATCCTCGGCCAGAGCCAGCCGCGCGTCTCTCGGCATTTGAAGCTGCTGTGCGATGCGGGCCTGTTGGAGCGTCATCGCGAGGGCACCTCGGCCTATTTCCGGCTGGCCGATCGGGACCAGGGCGGGCGGCTTGCCGAAGCGCTGACCGCGCTGTTGCCGGCCGACGACAGCCAGGTTCTTTCAGACCGGGTGCGACACGACGCGATCCGGCGCGCGCGGGCCGAACGGGCGGCGGCGTACTTCCGGGCAAACGCCGATCATTGGGATGAGCTGCGCCGTATGCATGTGGACGACGAACGGGTCGAACGCGCCATGTGCGACGCCTTGCCGTCCGGACGGGTCGGCAACCTGGTCGATCTCGGCACCGGCACCGGCCGCATGCTGTCGATCACGGCGGATCGTGCCGACCGGGCCGTCGGCATCGACCAGTCGCGCGAAATGCTGGCCCTCGCCCGCGCCGGTTTGGACCGGGCGGGGCTGAAACACTGCCAGGTGCGCCAGGGCGATGTTCTGGCGCTGCCCTTGGCGGCCGCCAGCATGGACGTCGCGATCATGCATCAGGTCTTGCACTATATCGACCGGCCAGCCGAGGCGCTGGCCGAGGCGGCCCGCGTCCTGAAGCCGGGCGGGCGGCTGTTGATCGCGGATTTCGCCCGCCATGATCTGGATGGTTTGCGCGAGGATCATGCCCATCGCTGGCTTGGGTTCGACCTTGCGGATATGGGGCGATGGCTTGCCGAAACCGGCTTCGACGCGGCTGATCCCCTGGCCCTGCCGGGCGACCGCTTGACCGTGCTGCTGTGGAACGCGAAACGCCGCCAAAGCGCGGAACTGAAGCCGTTGCCCCGCGTCACGGCAGCGCCCGACCCCAACCTGCGCGACAGCGGAGAGGTTGCCTGAGCCATGTCCAACGCCATTGCCGCCACCAGCCGCGAACCGATCGTCAGCTTTGAGTTCTTTCCGCCCAAGACGCCGGGCATGGAAACCACCTTGGCGACCACCCTGGAAAGGCTGGCGCCGCTGCACCCCGACTTCGTCTCCGTGACCTATGGGGCGGGTGGATCGACCCGCGAAAAGACGCTGGAAACGATCGAAAGGATCAAGCGCGAAACCACGCTGCAGT
>JBCDFV010000083.1:0-11863 GCA_039177555.1 Pseudomonadota bacterium | reverse complement strand
TTACGTCATTGACGGCACCAAGACCTGGATCTCAAACGGCATTTACGGCTCGTGCTTCGCACTGTTGGTGAAGACCGACCCGGAGGCCGAGCCGAGGCACAAGGGCATGTCCATGTTCATCGCCGAGAAGGGCGACGGCTTCACGGTCTCAAAGAAGCTGGAAAAGATGGGCTACAAGGGCATCGACAGTGCCGAGCTGATCTTCGAGAACTATCGCATCAGTGCCGACAAGCTGCTCGGCGGGACCGAGGGTAGGGGTCTGCAAGCCGCCCTGTCGGGTCTGGAACTTGGCCGCATCAACATCGCCGCGCGCGGTTGCGGCATCGCCTCGGCGGCCTTGATGGACAGCGTCAGCTATTCGCAGATCCGCAAGACCTTCGGCAAGCCGATCTGCCAGCACCAGGCCATTCAGTTGAAGCTGGGCGAGATGGCGACCCGGCTGCAGGCGGCGCGACTGCTGACCTACGACGCCGCGCGCGCCTACGACAAAGGCGAGCGCTGCGACATGGAGGCCGGCATGGCGAAGTATTTCGCGTCGGAGGCCGCGGTGGAAAACTCGCTGGAGGCCATGCGCATCCATGGCGGCTATGGCTATTCCAAGGAATACCCGATCGAGCGGTACTTCCGCGACGCGCCGCTGATGTGCATCGGCGAGGGCACCAACGAAATCCAGCGCATCATCATCGCCAAGCAGCTTGTCGAAAGGCACCCCGTGTGACCGACACCGCGACGGACGATCTGCCGCTGGCTGGGGTGCGCATCCTGGCCGCCGAACAGTACGGCGCCGGGCCGTTCGGCACCATGTACATGGCGGATATGGGGGCGGAGATCATCAAGATCGAAACGCCGCCGGTGGACGGCACGGGCGGCGACAGCGCCCGCCAGTCCGGCCCCCATTTCCTGGGCGACAATGACAGCCATTTCTTCCAGACCTTCAATCTCGGCAAGCGCAGCCTGACCTTGAACCTGCGCCACCCGTCGGGCCAGGCGGTGCTGCACCGGCTGGTCGAGGGTGCGGATGCGGTGATCAACAATCTGCGCGGCGACCTGCCGGGCAAGCTGGGCCTGACTTATGACCATTTGTCTCCGGTCAAGCCGTCGATCGTCTGCGCCCATCTGTCCGGCTATGGCCGCATGGATGACCGGGCGGGGCGGCCGGCCTACGACTATCTGATGCAGGCCGAGGCCGGCTTCATGTCCGTGACCGGCGAGCCGGACGGGCTGCCGACCCGCATGGGCCTGTCGATCGTCGATTTCATGACCGGCCTGACCACGGCGTTCGCCCTGACCGCCGCGCTTTTCGGCGCCGCGCGTTCCGGCAAGGGCAGGGACGTGGACGTTACGCTCTACGACGTCGCCATCCATCAGATGAGCTATCCGGCGACCTGGTACCTGAATGAGGGCACGGTGACGAACGCCCGCCCGCGTTCGGGTCATCCCTCGGTCGTCCCGTGCGAGATGTTCCCGACCAGCGACGGCCACATCTTCATCATGTGCGTGCTGGACAAGTTCTGGCGCCGGCTGTGTGAGTTGCTGGGCTGCCCGGAACTTCTTGACGATCCGCGCTTCGCCGGCTTCGCCGACCGCCGCGCCAACCGCGATGCCTTGGCGGAGCGTCTTGACGCGGTTTTGATCACGAAGCCGACCGCCGAATGGATGGCGATCCTGATGGGGCAGGTGCCGGTCGCCCCGGTCTATGATTTTACCGGCGCGCTGGACAATCCTTACTTACGCGAACGCGGCGGCATCGGCACCTTCGACCATCCCATGAAACCCGGCTTCAAGGTGCTGGCCAACCCGATCCTGCTGGACGGCAAGCGCGTGGCCGCACGGCCCGGGCCGGCGCTCGGCGCCGATACCGACGCCCTGTTGGCGGAGGTCGGCTATTCGGCCGGCGAAATCGCGGCCTTGCGTCAAGACGGTGCGGTGTAGCCGGCCATGAAGCTTGAAGGCATCCGGGTCATCGACCTGTCGCTGTTCCTGCCCGGGCCGCACCTGACCATGATGATGGCCGATCACGGGGCGGAGGTGATCAAGGTCGAACCGCCGGGCGAGGGCGAGCCGGTGCGCAATGTCGGCTACCGCGCCGGCGGCGACAGCGTCTGGTTTCGCAACACCCATCGCGGCAAGAAAAGCGTCGTCCTGAACCTGAAGGACCCGTTGGGCCGCGAGGCGCTGCTGCGCCTGGCCGAGACGGCGGATGTCATGGTTGAGGCGTTCCGGCCCGGCGTGGTCGACCGGCTGGGCGTTGGCTACGAGGCGGTATCGGC
Source organism: Pseudomonadota bacterium (assembly GCA_039177555.1). Lineage (GTDB taxonomy): Bacteria > Pseudomonadota > Alphaproteobacteria > DSM-16000 > Inquilinaceae > JANQGH01. The sequence continues at coordinate 9,593 of JBCDFV010000083.1, read as the reverse complement.
CCGAAATCCGGCCCTGATCTATGCCTCGATCGCCGCCTTCGGCCAGACCGGCCCTGAACGCAACCGCCCGGCGCACGATCTGGCCATTGAGGCCATGGCCGGCGTGGTAAGCCTGAACCTGGGCAGTGACGGCCAGCCGACCAACCCGCACATTCCGGTCGCCGACCTCGCCGGCTCGCTGATGGCGCTAAGCGGCATCCTCATGGCGCTGCACCGCCGCCACACGACGGGCAAGGGCGACCATATCGACCTGTCGATGATGGACGCGACCATGGCCTGGCTGCCCAACGTCACCGGCCCGGTCTTTGCCGAGGATCGTCCACCGGTGGTCAAGCAGGAGCGGTCCTTCGGCGGCTATGCCTTCTATTCGATCTATCCCACGGCCGATGGCGGCCATATCGCGCTGGGTGGGGTTGAGGCCAAATTCGTACGCAACCTGCTGACCGCGCTGGACCGGCCCGATCTGATCGACATCGCCACGGGGCCGCCGGGGCCGGGGCAGGAGCCGGTGAAGGCGTTCCTGCGCGACACCTTCGCCCAGCGCACGCGGGCGGAGTGGGAGGCCTGGCTGGCCGACAAGGATGTCTGCGCCGCACCGGTGCTGAACCTGAAGGAGGCATTCCACCAGCCGCAAGCGGCGGCGCGCGAGATGCTGGTGCGCGACGCGGACGGCAACCTCCATATCGGCATCCCGATCAAGTTCCAGGACGAACCCGGCCGCATCGATCCCGCGCTGCCCGGGCTGGGCCAGCATACCGAGGAGTTGCTGAGCGACGTGGGCTTCGACGCCTCACAAATCGCTTCGGCCTCGGGCCGTGGCTAACCACCCCGGCGAAGCTGCATCGAATAGCTGAATCGGTCGGCCGGGTGATAGTTGATCGAGATCTGTAGCTGCTTGTCGTTCTCGCCGATGTAACGGCGCACGACCCGCACGGCCCAGACATCGGGCTCACAGCCGAGGATTTCACCGATGGCCGACGGCATGGGCTCCGCCGTGATGTCCTGCCAGACCGTGGTGACAACCTCGCCGTATTCGGCCTCGATCAGGCTGTAGAACGGCCCGTCTTGCTCGGCCAGCTTGGGCGCCAGGCCGGCGAACTGGCCGTTGATGAACACGCGGGTGAACGAGATCGGCGCGTTGCCGTCCGGCTCGTTGCGCACGGCCTCGACCTTCAGCCAGCGGCGCCTCGGCTGGCCGCCCAGAAAACCGACCAGCTCGCTGTCGTTCTTCACCTTCTCGATCGATCTTATGTCGAAACGCGTGTCGGTGGCGTACTGGAACAGGCCCGACAGCGACCGCATGGATTGGACGAAGGCGGCCTGCGGCTCGCGCGCGATGACCTGGCTGCCCGACCCTTGGCGGCGTTGCAACAGCCCGCTTTCGGTCAGTCGGCGCAGCGCCTCGCGCACGGTATAGCGGCTGACGTTGAATTCGCCGCACAGCTCGCTTTCCGTCGGTAGCAGCGCGCCCACCTCGTAGACGCCGGCCTCGATGCGTTGGCGCAGCACGTTGCTGAGCCGATGATAGCGCGGCAAGGCGTCACTGTCGGTGGTGACGTTCAGCATTCTGTCCCCCTGGCCCGTCGCCTGTGCCGGACTTCGTGTGCATAGCTGACGTGGCGACGGAATACCGGCACCGCAATGGCGGTCGACCGTTGCTCGCCCTGCTCAACCGGTGCGTGCCTGCGCTGGGCCATCCCCTCTCCGTCACGGTTGCCAGGTCTCTCGTGAACAGTAAAATATGTCCGGACAAATTTCCAAGGGTGCAGATGGGCGTTTCACAGGCGATCGATCGGCGGGGTGAGCACAGCGTCACCCAGCGTCTGTGCCCCATCCTGCGCCGGAAGGTGTCGGATGCGGACCGGGTGCGCGCGTCCTGGCACCTGGTCGATTGGATCGCGTGCACGGCAATCGGCCGCGATACCGAGGCCGGGCGTTTGCTGTTCTCCGAGGTCGCGGACCGTTTTGGTCGTGACGGCCTATTGCCATCCACTCAGGCCGGGCCGGCCATGACGGCGTTCGGGGTCGGTGGCCTGGGCGCGGTCTTGGAGATGGACGACGTTCACCGCACCGCGCTCTTGCATCCCGGCCCGGTCATCATGCCCGCCGCCCTGGCGGTCGCCCGGGATGTCGACGCGTCCGGCACCGGCCTGCTCGACGCCATCGTGCGCGGCTACGAGGCGATGATCCGCCTGGGCCGCGCGGTGGGTCCGGGCCATTACGCCATGTTTCACAACACCGGCACCTGCGGGGCCTTCGGCGCGACGGCGGCCGCCGGGTCGCTGCTCGACCTGGACGACGGACAGCTGGTCAGCGCGCTTGGCAATGCCGGCACCCAGTCGGCCGGGTTTTGGCAGTGCCGGCACGAGCCGGTCATGACCAAGCCGATGCACAACGCCCATGCCGCCTGGTCCGGCGTCACCGCGGCCAGCCTGGCGGCGCGCGGCTTCACCGGGCCGGCGACCATCCTGGAAGGCCCCCAGGGCTTTTTCGCCGCGACCTGCCCGGACGGCGACCCGATGGACGTGGTGGCGGCGCCGGAGGCCGCCTGGCAGATCTGGGATGTCAGCTTCAAGCCCTGGCCCGCCTGCCGCCATGCCCATCCCGTGATCGACGCGACCCTGGCGCTCGGCGAGGTCGACCCCGCCGCGGTCGAGGCCGTCAGCGTGCGAACCTACGGCGACGCGGTGCGGTTTTGCGACCGCGCGCATCCGAACACAACCGTCGAGGCCAAGTTCAGCCTTCAGCACGCCGTCGCGGTGGTGTTGGCTGAGGGCAAGCCGACGCTGGCGCACTTCGAACCTGCGGCCTACCAGCGGGCGGATCTGGCAGCGCTGCGAGATCGCGTTACGCTCGCGGTTGACGACGGCTTCGACGCGGTCTACCCGGCCCATTTCGGCGCCGCGATCGATGTCCGGCTGAAGGACGGCGATCGAAAAACGACCTCGGTTGCCGACGCGTTGGGCGATCCGGAAAACCCGTTCGACGAGGCCGGACGACTGGTGAAGGCCCGCCAACTTCTCGGCGCGGCGGGCTGGTCGACGGGGCGCCAGGACCGAACCATCGATGCCGCGCTGGGCCTCGGCGACGGCAAGCCGCTTCAGGCGCTGCTGACCGCACTCGCCGACGGGCCGAACTAAAGGGACATTGAAGCCTTGGACTATTTTCAGGCCGTCGACTATCCGTCGCTGATCGCCGACTACGGCCGGCCAGCCGACTTCGCGGACCGGTTCGCCCGGCTAAGCCGCGACGAACTGTGGGCGATCCAAAACCGCCGCTTTCTGGAGGCGATGGCGTTTGCCTGGCGGGTGCCGTTTTACCGGCGCCATTGGGGCGGTGCGGGGCTGGAGCCGGGCGATATCGCGTCGGTGGAAGACATCGCCAAGCTGCCGGCCTATTCCAAGGCCGATCTGATGGCCTCGGTCGAGGCCCATCCGCCGATCGGCGATTTCGATGGGCTGGACACTTATGCGGAGGGCGACCGTCCGCCCCTAATCTTCCAGACCACCAGCGGCACCACCGGCAAGCCCCAACCGCTGTTGTTCGGGCCGCGCAGCCGCGAAATCCAGAACCTGCTGCTTGCCCGCTTCTATGCGCTGCAGGGCATCACGCGGGACGACGTGATCCACTCCGTCTACGGCCATGGCATGGTCAATGGCGGGCATTATGTGCGCGAGGCCGTAACGCGCTGGGTCGGCGCCCAGATGCTGACGGCCGGTACGGGCGTCGAAACCCGCTCGGCCAACCAGGTCGCCCTGATGCGCGATTTTGGCGCGACCGCGCTGATCGGCTTCGGCGATTTCATCCGCCGCCTGGCCGAGGTGGCGCGCGAGGCCGGGCTGCAGCCCGGGGTCGACATCCCGATCCGGATCATCAGCGGCCATCTCGGTGCCGAAAGCCACGCCTCAATGTCCGAGGCCTGGGGCGGGGCGGAGGTCTTCGACTGGTACGGCGTCGGCGACACGGGCGCTATCGCGGGTGAGGGGCCGGACCGGTCCGGGCTCTACGTGCAGGAAGACGCGCAACTGCTGGAAATCCTGGACGTTGAGACCGGCGCATCCGTGCCGGACGGCGAGGCCGGGGACATGGTCTGCACCTGCCTGTTCAAGACCGACATCTTCCCGATCATCCGCTTCAACACCCATGACGTGTCGCGCTTCCTGACCGACGCCTCGCCCATGGGCCTTAGCCTGCGCCGCATCGCCGGCTTCCTCGGCCGCAGCGACAACATGGTCAAGCTGCGCGGCATCAACATCTATCCGACCGGCATCGGCGCCATCCTGACGGAACAGCATGATGATCTGAATGGCGAGTTCGTCTGCCATGTCGGCCGCATCGACGGCAGGGACGAGATGACGGTTACGATCGAGACGACCGGCCCGCTCGACCGGCCGACCGATGCCTACGAAACCCTGCTGCGCACGCGCCTGGGCGTTGAGATCAAGGTCACGCTTGCCGCGCCCGGCGGGCTGGCGGAGGTCACCCAGATCGAACGACGGCAAAAGCCGATCCGGCTGATCGACGAGCGACAGCAGGGCCGATGAGCACTTCCGGACCGGTCGAACAACGCGTCCGCGAGGCGCTGGCGCGGATCGCAGCCGTCAACGATCAGTGGCACATCTTCGTGGCACTGGACGCGGATCGGGCGATCGCCGACGCCAAGGCGAGCGACCAGCGCCATGATGACGGGCGATCCCACGGACCGCTCGACGGCATCCTGGTCGCGATCAAGGACAACATCGATGTCGAGGGGTTGCCGAGCGCGGCGGGCATCGGCGCGTTTCGCGATCGCATCGCCCGGGCCGATGCCCATGTCGTGGCCCGGCTGCGTGCCGCCGGTGCGATCATCCTCGGCAAGCTGAACATGCATGAAGGGGCGTTGGGGGCGACCACCGACAACCCGGTCTTCGGCCGCTGTGCCAACCCGCTGGCGCCGGACCATACGCCCGGCGGGTCCAGCGGCGGCTCGGCGGCGGCGGTGGCGGCCGGCATCGCACCCCTCACGCTGGGCACCGACACCATGGGATCGGTCCGCATTCCGGCCGCCTATTGCGGCGTCTGGGGCCTGAAGCCGACGGCGGGGCTGGTCGCCCAGACCGGGCTTCTGCACTTAAGCTGGTCATTGGACACGATCGGGCTGTTGGCCGATACGCCCGCCCTTTTGGCCGCCGGGCTTTCCGTTATCGCAGGTCCGGTCAACGACGATCCGTCGAGCCATGCGCCGCCGGACGACTGGTCGGTCGGGTTTCGCCACGGCACCGGTCTCGCCGGCGTGGTGCTCGGCCGACCGACGGCGCTCGACGAGGTTCCGCTGGAGCCGGCGGTGGCGGAGGCGTACGCGGCCGCTCTCGCCGCTGCTGAGAAGGGCGGCGCGACGGTTCGGCCCATCGACATTCCGGGCTGGCAGCCGGGCAAGCTGCGCCGGGCCGGGCTGCTGGCGGTCGAGGCCGAGGGTGCCTTCCTGTTGGCCGACGCGCTGGCGCGCGATGCGGACGGGTTCTCGCCGGAGTTCCGTGGGTTTCTCGACTACGGCGCTCGCGCCTCGGCCGCGCGTCTAGCCGGGTCGTACCACCTTTTGCGCAACGTCGGCCACGCGGCGCGCCAGGCTCTCAACGGTGTCGACGCGCTTATCCTGCCGACCGCGCCGCAGACCGCGTTCCGCCATGGTGCGCCCGTGCCCGTGAACCAGGCCGACCTGACCGCCCTGGCCAACGCCGCCGGGTGTCCGGCACTGGCGATCCCTTGGCCGGCGGAGCCGGGCACCCTGCCGGCCGGCATTCAGCTTGTCGGGTCGCCCTATTCGGATGGTTACCTGCTGTCTGTCGGCGTGGCGCTGCGCAGCGCAGCCTAAACCTGATCCAGCCGCCGTTCGTCGATCCGCCAGGCATTGTCCGGCGGGTAGATAGCGTTCAGCCATTCAGGCCCGCCATGGGCGACCCAGCAGGCCGACGCGATGTGCGCGCAGGCGACCAGAACGTCGAGATCCGCTTGCCGCATGGTCCAGCGCGCCTGCGCCGCCACGGCAAGCTGGCCTATGATCTCGCCACGCCAGAAGAGGGGCGCGTAGATCGACGAGCCCATGCGCGAGGTCTTCAGGTACTGGCGAAAGTCGCCATGCTCGTCGGTGTTGGCCAGGATCAGCTTGGACCGGTTGTGCACCACCCAGCCGGGATTGCCCTCCGCGATCGGGATCATCAGCCGTTCCTGGTCGGGCGGAAAGTTCACATTGCCGACCAGCATGTGATAGGCGCCGTCCGGGCTGATCATGAAGGCGCCCGCGACGAAATACTGCGTCTCGCCCGGTTTCAGCGCATCCGGCCGCAGGTGCGCGTCGCGGTCGCCCAGCGTGTCGTAGCAGCGCTGCACGATGGCCCGAAGCGCGCTTTCCGGGCCATCGGCGGCAAGCGCGGCGGCGCCGGCCTCGTCGACCAGCGCCAGCGCGTTTTCAAGGGGGCTTGCCAAGACGCTACCGTGCCGTCGCGTCGCGTACCGTACGGCCCACCTTCTACGCCGCTTGGCTGCCGAACAGGCTGGCGGCCAAGTCGGCGGCCGCGCCCGATGGCAAGGCGCGATGGGGCGGCAGTGGGGTACGCCAGCGTTCGTCGCCGGTGCGTGCGGCGGTGAGTGCGCGCACCGCCGGGATCATCGGGTGGGCCTGAATGGCCATCCGCTGCTGCGTTAGCGCGTCCTGCAACTCATCCGCGCGGTCCGCCGGGCCGTTGCGCCAGGCCTGGTAGACGGCCTGACAGCCGGCAGACGTGATGTTGGCGGTGGCGGAGATGCAGCCGACGCCGCCTTCTTTCAGAATGTCCAACAGGTAGGCCTCGGTGCCCGCGAACACCGCGAAGTCGGGCACCGCGGTGAAGCCGCGCATGGACTCGAAATCGCCCGAACTGTCCTTCAGCCCGGCCACGATGTCGCCGTGCCGATCCTTCAAGCGGCGCACCCAGTCGACCGGAAACGCAAACCCGGTCAGTTGCGGGAAGTTGTACAGATAAAGCCTCAGCGATGGGGATCCGGAGCCTTCGATCAGCCGGTCGAAAAAGTCCAAAACCCCCTCCGGGTCCGCCGGACGATAGAAGAAGGGCGGCAAGACCAGGACACGGTTGATCCCGGCGTCCAGCGCGGTCCGTGTCAGCGATATCGCATCGTCCAGCGCGCAGGCCCCGGTGCCGACCAAGAGGCTTTCGGGCGACAACGCCTTTGCCAGGTCGCCGATCAGGCGCTGGCGGGCGGCCAGGCCGATTGAATTGGCCTCCCCCGTGGTGCCCAGAACGCCCAAGCCGTCGCAGCCATTTTCCAACAGAAAGCGCCCTTGCGCGACCGCCAGGTCGGCGTCCGGTTGGCCGTTTTGGTCAAAAGGTGTCAGTGTGGCAGCCCAGACGCCGCTAATCGTATCCATGTCGAATCCTTGGTTTGAGGTGCTTGCACTATGCCTCTATCTCGATGTCTGGGCGATCGCAAATCTGCCTCATCCTGACAGCCAGACTGGTTGTTCGTGGATGGCGTTACTTGAGTACAATTATAAATTTAGACTGCCTTCGAGAGAGTATTAAAAGATGAAAAATCATGTGGTTGCGTAAATGTTGATCCGATGTCTACGATTTGTCGTAATTCGTTTTGAGACTCGCAGTAAATGATAGGTTGAGTGCTTGTGAGAAAACAGGCGTAATAGCTGTGGGGCGGCCGTCGGCACGAAGGGGTTACGCAGTTTGGTGAGGCATGGCGGAGGGTTTGGTTAGAACTGTCGAAGAGGGGCCCTTCGGGGTCGCCGGGGCGGTTAAGCGCGTCACGCTTCCGTTCGACACCGACCTTTACCAACTCCGGATCGATCTTCTCGAACCTTACGAGGATCTCTTAAGCCCTCTTTTGTCGGCACAAGAACTGCAGACCGCGGCACAGCTTTCGCGTCGTCAAAACAGGCTGGAATCAGCCATAACCCGCGCCTGCCTCAAGCTGCTGGTCGCCGATCGATTGCAGGCCGACCCTCATCGGCTGTCCGTCCGCCGCGACGAACGCAAAAAGCCGTATGTGAGCTTTGGCGACGAGGTCTATCGCGCGTTCAACGTCAGCCACAGCTATCCCTGGTCGCTGATCGCCTTCGCCGATGAAGGCCGGCTGGGGGTCGATGTCGAAACCATCCGGCCGTTGGAGGACGTCGAGAACCTTGCCCGTCTGACCATGGTTCCCGCTGAACTGGAAGACCTCACCCAGGCGCCCGCGGCCCGCCAGCCGGCTCTTTTTCTGAAGAACTGGACACGCAAGGAGGCGGTGATGAAGGCGCTGGGCATCGGCATCGATGTGCCCCTGCGACAGGTTCTTATCGTTCCGCCAAAGCACGGCGATGCCGACCCCGTGCAGGTCAGATGCGCCGAAAGGCGTTACGGCACGTTTTACATCATCGACGCGTCGACGGATGCCTATGCCGCCTCGGTCGCCCTTCAGGGCGAAACCTTGAACGCTCCAGGCTAGTCAGGCGGCCCAAGTCAGCGTCGGGCCGCCAATTGGCTGCGGCTTCGATTTGGCGAATCGCGCCTTGATAGGCGATAGAGTGGCGCATTGGGCTGGCATCGGGACAGTTTTTAGCGCCCAATGGCGGCGAGCAACTGTGCCTAGCGGAGGGTCCGGGCATTGCCTGAGCAGACAATCATTGCCATGGATGTCGGCAGTTCCGCCCTGAAGGCGGTGCTGTTTTCGGCCGCCGGCGACCCGTTGGCGCAGCATGTCTGCCCCTACCCGACGCAAACGGCGGCCGACGGCGCGGCGGAGCAGGACCCGGACGACTGGTGGCGGGCCTGCATCGAGGCCGTGCGTGCGCTCGAGCCTGGCGAAGGTTTGCAGGCCCTGGTCCTGACAGGGTCCATGCAGAACCTGATCGCGGTCGACCGGCAGGGGCGGGCTCTGATGCCGGCGATGCTCTATTCCGACGCGCGGGTCACGACCGATCTCAGACGCGCCTGGCAGGCGGATCTGCCGGACGATTTTGAACAAGCCATCGGCAATCGGGCTGACAACGCCCAATGCGTTTTCAAGATCCGCTGGTTTCGCGGTCATTGGCCGGATCTGGCCGAACGGGTCGCTCGGTTTCATTTCGGCGCCAAGGACGTGGTCGTGCAGCGGCTGACGGGCGCCGCCGTGATCGATCCAACGACGGCGACCACCACAGGCATGATGGATCTCGCCCGGCGTCAATGGCTGCCGGAGGTGATCGCGGCGGTCGGCCTCGACCGCGAGCACCTGCCTGAGATCCGGCCGGCGGACGCCATTGGCGGGCACCTGACCGACGAGGCGGCCGACGCCCTGGGCCTGCCCGGCGGTTTGCCGGTGCTGACCGGTGCCGGCGATGCAGCCGCCGCGACCTGGGGCGCCCATGCCGATAGCCATGGCCGGCCTTACGCCTATCTCGGCACGACCGGTTGGGTCGCCGCCGTCATGTCCCTGGCCGAGGCGGCCCCGCCGCGGTCGACCTATACGATGGCGGCTCCATTCGGCGACGAGGTGATCGTGGTTTCGCCCTTCCTGACGGCCGGCACCGCGCTGCACTGGGTCGCCGGCCTGACCGCCCGGGACCTGCCGGAGATCTTGCAGGCCGC
>JBCDFV010000082.1:0-12220 GCA_039177555.1 Pseudomonadota bacterium | reverse complement strand
CATCAGGCCGCCCATCCGGTCGTAGCGGTCGTAGATATGTACCTGATAGCCCTGCCGGCGCATTTCCTCCGCCGCCGCCATGCCGGCCGGCCCGCCGCCGATGATGCCGATCGACTGGTCGCGTTCCGCCATCGGCTGAACCGGCTTGACCCAGCCCTTCTCCCACGCGGTGTCGGTGATGTATTTCTCGATAGAGCCGATCGTGACCGTGCCGTGCCCGGCCTGTTCGATCACGCAATTGCCTTCGCACAGCCGGTCCTGCGGACAGATGCGGCCACAAATCTCCGGCATGTTGTTGGTCGCGGACGAGACCTCGTAGGCCTCCTCCAGCCGGCCCTCGGCCGTTAGCATCAACCAATCGGGAATGTTGTTTTGCAGCGGGCAATGGACCTGGCAGAAGGGTATGCCGCATTGCGAACAGCGCGAGGCCTGCTCCTCCGCCTTCGTGCGGGCATATTCTGCGTAGACTTCCTGCCAATCGTCACGCCGAACGTCGGCCGGACGCTTTTGTGGCATCTGGCTTTCGGTATGCACGAATTGCAGCATTTTGTCGGTCATGGCGTCGCTCCGTCCCCGGTATCGATCGTCTGATCGGCCGCTGCTGACAAACCCCGCCGGCAGGGGTGCCAGGCGGGGTTCGCAACGATTATTAGACGGCCTCGACCGAAAACGCCAGCGGAATCGATCATATATGTCAGAAATACTGACTTATATGGCGCACCAACGATATCGCCCCGACGGCGCGACAGTCGATCATTGTCCAGTTAGGTCCGAATGGGGACTATCTACCGTCGGCCGTTGTCTTCTATCCCTAGTGGTCCGTCGACTTGCCGAGATGCTATATAGTCGATCCCGCCCGTGATCGGATGACCACCCTTGCCGCTGCTACAACTTCTTGTTCTCGCGCTGGTCCAAGGGATCACGGAATTCCTGCCGATCAGCTCCAGCGCCCATCTGGTGCTGGTGCCCTACTTCACCGGCTGGGACGATCAGGGCTTGCTGATCGATGTCGCCGTTCATGTCGGCACCTTGCTGGCGGTCCTGATCTATTTCCGGCGCGATGTCGTCGACATGATCGTGGGCCTTGTCGGCCTGCTCAGCGGCCGTCGCCGGGAAGGGGCGCGTCTGGCGGCGCAGGTCATCGTTGCCTCGATCCCCGTGGTCATCGCCGGCGCGGCGCTGCATCGCTTTGGGCCGGACATCTTTCGCAATGTCGAGATCATCGCCTGGGCCACCATCGGGTTCGGCATCCTGCTGGGCGCCGCCGATCGTCTGTTTCCGGCGACAGGGCGGGTCGGCGAGATGAGCTATGGCGGCGCGCTGTTCGTCGGCCTGGCCCAGTGTCTCGCCCTGATCCCGGGCACCAGCCGGTCGGGCATCACGATGACGGCCGGCCGGGTTCTGGGACTGCAACGGCGCGAGGCGGCGCGCTTCGGGCTCCTGCTGTCCATTCCGGCCATTTTGGGCGCCGGAACGCTGGCGGGCGTCGATCTGGCACGTGCCGGCGACACCCGGCTGACCCTCGACGCGCTGATCGCCGGGGCGCTGGCCTTCGTCGCCGCGCTGATCGCCATTGCCGCCATGATGGCCTGGCTGAAGCGGGCCAGCTTCACGCCCTTCGTGGTCTACCGCGTGGCCCTCGGCCTGCTTCTCCTCTATCTCATCTACGCCTAAGCGACGTCAGGAGTCCGGCAATGCGCCACCGTCACGACCTACCGACCGGAACCGTCCATCGGCTGTGGTGCGACAGCACGCTTCTGGGCGCCAACATGCTGGGCGATCCGGCACGGCGCGGCATCGATGTCTACGTGCCGGCGGGGCATGACGGGGCCGGGCTGCCCCTGCTCGTCGACCTGGTGGGCTTTACCGGCAGCGGGTACGGCCATACGAACTGGAAGAACTTCTCCGAAAACGTGCCCCAGCGGCTGGACCGGCTGATCGCGGAGGAGAAGATGCCGCCGGTCGTCGTCGCCTTCCCGGACTGTTTCACCCGTCTGGGCGGCAATCAGTACATCAACTCCATCGCGATGGGTCCGTGGGAGGACTATCTGCTGCAAGAGGCCGTGCCGCTGGTGGAGGGCGAGTACGGCTGTGGCGGGCAAGATCGGCGCGGCGTGTTCGGCAAAAGCTCGGGCGGCTATGGCGCGATCGTGCATGCGCTGCGCCATGGCGGCACGTTCTGGGCCGCCGCGGCCTGCCATTCCGGCGATATGGGCTTTGACCTGCTGTTCGCGGCGGATATGCCCAACACCGTGCGCGCCGTCGCCAAGCATGGCTCGATCGAGGCGTTCATGACGGCGTTGGAGGAAAACCAGAACCCGTCCGGCGATGACATTCACGCCCTGATGGTGCTGGCCATGGCGGCGACGTACGACCCCGACCCGGACGCCTTCCTGGGCATTCGCCTGCCGGTGACCCTCGACACGTGCGAGTTCATCCAGGATCGCTGGGCCAACCATCTGGCCTGGGACCCGCTGGCCATGGTCGACCGCCATGCCGACAAGCTAAAGGCGCTGAAGGCCCTGTTCATCGATTGCGGCACGCGTGACCAGTACAACCTGCTCTACGGCGCACGGCGCATGCACCGCAGGCTGAACGATCTAGGCATCGACCACGAATACCAGGAATTCGACGGCACCCATTCCAGCATCGATTACCGGATGGACGAAAGCCTGCCCTTCCTGGCCAAGGCCCTTACGCCCGACGCACCAGTAGGATAAACGCCAGGCCGATCAGCCAGACCGCGACGATGATCCACACGCCCAAACCCAGAATGAAGCTGATCAGCCAGCCCAGGATGGGCACGGAGGTCAGCCCGATCGTCGTCAAGATCCAGGCGATCAGGCTGACGACGCCATAGCCGCCCCAGCAAATCAGGCTCCAGATGGCCGCGATGCCCCAGCTTAACCCGCGCATGCGTCGATCCCTCGTTCGCGTGAGTTCTTAGGCGCCCGACCCGTTGTCCGACGCCAGACCGCTGGTCGCATAACGCCCACCGACCCGGTACTTATCCAGATAGGTCGGCACGATCGTTTCGACCGGCGTCGCCTCGATGCCGAGATCGGCCAGGGTCTTGGCGTCTTCAGCGACCACATTGTCGGACTGCAGCAGCACGACCTGGTCGCGGGTCAGCAGCGGCTTGGGCATCATACCGAGGAACGTGCCTTGCAGCTTCGCGATCGCCCAGGGCACCGAGACCAGGGCCCGTTTGCGCCGCGTTTCCTTCAGGATCAGGGCCATCAGTTCCTTGAAGCTGTAGACCTTCGGGCCGCCAAGCTCGAACGTCTGCCCTTCGGTCTTCGGATCGTCCAGACAAGCCATCACGGCGGCCGCAACGTCGCCGACATAGACCGGCTGGAACCGGGTTTTGCCGCCACCGATCAGCGGCAGCGCCGGCGCGTAGCGCGACAGCCGCGCGAACAGGTTGAAGAACCCGTCCTCGGACCCGAACACGATTGAGGGCCGCAGGATCGTCGCCTCGGGAAACGCCGCCAGCACGCCTTCCTCGGCCTCGGCCTTGGTCTTGGCGTATTTCGAGGGCGAGGTCCTGAGCGCGCCGACCGCGGAAACATGGATCATACGGCCGACGCCCGCCTCTTTGGCCAGGCGTGCGACGCGCGGCGCCCCCTCGGAATGGGCGGCGGCAAAGGTCTGGCGGCCGCGTTCGTAGAGCAGGCCGACCAGGTTGATCACGATATCCGATCCAGCGACCGATGCAGCCACCGAGGCATCGTCGCGGATGTTGCAGAAGATCGGCACGATCTGGCCAACACCGCCCATCGGCCGCAGGAACAACGCCCGGTCGGTATTGCGCACGGCAACGCGCACGCGCCAGCCGCGCTGGGCGAGATCATGCACGATGTAGCGGCCGATGAAGCCGGACCCTCCCACCACCGTCACGGTTTTTGGCACATCGGCGCGGTAGGCCATGGCAGACGCCCTCTTCGAATGGCTTTGCCGATCGGCGAGGATCGACGGTTGCTTCGCCGCTTATATCGAAGCGCACGGCATTTCGCCAGACGCCCGTCCCAGATAACCGCCCCAGATACCCGTGCATGTGACGCGCATCAACGTCACGCCAGCGCCCGTGCGGCGGTTGACAAGCCGGGGCCAGGTGAATACGTATCGTGCCCTTACGATGCGAAGCCCAGATGGCGGAATTGGTAGACGCGCAGGTTTCAGGTACCTGTGACCGCAAGGTCGTGGAAGTTCGAGTCTTCTTCTGGGCACCATCCTCTTCGCAGCCGCACCCCCTTCAATACCCGCCTGAACCGGCGGGCGTTGCCTATTAAGGCGTTGGCACCACAGGCGAGGGAAACGTGGCAGCAGCGATGACCCAATCCGGTACGATCAACTTGCATGTCGGCGATTTGCCCGACGATTTGGATCTCGGCCCGGTCGTGGCCGTCGATACCGAAACCATGGGCCTGCGCCCCGGTCGCGACCGTTTGTGCGTGGTGCAGCTTTCGGCCGGCGACGGCGCGGCCCATCTGGTGCAGCTGCGCCAGGACAGCTACGCCGCCCCAAACCTCGTCCGTCTCTTGGGCGATGCCGAGCGGCTGAAGCTGTTTCATTTCGCCCGGTTCGATCTCGCGGTGCTGAAGGCCTATCTGGGCGTCGATTGCCGGCCGGTCTGGTGTACCAAGATCGCGTCGAAGCTGGTGCGCACCTTTACCGACCGGCACGGCCTGCGCGACCTTTGCCGGGACCTGATCGATGTCGACATCTCCAAACAACAGCAATCGTCCGATTGGGGTGCGGAGACGCTGACGCGCGAGCAGATGAGCTACGCCGCCGGCGACGTACTGTATCTCCATCGGTTGAAAGAGCGCCTGGAACAAATGCTTGAACGAGAAGATCGGCTGAACCTGGCCGAATCTTGCTTTGATTTCTTGCCAACGCGGGCCGCTTTAGACCTGGCAGGCTGGCCCGAAGAGGACATATTTGCCCACTAATTGGTCAAAATTCGATAATCTAGCGGATCAAGACGCCGCCGCGCCCGCAGTGTCCAAGAGGGTTTTCTAATGGCCGTTGGCGCCACCAACAAGCACGCGATCGAAAGCCATAGCGAAACGAGGCAGGCCGGCGTCGAGGTTCTGCAACTTGAGGCCGATGCGCTGCAGGCGGTGGCCGCGATGCTCGACGACACGTTCGAGGCGGCCGTCGAGGCGATCTACAACGCCAAGGGCCGCACGGTGGTTACCGGCGTCGGCAAAAGCGGCCTGGTCGGCCGCAAGATCGCGGCCACCTTGGCCTCGACGGGCACGCCGTCCCACTTCCTGCACGCCGCCGAAGCCAGCCATGGCGATCTGGGCATGATCGGGCGCGACGATCTGGTGATCGCACTGTCCAATTCCGGCACCACGTCGGAACTGGCCAACATCATCACCTTTGCCAAGCGCTTCGGCCAAACGCTGATCGCCGTCACCGGCCGGCCGGACAGCCCGCTGGGCGACCAGGCGAATATCGCGCTGAGGCTGCCGGAGGTGGCGGAGGCCTGCCCGCTGAACCTGGCCCCGACCACGTCGACCACGATGATGATGGCGTTGGGCGATGCGCTGGCTATCGCCTTGCTTCGCCGGCGCGGCTTTTCGTCGGAGGATTTCAGCATCTTCCATCCCGGCGGCGCGCTGGCGGCCCGGCTGAAGCGGGTCGGCGACCTGATGCACACGGACGATGCCGTCCCGCTGGCCAGGCCCGACGACAAGGTCAGCGACGCGCTGTTGGAAATGACGGCGAAGACGTTCGGTGTCGTGGGCGTGGTCGATGGTGCCGGCCGATTGGCCGGCATCCTGACGGACGGCGATTTGCGGCGCCACATGGCGACCGACCTGCTCGGCCGCACGGTTCGCGACGTGATGACCGCGAACCCCAGAACGATCGGCGCCGGCGCGCTGGCACAGGAAGCCCTGCGGACGATGAACGATATCGGCATCACCAGCCTGTTCATCGTGGACACAAAGCAGCGGCCGATCGGCATTCTGCACATGCATGACTGCCTGAGAGCGGGCGTCGCGTGACCTCGTCGCTGGAAACGCTGGACGATGCCGGTACCGGCGCCGGGCGCGGTGACTCCGCCAGCAAGAGGGCCGGTGAGAGGCTTTCCCGCTTCACGCCGCGCGCGCGCAAGGTCAGGGGCGGGCGCGGGCATTCGGTCCTCGTCGGCATCCTCAAGCTGCTGTTGCCGCTGCTGGCCGTCGTGTTGATCGGGCTGGTCATCATGTGGCCGACCATCGAGGAACAGGTCGAGGCCGGGCCTGGTCCGGACACACCGGAGTACCAGGCCAGCGGCGAGGCGCAGATCATCAATCCACGCTTCACGGGCCTGGACGATGAGGGTCGGCCGTTCGAGATCGAAGGCGATCTCGCCTACCAGGACATCAACGACCCCGAACTGATCGATCTCGACAATCTGCGCGGCACGATCACCCTGTCGGAAGGGGAAACGGCGCAGGTGGAATCGCAGTTCGGCCACTTTGACCGCACCAAGGGGCGGGTGGAACTGCGCGGCAACGTCGTCGTCTCGCACGATCAGGGCGCGGTGTTCCGCACCGAGGAAATCATGGTCGACATCAACGCCAACGAGGTGTGGGGCGACCAGCCTGTCGAGGCCGTATCGGACGAGGCGACTGTCAACGCGACCGGTTTTGAAGTACAGGACGGCGGCGCCACGATTGTCTTTCGGGGGCCGGCCCGTATGGTGGTAGACCGCAGCGGCGCAGAGGCGCCGGCCACCGATAATTGATGCCCCGGGGGGCGCGAGCATGAAGATGCGATCGACACTGTTTTGCCTGGCCGCTGGCGCCTGGCTGCTGACCGCGCAGACGGCATCGGCCCAGCTGTTGAATCTGGAGACCGGCGACGGGCCGATCGAGATCGACGCCAGTGAGGCGCTGGAATGGCGTAGCGAGGACCAGCAATATGTCGCCCAGGGCGACGCGCGCGTTCGCCAGGGCGAGAACGAGGTCCGGGCCGACACGCTGACGGCCGACTATCGCGACGACGCCGACGGCAATACGGAGATCTATCGCCTGACCGCCGAGGGCAGCGTCGAAATCGATTCCGAACAGGCCAGAATTCGCGGCGATCGGGCGATCTACAATCTCACCGACGAAACGTTCGTCCTGACGGGCAGCAACATTCTGCTCGAAACGGAAGAGGACCGCGTTACCGCCTCGGACCGGCTTGAGTACAATCAGCGTACCGGCGTCGCCGTAGCGCGCGGCAATGCGACCGTGGAGCGCGAGGGCCAGCAAGTCGAGGCCGACACCATCACCGCTTACATCGTTACCGGTGCGAACGGCGAGCAGGAACTGGACCGTGTTCTGGTCCAGGGCAACGTCCGCGTTTCCAGCCCCGACGGCATCGCCACGGCGGAAGAGGGTGTCTACGACGCGATCAACAATGTCGCGACCCTGTCCGGTTCGGTGCGCATCACGCGCGGCGAAACCGTGCTGTCCGGCGATATGGCGGAGGTCAATCTCGACACCGGCGTCAGCCGCTTGCTGGCGCAATCCGACGGCCAGGGTCTGGTCGGCGGCGTCCTGGTCCCGGAAGACGCACCATCCGAATGACCGTTTCGCAGGACGAGATCAGGCCGCCGGAGACGGTGGCTGACGCCGGCGTGGAGGCCGGTTCGGACGGCGCGTCGGACAGCGCAGCCAAACCGCGCCTGGTCAGCGAGAACAAGGGCCTGGTCGCCCACAATCTGGGCAAGCAGTACCGCAAGCGGCCGGTCTTGCGCGACGTCTCGCTGCGGCTGCAACGGGGCGAGGCGGTCGGCCTGCTGGGCCCCAACGGCGCCGGCAAGACCACCTGCTTTTACATTGTCATGGGCCTGATCGCGGCCGATACCGGCACGATCGAGCTGGACGGGCAGGATTTGACCCATCTGCCGATGTATCGGCGGGCGCGGCTGGGCATCGGCTATCTGCCCCAGGAGGCCTCGATCTTTCGCGGCATGACGGTCGAGCAGAACATCCGCGCCGTCATTGAGGTGACCGAACCGAATCGCGAGGCGCGCGACGTCATCCTGGACGAGTTGCTGGCCGAGTTCTCGTTGACCCATCTGCGCCGCGCGTCGGCCCTGGCGCTGTCCGGCGGCGAGCGGCGGCGGGTCGAAATCGCACGGGCGTTGGCCTCGCACCCCCATTTCATGCTGTTGGACGAGCCTCTGGCCGGCATCGACCCAATCGCGGTGGGCGACATCCGCGATCTGGTCAGCCATTTGCGCGATCGCGGCATCGGCGTCCTGATCACCGACCATAATGTGCGCGAGACTTTGGATATCGTCGATCGGGCCTATATCCTGCATGACGGTCGCGTTTTGATGGAAGGCCAGCCAAGCGACATCGTGGCGAACAAGGATGTGCGTCGCGTCTATCTTGGCGAGCGTTTCAGCCTTTAGGTCCCGCTTTGCCCCATGGCCCTGACCCAGCGCCTCGATCTTCGCCAGTCTCAATCGCTGGTGATGACGCCGCAATTGCAGCAAGCCATCAAGCTGCTGCAATTGTCGAACATCGAGCTTACGGCCTATGTCGACAAAGAGCTGGCGGAAAACCCCCTTCTGGAGCTGGCGGACGAGGACGGGGGCGACGCCCCTGACGCGCCGGAACAAGCGGTCGAGCCCGAGGCGCCGGTAGCACCGACCGACACGGTCACCGATAACGCGAGCACAAGCGACGCCGCCGACCAGGCGCTGGACGTCGATCAAGCCAACCTCTGGACCTCAGAAAAACCGGCCGATGCCGGGGAGCCGGAAGCGGGCTGGCAACTCGGCAGTTGGGGCGAACCGGGCGGTCAGGCACCGGCCGATGGTAACGGCGCCGATTGGGCCGATTGGGAAGACATAGCAAGCGCGCCGGAAAGCCTGCGCGACCATTTGCTACGCCAGGTTCAGACCGAGATCGAGGAGAGCGAAGCCCGCCTGATCGCAAGCTATCTGGTCGATTGCCTGGACGAGGCCGGCTATCTGGCCGTTTCGGTGGCCGAGGTCGCGCTGGCCCTGGGCACGACGACCGAACGGGTGGCGGACGCGCTGGGACAGTGTCAGCGCTTCGACCCGCCCGGCCTGTTCGCCCGGTCCTTGCGCGAATGCCTGGCCCTGCAATTGGCCGAACGCAACCGGCTGGACCCGGCGATGGCGACGATGCTGGACCATCTCGACCTGTTGGCCCAGCGCAACCATGCCGTTCTCGGCCGGCTGTGCGGGCTGGACCGGTCGGACATCATCGACATGGTCGGCGAAATCCGCGCACTTGACCCCAAGCCGGCGGAGCGGTTCACCAAGAACGTGGCGCAAACCGTCGTCCCGGATGTCATTGTCACCGGCGATGGGGCGGGCGGCTGGACCGTGCGGCTGAACCAGGAGACTTTACCGCGCCTGTTGGTCAACCGCGACTACCACGCCGCCGTGCGCCGGTCGGCAAGAAGCCCTGCCGACCGCCACTATCTGAACGACCGGCTGGCCAGCGCGAACTGGCTGGTCAAGGCGCTGGATCAGCGCGCCAATACGATCCTGCGCGTCGCGAGCGAACTGATCCGACAGCAAGGCGCGTTTCTCGACCACGGTATCAGCGGCCTGAAGCCTCTGATTCTGCGCGATATTGCCGGCGCGATCGACATGCACGAAAGCACGATCAGCCGCGTCACCAGCAACAAATTCATCGCCACGCCGCGTGGGGTTTTCGAACTTAAATACTTCTTCACCACGGCCTTGGCATCGACCGCCGGCGATGGCGCGCATTCCGCCGAGACGGTGCGCCATCGCATAAAGTCGCTGATCGCGTCGGAAACGCCGGATGCGGTGTTGTCGGACGACCAGATCGCCGCCATGTTAGGTGAGGGAGGAATTGAAATAGCTCGCCGAACGGTGGCAAAATACCGCGAAGGCATGAGCATCCCGTCATCGACCCGAAGACGGCGCGAGAAAGTGCTGAGGCTGTGATTTCCTAGCCTTATCAATGGGTTAAAAACAAGTCAGGACACAGGTTGACATTGGCCGCCCGCCGACCATATTTTCCGCGCCCTCTGCCGAACGTGACGTTATGATGTCAGCCTGGTTGGTCGGCGGCCCTGAGTTTCTGGACAGTCAATGCAGCTAACCGTCAAAGGCAAACATATCGACGTGGGCGACGCCTTGCGCAGCCACGTTGAGGAAAGCCTTCAATCAACCGCGACGAAATACTTCAACAACGCCGTCGATGCGTCCGTCGTATTTTCGCGCGAAAAACACTTGTTCCATGCCGACCTCAAGGTTCATGTCGGCAAGAACATTCAGATGCAGACCAACGGCGAGGCCGATGGTCCCTACGCCGCCTTCGACAAGGCGGCGGACAAGATGGCCAAGCGGTTGCGCCGCTACAAACGGCGGCTTGTCGATCATCACAAGCACGGCCATGCAGAGCCCGCGATCGAGGCCAGCGCCTTCGTGCTCCAAGCGGAGGTCGACGACCGGCCCGATGGCCAAGAAGAGCCGGACCAACCGGTCGTTATCGCCGAGATGACCGAGCCAGTGGACACGCTGACGGTCAGCGAAGCCGTTATGCGCCTGGATCTGGGCGAACTGCCCGCGCTTATGTTCCGAAATCGCGCGCATGGCGGCCTGAACATGATCTATCGCCGTCGGGACGGGAACGTCGGCTGGGTCGACCCACGCGGAACCCGCGAAACCACTCGCTGATGTCGCGCGCGGCCGGTTCGGTCGCGGCGTAACAGGGGTATTGAATGTTTGGACTTCTAACCGACAGTTCCGTGATCGTGGATATGCACGCCACCAGCAAAAAGCAGGCGTTGCAGGAGTTAGCCTCTAAAGCCTCCAAGATCACGGGCCAGCCGGAGCGGGTCATCTTCGACACGCTTCTTGAACGCGAACGCTTGGGCACGACCGGCGTTGGTCGGGGCATCGCCATTCCGCATGGCAAGCTGCCCGACCTGAACAAGGTCTATGGCATCTTCGCGAAGCTTCGCGAGCCGGTCGATTTCGACTCCGTCGACGACCAGCCCGTCGACCTGATCTTTCTGTTGCTGGCCCCGACGGAAGCCGGGGCCGACCACCTGAAGGCCCTGGCCCGCGTGGCGCGCCTGCTGCGCAATGACGACCTGTGCCGAAAGCTGCGCGGCTGCGACCATATCGATGGCGTGCTGGCGCTGGTCAACGAAACGGCCGAAGCCCACGCAGCTTAAGCCCGGCGCGCGATCTTCGCGGCACCGGGCTGACGCCGGTCACAGTGTGGGTTAATGGACGCTGAGCGGTTCTAGATCGTTCTGCCGAACGACGGCGAACGCCTTTTCCAGACTGTCGACGACAAGATGCTGTGTGCCGTCGGCGCTGTGGATGGCGTAGGCCGCCTCGCCGTTCTCGACGACCGGCTTCACGTAGGCGATCTGTTGGGCGCCCAAGGCCGCGAAATCCGTCGGCGTCATGGCGCGCATGGAAACAGTGTCGTTGGGGGTCATACCTTGGTCCTCAAAGCTTAAGAGCCTGATCGTCAGTCGGCGTCAACCGCATCGGCGCCAACATCGATGGTTTGGCCGGCGTCGTGCTTGGCCTCGGGCTTGATTTCGATCTTGCGCACCTTCACCGCCGGCATCGGCCGGCGCAAATCGACATGCAGCAAGCCATTGTCCAGCGAGGCGTTTTCGACCTCGATGCCCTCGGCAAGAACGAAACTGCGCTGGAATTGCCGCGCGGCAATACCGCGATGCAGATAGTTCCGGTCGCGATCGTCCTGTTGCTTGCCACGGATGACCAGCTGATCATCCTCGATTTGGACCTGCAAATCGTCCTGGGTGAACCCGGCCACGGCTACGGTGATCCGCAGCCTTTCGTCGGACAGTTTTTCGATGTTGTACGGCGGATAACCGTCGGCCGACGATTTGGCGACGCGGTCCAGGCTGCGCTCTATGCGCTCAAATCCCAGCAAAAGGGGACTGTTGAACAAAGACAAACGAGTCACGCTCTCATCTCCTCTTAGACGAGCGAGATAGGGTCCTGGGCCCAGCCCAATGCCGGCGCCCTCGCCCACGGCCCTCTCGGCGCCGCGGCCCTTCTTACTTGGTGCGCAATGCGCGGGCGATCAACCCGGCGCTCGAACTGGCCGGTCTAAGCGACCTGAATGACGTCGCTATCAGGCGCTTCGGCCATGACCCGGTCCACGAGATCGGCCCGTCTTTCGCGGACGGCTCTGTGGTTGATATAGCCCTTGTCCGTGATCTCGTT
>JBCDFV010000081.1:0-12380 GCA_039177555.1 Pseudomonadota bacterium | reverse complement strand
CAGGCCGGCAACTAGATCACTGGTCGGGCACCGGCCGCTGTTCTAGCGGCCGGTGCCCGACCAGTGATCTAGTTGCCGGCCTGCAACTGATCCGCTGAGCCGATATTGAGCAGCAGCGTCTCCCCGGTCGCGTCATCGACACCGTCATTGTCGGTGACCAGATAGACCGCCCCGTCGGACGTGACCGCCAGCCCTTCCGGCTTGTCGGAAATCCAGCCATTGCTGGCGCGCAATAGCGGCAGCAGATCGATCGCCACCGTCGGCTCGACCACCGGCAAGGTCTCGCCATAGGGTACCGGATCGACACCGTCGAGCGAGATGACCGTCACCACCTTGTGGGCCGAATAGATGCCCGGCTGATTGTCCCGCTCGATCAGCGCGAAGCGCTGGTCGCCGAGATAGGTGATCTCGGACAGGCCGACCCAGCCGCCACGCTCGGACATGGGCTCCGCGATCGGGTAGCCGACAAAGCTCCAGGTCTGCGAACCGGGGTCGTAGATGCCCAGCTTCACCTGGTTGTCCGGGTCGTCGGCCCATTCGCGCTGGATCGCGACGATCAGCCGCTCGCCGCCCTCATCGGCCCAGCTTGCCACGCCCTCGAAACCGAAACGCACGGCCTGGGCGACGAGATCGTCGGGCAGGGTAATCTCCTGCTCCACCACACCATCGCTATTGACACCCAGAATGTAGTTGGAGCGTTCGTTGCCCGGATGCCCCTCCGACGCCAGCCAGAACCCGCCATCGTCGCGCAACGCAATGCCTTCCAGGTCATAACCCATCGGTTCACCGTCCCGGGTCAGTTCGACGAAGTCGGTGATCCGTGCCGGCGTGGACGACAGGTCGATGGTGTAGATGCGCGACGTGGCATAGAAGCTGTCGCTGACCGCGTAGAGCGTGTTCACGTCGTCGGCCGCCGCGACCAGGCCGGACAGGGCGCCCCAGCCAATCGGCGCGCCGGTCGCCGGATCGACGTCCGACACCAGCGTCGGATAGCCATCCATGTCCGCCGTGCGGGTGTAGAAGGCGAGGGTGGCGCGCAGGCCGTTATCCTCTTCGTCCACCTCCGTGGCGACGATGAACATGTCGCGGCCCGGCAGTGTCAAGAGGCCTTCCGGACCGACGGCCGTCGGCAGGAACTGCAACAGGTCGGGCGCGGCGTCGGCGCCATTGTCCTGATAGACGGCGACGAAGTTGCCCCGTTCCGACGCGACGAAGATCAGCGCGTCGTCGCCATACTGGCCGAAATCGATGCCCTCGGGTTCAACGCCCTTGTTCTCGGCCCGGTCTTCTGGGTAGTGGCCGTAGCTCATCCCCAGATATTCCAGATCCTCGCCGCTGTCGAACAGGACGGTGCCGTCGGTGCTGAAGATCGTGAAGCCACGCGAGCCGCCGAGATAGTCGCCCTCATTTGCCGTCGCGAAGCGGTCGGTATCGAGCCAGGTTACGGCGTCCGGCTCTCGCGGCACGTCGCTGAGGCTGTCGGTGCCGCTGATGATGCCTTCCTCCGTCGCGTCGATCGCATCGAGATCGACGGTGCCGGCGGAGAAATGGCCGGTGACCGAGCCGCTGGCGAGGTCGACCAGGACCAGGTAGTTGTTCTCCTGCAGCGTCACGACCGCGATGTTGTCGCTGTTGATGTCGACATATTCCGGCTCCGGATCGCTCGGCGCCACATCGGCGAGGCCGGTCATGTCGACGATGGTGGCGGCATCGCAGTTCGTGATCGCACCGTCATCGCCCAGCGCGAAGACGGCGAGATGACCCGGCGGCGCTTGCGGGATTTCGCCGTCGTTCAGGTCTTCATCGCGTTCGTTCTCGACGACCACGGCGAGGTAGCTGCCGTCGGGGCTGACCGCGATCGAATCCGGCTGGCCTTGGACGTCGCACTGCGCGCCCATGGTCCGGTCCGACAGGCTGATCGCGCCGACGAAGCCGCTGGGCGCGGTGTAGCTTTCCGACGTGTTCACGGCGGCGTAGACGGTGCTGCCGGAGATCGCGACGGAGGTCGGCTCGCCGCCAAGATCGACACGGCCGGACGGGATCGGGTCGGTCGGGTCGCTGATGTCGAAAATGCCGATCGCGTCACCCGGGCTGTCGGTATAGGCCAGCGTCATGCCGTCCGCCGTTGCGGCGATGATCTCGGCCACGGTCTCTGACGTGGGGTCGGCGCCGTCCGGCAGGTTGATGAACACTGGCACGGTGGCAACGCGCTCGAAGTACTGGCCGCCGCTCTGCGCCAAGGCCGCTTGTCCGGTGATGCCGATGAGAATCGCGGTCGAGGCCAGCAAGCCCCCCTTGCCAGCGAATGACCGAATGCCGCGCAGCGGTTTCGTCTTGCCCATGCCCCAAACCTCCCACGAGAAAAGTCCCGGCCGCAGGCCGCGGCTCGGCGCCAGATGGATCGAAGTCGGCAAGACTAAGAGGCGACCGTGGGGCTTTTCTTACGGTGGCGTGACGGTTTTGTTGCGTCGGCGCTCGACCGGCTGCAGTTAGCGGTCCGGATCGTCCGAAACCGCGCTTGGGAAGGCTGTCACCCGATCGTCCGAGCCGGCCAGCAGGGATCGCGCCCACGGCCCGTCGGGCATGCGCTCGGCCAGTTCGGTGATGTTTCTGTTCCACCACTGGCGTTCGTCAACCAGATCGTCGTAGGCGAAATGGTCTTCGCGCCAGCGCCGGTCCTCGACGGAATAGCTGAGCATGTCGATCGGAAAGCCGACATCGGTCGAGCTGAACCGGGTCGAGTCGAACGATAGATAGGCGAGTTTCAGCGCATGTCGGATCTCGGTGTCGTAGCTCAAGGCCCGGTCCAGGATCGGCTTGCCGTAGGTCGTCGCCCCGATCGAGAGATAGGGCGTGCGCTCGTCGACCTCGATCCAGTTGCCCTCCGGATAGATCAGGAACATCGTCGGCGCGCGGTCCTGGCTTAACTGGCCGCCGATGATGGCGTGCAGATTGAAGGTCAGTTCCGACTTCGCCAACGCCTCTTCATCCTCCTCCGCCACGCGCCGCAGGCAATCGGTAAAGGCGCCGACCGCATCGAGCATCCTGGCGAACGAATGCTCGGTCGCCAGGTCCCGATCGTGCGCCAGATAGGCCAAGACCTTGTCGCGCACGCTGCGCAGGCCCGAGGTCATGATGAAGAACCGGTGCGGGTCCTCGCCGAACAGGGTGACCTTGCGCGCCGACGCCATCTGACTGCCCGTCGTCACACGGCCGTCCGCCAACGCGACCAGTCCTTGCCTTACCCGTATGCCGACGCAGTAGGTCATATGCTGCGCTGTTCCTGCCCCTGATTCCCGGCCATGCACCGCCGGATCGACGGTGCCGGAGTTGGCGACAACTCGGGCGCACCGGTCAAGCACAAACGCGAATCCTCCCGCGAAATCCGGCGCATAGAAGAAATTTGTGCGGTGCACAAAATAGCCGTTGACACGCGCACCGGACTGATTATCTATGCGCTATGCTGCAGTGCAGCAAAAAGACAAATGTTGGCCGATCCTGCCCCCAAACGATTGCCGGGATGATCCGGCGAAGCAACGTGGAGAGAGCGACATGACCACACCGAAGACCACCCGTGCGCCGGTCGGAAAAACGGCTGCTAAAACCGTGACCAAGGCGGTCGAAGAGACCGTCGAGAACGCCAAGACCACGGTCGAGACGGCCGTGAGAGCCGGCCAGGACGCGGTCGCCGAGAATATCGAGCAGGGCCTGTTGGCAGGCCGTGAGCAGTTCGAGAAGGCCTCCAGCCAACTGTTCACCCTCTGGTCGGACGCCGCGGAGTATGGCAAGGGCAATGTCGACGCCTATTTCGCGGCCGGCACGGCCTTCGCGAAGGGTCTTGAGGATCTGGGCCGCACGGTGTTCGACGCCGGTCAGTCGACCTTCGAAGAGACCGTCGGCGCGACCAAGGCCATGGTCACCGCTACGTCGCTGAACGAGGTCGTCGACCTGCAAAGCAACTATGCGCGCAAGACTTTCGACGGTTTCGTGGCCGAGAGCACCAAGCTGTCGGAAATGACCGTGAAGGTCGCCAACGAGGCCATGGCCCCGCTGAACGCGCGGGTCAATGCGACGGTCGACAGTTTCGCCCGGGCTTCCTGATTGAACGCGGAGGCTATTGGCAGCCTCTAACGTCGCGTCGACGGGCGGTTCCTCCCCTTAGAGCCCCGACACTGCGACGAGCGAACGCCGCCGGTTCTTGCCGGCGGCGTTTTTGCGTGCGCCAAATCGCGTTGGCGCGCGCCGTAACCTTGTCAAGGTCTTCACGTTTGCCGGTTCAATCTCATATGATTGGGCAATGGCAAAGCGGATGGACTCAAACCCCCATTTGATCGCCCGGCGGATGGCCCCCACGCGGTGGCGCCGGACCGCCGGGTCGATGCCCCATGCCGGCCCGACGCGTGAGGGCGATGGCCGGCCGGATACGGGCGTCATCATCGAGGAAAAGCCCAAGACCCAAAAACCGGCGATGTACAAGGTCTTGATGCTGAACGACGACTACACGCCGATGGAGTTCGTCGTCCACGTACTGGAACGCTTCTTCGCCAAGAGCCGGGAAGAAGCCACCCAGATCATGCTGCACGTTCATCGCCGTGGCGTCGGCGTGTGCGGCGTTTTCACCTTCGAGGTGGCCGAGACCAAGGTCACCCAGGTGATGGATCTGGCCAAGCGCCATCAACATCCACTGCAATGTGTTTTGGAAAAAGCGTGAACAGGGCGCACACTCAAATATGGGCTGAGGCCCGCCCCGGTATCGGCCTCGCAAGGGCCGGGCATGGAAAGGACTTTTGATGCTGTCCCGTGATCTGGAACAGACACTGCATCGGGCACTTCGGCTTGCCAACGAGCGGCGGCACGAATTCGCGACCTTGGAGCATCTGCTGCTGGCGCTGGTCGAGGACAAGGACGCGGTCGCCGTACTGCGCGCCTGCTCCGTCGACATCGAAAAGCTGACGGCGGACCTGGTCGCCTACATGGACGAAGAGCTGACCAACCTGATCGGCGATGACGGCGATGACGCCAAGCCCACGGCTGGCTTCCAGCGCGTGCTGCAGCGTGCCGCCATCCACGTGCAGTCGTCCGGCCGCGAAGAGGTCAGCGGCGCCAACGTGCTGGTGGCCCTGTTCTCGGAACGCGAGAGCCATGCGGTCTTCTTCCTGCAAGAGCAGGACATGACCCGCTTCGACGCGGTCAACTACATCTCCCACGGCATCGCCAAGTCGCCCCAGCGCAGCGAGGCGCGGCCGGTCGCCGGCGCGGAAACCCCGGGTCCCACCGAGGGCGGGCGCAAGGAAGAGGGCGGCCAAGAGGCGCCCAAGGGGAACGAGGCGCTTGACGCCTACTGCGTCAACCTCAACAAGAAGGCCAGCGACGGCAAGGTCGACCCGTTGATCGGGCGCGACTTGGAGGTCGAACGCACCATCCAGATCCTCTGCCGACGGTCGAAGAACAACCCGCTTTATGTCGGCGAGCCCGGCGTCGGCAAGACCGCCATCGCCGAGGGCCTGGCCAAGCGTATCGTCGACGGCGACGTGCCCGCCGTGTTGGAAGGCGCCACGATCTTCGCCCTCGACATGGGCGCGCTGCTGGCCGGCACCCGCTATCGCGGCGATTTCGAGGAGCGGTTGAAGGCCGTGCTGGCGGAGTTGGAGGCCCATGACGGCGCCATCCTGTTCATCGACGAGATCCATACCGTGATCGGGGCGGGGGCCACGTCGGGCGGTGCCATGGACGCATCAAACCTGCTGAAGCCCGCCTTGGCATCGGGCACGCTGCGCTGCATCGGCTCGACGACCTACAAGGAATACCGCAACTATTTCGAAAAGGACCGGGCGCTGGTGCGCCGATTCCAGAAGATCGACATCAACGAGCCGTCGATCGACGATGCGGTGAAGATCCTGAAGGGGCTGAAGCCGTACTACGAAGAACACCACCGTGTCCGCTATACCAACGACGCCATCCGCAGCGCGGTGGAGCTGTCGTCGCGCTACATCTCCGACCGCAAGCTGCCGGACAAGGCGATCGATGTGATCGACGAGGTGGGGGCGGCGCAGATGCTGCTGGCGCCGTCGAAGCGCAAGAAGCAAATCTCGGTGAAGGACGTGGAGGCGATGGTCTCCAAGATCGCCCGCATTCCGCCCAAGAGCGTCAGCCGCGACGACAAGTCCGTGCTGAAGACCTTGGAGCGCGATCTGAAGACCCTGGTGTTCGGCCAGGACGAGGCCATCGGCGCGCTGGCCGGGGCGATCAAGCTGGCCAGGGCCGGGTTGCGCGAGCCGGAAAAGCCGATCGGCAACTATCTGTTCTCAGGCCCCACCGGGGTCGGCAAGACCGAGGTGGCGCGTCAGCTCGCGCATCTGCTGGGCATCGAACTCACCCGTTTCGATATGTCGGAATACATGGAACGGCATTCGGTCAGCCGGCTGATCGGTGCGCCGCCCGGCTATGTCGGCTTCGACCAGGGTGGCATCCTGACCGACGCGGTCGACCAGCACCCTCATTGCGTGCTGCTGCTGGACGAGATCGAGAAGGCGCATCAGGACATCTACAACATCCTGTTGCAGATCATGGATTACGGCAAGCTGACGGACCACAACGGCAAGTCGGTCGATTTCCGCAACGTCATCCTGATCATGACCACCAATGCCGGCGCGGCGGACCTCAGCCGGGCCGCCATCGGCTTTGGCCGTGAGCATCGTGAGGGCGAGGATACCGAGGCGATCAACCGCATGTTCACGCCGGAATTCCGCAACCGGCTGGACGCGATCATCGGCTTTGGCCATTTGACCGAAGAGATCGTGCTGCAGATCGTCGACAAGTTCATCATCCAACTGGAGGACCAGCTCGCCGATCGTCGCGTGTCGATCGAGCTCAGCGACGCCGCTAAGAAATGGCTGGTGGTCAAGGGCTATGACCGGCTCTATGGCGCCTGGCCCCTGGCGCGCGTGATCCAGGAACATGTCAAGAAGCCGCTGGCCAACGAGTTGCTGTTCGGCGAGCTGGTGAAGGGCGGCGTGGTCCGTGTCGACGTGAAGGATGACGACCTCACCTTCGCCTTCTCCGACGACGGTTCGCCCGACGATGCGGGCAAGCCGAAAGAGCCCGCGCTTGTGGAATAGCCGACCGGCTTTTGCGGGGGGCGCGCTTATTGCGGCCCTCCTGCCGGCCGCCGCCGGCGCCGAAACGGAGCATGTCAGGCTGGAAATCGGCGATCAGCCGCTGACCATCCCGGCCGAGCATATCTGGAATCGCGACCTGCAAAGCGACGGCCCTGTTGGCTCCGTCAACCTGTTCTTCGTGTTGCCGGATATGGGGCCGGTTACGCCGGAGATGGAAGGCACCTTGGACGAGCCGGGCTTCGGCCCGGTCGTGCTGGCCAATCTCACCACCTTGAGTTTCGGCCTGACGGTTGAGCAGCGGTTCGAGCAAGGCGTGGAACGCGGCCATTGGTCGGTCGACGATCTCGACCTGTCCCAAGACGGCCTACAGCCGGTCCGTGGCCCGCTCAGCGATGCCGACGTGCAGGATTGGAACGCGCTGGTCGAAGGCGGCGAGGTGAGGGGCCTGATCGCCTGCACCGACGAGGAGGTCGCACCGTACCCCTCCTGCACGGCCTACCTGGATCTGTGGGACCGGCTGGCCCTGATCGTCAACTTCGACGCGGCCCGGCAGGACCAAATCGCCAGCATCGCGGACGGCCTAGCGGCGCGGCTGAACGAGTTTCGGGTCGCGGCCGAGGGGCTCGACCTGTAAGGGCTGAGCCATCTCGCAAAAGCAGGGGCCGACCCAAGGGCAACGGCTAACCATGTTCGGCCGTTGCGCCATGTCGGCCGTTCATCTTCGCCTGTACCCACTTCTCCGCTTCGAGGATGAAGAAGACCACGATGCCGGTGGCGATCACCTGAACACCCTCGAAGACGCTGAGGGTACGGGTGTCGAAGAAGGCCTCCATGAACGGTACATAGGTGAAGATCACCTGTAGGACGATGACCGTGCCGACCGCGATAAGGACGGCGGGCGTTCCTTTGATCCCCTGCCACGTCATCGATGTCGTGGTCTGGTAGCGAACGCTGAACAGATAGAAGATCTCAAGCACCACCAGCGTGTTGACGACGATGGTGCGCGCCTCTTCGATGCTGGCCCCTTGAGCCTGGGCCAGGGCAAACTTGAAGGACAGGGCGGCGAGAAACACGACCGAAACGAAGATCACGCGCCAGACCAGGAACCTCGACAGAATGGAATCGCTTGCGGTTCTGGGTGGTCGCCGCATCACGTTCGGTTCGGCCGGTTCAAAGGCGAGCGCCAAGGCCAAGGTCACCGCCGTGACCATGTTGACCCACAGGATCTGGACCGCCGTGATCGGCAAGGTGAAGCCAAGCAGGATGGCGGCGATCATGATCAAAGCCTGGCCGCCATTGGTCGGCAGGATGAACAGAATCGCCTTCTTCAGATTGTCGTAAACGGTGCGCCCGGCCCGCACGGCCTGGGCGATGGTGGCAAAATTGTCGTCGGCCAGCACCATCTCCGACGCTTCCTTCGCCGCCTCGCTGCCGGTGCGGCCCATGGCGACGCCGACATCGGCGCGCTTCAGGGCCGGCGCGTCGTTGACGCCGTCCCCGGTCATCGCCACGACCGCCCCGCCCGCCTGCAGCGCCATGACCAGGCGCAGCTTGTGACCGGGGCTGGTGCGGGCGAAGACGGCCGTATCCTGGACGCGGCGACGCAGCGTCTCTTCGTCCAGCATGTCCAGATCACGTCCGGTCAGGGCCGTGCTGGGATTCGCCAGGCCGAGTTGGCCGGCGATCGCCGTGGCCGTCGCGGCGTGGTCGCCGGTGATCATCTTCACCTGAATGCCGGCCGCCTGACATTCCGCCACGGCGGTGATCGCCTCTTCGCGCGGCGGGTCGATCAGGCCGAACAGGCCCAGGAACGTCAGCTCGTCGTCGACATCGTCGAAGTTCAGGACCGTGTGGTCGCTGCTGGTCTCTTTGGTCGCAACGGCCAGAACCCGCTGGCCGCCGGCCGCGATCTCTTCCGCCCGTGCATGCCAATAATCCATATCGAGGTCGACATCGCCATCGAACCCGCGCTGGTGCGAGCACATTTCAAGAATGCGCTCCGGCGCGCCCTTCACGTAGATGAAACCATCGCCGACATGGTCGTGGTGCAGGGTCGCCATGAACCGGTGCTGGGAATCGAACGGGATCACGTCCGTGCGGGTGTAGCGCTGGGTTTCGGTATGGTGGTCGAACCCGGCCTTCGCCGCGACGGTCAGCAGCGCCCCTTCCATCGGGTCGCCTTCGATGGCCCAGTCGCCATCGACCTCGTGCAGGTTTGCGTCGTTGCATAAGAGCGCGGCGCGCGAGATCTCCAGAAGCAACGGATAGCGTTCGAGATCGATCTCCTGCCCGTCGAGCGAGATGGACCCGAGCGGGGCGTAGCCGACGCCGCTGACCTTGAACAGCCGCCGCGCCGTGGCGATGGAGACGGCGGTCATCTCGTTGCGTGTCAGCGTGCCGGTCTTGTCCGAGCAGATGACGGAGACCGAGCCGAGGGTTTCGATAGCCGGCAAACGGCGCACGATCGTGTTGCGTCGCGCCATGCCCTGCACGCCGATCGCAAGCGTGACGGTCAGGATCGCCGGCAGGCCTTCCGGAATGGCCGCGACCGACAGGCCGACCACCGCCATGAAGATCTCGTTGAAATCGTAGCCATGGACCAACAGGCCGAAGGCAAGAACGAGCGCCCCGATCGCCACGATCGACCCGGTTAGCCATTTGGCGAACTGGTCCATCTGCCGGGTCAGCGGCGTCTGCAGGGTGGTGACCTCGGACAGCATGCCGCTGATGCGGCCGATGGCGGTCTGGCCACCGGTCGCGACCACAACGCCCTTGCCGTGGCCGTAGGTCACCAACGTGCCGCTGAACGCCATCGACGTGCGGTCGCCCAGCGCCACCGTTTCGCCCACAGGTGCGACGTCCTTTTCGACGGCGACCGACTCACCGGTCAGCACGGCCTCATCGACTTTAAGGTTCTTGGCCTCGATCAGCCGAACGTCGGCGGGCGTGCGGGCACCGGCCTCTAACAGGACGATGTCGCCGGGCACCAGATCTTCACCCGGTACCGTCTTCCGCCGGCCGTCGCGAACGACGCTGGCCTTTGGTGCCAGCATGTTGCGGATGGCGGCCAAGGCGTTTTCCGCCTTGCCTTCCTGAATGAACCCAATCAGCGCGTTCACCACGACCACGGCCAGGATCACCTGGGCATCGATCCAATGGTCCAACGCGGCCGTGACCACCGCCGCGCCCAGCAGCACATAGATCAGCACATTGTGGAACTGCGCCAGGAACCGGGGCAGCGGTCCCCGGCGTTTCGGGGCCGGCAGTCGGTTGGGGCCTAGCCTATCGAGCCGTGCCTCTGCTTCGGCATCGCCCAATCCGCTGGGATTGCTGTCTTGGGTGGCCAGGGCGTCGTCGGCCGACAGCGCGTGCCAAGGACGATCGTCGCCAGGGGCGCTCGATGGGCTCTCGCGCAGGACGCTCCGCTCAAGAACGGACAAGCTCGGTTCCCCCTCATCGCAACGAGATTTCCAGATCTGCGTCTATGTGGGGACACACCGCCCAATCGTCTTTGACCCGTGTCAAATCGCCGTACGATCCGCGCCTTCAGCTAGCCGTCTCCACCAAGCAAGTCCTCAAGCTTGAAGAGCCTGATCGCGTTCCGGCGGCCGATCTTGGCGCGGTCGAACTCGCTGATATCGGCGCTGTCGAACCAGTCCGCCGCGTGGTTCATGTTTTCGAACGGCCAGTCGGTCGAAAACAGGATGCGGTCCGACCCGATCTCGAGCATCGCCTGAACCAGGCTTGGCGTATGCAACTGGCCCGACGTCGTCAGATGAAGGTTTTTTTGGGCGTAGTGGGCGATCTTTTGCTGTCCCTTGTGCTGGGGCGGTTCCTTCAGCCACGCCAAGCGGTTGTCGATGCGCCAAAGGGAGAAGGGCAGCCCTTCGCCGAGGTGGCCCAGGACGATTTGCAGGGCGGGATATCGGTCGAACAGCCCGGATCCCATCAGACGCAGCGCGTGGACCGCGGTTTCCTGGCCAAAGGCCCATGTCGGCCCCAACAGCCAGGGATGCCCGTCATAGATCTTCGCCTGCTCCGGCAAGGGGTTGCGCGGATGAAGATAGAACGGGACGCCGAGGTCCTGAACCGTGGCCCAGACCGGCCAGTACTGCTCCAGATCGTAGTACAGCATCGCCGAGGTCGAGCCGGTCTCGCTGAAGCCATTCACCATCGCACCGCGAAACCCGAGATCCCGGACGCAGCGTTCCAGCTCGCGCGCCGCTTCATCCGGGTCCTGCATCGGCAGGGCCGCAAAGCCCTGGAACCTGTGGGGCCGTTTGGCGACCTGTTCGGCCAGAAAGTCGTTGGCGCGGCGGGCGATATCGATCGCCAGGGCTGTGTCGGCAATCCCCTGAACCCCCGGCGTGATGAGCGAGAGGATCGCCAGCTCGATGCCGTTTTCGTCCATCTGTCGCAGGCGGCCCTCATGCAGGTCGGCCAGCCGGTCGCGAAGGTCCGGCCAATGCGCGGCCGGAACCGCCTGCGAGGCCTGATCGATGGTCTCTTCGGTCGCGAAATGCTCTTCAAGGGCAATTTTGCCAAGCATTAGGCCGCTCCTTCGCTGTATCGACCAAGCGTACAGGTTCGGGCCGGCTACCCTCTTCCGATCAGCGGCATGGTCGTGGCCATGATGGTCATGAACTGGATGTTCGCCGAAAGGGGCAGCTTCGCCATGTCCACAACGGCATCGGCCACCAGCTTCACATCCATGGTCGGTTCCGGCTTGATCGACCCGTCGGCCTGCGGCACGCCGGCCGACATCTGGGCGGTCATCTCGGAGGCGGCGTTGCCGATATCGATCTGCCCGCAGGCGATGTTGTAGGGTCGGCCATCCAGCGAGATCGACCTTGTAAGGCCGGTGATCGCGTGTTTCGACGCGGTATAGGGGGCGGAGCCCGGTCGCGGCACCTGGGCGGAGATGGAGCCGTTGTTAACGATGCGGCCGCCTTGGGGAGATTGGCGCCGCATGAGGTTGAAGGCGCCCCGCGCGCACAGGAACGAGCCCGTCAGGTTGACATCGATCACCGTGCGCCACTGATCGGGCGTCAGATCACCGATTGAGGTCGTCGGCACGTTCACGCCGGCATTGTTGAACAGCACGTCCAGCCGTCCGAACGTCCGCTCAATCTCGGAAAACAGCCGGTCGACCGCCGCCTCGTCGGTCACGTCGCAGGGAAAGTCCGCGATGACGGCATCGTCGTCCGCCAGCGCCTTGGTCTCGGTCAGGGCGACCTGCCTGCGGCCGCACAGGGCAACGTG
>JBCDFV010000080.1:0-12601 GCA_039177555.1 Pseudomonadota bacterium | reverse complement strand
GGGCACCACGCTGTTCTCCGGGATCATTCAAACCGCGTCCGAAGGTGAGATGAGCCTTGGATTGCTCTTTGGATTGGTCTTCTTGATCGCGGGGCTTGGTTTCAAAGTCTCCGCTGTGCCGTTCCACATGTGGACGCCGGACGTCTATGAGGGTGCACCGACACCGGTCACGGCCTTCTTCGCCGTCGCACCCAAGATCGCGGCGATCGCGCTGTTCACCCGCGTGCTGATCGAACCTTTCGGTGACCTGGTAGCGCAGTGGCAGCAGATCATCGTCGTCACCTCGATCCTGTCGATGGCGCTGGGTGCCTTTGCCGCCCTGGTGCAGACCAACATCAAGCGGCTGATGGCCTATTCGTCGATCGGCCATGTCGGTTACGCGCTTGTCGGTCTGGCCGCCGGATCGCAGGACGGGGTGCGCGGGCTGATCGTCTACATGTCGATCTATCTGGCCATGAATGTCGGCACCTTCGCCTGCATCCTGTGCATGCGGGTTAATGGCCGCGCGGTCGAGGGCATCCGCGACCTGGCGGGGTTGAGCAAGACCAACCCGATGATGGCCCTGGTGCTGGCCATCTTCATGTTCTCGATGGCCGGCATCCCGCCGCTGGCCGGTTTCTTCGGCAAGCTGTTCGTGTTCCAGGCGGCGCTTGAGGCGGGGCTGTACACGCTTGCCATCATCGGCGTGCTGACCAGCGTCGTGGCGGCTTTCTATTATCTGCGCATCATCAAGCTGATGTATTTCGACGATCCGGTCGAAAAGCTGGACCGTCCGATCGGCCGCGACATGGTCGTGGTCCTGGGGGCGACAGGCCTGTTCACCACGCTGTTCTTCGTCTTCCCGGCCTTGATCCTGGATCCGGCCGCCCAAGCGGCGCGCTCGCTGTTCGCCGGATGACCGTCGGGCCGGCCGGCGGAACCGACCGCGATATCGCGCTGCCGCCCGGTTGGGCGCTCTACCGACACGGCAGCGTCACCAGCACGAACGACATCGCCAAGGATCTTGCCCAAGAGGGCGCGGCCCATGGCACTGTTGTGCTGGCGGAACAGCAACAGGCAGGGCGCGGCCGCCAGGGCCGGGCGTGGTCGTCGCCGCTAGGTAATCTTTACGTCAGCGTCCTTCTAAGGCCCACGGTACTGCCGGCGTTGGTCGCCCAGCTCTCGCTGGTCGCGGCCCTTGCCATGGCGGAGGCGCTGGCGGGTTTCGTTCCGGGCGGCGCCGTTCGGGTCAAATGGCCCAACGACGTCCTGGTCGACGATGCTAAAATCTCCGGTCTGCTGTTGGAATCGGCCGGGGCCGACCGCGAACGGGTGGAGTGGGTCGTGATCGGCAGCGGCGTGAACATCGTCAGTCATCCGGCGCTCGCTGAGCGACCGACAGTTTCCCTTGTCGATCTCGGCGCGCGGGATGCGACGCCGGCCAGCGTTCTCGAAGGCTACCTGGCACGCCTGAACATCTTGGTAGACCGCTGGGTCACCGACGGCTTCGACGCGATCCGGCCGCACTGGTTGGATTGGGCGGCGGGTGTGGGCGGATCGGTTCGCGTTGGCCATGGCGCGCAAACGATCGCCGGGCGCTTCCTCGATCTGGACGGCAACGGTGCCTTGATCCTTGGCTTGCCGGACGGCGGGCGGCGGACGATTGCCGCAGGCGACCTCATCTTGGCAGGCGGCTAAGCTATGTTGCTAACCCCATGCTTCTGACCATCGACGCCGGCAATACCAACACCGTCTTCGCGCTGTTCGACGACGACAGCAAGATGCGCGGCCATTGGCGCATCTCGACCGATGCGCGGCGTACGTCGGACGAATATGCGGTCTGGCTGAATCAGTTGATGGCCTTGAGCCGGATCCGGCCGATCGAGATCAGCGGCGCCATCATCGCCAGTGTCGTGCCGTCCGCGACCTTCAACCTCTTGGGTCTGTGCCGCCACCACTATAGCTGCGAGGCCCTGATCGTTGGCGCCGAGGGCGTCGAACTCGGCGTCGAGGCGAAGATCAAGAACCCGTCGGAAGCGGGTGCGGACCGGCTGGTCAACACGGTCGGTGCCCGCATGAGTTTCGAGCCGCCCTTGATCGTGCTCGATATCGGAACCGCGACGACCTTCGACGTGGTCGACGAGGACGGCAATTATGCCGGCGGCGCCATCGCGCCTGGCCCAAACCCGTCCTTGGATGCCTTGCACCAGGTCGCGGCAAAGCTGCCTCGGATCGAGATCATGGAACCGGAGGCGGCGATCGGCAAATCTACGATCCAATGCATGCGTTCGGGCATCTTCTGGGGCTATGTCGGCTTGATCGAGGGCATCGTGGCCCGCATCAAGCGGGAATATGGCCGGCCGATGCTGGTCATCGGCACGGGCGGTCTGTCCAAGTTGTTCATCCGGTCGACGGATGTCATCGACCATATCGATGACCAGCTGACGATGCGCGGGCTGATTCACATCTATCACCTGAACCGAAAGGCGTGACCATTTCCACGTCCCTAAAACCCGATTCGGAGTTGATCTTCCTGCCCTTGGGTGGATCCGGCGAAATCGGCATGAACATGAACCTGTACGGCTATGCCGGCAAATGGCTGATGGTGGATTGCGGCATCGCCTTTGGCGACGAACGCCATCCCGGCATCGACATATTGATGGCCGACCCGGGCTTCATCGAGGAACGGCGCGACGACCTCGTCGGGCTGGTGCTGACCCATGCCCATGAGGACCATCTCGGCGCGCTGCCCTACCTGTGGCCACGGCTGGGCTGCCCGATCTACGCGACGCCGTTCACGGCGGCCTTTCTGCGCCTGAAACTGCGCGAGAGCGACTTTGCCGATCGGGTCGAGATCATCGAACTGCCCCTGTCCGGCACGGTCGATCTCGACCCCTTTTCGGTCGAGCTGGTGTCTATGACCCACTCGATCCCGGAACCAAGCGCGCTTGCCATCCGAACCCCTGCCGGGCTGGTGGTGCATAGCGGCGATTGGAAGCTCGACCCCGATCCGCTGCTCGGCGATGTCGCCGACGAGGGCGCCCTGCGACGTTTGGGCGACGAGGGCGTGCTGGCGCTGGTCGGCGACAGCACCAACGCGCTGGAGCCTGGCGTGTCCGGGTCGGAGGCCGACGTGCGGCGTGCCCTGACGGAGGTGATCGGGCAGAAGACGGGCCGGGTCGCCGTGACCTGCTTTTCATCCAACGTCGTCCGGCTAAACTCGGTCGCTCACGCGGCCCACGCCAACGGCCGCCACTGCGCCCTGGTCGGCCGGTCATTGTGGCGCATCCACGCCGCGGCGACCGAAACGGGCTATATCGACGTTCCAGAGCCCTTTCTCAACGAGCATGACGCCGGCTTCATGCCCAACGACAAGGTCGTGCTGGTCGTCGCCGGCAGCCAGGGTGAGCCGCGCTCGGCCATGACGCGCATCGCCCATGGCGATCATCCCGACGTGGTGCTGGAGCCGGGGGACTGCGTGATCTATTCCGCCCGCGACATTCCCGGCAACGAAAAGGCAATCGGCCGGGTTCAAAACGCCCTGGCGGCCCAGGGCGTCGAGGTCATCACGCCGGACGAAGCGCCGGTGAAGCCGATCCATGTCTCGGGTCACCCGGCTGTCGATGAGCTGACGCAGCTTTATCAGTGGCTGCGGCCGGCCATCTCCATCCCGGTTCATGGTGAGATGCGCCACATGAAGGCCCATGCCGCCTTGGCGAAATCATGCCAGGTGCCCGAAACGCTGATTCCTGGGGATGGCGCGGTGATACGCCTAGCGCCCGGCCCGGTCGCGGCGGTCGATCACGTGCCGGCAGACCGCCTTGGCTATGACGGCGGTCGCTTGATCGCGCTGACCGGCGATACGTTGCGCACCCGCCATCGGCTGTCCTACAACGGCGCGATCATGGCCAGCCTCGTGATCGATCCGCGCGGCCGGTTGGCGGCCGACCCGGGCGTCACCATGCTGGGCCTGGAGGACGAGCAGGCGGTGGAGGAAGCCCAGGCGGACCTGAGCGACGTCGCGGCGGAGGCCTTCAACGATCTGCCGAAGAACGGCCGGCTTGATGTTGAGACAGTGCGCGAGGCCGTGCGCCGGTCGCTGCGCCGGGCGGTGAAGCGCTGGTACGGCAAGAAGCCGGTCACGGAAGTGCACGTGGTGGCGCTGTGATCGGCCGGTTGAACCATGTTGCGATCGCGGTGCCGGACCTCGACGTGGCGGCCGCGCGGTATCGCGATCTGCTCGGGGTCGAAGTGTCGGACCCCGTCGACTTGCCCGAGCACGGGGTGACGACGATCTTCGTAACCGTGCCCAACACCAAGATCGAGCTGTTGCATCCGCTTGGGGACGCATCGCCGATTGCCGGGTTTCTGGAACGCCACCAGGCCGGCGGCATTCATCATCTGTGCTACGAGGTCGACGACATTCGCGGCGCGCGCGACCGGCTGGTGGCCGAAGGCCTGCGCGTGCTCGGCGATGGCGAGCCCAAGATCGGCGCGCACGGCAAGCCGGTTCTGTTCCTGCACCCCAAGGACATGGATGGCGTGCTGACCGAGCTGGAGCAGGCGTGAGCTATGGGCTGGGTCTCAGGCATCGCGGTCTTTGTCATGGTCTGGTGGGTGGTTCTGTTCGCCGTGCTGCCCTGGGGCATCAGGCTGGAAACCGAGCCGGAAAAGGGCCATGCGTACGGAGCGCCGAAACGGACGCGTCTGGCGCTGAAGCTGGTGGTCACGACGGCGATCTCGATCGTCGTGTGGCTGGCCATTTTCCTGGTGATCGAGGCCGAACTGATTTCCTTCCGCGATTG
The DNA here is from genome assembly GCA_039177555.1 of Pseudomonadota bacterium. GTDB lineage: Bacteria > Pseudomonadota > Alphaproteobacteria > DSM-16000 > Inquilinaceae > JANQGH01. The sequence goes on along the minus strand of JBCDFV010000080.1, from coordinate 7,817 downwards.
GGCCGCGGAAATGTAGCTGGGCAAGCCTGGCAGTTGCAGCCTCGGCCGCTGTATCGTTCGGTATCATCGCCAAGTTGGTACAGGATCCGCAGTAAGTGGGGGAACCATGCAGATCAAAGACCTTGAGGCGTTCGAAAATGTGCCCTTTCTCGTTTGGGTGAAGGACGAGGATTGGCGCTATCTCTGGGGCAATCGCGCCATTTGCGACCTCGCCGGCGAGAACGTCGTCGGCAAGCTGGACAGCGAGCTGGTTTGGAAGGCCAACGCCGAGGCCCTGGTCAAGAACGACCGCGAGGTTCTGGAGACGGGCCAGACCGATTTCGTGCATGAGGTCGTCGATCATTCCGACCATGGCAAGGCGACGCTGAGCGTTTGCAAATGGGTCGACGAGCTCGACGGCCGAAGGCTCGTCTTCGGCATTTCGTTCGTCATCCCGGGCTGACGGCTCGGGACTGGCCCGGTTAGAAGGACTCTTCCAGCCAGGGCATCGGCCCGCTGAACACCCGGTCTGCGGTTTCGATCATCTCTCTTGGGCCGGTCAGGCGGCCCATGGCAGCCAAACGGCTGGCGCTGACGAAGCCGGTGAACAAGGGGGCCAGGCTTTGCACGCTCAAGTTAAGCGACGCGTCGGTGCCAGGCGCGCGAGCGACCGTCGCTGTCGAGTCGGCGACCTCGATCCCAAACGTGGCCGCGTTGTTCGGCAGTATCGGATCGTCGATGGCTAGGGATAGACGCGCCTCCAGGCCGGCGGGATAGCCACGCTGTTTGAGCGCCTTCTCGGCGTCCGTGATGCGGCTGAACCAGTGTTCGTGCCGGGTCGTTTCCCACCAACGATCGTTCATCGCCATGATCAGCGGATCGACCGGCGACCCGGTCCAGTTGACATCCGTAAAGATCGCCCGAAAACCGCCGAAGAACGCGAGCATGGCCGATGCCGCATCCCCCGTCGGCACGCATAGATCGGCTACCTCCAGCTTCTCTCGCGTTTCGTGGATGATGGCATAGCCTGCCGGCGTCCCCTGATCATCGCGCCAGACATAGACGTCGGCCGTCTTGTCGTAGGGCTTCAATAGAAACTGCCAAAAGGCTTCGTTGCGCTCAAACGGTCCGTTGGCGAGCTTTAGCCAGCTTTCCCGGATTTCTGCGAGTTGCTTCGCCGTATCATCGGCAGTTGCGTCAACCACGTCGAAGCGGCCGGTAGCCTTGCCGGAAAGCGCCAGTTGGGCCGTCTTGGCCTTGTAACCCATCATCTTGCCAGCGCGCTCGTAGCCCATCTTGCGATAGACGGCCGGTGCGGACGCATAAAGCGTCATCATCGATACGCCAGACTTCGCCGCCTCTTCGAGCGACTGTTTGATCAGCGCCCCGCTCACGCCGCGACCCCTGGCGGCCGGGTCAACCCCCACGGCGGTGACCCCCCACGTTGAGACGCTGCCGCCACCGAGGCGATGGGCATCGTCGATGAAGCCGATCGAAGCGACCATCCGATCGCCATCGAACAAGCCGCGACACCATTCGGTGCCCAGCAATTCTGTGTAGTACTCCGTCATTGCTGCGGGGTCGCCGAAGCCAAGGCGCATCAGGCGCGCGAAACCCGGCACGTCCTCAATGGTCATCGGGCGATACTGCATGACGGCCTCATTGTTCCGAATTCGGATGTGTTCCTAATTGGGACGCATGGCCGTGGCAAGCAAAATCTAGTCGGACAGGCGCTCCGCCATCAGCTTGCGGATCACTTTGTGCCGACCATCGGCGGCGTTCTGCAGATGCTCCCGGCTGGTGCGATAGCTCTTTGCGTCGCGCTCGTCGCGAATGCTGCCCAGATTGATGTCGACATTGTAGAGAACGGCGGTCAGCGCGCCGTGCAGGATGGCGCCGCCGGCGCCGGCATCGCTGACGATCGATTTATGGGCGACATCCATGGCCTGGCGGGCCAGGTCCAGCGCCTCGAGTGTCGATTGGGCGGCGTTCAGGGGCACCTCGGTCGCCGCGACCGCCGCTTCAGCAAGCCTTTGGCGGCGCACCTCCTTTTCCGCCTCGCTGTCCCGGGGCAGCTTCAGCGCGTCCACATAGGCCTCGAAGACGGCGATATCCGCGTCCGCATGTTCGCTTAGTTCGTTCAAGAGCCGCTCGCCTCTCTCGATCAGTGGCGCAAAAGGCTCGGGCTGCTCCGCCCGCCGGGCCGAAACCCGTAAGGCCATGATGACGAGGCCCAGCCCGATGGTTGCCGAGACCATCGCGGCCGAACCGCCGCCTGGGGTCGGGGCGTCGCTGGCCGTACGGTCGCGAAACTCGGCCAGGCCGATTTGCCACAGGCTGCTCATGACGGGGCGTGAACTTCTTGCAAGGACATGGCTTTCAGCAGATTGGCGAAGATCAGGGTCGAGGTGAGGGGGCCGACGCCACCCGGCACCGGCGACAGGGCGGCAACCTTGTTGGCCGCCTTGGGGGCTACGTCGCCGACAATGCCGGCCTCGGCAGGGTTGACGCCCGCGTCGATGACGATGTGTTCGGGGCGCAGATGGTCGGGGCCGATCAGCCCGGCCCGGCCGGCGGCGACGAAGACCAGGTCGCATGGCGCGATGGCGTCGGTCAGGTCGGGCGTCTTGGTGTGGCAGACGGTGACCGTGGCATCTCGGTTGATCAGCATCGAGGCCAGCGCGCGGCCCACGGTGCGGCCGCGGCCGATCACGGCGGCACGCTTGCCCCTCAACGGCGTCACCTCTTCGGCCAGCCGGATGCAGGCTTGCGGCGTTGCCGGCGCCAGCGCGGCGGCTTCGTTGCCGGCGGCGATCAGCCCCAGATTGGCCGCCGTCATGCCGTCGACGTCCTTTCTCGGGTCGATCCGGGCGATCGCTGCCCGCTCGTCGAGACCCTTCGCGACGGGCAGTTCCAGCAGGATGCCGTGCACCGTTCTGTCGTTCGACAGATCGTCGATCAGCGTTTCCAGCGCCCCTTGGCCGACATGCGCGTGCATGGTCTCAAGCCGGATCTCGATGCCCAGCTTGCCGGCCGAGCGTTGCTTGGCTTCGGCGTAGGAGAGCACGGCACCGTCGTCGCTGGCGATAATGACGGCCAGGGTCGGGGTGGTGCCGGCATTGCGAAGCGCGGCGATTTGGGTCGTCAGCGTCTCGCGGATCGAGGCGGCAATCGGGCCAGCGCGCAACAGACGGGCTTGTGAGTCGGGCATCGGTTAGGCTTGTGTCGGGTCAGGTCGCCAGGCGGCTCTGCATACACCTCGACTTTCCCTTGGCACAAGGTCATAAAGGCAGATGGCTTTGCCATGAAGTGTTCATATGAATGCGGGATCGACTGGCCATCCCGCGCTTGGCGCTCCGACTGAAGGGTGTTGCTTTGACCAGTCATTCCGTTTTGTTCAGCCTCGGCACGAATCTCGGCGACCGGCGTGCCAATCTGCGCGGTGCGCTGGCCGGCCTCGGACGGTTTCTGCACGTCGTGCAGACCTCTTCGGTTTATGAGACGACGCCCATGTATGTCGTTGATCAGGCGCCCTTCCTGAACATGGCGGCGGTGGCGGAAACCGTGCTTTCGCCGGAGGCCTTGCTGGGCGCCATCCAACAGGTCGAACGCCGGCTGGGACGGGTGCGCGCGCGGCGCAACGGCCCGCGTGTCATCGATATCGACATCGTCCTGTTCGGCGACCGGACGATCACGACCGACACGCTGACCGTGCCGCACGCGGCCATGGCGGAGCGGGCCTTCGTGCTCGTGCCGGCAGCCGACATCGCGGGCGACTGGGTGCACCCGCTCAACCATCGGACGGTTGCGGACATGTTGGCTGATCTGGGGCCGGTTCATGATCTCGTGCGGCGCGAGGCGCTCGCTGCCTGACCCGATGATGCGGCTGGTGCGATCCGCGCTTGCGCTTGTCGTCGCGAGCCTGGGTTTCGCTGGCCCCGCCCTTGGCGAACCCGTGGTGCTTGATGGGATCACCTTCAGTGACAGCGCCGGCGGTTTTGAAATCGTCGACGCCTGGGGAACGGGCACCCTTGAAGACCCGTTCACGCTGGTCGAACGGATCACGGCGTCCGGCGATGCGGTCCTGCTGGTCGAAGGCATGACCAGGGAGTTTGGCAACCGGGCCGATTCCAACCATTTCTCCGGTTTCGCCTTGGTCAAAATCGTCATCAACGAGACGTCGCAGACCTGGCGGCAATACCGCATCGAGCTTCAGGAGAACCCCGGCGACGGCAGCACCTATTATGACGGGCTCTCCTTTGCGCAAGAGCAGGGCGGCGACGCCCGCCCGATCGTCTCCGACAGTTTTTCGCAATCCCGCGTGGTCGATGAACCGGCCGACGGGCTCGTCTTCACAGGTGGCGCCGTGCCGCCGGGCGACAGCGTTACCTTCTCGCTGGTGGTCACCGACAATTCGCCGGTCGAGCGCTTTTATATTGTCCAAAGGCGCGAGACCCCGCTTTCGATGTTGGTGCTGCCGTGAGCGCCAACGGCCTGAACCAGCTTACGGAAATGACCGCCATTGAGGCGTCGACCGCGTTGGCGGGCGGCCAGGTTCGGCCGACCGAACTCATCGACGCCGCCGCGCAGCGGATCGAACAGGTCGACCCTGTCCTGAACGCGCTGCCGACCCTGTGTCTCGACCGTGCCTACGACCACGCCAAACGCATCGAGGCGGAGCAGGGGTTGACCTGGCTGGGCGGACTGCCGCTGGCGATCAAGGATTTGAACGAGGTGGCGGGGGTTCGAACAACCTTCGGGTCGCCGATCTATGCCGACCATGTCCCGGCGCGTTCACAAAGCGAGGTGGAGCGGCTGGAGCGGCATGGCGGTATCGTGATCGCCAAGTCGAACACGCCGGAATTCGGCGCCGGCGCGCAGACCTTCAACGAGGTGTTCGGCCGAACCCACAACCCATGGAACACCGCCAAGACCTGCGGCGGTTCCTCGGGCGGTGCGGCGGTGGCGCTGGCGACGGGCATGGTCTGGCTGGCCCAGGGCTCCGACCTTGGCGGATCGCTCAGGACGCCGGCATCCTTCTGCTCCGTCGTCGGCTTGCGGCCGACGCCGGGTTTGGTGCCGTTCGGGCCGTCGCCACTGCCGTTCGACACGCTCGCGGTCGAGGGCCCTATGGCGCGCAACGTGGCCGATCTGGCCTTCATGCTGGACGCGATGGTGCTCGACCGTGATCGCGGCTATCTGGCGGCCGTGAACGGTGCCGATACCACGACCGCGCTATCGCATCGACGCATCGCCTATTCCCCCAATCTCGGCGTCGGCCCGGTCGATCCCGTCGTCGCCACCGTGACCCGGTCGGCGGCGGAGCGTGTGGCGGATCTCGGCGCCGAACTGACCGACACCGTCCCCAGCTTCGCCGAGGCGCGCGATGCCTTTCATATCCTGCGCGCGGTCCGTTTCGCCACGGCGCTGGGCGATACGCTTGAAAAGCATCGTGACAGGCTGAAACCCGACGTTGTCTGGAACATCGAGGCCGGGCTTGATCTGTCGGCGGCCGAAATCGCGCGAGCGGAGCTTGCCCGTGGCCGTCTCTATCATCGCCTGATGCGGTTCTTCGACCGCCATGACCTGCTGGTGTGCCCGACGGCGATCGTGCCGCCGTTCGATATCGAGCAGCGCACGGTCGAACGGCTGGGCGACCACGTTTTCGAAACCTACATCGACTGGATCGCGATCACCTTTGCCTTCACATTGACGGGCTGTCCCGCCCTGTCGTTGCCCTGCGGCTTTACCCCGGACGGCCTGCCCGTGGGTTTGCAAATTGTTGCGCCGCCGTTCGCCGAATCGCGCTTGCTCGCGTTCGCAAAACTGTTGGAAACGACCCTCGATCTTCATCCAAAGGCGCCAATTAGTCCGATTGTCATTTGATTTTCAAAGAGTTTTTCTGGGTGCGAACCTTTGGTTGTCCATTGCTGAGCGGCACTCTATATTGCATTGCGAAATGTTGCAGATGCGAACAAAGCGAAAGGCTCTCGGGGGCAGATGGATGACGTGCGATCGTATGATGATGGGATTGTCGGTTACTTTATCGAGGATCTTTCGGTCGGCATGTCCGCCAGCTTTCAAAAGACAGTAACCGAGGCCGATATCGTTCTGTTCGCGGGTGTGTCCGGCGACACCAATCCGGTCCATATCAACGAGGAATACGCCAAGAAGACCTTCTTCAAGGGCCGGATCGCCCACGGCATGCTGGGGGCTGCGTACATCTCGACCGTTTTGGGCACGCGCATGCCCGGGCCCGGTGCCGTCTACGTGTCACAGAATCTGCGCTTCCGCGCGCCGGTTCGCGCCGGCGACACGGTCACCGCGCGGGTCACGGTTGCCGAGATTGTCCTGGAAAAAGGTCGGGCATTGATGAACACGATGGTCACCGTCGGCGACACGGTGGTCATCGAGGGCGACGCGACAGTGAGTTTGCCGACACGGGGCGACTGAGTTAGCCGTCTTCCCGCTGGTCATGGTTCGGGCCGGCAACCACGTCTATAGTCATGCGAGCCACCTGAACCATCACCAACCGGTCCCAATGCAGTTGTTCCGACATCTTGACGGCCTGCCCGATGCGCTGAAGGGCGGTGTCGTGGCCATCGGCAACTTCGACGGCGTGCATCTCGGCCACCGCATCGTGTTGGACGAGGCCAAAGAGGCCGCCCGCCAGCTTCATGCGCCCGTCGGCGTGCTGTCGTTCGAGCCGCACCCCCGCAGCCTTTTTCGGCCCGGTGATCCGCCTTTTCGGCTGACCCCGTTTCGCGCGCGGGCGCACCTGCTGCAGGCGCTGGGGGTGGAGTTCCACATCGTCCTGACCTTCGACCAGGCGTTTTCGGAGCATTCGGCCGAGGATTTCGTTCGCGACGTGTTGGTCGAAGCGCTATCCGTGCGGCATGTCGTGATCGGCTACGACTTCCATTTCGGGCATCGGCGCCGCGGCAATGCCGACCTCTTGCGGACCATGGGTGCGGAATGTGGTTTCGGTGTCAGCGTCGTGACGCAGGCCGGCGATGAAGCAGGGGACGTCTATTCGTCGAGCCGGGTGCGCGAACTGCTGCGCCAAGGCGATGCGATGGGTGCCGCCTCATTGCTCGGCCGAAACTGGGCAATCGAAGGCAGGGTCGAGCAGGGGGACCGTCGGGGCCGAGAGCTTGGCTACCCGACTGCGAATGTCGGTCTGGGCGATCACCTGCGGCCGGCTTTTGGTGTTTATGCGGTGCGCTGCGCGATAGAGCCGGGTGATGGCGCGCCCGCGCGCCGGTACGACGGCGTGGCCAATCTTGGCATCCGGCCGATGTGGCGCACGGAAGAGCCGATGCTGGAGGTCCATCTGTTCGATTTCGACGCCGACCTTTATGGCAAACATGTCATCGTGGAACTGGTCGAGCGATTGCGCGACGAGGCGCGCTTCGAGTCGGTCGACGCCCTGGTCGCGCAAATGGACCAGGATGCCGCTGCGGCGCGACGCATACTGTCGCAACCAAGCCATGACCAGCGTTCGGCTTGACCGACAGGCGGCTTCGACTATGCTCCCGGCCATTATGGACCAGACGGCGCGCAGTCAGGCCGGGCTGCCGATAGCCCGGCGAATTACCGCCCCGGTCTCCTGAGGCAACGGAGGCCGGGAAACGTTGCGTCGCCATGGCGACCGAAGGTGCCAAGCAAGCAGACATTTGAATAAGCCTCTTGCCGCCCGCTGATTAGAGACGGGGCAACGAGGTCGCATTTTGAGGACCATGATGAGCGATACCGTCGTCGCGGACGTCGACTATAAATCCACCGTCTTCCTGCCGAAGACGGATTTCCCCATGCGCGCCGGCCTGCCGAAGAAAGAG
>JBCDFV010000079.1:0-13573 GCA_039177555.1 Pseudomonadota bacterium | reverse complement strand
GGTGGTCGGCCCATTCACGGCGGCCCTATCCTAGGCACCGCCCGTTGCCTCGTCAGCGGATGGGCGGACAGTGATCATATCCCGCCCTTGATTTGTGCGCCTCGAACCGGACCTCTGACGGATCCGTGACTTCGCAATGGTGCCAGAGGGAATCTCGAAACGCAACGGTAACCCTTTCCATTGAAAGGGTTTTTACCTGAACGACTTGAGCGTTTCGGTGGCCGAATACGGTTGTAGGCGCGCGGTCGGACAGCAAGAAGGGCCGCCCAACCAAGGACGGCCCTTTAAGGGTTGGCTTTAAGGCGGGCTACTTTTCGTCGTCGGCCTTAGCGGCCTCTTCGGCGTTGGCCCGGGCCTTTTGCAAGGCCGCACCCAGGATGTCACCCAGCGAGGCGCCGGAATCCTGGCTGCCATATTCAGCCATGGCTTGCTTTTCCTCGTCGACCTCGCGTGCCTTGATCGACAGGGTCAGGCGGCGGGTCTTCTGGTCGAACTGGGTCACTTTGGCATCGACCTTCTCGCCGACGGCAAACCGGTCCGGCCGCTGCTCGGAACGGTCGCGGCTGAGGTCGCTGCGCCGGATGAAGCCGGTCAAGCTGTCATCGCCGACCGTAACCTCGATGCCGTTGTCGTTGACCGCGGAGACGGTGCAGGTAACCACGGCACCCTTGCGCACGCCGGCCGCTGCCGCGCCGCCCATCGGATCGTCCTCAAGCTGCTTGATGCCAAGCGAGATACGTTCCTTCTCGGTGTCGACGTCCAGCACCTTGACCTTCACCTGGTCGCCCTTGTGAAACTCCTGAATGGCCTGTTCGCCAGGCACGTTCCAGGAGATATCGGACATGTGGACCATGCCGTCGATGTCGCCGGGCAGGCCGACGAACAGGCCGAACTCGGTGATGTTCTTGACCTCGCCGTCGATCTCCGTGCCGATCGGGAACTTGTCGGCGAAGCCGTGCCACGGGTTCTCCAGGCACTGCTTCAGGCCCAGCGAGATGCGGCGCTTCACCGGATCGACGTCCAGGACCATGACCTCCACCTCTTGAGAGGTCGAGACGATCTTGCCCGGATGCACGTTCTTCTTCGTCCAGCTCATCTCCGAGACGTGGACCAGGCCCTCGATGCCCGGCTCCAGCTCCACGAAAGCGCCGTAGTCGGTGATGTTGGTGACCCGGCCGGTGAACTTCGCGCCCACCGGGTACTTGGCCTCCACACCTTCCCAGGGATCGGCCTCAAGCTGCTTCATGCCAAGGCTGATGCGCTGGGTTTCGGGGTTGAAGCGGATGACCTGAACCGTGACGTTCTGGCCGATCTGCAAGGCCTCGCTGGGGTGGTTGATGCGGCGCCAGGCGATGTCGGTGACGTGCAACAGGCCGTCGACACCGCCCAGATCCACGAAGGCACCGTAATCGGTGATGTTCTTCACCACGCCCTGCAGCACCTGGCCTTCCTTCAGGTTGGCCACCAGTTCCGACCGGGCCTCGGCGCGGCTTTCTTCCAGAACCGCGCGGCGCGACACCACGATGTTGCCGCGCGACCGGTCCATCTTCAGGATCTGGAACGGCTGCGGCGTGTGCATCAGCGGTGAGATATCCCGCACCGGTCGGATATCGACCTGGCTGCCCGGCAGGAACGCGACCGCGCCCGACAGGTCGACGGTGAAGCCGCCCTTGACCTTGCCGAAGATCACGCCCGTGACGCGCTGGCTGTCGTTGTAGGCTTTCTCAAGCTGGGTCCACGCCTCTTCACGCTTGGCCTTTTCGCGCGACAGCATGGCCTCGCCATTTCTGTCCTCCAAGCGGTCGACATAGACCTCGACCGTATCCCCGGGGCTGAGCTCGGCCGGCTGGCCGGGGACGGTGAATTCCTTAAGTGCGACGCGGCCTTCGGATTTGAGGCCGACATCGATCAGCACCATGTCGTTGTCGATCGACAAGACGGTGCCTTTGACCACGGTTCCCTCGAAGGTCTCCGTGTTGCCGAGAGACTCTTCCAAAAGAGCTTCAAAGCTCTCCTTCTCGGCGGTTTGGGCGGCTGCTGTGGCCATTGAAGCTCCTTGAACACGACTCCGCGACAGCTCGTTCGAGCTAGCCACGAACGCACCGGGTGGACGAACAACCGGCGACTTGGTTGATGCATTTCGTCGCGAGATCCGCATTGGTCCGCGATCGGATTGGCCCGGCCATCACAAAACACCGAACGAACCAAACCGGACCGATGCCGGCTGGTTTTCGGTGACGATGTCAGGCCGCTTCACCGATCGCCGGACCTCGTCCGACAAGACGGGTCCCGCAATGGCTTTCCCAGGGCCTCAGCCCGTGGAAGCGGGCGTTATACGGATGCCAAGCGCGGTTCGCAAGGTGAATCGCCGCAACAAAACTAGGGTTTTGCCGTTTTTTCCACATGCGCCAGGGCGCGTGCGAAGACCTCGTCGGCATCAAGATTGTCGGTATCGAGGATCAGCGCATCGTCGGCCGGACGCAGCGGTGACACGGTACGCCCACTGTCGCGCGCGTCCCGTCGGCGCATGTCGTCCAGGACCTCGTCCAGCATCGGCGCCTGGTCTGTCTGCTGCAACTCCGACCAGCGCCGCCGCGCGCGAACCTCGACGGACGCGGTGACGAAGATCTTGGCGTCGGCCTCGGGCGCGATCACCGTGCCGATGTCGCGGCCGTCCATGACGGCGCCGCTTGGTTGGTGGGCGAAATTCCGTTGAAAGTCCTGCAACGCTTGGCGCACCGCCGGTATCGCCGCGACCACCGAGGCGGCCTGTGCCGCATCGTCGGATCGCAGCGCGGGATCGGACAGGTCGTCGAGGGTCAGGCGATTGGCGGCTGCAACCGCCGCGTTCTTGTCGGACGGATCGCCGCCCTGGCGCACGACGCGCAGACCGACCGCGCGATAGAGAACGCCGGTATCGAGATGCGGTATGCCGAAATGGGCCGCCAGACGCCGCGCCAATGTCCCCTTGCCGGACGCCGCCGGCCCGTCGATCGCGATGATCACGGCTGCGGCTGGCGCGTCTGCAGGGCTGGTTCGCCCGCGATCAGGCCGTTCATCAGGTCGAAGAAGCCGGGAAAACTGGTCGCGATCGGGCCGGCATCGTCAATGGCCACGGGTTGCTGCGCCGACATGCCCAGCACCAGAAAGCTCATCGCGATCCGGTGGTCGAGCGCCGTGGCAACCGTTGCCCCCCCTTCCGGGTGTCCGCCGTCGCCCTCGACGGCCAGCCAGTCGGGGCCGGCCTCGACACGGACGCCGCAGTCCGCCAACCCCTCGGCGACGCGCGCCAGCCGGTCGCTTTCCTTCACGCGCAACTCGCCGATGCCAGGCATTTCCGTGCGACCGACGGCGCACGCGGCCGCCATGGCCAGAACCGGATATTCGTCGATCATGCTGGCCGCGCGCTCCGGCGGAACGGTGACAGCGCTAAGCGCGCTGGCGCGGACGCGCAGATCCGCCACCGGCTCGCCCGCCCGCACGCCGGCGTTCAAACGTTCGATCGAGCCACCCATCTCTATCAGAGTATCGATCAGGCCGGCCCGTCGCGGGTTCAGCCCGACGCGCCGGATGACGATGTCCGATCCGGGCCGGATCAAGGCCGCGACAATCGGAAAGGCGGCCGACGAGATGTCGCCAGGCACCTCGACCGGACGACCGGTCAGCTCTGGTTGGCCGGTGAGGGTGATCGCATCACCCCCATCCGGATCGGGCTCGATCTCAAGGTCGGCGCCGAACGCGCGCAGCATGTTTTCCGTGTGGTCGCGCGTCGCCGTCCGTTCGACGACCGTGGTCTTGCCGGCGGTGTTCAAGGCGGCCAGCAGCACGGCCGACTTCACCTGCGCGGATGCCACCGGCACCTCGTACCGGATCGGCAGCAACTCGTCGCTGCCGATGACCGCCATGGGCAAGCGATCGCCGCTGCGGGCGACGAATTCGGCGCCCATGCGGGACAGCGGCTCGATCACCCGCGCCATCGGGCGCTTGATCAAGGAGGCGTCGCCGGTGACGAAGGTCGTCATCCGATGGCTGGCTATCACGCCGGACAGAAGCCGGGCGCTGGTGCCGCTGTTCCCCAGATCGATCACGTGCGACGGTTCGTGCAGGCCGCCGACACCGACGCCGTCCACCTGCCATCGGCCGCTGTCCAGCTTCTGAATGCGTGCGCCCATGCCACGCAGCGCATCGGCGGTCGCGATCACGTCCTCGCCTTCTAAGAGGCCGTCGATGGTCGTCTGGCCGATGGAAAGGGCGCCGAACATCAGGGCGCGGTGCGATAGTGATTTGTCGCCGGGGACGGTGACGTCGCCGGTCAAGGGCCCTGACGCGCGCGCAAGGGCCGCCAGGGGTGCGGACTTGGAAGTCATGATGGGTAGAGGAAGCGATCGGTTGAGGGCCGAAGAGCCGTTGAAGGTTAGCACGAACGGAACTGACCGCAACACCCGGTCGGCGCCGGTCTGTGTTGCAACTGGATCACACCTTTGGCCGGCCTGCATCATCGGCGGGCTAATAAGCTTTGACAGGCGGGTTCGATCATGGCACTTGCGGCCGAACGGAACAGCCATCGATATAGACAGTCAAAGAGTTCCCGCCTTGTCCAAATCCGATTGGGGTACGAAGCGGATCTGCCACAATTGTGGAACCCGCTATTATGACCTGAACAAAGTGCCGGTCGTCTGCCCGAAATGCGCGACCGAATTCGACCCGGAAGCCTTCCTGAAGTCGCGGCGAACACGCAGCGCCATGGTCGAGGAACTGCCGGCCAAGCCCAAGCCGGAAAAGGCCAAGAAGAAGCCTGCGGCAGAGGAGATCGAGGAAGAGGTCGAAGAGGACGCTGAGGCTGCCGACGAGGATACTTCCGCGTCGGAGGGTGATCAGGTCGACGCCGAGGACGACGAGGTCGAGGAGGAGGAAGACGACGTCGAGGAGATCGACGAGGTCGTCGAAAGCGCTGAAGGGTCGGAGACAAGCGACGATGACGACGACAGCGATCCCGTTGAGCCAGACCTCGACGACGACAGCCTGCTTGAGGATGACGACGATATCGACGGCGACGATCTCGACGAGGATCTCGATGACGATCTGGACGATGTCGATATCGTGAAGGACAAGGGCGCCACGGACACCTGACGCGTCAGCGCCTTGAACGACCAACGGAAAAAGGCCCGCCGACATCGATCGGCGGGCCCTTGTTTTGCGAGTCTTAGCCGGGCGTCAATCAGCCCGGCGTCGTGGTGTCATTCGGGCCGGTATTGAGCGCCCAGGCTTTCCTCGCAACCCGCCACCGTCTCGGACAGCAGATCCAACCACTCCGGCCCGTACTGGTCGACGAACCAGTCGCGGACCGGTGAGGCGGCGTCGCGGAACTGCGACATCTCATCGGGCGTCGGCACATAGATCGTGCCGCCCGCCTCGCGGAAGGTGTTGTAGGCGTCGATCTGGCGCCGTTGCGGCATGACCAAGGTGGTCAGGCGCAGGCGATCGAAGCCGTCTTCGACGATGCGGCGCTCATCCTCGCTCATGGCCAGGTACTCGTCGTTATTCATCCACCACAGGGCGCCCATATAGGCATGGCCGTCCAGCGTCATGTTGTCGAGATGCTCGTGGAACGACATGCCGACGATATCGGTGATGCCGTTTTTGGTGCCTTCGACGACGCCGGTGGCGAGCGCGGTGTAAAGCTCCGGCCAGGCGACCGGTGTCGGTGAACCGCCCAGTGCGCGCACCAGCTCTTGCTGGATCTCCGAGCTGATGGTCCTCAATTGCAGACCGTCGACATCGTCCGGTGACTGCACCGGCGTGTCGGTGGTCGCGATGTTGCGCCAGCCGCCGGTGTTGCCGATCGTCATCAGGCGCATGTTGCCGGTTTGCTCCAGCACGGCGTCGTGCAGCGCGTTGAAAAACGGGCTGTCGTTCGACAGCGCGCACTCCGCGATCCGATCGCTGGGGAACATGTAGGGCACGTCCATCACCTGAGCCGGCGGGAAGACGTTGCTCAAGCCGCCGATGGTGGTGATGAACACGGTGACCAGTCCGGACTGAAGCGCGTCAATGCAGCTCGCGGGGTTGGCGCACAACTGGCCGCCGGGATAGATGTCGACGGCGATCGTGCCGTTGGACCGTGACTCGACGTAGTCCTTGAAGACCAGGGCGCCGTCATAATCCTCGTCCTCGGTGTTCGCCAGGAAGACAAGGCTGATGAGATGGTCCTGGGCCTGGGCCGGCAAGACCGCGCCGGCGGCGATCGTCAGGCCGGTGGCGGCCCCGAGTAGGGTTTTCGAAAGAGACTTTGCTGTCATTGGGTTACGATCCTCCCTGTTGTTGGCCCGAGCATGAATGGGCCTGTCAATTGACGCCAACGGCCCCCTCGCTCAAAGGAAGCCCAACCAGCGCGGCAGCGTCAGTGTCAGCGCCGGGATGAACGTGATCAAAAAGATCACGACCACTTGCACCGCGAGAAACGGCAGAATCTCCTTGGCAATCGCCTCAAGCTTCTCGTCCGATATGCTCGCCGCCACGAACAGCACCAGTCCCATGGGCGGTGTCGCCAGCCCCACGGTGACATTCACGCACATGACGATGGCGAAATGCATCGGGTCGACGCCGAGGCTGACCACCGCCGGTCCCAGGATCGGGCCCAGGATCAAGATCGCCGGCCCGGCATCCAGAAACATGCCAACGATGAACAAAAGAACATTGATGATGAACAACAGAACCAGCGGGTTGTCTGTCAGCGCGGTCACGAACTCGCCGAGGACCATGGCGGTCTGAAACGGGGGCGGCGCCAAGACGGCGGCGAAAACCCTGGCCGCCGCGACCAGCAACAAGATCACGCCGGATGAGAACGCGGCCGACCACAGGACGCTGGGCACATCCTTCAGCTTGAGGCTGCGCATGATCGCCATGCTGACGATGAAGGCGTAGGCGGCGGCAACGGCGGCGGCCTGGGTCGGCGTGAAGAAGCCGCTGAGGATGCCGCCGAGCAGGATGACCGGCGCCAGCAGCGGCCAGATGGCCTGCTTCGTCGCCTGGCCGCGCTCGCGCCAGGTCGCTCTTCGATTGGCGACGGGAAAATCACGCTTTTTGGCCATGTACCAGGTCATGACCATCAAGCCGCCGCCGACCATCAAGCCGGGTATGATGCCGGCGGCGAACAGCCCGCCGACGGAAACGTTCATGACGAAGGCGTACAGGATCATCAGGCCGCTGGGCGGGATGATCGGTCCGATGACCGAACTCGCGGCCGTGATCGCGGCGGCAAATCGGCGGCTGTAGCCGTTCTTCTCCATGGCCGGGATCAGCATCGAGCCCAGTGCGGAGGTGTCGGCCACGGCCGATCCAGAGAGACCGGCGAACAGGATGCTGGACAGGACGTTGACCTGCGCCAGGCCGCCGCGCAGATGTCCGATTAAGGATCGCGAGAACTGGACCAGGTTAAAGGTGATGTTGCCGCGGTTCATCACCTCGCCGGCGAGAATGAAGAACGGCACGGCCATCAACGGGAAGCTCTCAATCCCGTCGAACAGGAAGCTCTGCATCATGCCGTGCAGCCGTTCGACCGGCAGCCTTAGCGCACCGATCTGATCGGCGATGAACAGCGCAATGCCGGGCCCGACGAGCAGGGCGAACGTCACCGGCATGCCGATGATCATCAGGCCCAAGAGCAGGTAGAAGGGGAGTAGGGCCATGGTCGACTAGTCCCTTTCTTCTACAGAAACGCCGGTCATCTGCGACTCCGGGCGGTTCAGATGATGCTGGATCAGCGGATCGTTGATGTAGCTGGCATCCAGCAAGACCCTCAGGCCGCGCAGGGCCGTCTCGATCGCGGCCAGGATGAGGAAAGCGATGCCGATCGGCAGGCACAGGAAAATGTAGCCGCGAGAAACCGGAAACGTCCTGGCGGTCGAATTGAAGCCGCGTTCCAGCCACGGGATCGAGATCTGGAACAGGACGATCAGGATCCAGATGATCAGCACCGCGAAAATGAGTTCCAGGACGCCACGCAGGCGCGTGCTGACCATGCCTTTCAGAAATTCGATCGAGATGTTCGCCCCGGTGCGGTAGGCGATCGGCGCCACCAGGAAGGTGATCCAGATCATCATGTAGATGGACACTTCCTCGGTCCAGGACGGGGCGTTGCCGAACCATTGAAGGACCACCTGCCAAACGACCAGCAGCATCATCACGCCAATCAGCGTGAGGCTGACATACTTGCCGATGATGCCAAAAACGGTGTTGATACGGGCAAGGACCGCGATAATCGCGTTCAGGACCGCCATGCCTGCCACCTCCCTTGGACGCGTGCCGAAATCTTCGTTTTGTTTCGTTCGGCTTCGCTTAGTTCTGATCGTACGCCGGAAACCTTGATATGCAAATGGTTTTTCGGTCGATCTCTCCCGTGGCAGGGAGTCGATCGCCATCGTGTGGCGGGAAATGGTCTAGGAAACCTGCCGCGATGCTGAAGATCCGAGGCGGTTCGTTAGGGTGACTTGCGATGTTTTGCGCGGCGAAATCGGCGCGGCTGTCAAGCGACGAGGACTTCCAGACCTTGCTTGCGCAGTTGGCGGACCGCGTCGGATGGCGCGTCGGCGTCTGTGATCAGCAGATCCGCGTCCAGCAGGTCGGCCACCTTCGCGGTTGCGACATGAAGCAGCTTGGTATGGTCGGCGATGAAAATGGTCCGGGCCGCGGCCTTGATCATGGCCTGCTTGATTTCGGCCTCAGGCAGGTTGGTATTGGTGAAGCCCTTGATCGGATCGACACCGCTGCAGCCCAAAAAGGCCAGATCGGTGTTGATATGGCCCATCATCAGGTTGCCGAACGGCGCGACCAGCGAATGCTGCTGCGGCCGCAACGTGCCGCCGGTGACCACGACCGTAATGCCCGGATGATCCTCCAGAATGAGCGCGATGTTCAGCGAATTGGTGACGACCACGACGTCGACCAGGCTTTGCGGCAGGGACTTGGCCAGTTCGGTCGTCGTCGAGCCGACGTCGAGGATCACCGTCTCGCCGTCGCGGATCAGGCTGGTCGCTTTCAGGGCGATCGAGCGTTTGGCGCCGGAATTGTCCTGGCTTGTCATCTCCAGCGGCAATTCGAACCGGCGCGGGCGCATCGGCACCGCACCGCCCCGGGTCCGGCGCAGAACCGACTGGCTTTCCAGGAAGTCTAGGTCTGCCCGGATGGTGACCGACGACACCTCCAGCATCTCGGCCAGATCGGCCACGCGCACGTTTCCGCGACGATGTAATGCATCGACGATTGATTGGTGGCGCAATGTGGCTTGCAATGATGGCATGGTGACGCGGGGGGCTCGTTGGTACTTGTCTTAGTTGTCGAAACGCAAGTTTTGCAAAGCCAAACTACCGTGTCGCGGTAACCAAACGCAAGCCGGGAGAGACACCCCATGAAGGTTGGACCATGAAGATTGGCATTGTTGGCGCTGGCATGGTTGGCAGCACCACGGCGTTTGCCTTGGTGCTGAATCGGATCGGCAGCGAGATCGTATTGGTGGATCGTGACGCCAAGCTGGCGGCTGCCCACGCGGAAGACGTTATCCACGCGGCCCCGTTCGCCCACGCCATGTCCGTGCGCGGCGGAGACTTCGGCGATCTCGACGGGGCCACGATCGTCGTGCTGGCGGCCGGTGTCAGCCAGCAGCCCGGTGAGACACGAATCGCTTTGCTTGACCGAAACGCGGCGGTATTCGCCGCGATCATTCCCAAAGTGTTGGCCGCAGCGCCGGACGCGATCCTGTTGATCGCCAGCAATCCGGTCGACATCATGACCCAAGTTGCCACACAGATCGCCGGGCTGCCGGCGGCCCGTGTGATCGGGTCGGGCACCATCCTCGACACGGCCCGGTTCCGGGTCCTGCTCGGCCGCTATCTGGAAATCTCGCCGAAATCGATCCACGCCCATGTCCTGGGCGAGCATGGCGACAGCGAGGTGCTGCATTGGTCAGCCGCCTTGGCGGGGACCATGCCGGTGGCGAAGTTCGCCGAACAGAGCGGCCGTCCCCTGACCGGCGCCGTCCGTGCCGAGATCGAGGATGGTGTCCGCCTTGCGGCCTATCGAATCATCGAGGGCAAGGGCTCGACCTATTACGGTATCGGCGCGGGGCTGTCCTTGATCATCCGCGCCATTCTGCGCGACGAACACCGCTTGCTGACCGTTTCGATGGTTAGCCAAGAGGCGGTTGGCGTGTCCAATGTGGCGATGTCGCTGCCGCGCGTTATTGGGCGCGCCGGTGTGGAGAGTTCGCTGGTACCCGACTTGACGCAAGCCGAGGCTTCCGCACTGCGACGCAGCGCCACAATCCTAAAGGAAGCGTTTGGCAGCCTGTCCGCGATCTGACCCCTGGCGTCAGTGGCGGTCCCGCGCACTGAACCAGTTCAGTGCTATCGCCGCCGAAGCGATAAAGGCCACGACAGCGAGGAAACCGCCAACGGTCAACCCGCCAAAGCCGGTCAGGCTAACGGTACCGGCCATCAACACCGCACTCGCGATGGTGGCGCCGAGAAGGCAAGCCGCACCGATGGTTTGGCGGGGCGCAATCAATGTGGCGAGCGCCAAGACCGGGGCGATGATCGCGATGACTTGACCCAGGGCGCCCAAGCCGAGGGAAAGGCCCGCGACGTATCCGGCCTGATACCCTGAAATCAGCGCCGGCGTGTCCGTCCAGGGCAGCATATAGACGGTGAGCAAGGCCGCCGCGGCGAGCCCGACCCGTGCCGTGCTGCCGACCAGAAGGGCCAGCGCCAGGGCGATGCCGGGATAGGTCGCGTAGGCCGCGATGCCGAGGCCGAACGCGCCCTCCAGGAAAATCGGCGCGATCGGATAGATCAACGGAAAAAAGATCGCCAGGGCGAGCAGGTCCAAGCCGCGCGACGGCGGTGTCAGGGCATCCACATAGATGGCAAAGGCCGCGACCAGGCTGACGCCCACGATGATGATCGCGAGGCGTGTTCTGGTGCGTTGCGTCGAACTGTCTGGCGTCATCCGCTGACCCCGATGGATGTTGGTCGGGACGCAGGCTAATTGCCCGTGGTCACCGTGTCACCGGATAGAAGACGGCGGGGACGCAACAGGGCGAAGAAGATGACCGCCAGGATCGCCATGCACGCCACCGGAATCGCCAGCGACAGCACATGCCCGTTGTAGGCCAGCTGCGCGGTCAGACTGCCCAAGCCGCCGATGCTCATCGTCAGCATGCCGAAGGTGGCGGCGACGGTTCCGGTGGCGGCCGGGTTGACGGACAGGGCCAGCATGATCAGCGGCGCCATGCTGGAACCGATGCCCACTGCATACACGGCCAAGGGCAGGACGATCGCCCAGACACCGTCGACGCCGGCGAAGGCCAGGGCCGGCATCGACAACGCACCGACCGCGACGGTCGCGAAACCGCCGACGATCAGACGGCCGAAGCCGAAGCGCTCGACCAGACGGCTGCTGGCGCCCAGGCCGCTCAAATAGGCGATCACGACGATCGCCTGCATCTGGCTGAACTCCCGTGGCGTCAGCCCGGCGTCGCGAAGCAGGAAGGACCCGACCGTGTAATACGCCATCAAGCCGGCAAAGGCGCAGCCGCCGGGAAGCGCGTAGCCGATGAAGCGCCGGGTCGTCAAAAGGCGGCCGAAGATGGTCAGCAGGGGCCGCAGATGCAGGGCCTGGCTGTTCTTGCGCCGGTTGCTTTCGGGCAGGGCGAAGAACAGACCAATCAGCGCCGACCCGGCAAGGATGGCCACGACCCAGAAGGTCCAGCGCCAGCCGGCAAGCAGCAGAATCTCCGCACCGATGATCGGCCCGGCCGCCAGCGACAGGCCCTCGGCCATCGAAATGTAGGCCAAAAGCTTGGTGCCGCGCTTGGGCTCGTAAAGCTCTCTCAGCGTTGCCCGGCAGGTCACGGTCAACGAGCCGATCGTCAGCCCCTGCAAGAAGCGCGCGGCGATCAAGATTTCGATGGTCGTCGACACCGCGCACAGGATCGTCGCGATGACAAAGCCCAAACCGCCCAGCAGCATGACCGGTCGACGGCCGTAGCGATCCGACAGGGGTCCGTAGAGCAGTTGGCTGAAGGCAAAGCCGATCAAATAGACGGTCAACGTCAGTTGAACCTGGCCGGGCGTGGTCTGCAACACGCGCTCCAAGGTCGGCATCGCCGGCAGATACATGTCCATGGTCAGCAGCGACGCCAGCGCATAGGCCACGATCAGGAACGGCAGGATGACGGGTGGCTTGGGCACGGGGTTTCCAGCTGATACGACAAGCGTTCGACCCGCCCGTTTGGGACCGGACAGGTCGAACGCCCCGCCCATACACCTCAGGCATCATGCGGGGTCAAGCACCGTCTCCTCGCGCACGGCGGAATTGGATGGGCATTGCAGGGTCCATGGCGGCGGTCTGGCATCCGCGCGGACCCGGTGGTATGTGACCGCACATGGCTGAGCAAGCGATCCCCAACGATCCTATGACGGTGGCGTTCGAGCCGACCGACCCCGCGAGCTATCCGCTATGGTCGGCGGAAACCGTGCGCTATTCCGATCAGGACCCGCTGGGGCATGTGAACAACAATGCCTATGGGGTCTATTTCGAAACCGCTCGGCTGGACTTCTTTCAAGCCGCCGATCTTCGCCACGGCACCATGGCTGATGCGGCCGGCGTCGTGCGTCGGCTCGACATGGAGTTCCTGCGCGAACTGACCTGGCCGTCGGATCTGCGCATCGGAACCCGGCTGGTCGGCTTGGGCTCCAGCTCGTTCAGCTATCGCCAAGGACTGTTCGTGGGTGATGTCTGCCACGCCTTGGCCTTTACGGTCAGCGTTGGCTTTGACCTGAAGACGCGGTCAAAAGTCGTCCTGACCGATGCCCATCGGGCCGGTCTGCGGCGCGCCGGGTTGCCGCAAGGCTGAGCCCCACGGCATGGCGGACTCTCCACCACATAAACAGTCGCTTGGCCGGCCGGCTTTCGGATGGCCGGCGTGACCGCCAGTCAACCCGGCGTGCGAGATGCAACGCTGGGCTTTTGGGCGATCCGTTTCGTCTTCATGGTCGAGGCGATCATTATCGGCGCCTGGCTGGTGCGCATCCCCGACATGAAGATCGCGCTCGACCTCAGCGACGGGGTTCTGGGCCTGTGCCTGGTCGGGCTTCCGGTCGGTACGCTGATCGGGTTTTCGATCGCAGCACCCGTCATCGGCGGATTGGGCCTGCGCCGCGCGTGCATGATCGCGGGTCCTGCCTTTGCGTTCAGTTTCATGTTGCCCGGATTTTCGACCTCGGCCGTGATGTTCTTTGCCTTGCTGGTGGTCTGCGGCCTGACGGTGGCTCAGATCGAGGTCGGCATGAACACCAAGGCCGGCCAGATGGAGGCGGCGTTTCGGCGCCGCATCATGGCCCAATGCCATGGCTTCTGGAGCATCGGCACGGTCGTTGGCGCGCTGATCGGCGGCGCCTTTGCCGAACTCGGCGTTTCGATGGCATCCCAATTCCTGATCGCCGGCCCGTTCTTCGCCCTGGCCGCCTGGTATGCGGCCAAGCGGTTGCCCGGAGAGGCGGCGAACGACCGGCCGGCC
>JBCDFV010000078.1:0-13859 GCA_039177555.1 Pseudomonadota bacterium | reverse complement strand
GCCGAAGTTGAGGGCGTCGATGCCGTCACCGCCGCCGCCGACCCCGGCCGCCGACGAGATCGTCAGCGCGCCGGTATCGACGTCATTGAACGCCTTGATGCCGTCCGAGGCTGCCGACGAGACCGTATCGGTCGCGGTGACAATGATGTCGCCGCCGTTGTAGTTCCTGGCCCGGATGCCCACCCCGGAGCCACCGGTCACCAGGCCGCTCGTGCTGACGCTCAGATCGCCGGACCCGAAATTGCGGGCGTTGATGCCGTCATCGCCGCCGCTGACGCCCGCCGTGGAGATCGTCAGATCAATGCCATCGGAGGAATTTTTGGCGAAGATGCCGTCGTCCGTCCCACCGCTCACGAGGCCGGTGGCGGTAATGGAGAAATTGCCCATGCCGAAATTGCGGGCATCGATGCCATCCTCAGCGCCATCGACGGCAGCGGTCGATATCGTAAGGTTCTGCCCGCTGACACTGTTATAGGCGTCGATGCCGTTATCGCCCGCACCGGTCACCGTGCGATCGGCGGTGATCGTCAAGTCCCCGGAGCCGTAATTGAAGGCGTCGATGCCGTCCGCGCCGCCACTGACGGCCGCGGCCGAAATGGTCAGGCTGCCACCAAAGTTTTCGGCCCGGATGCCTTCGTTTACATCTGCAGTCACCCTGCCGGTCGCCGTGATCGACAGATCGCCGGTGCCGAAGTTAAACGCGCGGATACCGTCGACGTCGCCGCTGACACCCGCCGCTGAGATTGTAAGATTGCCCCCGCCCGCCGCGTTCTTGGCGTAGATGCCGTCACCCGCATCTGAGGTCACCGTGTCCGCCGTGCTGACGGTTAGGTCACCGCCGTTATAGTTCCTGGCGTCGATGCCCTGGCCAGAACCGCCAGTTATCAGGCTAGTGGTGGTGATTTTCAGATCGCCGTCGCCGTCATTGACGGCGTCGATGCCGTCCTCGCCGCCGCTGACTGCCGCCGACGAGATGGTCAGGTCCGCACCGCCAGAAATATTGAAGGCGGAAATGCCGTCACCGGATGCCGACGACACCGTCTCCAGCGCCGTGACGGCGACAGCGCCGCTTCCGAAACCCTCTGCTCTGATGCCGTCACCCGAACCGCTGGTCACCTGGCCGGTGGCCGTTACGGTCAAATCACCGCTGCCGTAATTCAGCGCGAAAATGCCTTCGGTTGCTCCGGAAACGCCGGCCGCCGAGATCGTCAGACCGGTTCCGCCCACGCCGTTTTTGGCGAATATGCCGTCGAACAACGCCGACGAAACCGTTTCCGAAGCTGTAATCGAGAGCGCGCCACCGTTGAAGTTCTGGGCGACGATGCCTTCGTCCGAGCCGCCGGTTACCTGGCCCGTGGTGACAATTTCCAGGTCACCGTCGGCGTAGTTGAATGCATTGATGCCGCGCGTGCCGCCGGCCACCCCGGCGGCTGAAATTGTCACGCGCCCGCTGCCAACCCCGTTCTTGGCATAGATGCCGTTGTCCTGGGCAGACGTCACCGTATCCTTGGCGTCGATGATCACGCCGCCGCCGCCATAGTTGATGGCGGCGATGCCCGTGTCCGTGCCGCCGGTCACGACGCCGGTCGCGGTGATCGATAGCAGTCCGGTGCCGGTAGCGAATTGTTCGACGTTGCCGACGCGCGCGCGAATGCCTGCTTCGGCGCCGCTAACCCCCGCTGCTGAGATCGTCAGGTCGGCGTCCACACCATAGCCGTAGGCAAAGATGCCGTCCCCGTTGGTACCGGTCACCGTGCCGGTTGCTGTAATCAGCAGATCGTCGGAGCCGTAGTTTTGGGCTTTGATGCCGTCGTCGTTGCCAATGACCCCAGCCGCCGAGATCGTCAGACCCGTACCATTGAAGGAGTTTTGGGCCACGATGCCGTCGTCCGCCGCACCGGTCACCGTGCCCTCGGTGCGGATTGATAGCGCGCCGTCGCCATAGTTGCGGGCGTCGATGCCGTCATCCCCGCCCCTGATTGCGGCTGCCGAAATCGTCAGGCTGCCGCCATCGTTTTTGGCCCGGATGCCGTCGTTTCCGGCTGCTGTCACCATGCCCGTGGCTGTGACCGAAAGGTCGCCGGTGCCGTCGTTGCGGGCATTGATGCCGAAGACGTTGCCGCTCACGCCGGCCGCCGAGACCGTCAGGCTGCCACCAAAGCCGACGACTCTTATGCCGTCCTCTCCGCTTCCGGTCACCATACCCGTGGCCGTGATTGACGTATCGCCGGTGCCCTCGTTGCGGGCATTGATGCCGAAGACGTTGCCGCTCACGCCGGCGGCCGAGACTGTCAGGCTGCCGCCAGTGTTTAGGGCTTTTATGCCGTCCCCTCCGGCCCCGGACACCATGCCGGTCGCCGTGATCGACAGATTGCCTGTACCATAGTTACGGGCGTCGATGCCGTCATCCGCTCCGCTCACTCCGGCTGCCGAGATCGTCAGGCTGCCGCCGTTGTTCTCGCCCCTTATGCCGTCCTCTTCGGCGCCGATCACCATCCCGATCGCTGTGATCGATGTGTCGCCGGTGCCGTAGTTGCGAGCATCGATGCCATAACCGTCGCCGCTGACGCCCGCCGCTGAAACCGTCAGGCTGCCGCCGAACTTGTTCTCCGCTCGTATGCCGTCGTTGCTCGCTCCAGTGACCATGCCTGTCGCCGTGATCGACAGATCGCCGGCGCCGTCGTTGCGGGCATCGATGCCAAAGACGCCGCCATGCACGCCCGCGACTGAGATCGTCAGGTTAGCGCCGTTGATGCCATTATTGGCGTCGATGCCGTCGTCGGTTGTGCCGGTCACCAAGCCTGTCGCGGTGATCGTCAAGTCGCCGGTGCCTAGGTTAACGGCTCGTATGCCGTCCCGGCCACCACTGACGGCGGCCGCCGAAATCGTCAGGTTGGCGCCGTTGTTCTCGGCTCGTATGCCCTCGTATTGGGTCGCGACCACATTACCGCTCGCCGTGATCGCCAGATCGCCGGTGCCGTTGTTGAGCGCGCGGATGCCGTAGTCGTCGCCACTCACGCTCGCTGCTGAGATCGTTAGATCCTCGCCATTGACATCATTGCGAGCCTCGATACCCCAGCCGCCCTCTCCGGCTGTCACCATGTCGGTGGCGGTGATCGTCAGGCTACCGCCATTGTAATTGAATGCCTCGATGCCCTCTTCGCCGCCCGTTACCGGGCCACTGGCGGTGACGGCCAGATCTCCGCTGCCATAGTTAACGGCATAGATGCCGTCCTTGGCCCCGCTGACGCCCGCCGCTGAGATCGTCAGCCCACCGCTGCCCGCTTCGTTTCTGGCGGAGATACCGTCATCCTCGTCCGAGGTCACCGTGTCCTGGGCGTCGATGATCACACCGCCGCCGCCATAGTTGATGGCGTCGATGCCTGGGTCCGTGCCGCCGGTCACCACACCCGTCGTGGTGATCGACAGCACGCCCGTGCCGGTCGAGCTTTCAATGGCGACTTCGTATTCGCTGCCTTCGTATTCGCCGCCCTCATGTTCGCCGCCACTGCCGATGCGCGCGCGAATGCCGGCCTCGCCGCCGCTAACCCCGGCCGCTGAGATCGTCAGGTCGGCGTCCACATCATAGCCATAGGCGGTGATGCCGTCGCCCGAGCCGCCGGATACCGTGCCGGTCGCTGTGATCGACGTATCGCCGGTGCCGTAGTTGCGCGCGTCGATGCCGTTATCGCCGCCGTCGACGGCGGCCGCCGAGATCGTCAGGCCCGTACCGTTGGCGGAGTTGTAGGCGTTGATTCCGTCGTAGGCCGAACCGGTTACCACACCATCTGCCGTGATCGACAGACTGCCTGTGCCATAGTTGCGGGCGTCGATGCCATCATCCGATCCTCTGACCCCGATTGCCGAGATCGTCAGGCTGCCGCCGTTGTTCTCGCCTCTTATGCCGTCATCGTCGGCCCCGATCACCATGCCGGTTGCCGTGATCGACGTATCGCCGGTGCCATAGTTGCGGGCATTGATGCCGAAACCGCCGCCCATGACGCCCGCTGCCGAGATCGTCACGTTGCCACCTAAGTTTTCGGCGCGTATGCCGTCGTTGCTGGCTCCGGTCACCATCCCATATGCCGTGATCGACAGATTGCCGGCGCCTTCATTGCGGGCATCGATGCCGACGAGGTCGCCACGCGCGCCCGCAGCTGAGACCGTCAGGTCAGCGCCGTTGGAGTAGTTTCTGGCGAAGATGCCGTCCTCGGTCGCACCGGTAGCCAAGCCCTTGGCGGTGATCGACAGATCGCCGGTGCCGAAATTGCGGGCATCGATGCCGTCCTTGGCCCCGCTAACGCCCGCCGCTGAGATCGTCAGTCCGCCGTTGCCCGCATCATTCCTGGCGGAAATGCCGTTATACTCGACCGAGGTCACCGTGTTCTGGGCGTCGATGATCACACCGCCGCCGCCAAAGTTGTAGGCGACGATGCCCGCTTCAGTGCCGCCGGTCACCACACCTGTCGTGGTGATCGACAGCACGCCCGTGCCGGTCGAGCTTTCAATGGCGACTTCATATTCGCCGCCCTCATACTCACCGCCTTCATGTTCGCCGCCATTGCCGATGCGCGCGCGAATGCCAGCCGCGCCGCTGACACCGGCCGCCGAGATCGTCATGTCGGCATCCACGTTTGCGCCGTAGGCAGTGATGCCGGCATCCGTGCCACCGCTCACCGTGCCCGTCGCGGTGATCGACAGGGGGCCCGTGCCATAGTTGCGCGCGTCGATCCCGCTATTCCCGCCGCTGACCCCGGCTGCGGAGATCGTCAGCGCATTGGTGTCGAAGTCGTTAATGGCTTCAATACCGTTGCGCTCGACGCCAGTGACCTGGCCTTTGGTGATGATGACGAGATCGCCGCCTTCCGAGTTTTCGGCGTTAATGCCGTCCTGCTTACCGGTGATCGGCGAGCCATTGGCGTTGGTGTCGTCAAAGCTCAGGCCACCTTCGCCAGTGATGGTCAGGGCATTGCCGGCACTTTTCGACGTGTCGATACCGAAACCTAAGGCAGTAGTGACGGCCACGGGGCCCTCGCCCTCTAGAGCGCCGAATAGGAACTGCGGCAGGTCTTCATCGGGATCGGCCGGACCCACGCACACGATCTCTGTGCCGGTGCTGGGCGAACACGAGCCGGCCTCGGCATTGCGACCGCCGGGGGCGATCAGCAGCAGCGCGGCCAAGGCCGTGCCGACGGCAAGTTGGGCGCGCAGCGTTGCGGGGCTCTTCATCTCACGGTCCCCCATCAAGCACGGCCGAACAGCGGACAGCAGCCTGAGACAGGGTGCGGTCAGGTGCTTGATGGCCGACAGCGACTTGGCGGTAGCGGCGCGTGGCCAGATGCTGAAGTGTGGCTTGCGCCATCAAGGCTAAGTGTCTAGCGCTTGCCAGTCTTGATCCTGTCGCCATGCCTCTCCGTCCTCCGGTCATGTGCATGAGCCGCTGTTCCGGGTAGCTGCTCGACACTCACTGCGAACCGCTGGTCGCTAAACGAACTTGGCAGCCAGCAGTCCCTCCGCCGCAATAGGCACCGTCGTGGCAACGACACACGCGACCGCGCCGTGAAACCACCCACACTCAACGTCCAGTTAGGATTCAGACCCCCCATTAAACTGCAATATCTAAATCAAGAATCCTTACTTTTAGACAAGAGTTTTCTGATTGTTGTAATCAACTTTCTATCATGTTCCCGTACCGCATTGCACAAGATCATGTTTGGCCTCAATCGAGCGCGCTTGCGTTTGGCTCGGATTACTGATCCAACCACTGGCGGTCGGCGCGAAATTCTTGACCAATCGGTCAGGACGCAACTACCGTTTCAGCCGGTTCAGTAACAACAAGGTGGGTGCCTCCGGGCACCCCACAGAACGGGGACTCGTGGCAATGAAGAAACTGATGATGTCGGCTGCCGTCTTGGCGCTTTCGGCGGGCATGGCGACGGCCCAGGACGAGGTCGTCGAGGTTGCGGCGATCTATACGGTGCCGGTGGAACAGCAATGGGTCAGCCGCATTCACCAGGCCCTGCAAACGGCCGAGGCGCGGGGCGAAATCACCTACACTTTTTCGGAAAACGTCGCCAACACCGACTATGAACGGGTGATGCGCGAATATGCCGAGGGGGGGTCGGACCTGATCGTCGGCGAGGTCTTCGGGGTCGAGCGCGACGCGCGCGGCGTGGCCGAGGACTATCCCGAGGTCGCCTTCCTCATGGGCTCGTCCTTCGGGCCCAGCGGCGAGAATTTCGCCGTCTTCGACAATTGGATCCATGAGCCGTCCTACCTCACCGGCATGGTTGCCGGCGGCATGACGGAAACCAACCTGATCGGCATGGTCGGCGGTTTCCCGATCCCCGAGGTCAACCGGCTGATGCACGCCTTCATGGATGGCGCCCGCGACGTCAACCCGGATCTCGAGTTCCTGGTCACCTTCATCGGCAGCTGGTACGACCCGCCGCGCGCGCAGGAGGCGGCCTACGCCATGATCGATGCAGGCGCGGATATCATGTATGCCGAACGCTTCGGCGTCAGCGACGCGGCGCAGGATCGCGGCATCTACGCCATCGGCAACGTCATCGACACGGCCGGCGACTATCCCGGTACGGTGATCGCCAGCGCGCTCTGGCACATGGAACCGACCATCGACCGGGCGGTCGCCGCCGTTTCCGGCGGCAATTTCGAGGCCGTCGATTACGGCGTCTATTCCTACATGACCCATGGCGGCGGGTCCCTGGCGCCGATGGATACCGAGGTGATCCCCACGGAGATCCTCGAACTGGTCGACGCCAGGGAAGAGGAAATCCTGACCGGGTTGTTCCGCGTCAACGTGAACGACAGCGAACCGACCTCGACGAATTGAGTTGGCTTCGGCGGGCGCGGTTCGGCTGTCTGGATCGCGCCCGATGAGCCGCCCCATATGATCATCGCAGCATGACGGACGCCCCTGCGCCGGTTCTGCGCCTGACCGGGATCACCAAGCGGTTCGGGCCGCTGGTGGCCAATGACCGGGTCGATCTCAGCCTCGGTCGCGGCGAGGTCTTGGCCCTGTTGGGCGAAAACGGCGCCGGCAAGAGCACCTTGATGAGCATCCTGTTCGGCCACTACACGGCCGATGAGGGCACGGTCGAGGTCGCCGACCAGGCGGGCGATCTGCGGGAACTGCGACACGGTTCGCCGGCCGCCGCTCTGGAGGCCGGGGTCGGGATGGTGCATCAGCATTTCACCCTGGCGGACAATCTGTCCGTGCTCGACAACATCACGCTCGGTACCGAGGGCCTGTGGCGCGCGTTTCAGGGGCGTGCGGCCGCCAGGCGCCGCTTGAAGTCGCTGATGGACGACAGCGGCCTGACGGTCCCGCTGGACCGGCCCGTCGGCACCCTGTCGGTCGGCGAGCAGCAGCGCACGGAAATCCTGAAGGCGCTTTATCGCGGCGTGCGCATCCTGGTGCTGGACGAGCCGACCGCCGTGCTGACGCCGCAGGAGGTCAACCAGCTTTTCGACACGCTGCGCCGGCTGACGCAGCAGGGCCTGTCGATCATCTTCATCTCGCACAAGCTGGACGAGGTCACCGCCATCAGCGACCGGGTCGCGATCTTGCGCGCCGGCAAGCTGGTGGGCGAGCGCCAGACGCAAGCGGTCGATCGCGGCGAGTTGGCCGAACTGATGGTCGGCCATGCGGTGGAACTGCACGGGCGCGACCCGCAGCCGCGCGGTTCTGAGGTCGCCCGGCTTGACAGTGTCTCGGTGCCCGGCCCGCGCGGCGGCATGGACCTGAAGTCGGCCGACCTAACCTTGTTCGAGCGCGAGATCGTCGGCATCGCCGGCGTCAGCGGCAACGGTCAAGGCGCCTTGGCGGCGCTGCTCTCGGGTCTGGCGCAGCCCAGCGGCGGCAGTTTCCAACTGTTCGGCAACGACGTGACCCGGTTCGACGCCGGCACCTTCGTCGCCGGCGGCGTCGGCCGCATCCCGGAAGACCGCCATCGCGACGGCACGGTCGGCGATATGACCGTGTGGGAAAACGCCATCCTGGAGACCTATCGCGACGGTGCCAACCAGCGTGCGGGCTGGATGCGCATCGGCGCTGCGCGCGATCACGCCAAGGGTCTGATCGAGGGCTTCGACGTTCGCTGCCCCGGCCCGGACGCGCCGATCCGCCTGCTGTCCGGCGGCAACATGCAAAAGCTGATCATCGGCCGGGTGCTGGAGAACAAGCCGCGCCTGATCGTCGCCAACCAGCCCACCCGCGGGCTCGACATCGGCGCCGTCGCCTTCGTGCAAGACCGGCTGTTGGAGGCCAAGCGTGATGGCGCGGCGATCCTGCTGATCAGCGAGGATCTGGACGAGCTGTTCCAGATCGCCGACCGGCTGGCGGTGATCCATGCCGGGCACCTGTCCGAGGCGCGGCCGGCCGAGAATCTGACCAAGCGCCAGGTCGGCCTGATGATGGCCGGGGAAGGGCAGGGCGCCCATGCGGCTTGAACCGCGCGAAAGCCCCGGCCTGGGCCTGCGCTTCGCCGCGCCAGCCTCGGCGATCGTGGTGGCCTTGCTGCTGGCCGCGATCCCGCTGGCCTTTGCCGGCGCCCCGCTGGCAACGGCGTACGCCGCCATGTTCGACGGTGCGCTGGGCAGCGTGTTCGCGCTCACGGAGACGCTGACCCGCGCCACGCCGCTGATCCTCACCGGCCTTGCCGTCACCGCCGCGTTCCGGGCCAAGCTGTGGAACATCGGCGCGGAGGGCCAGCTTTACGCCGGTGCCTTGGCTGCCGTCATCATCGCCTCGCACGCCTGGTCGTCGTCACCCTTCGTGATGATCCCGTCCATGATGGTCGCGGGTGCTGCGGCCGGCGCAGTTCTGCTGCTGATCCCGACCTTGCTGAAAACCAGGCTCGGCGTTGACGAGGTCGTCACCACCTTGCTGCTGAACTTCGTCATGCTGCTGTTCGTCAGCATGATGGTCGAGGGACCGTTGCAAGACCCGATGAGCATGGGCTGGCCCCAGTCGGAGCCGATCGTGGACGAGGCGGTGTTGCCCGAACTGGTGCCGCGCACCCGCCTGCATGCCGGCCTGATCATCGCCCTGGTCGCGGCGGTGCTGCTCAGCCTGCTGATCAACCGCACCCGGTGGGGGTTGGAAATGCGCGCCGTCGGCGCCAACGCGGATGCCGCCCGCTTCGCCGGCATGAAGATCGGCCGGGTGATGGTCTTCACCGCCATCATCTCCGGCGGCCTGGCCGGCCTCGCCGGGGTCAGCGAGGTTGCCGGCGTGCGCGGCTATGTGACCTTGGACCTGTCGCCGGGCTACGGCTATGCCGGCATCGTCGTGGCCATGCTGGCCCAGTTGAGCGCGCTTGGCGTCGTGGTCTCGGCCATCTTCATCGCGGCCGTCTTTGTCGGCGCGGATTCCATGGGGCGCGCCATGGGCGTCTCGTCCTACCTCGCCGATCTGATCGTCGCCCTGTCGTTGCTGACCATGCTGGTCGCCGGCCTGGTTGCCCGCTACCGGATCCGGTGGGCCTGATGGGCGAAGTCGTCGACATCCTCTTGGCCGTCTCGTTCTGGGTCGCCGCCGTGCGCATTGCTACGCCGCTGATCTTCGGCACGCTGGGCGAGCTGATCTGCGAGCGGGCCGGGGTGCTCAATCTCGGCATCGAGGGCATCTTCACCGTCGGCGCCATGGCCGGCTGGATGGCCGTCTATCAGGGCATGGGCCTGTGGGGCGGCGTTCTGGTCGCGGTCGGCGTCGGCATGGGCTTTGGGCTTATTCATGCCGGCTTCACCGTCGGCCTCGGTGTCTCCCAACACGTCACCGGCATCGGCATCACGCTCCTGGCCTCCTCCGCCGCCTACTTCACCTACCGCACCGTCTTGCCGGATGTGACCAGCCCGCCCCGGATCGAGCCGTTTGAGCCGATCGCGATCCCGATTCTGTCCGACATTCCGCTGATCGGCCCGGCCCTGTTCCACCAGACGGCCCTGACCTATCTCGCCTTCGCCTCGGTGATCGTCACCGCCTGGGTGCTCTACCGCACGCCCCTGGGCCTGGCGGTGCGCGCCGTCGGCGAGAACCCGGCGGCGGCCGAGGCCCAGGGCATCAACGTCGTCGCCGTGCGCACCGGCGCCGTCGCGGTCGGCAGCGGCTTCATGGCTTTGGGCGGGGCGTTCCTGACCATGTCCGCCTTCAACGCCTTCTTCTTTGAGATGGTCGGCGGCCGCGGCTGGATCTGCATCGCGCTGGTGGTCTTCGCCTCTTGGCAGCCGGGCAAGGCCCTGCTCGGCGCCTTTCTGTTCGGCGCGTTCGATGCCTTTCAGGTCCGGTTGCAGCAGTCGATCGGTGCGGCGATCCCCTATCAGGTCTTCTTGATGCTGCCCTACCTGCTCAGCATTCTGGCGCTCATTTTGGTTTCGCGCCGGGCCGCCTATCCGCGCGCGCTGATGGTGCCCTACCGCAAGGGGGAACGGTGATGCCCTTCGATCTGATCATCCGCAACGCCACGCTGCCTGACGGCACCACGGGCCAGGATATCGGCGTCGCCGACGGTCTGATCGCCGCCATCGAACCGGCGCTTGAGGGCGAGGCGGCCCGAGAGATCGACGCCACCGGCCTGCTGGCCAGCCCGCCCTTCATCGACGCCCATTTCCATATGGACGCGACGCTCAGCCTGGGCCTGCCGCGCCTCAACCGGTCCGGCACCTTGTTGGAGGGCATCGCGCTATGGGGCGACCTAAAGCCGCACCTGACGCAAGAGGCGGTGATCGAACGCGCGCTCGCCTATTGCGACATGGCCGTGGCCCAGGGCATGGGCGCCGTGCGCACCCATGTCGACGTCTGCGACGACCGGCTGCTGGCCGCGGAGGCCTTGCTGGAGGTCAAGCGCCGCGTCGCGCCCTATCTGACCCTCCAACTCGTCGCCTTCCCGCAAGACGGCCTCTATCGCAGCCCGAATGCGGAGGCCAACCTGATCCGCGCGCTGGACATGGGCGTCGACGTGGTCGGCGGCATCCCGCATTTCGAACGCACCATGGCGGACGGCGCCCGGTCCGTCACCCGCCTGTGCGAAATCGCGGCGGAGCGCGGCCTGCTGGTCGATATGCATTGCGACGAGACCGACGACCCCATGTCGCGCCATATCGAGACGTTGACGGCCGAATGCCAGCGGTTGGGCATGGCCGGCCGGGTCACTGGCTCGCACCTCACCTCCATGCATTCCATGGACAATTATTACGTCAGCAAGCTGATCCCGCTGATGGCCGAGGCCGGCATCGCCGCCATCGCCAACCCGCTGATCAACATCACCATCCAGGGCCGTCACGACACGTATCCCAAGCGGCGCGGCATGACCCGGGTGCCGGAACTGATGGCGTCCGGCGTTCCGGTCGCCTTCGGCCATGATTGCGTGATGGACCCCTGGTACCCGATGGGCTCCGCCGACATGCTGGAGGTCGCCTCCATGGCCCTGCATGTCGCCCAGATGACCAGCCTGGACGGCATGGCGGCCTGCTTTGATGCGGTCACCGCCACGCCGGCTCAGATCCTTCGTCTGGAGGGCTATGGCATCGACGTCGGGTGCCGGGCCGATCTGGTCCTGCTGGAGGCGGGCGACACGATCGAGGCCATCCGCCTGCGCGCCGCCCGCCGCCACGTCCTGCGCGCCGGCCGCGAAATCGCGTCGAGCCCCAGCCGCAAATCGGCGCTGTCGATCGATGGGCGGCCGGATAGCGTGGACTTCAGGCGTCCACGTACCTGACGTCAGCCAGCGTGCTACTTCCAGATGTTGTACGTGTCCTGAAAGTACTTGATGCCTTCGATGTTGGCTTCGTCCCTGTCCAGCCCGTGACTGACGGTCTGGCTAAGGGGGTTGGCGCCGGCGGCTGCGTGATGGCTCGGCCGGACGATGCCGCCGGGGACGTAAATCGGTATGTCGCGGACCGCCAGCACGCCTGATAGCCAAATATCGTCCACCGGCCGGATGTGGTCCGGTATCGTCTTGTCCGCCTCGGTGAAGTAGTCGGGCCGCACCACCACGCCGCCGAAACCGTGCAGCAGGTCGACATAGCCCCCGCGGGCGAAGTGGACCCGATGGGGCTTGGCGACCCGCGGATACAGCTGCCTGTGCCGTACCTGCTGCTTCATGCGTTCGAAGCGATAGCGCATGTCGAGCAAGCTGATCATCCGTCTCGGCGGCGCGCCGTAGGGGTTGCGGTACGTCCTCGGTGTGTCCTTGCCCAGAACACGCTTCACCATGATCCCGAACATGGCGACCGCCCTGCGCTTGGCCGGGTCGTGGGCGGCAAAAAGATCCTCCGCCCAGGTCCGGTGATAGCGCTGGTCGTCGTCGCAAAACAGGATGGAACAGTCCTCGCCGCGCAACATGTCCGCGGCGGCGAGGATTTTTGTCGCCGGCCCGAGATCCTCGTCCGTCTGCACGACGCGGATGCCCTTCGGCACGTCCGGCAGGCTGCCGTCATAGTCGGGGAAGCGCCGATAGTGCCGGGGGATCACCAACCAGATTTCGTCGACCCGGGCCGATTGCGCCAGCAGGCAATCCAGCGTTTTGTGGATCAGCGGGAACCGGGACGGAATCGTCGACAGGGAAATGATCCTGTTCGGCGATCCGGAAGCCACGCCCATGTCATCCTGTCCTTTTTGATTGTGCTTTTTGATGAACGGGGTGCGGTATCGCGGCGAGATCGGGTCGCGGGCCAATTCGTTGGCACGCTGGCGGCGAATTGGCAAGCGCATCGTGAGGATTCTTGATGTTGCTCGCGCTGCGCATCGACCATGGCGGAATTGGGGGAGCTGCGGCCCCGAGTCCTCCCGAAGGCAGAGAGGTCGGAGCCGACACGGTGCGCTTGTCGTTGGATGGCCCTGCGGAGATGGTAGACTTTAGGCCCCGGCAACGACATCAGGCGAGATAGGAGAACGACAATGCGAACAATCCCGATCTTCGGCGCGACCGCCGCGCTAGCGCTTGGCATCGGCCTTTCATTGTCTGCGTTCGGACAGGATCGACCGAACCTGCTTGGCGAATGGACCGGCACCGCTCGCTTCATGGCCTTTGACCCCACCGGCGCCTATGGCGACCAAGGCACGGAGCCGCAGTACCAGGAACCAGAGGCAACACTGACGCTGATTGAAGAGAATGATGGCCGCTATCTTGGCACGATGCAGACCGGCGATGCGGTGGAGTCGTTCCCGAAGATTCTAATCGTTGCGAGTGACGGCTCGCGCCTGTTCGCCGCCGATTTGAGCGGCACCTCGTCGGGCTGGATGATCGACGAGGACCATTTTGAGCTTTGCCACACACAGTCAAATCTCGAACAGGACCATATGATCGTCTCCTGCATCGTCTTCGAACGAAGCGGAAACTGACCTGATCTGGGCGCTTGCATTGCTGTAACGGCATCCCAGCCGTCCGGCGTGTCGGCCACGCTAGTAGAAGGGGGCTCGATGCCCGAGCAATTCGTTGAGAACCTCGGCCTTCTGGCCGTGATTATCATGGTGGTCAGCTACGCGTTGGAGCGCGTCGGCTCAATCTTCGTCGCCATCTTTGCGCTGGGCTGCGTGCTGGCGGCGACCTACGCCTATCTGATCGATTCCTTGCCCTTCTTGATCGCGGAGGGCATTTGGGCGGTGGTTGCGGCCAGGCGTTGGTGGCGAGCCCGGCGCGCCGAACACGCGGCCGGCGCCTAACGGCCTGATCTGACCTCAACGATAACGGAGGTTTGGTGGAGCCCCAGGCACAAAGATCGAACCGAGGCGGAACCGGTTCGACTTTAGGAGAACTGGTGGAGCCAAGGGGAGTCGAACCCCTGACCTCTACAATGCCATTGTAGCGCTCTCCCAACTGAGCTATGGCCCCACAGGG
>JBCDFV010000077.1:0-13941 GCA_039177555.1 Pseudomonadota bacterium | reverse complement strand
TCTTTGCCTAGATCTTGTTGCGCTCAACCAGTTGCTTGGCGATGATCATCCGCTGGATTTCGTTGGTGCCCTCACCGATGCACATCAGCGGCGCGTCGCGGAAGTACCGCTCGATCGGGTATTCCTTGGAATAGCCATAGCCGCCATGGATGCGCATGGCCTCCAACGAATTCTCCACCGCGGCCTCCGAGGCGAAATACTTCGCCATGCCGGCCTCCATGTCGCAGCGCTCGCCCCTGTCATAGGCGCGCGCGGCGTCGTAGGTCAGCAGGCGCGCGGCCTGCAGCCGGGTGGCCATCTCGCCTAGCTTCAACTGGATGGCCTGATGCTGGCAGATCGGCTTGCCGAAGGTCTTGCGGATCTGGGAATAGCTGACGCTGTCCATCAGGGCGGCGGACGCGATGCCGCAGCCGCGCGCGGCGATGTTGATGCGGCCCAGCTCCAGCCCCGACAGGGCCGCTTGCAGCCCCTTGCCCTCGGTGCCGCCGAGCAGCTTGTCGGCACTGATGCGGTAGTTCTCGAAAATCAGCTCGGCACTGTCGATGCCCTTGTAGCCCATCTTTTCCAGCTTCTTGGAAACCGTGAAGCCGTCGCCCTTTTCGGCGATGAACATGGACATGCCCTTGTGGCGCGGCTGCGCCTCGGGGTCGGTCTTCACCAGCAGCGCAAAGCACGAACCATAGATGCCGTTGGAGATCCAGGTCTTGGTGCCGTTGATGACATAGTCATCGCCGTCGCGCACCGCGCGCATGCGGATGGCCTGCAAGTCGGTGCCCGCGTCCGGCTCGGTCAGGGCCAGCCCACCCCTGATCTCGCCGCTGGCGAACTTCGGCAAGAAGTGGCGGCGCTGGTCCTCCGTGCCCATGCGGGCCACGCAGGCGGCCATGATCAAGTGGCTGTTGAAGATGCCGGTCAGCGACATCCAGACCGACGAGATCTTTTCCACCACCTTGGCATAGGTCGTCGCCGACAGGCCAAGGCCGCCATAGTCATGCGGAATGGTCGCGCCGAACAGGCCGAGTTCCTTCATCTGCTCGACCATCTCGGTCGGGTACTCGTCGGCATGTTCCAGGTCCATGACCTTGTCACGGACATCGCGATCGAGCCATTTGTCGATCGCCTCCAGGATCATGCGTTCTTCGTGTTCGGCGTGCTCCGCCTGCTCGGCGGTTACGGTGGGCGGCGTCATCGTGGTGGTCATGGCTGTCTCCCCAAGGGCTGGCCCGAGACGTTGGGCGTCAGTAGCCGGCCTTGTCTTCCAAATCACTGTCGCGCTTGGCGACCAGGATCGTGCGCTCGAAATCGCAGACCAGCGTGCCGTCCTGATTGAAGCCACGGGTCTCAACCGTGACGATGCCGGCATTCGGCCGCGACTTGCTTTCCCGCTTGGCCTTCACCTCGGACTCCGACGTCAGCGTGTCGCCGACGAAGACCGGGTGAACCAGGCGAATGTTGCTCCAGCCCAGATTGGCAACGGCCTTCTGGCTGACATCCGTCACGCTCATGCCGACCATCAGCGACACGGTCAGCGGCGAGGCGACCAGGCAGCGCCCGAACTCGCTGTGCTTGGCGTATTCCTGGTCGAAATGCAGCGGGTGGGTGTTCATCGTCAGCAAGGTGAACCAGGTGTTGTCGGTTTCGGTGATCGTCCGACCCGGCCGGTGCTCGTAGATGTCCCCCGGTTCGAAGTCCTCGTAGAACCGCCCGAAACTCTCCCGATAGCGATTGGGTCCCACCTGCTTGACCGTGCCAGCCATCCGCGCCTTGCCCCATTTCGTCCAAAACTGAAATTTGTCCGGACAAATTTAAGGGGCGCCCCAAGGGCTGTCAATCGGTGCCGGCGCCTTCGCGTTCACTCAACCGCGATCAGAACGCGGCCGGCCTCGATCCTGGTCGGATAGGTTTTCAGATCGTCGCAGGCCGGCGCGCGCTTGGCCGCACCGGTTCGATAGTCGAACTGGCCGTTATGCATCGGGCATTCAATGACGTGGTCGATGACGAACCCGTCGGCCAAATGCACATGTTCATGGGTGCACAGCCCGTCGGTGGCGAAATAGCTGTCTTCCGGCGAGCGGTAGATGGCGAAGGTCCGGCCCGCGTGATCGAACCGGATGACATCTTCGGTGTCGATATCGTCGACCGCGCAGGCATCGATCCAGGTCGTCATCGCGCGCCCCCTTACGCCAGAGTCAGCTTCACCAGCCGGGCCACGTCAGCCTCGGCCTCGATGCCGGCGACCGACGCGATCAGGCCATCGACGTTCGAGGCCGACAGAGGCCGGGCGGCGTAGCCGCAACAGCGGCGGAACTTGTCGACGTTCTCCGCATCGGTCAGGGGCGCGTCCGGATGACCATACACCTCCGGCATGGTGACCGCGTGCTCGGCGCCGCTCTTCAGGCGCACGCGCACCGTCTGGGGGTCCAGCGCGTTGGGGTCCGGGTTGCCGTTGTCGACCACGTCGACCAGGGCCGCATAGGCGTGGGCGGCCGGGTCGGCCAGTGCGGCGGGCGTCGCGAAATGCTCCAGATCCACCCGTCCGTGGGCTAGGAAGATGCCGGCGACGAAGCGCAGGCAAAGCTTGGCGTAGTTCGCCGCCGGTTCCGGCAGGTCCGGCCGGCCGACCAGGTTGGCGACCAGCGACGGCACCTCGCAGCGGACCGTGGCGATGTCGTCGGCGCCAAAGCCGTGCGCGTTCATCAAGCGCCCCAGCCCGTCGACGACACCATGGGTCAGGCGACCGCTGGGGAACGGCTTGTGCGACAGGCGGGCGATCTGCCATGCCGAGCCCAGCGAGGCCAGCACCGGATCGAGATCGAAATCGCCCATTTCGTAGAGGTGCAGATAGCCGTAGCGCCCTGTCAGGATGTCGTGCGGGCCGCGAATGCCGGCGGCGGCCAGGTCGCAGGCCGAAAGGGCGCCGCGCGCGTTGAAGCCGATCTGCAGGCCCAGCAGCATGGAGCCCTCGACATGGGGCTGCAAGGTACCGCTGGTCTGGCCGTACATGGCGCCCAGGGCATCCTTCATCTGGTCGCGGTCGAACCCCGCCAGCTTGCCGATCGCGGCCGTGGCGCCAAAGCCGCCGGCGGTGGCCGGCCGAAAGAAGCGGATCGGCGCCTTGGAGGCCATGCCCAGAACGCCCGCCATATCGACGCCGACGGCGAGCGCCGTGATCAGATCGCGGCCGGAAACCGGGCGGCCGTGGCGGGACGCACGCTCCGCCCACGCCATCACCGCCGACAGCATGGTGGCCATGGGATGCACCACCGCGCCCTCGTGGACGCAGTCGAATTCCAGACAGTGGATCTGATAGGCGTTCACGATCGCCGCCTGCATTGCCGGCAAACGCTCGCCGGTCAGCCAGACCGTGGCCTCGTCACCGTCACCCCATTGGGCAACGGTCTGCTTCAGCCGGTCGATGTCCGCCCCCGCGCTGCCGGCGATGCCGACGCCGATGCTGTCCAGCAGGAACGTCTTCGCCTTGTCGATCACCTCTTGCGGCAGGTTGTCGAAGTCGACCGAGACGATGTGGTCGACGACGTGGTCGAGCGGGTTGGCGTCCGTCATGTCGGCGCCGGCACGCTGGCCTTGAAATGCTCCGCGATCGCCAGGCGGGTCGCGCACCAGACGTCCGGCTTGGACTGTACATGGTCGATGAACCGGGCCAGCGCGCCGATGCGCCCCGGCCGGCCGATGATGCGCAGATGCAGGCCGAGCGACATCATCTTGGGCACCGCCGCACCTTCTTCATAAAGCTGATCGAAGGTGGCGACCGCGTAGTCCAGCCATTGGTCCGGCGTGTAGCCGGGGGCGAGCCAGAACTTCATATCGTTGGTGTCGAGCGCGTAGGGCACGATCACCATCGGCACCTTGCCGCGATCGGTCTCGACCAGGTCCCAGCGCGGCACGTCG
This sequence comes from Pseudomonadota bacterium, assembly GCA_039177555.1. Lineage (GTDB taxonomy): Bacteria > Pseudomonadota > Alphaproteobacteria > DSM-16000 > Inquilinaceae > JANQGH01. Next base: position 10,032 of record JBCDFV010000077.1, on the reverse strand, counting down.
TCGGAATAGTCGTCCATGTGATAGGTGAAGCCGGCCTCGGCCAAGAGGCGGCGCGTGCGTTCGGTGTGAAGATAGCGCGACAGCCAGCCATAGGGCCGCGTGCCCGTGGTCGCCTCGATGCTGGTGACGGCCTTGGCAATGAACTCCCGCTCGCGCGCCTCGTCATGGGAAAACTGGTGCACCCAGCGCCAGCCATGGCTGCACGCCTCATGCCCGCCATCGCGGACCATCGCCGCGACGTCCGGCGCGCGTTCCAGCGACAGGGCCGCCGCCGTCACGGTCGTCTGGATGCCGGCCTTTTTGAACAGGCCGAAGACCCGGGGCGCGCCGGCCTTGATGCCGTATTGATAGTTGCTTTCATTGCCGTAATTGCGGATCGGCAGCTTTAGGGCCACGCCCAGCTCGTCGACCGGCTCCGGCCGCTTGTCGCCGTCCGCCAGCGTCATCTCCGAGCCTTCCTCGACATTGATGACGAAGGACATGGCCAGGCGCGCGCCGTTTGGCCAGGTGAAGGCATCGACCATCAATGATATTCCTCGCCGCCGGTCACGTTGGTTGCCTCGGCCGTGATGAAGGCCGCCTCGTCGGAACACAGAAAGGCGCAGACATTGGCCGTATCCTCCACCGTGCCCGGCCGGCCGAGCGGAATGCGGTTGCGCATCGCGGCCATGTACTCGTCCATGGTCAGGCCGCGCGCGTTCGACATGAACTGGTTCTGCCAGGCGCCCAGGCCCGTGGTGACATGGTTGGGGCAGATCGCGTTGACCGTGATCTTATGCTGCGCCAGTTCCAGCGCCACGGCACGGGTGAAGCCGATCAGCCCGTGTTTCGACGCCGTGTAGGCCGAGGTGAAGGCGAAGCCCGACTTGCCGGCCTGCGAGGCGATGTTGATGATCCGCCCGCCCTCGCCCTGGTCGATCATGCGCTGGGCCGCCGCCTTGGTGCACAGGAACGCGGCGCGCAGATTGACGCCCAGCACCGCGTCCCACTGGTCCACCGTCGTCTCGACCATCGGGCCGAACAGATAGCCGATGCCGGCATTGTTCACCAGGATGTCGAGCCGGCCGAAGGCGCCGGCCGCGTCGGCCACCATCGCCTCGGTTTCCGCCGGGTCCAGCAGGTCGGCCGTCACGGTCGCGACCTCGGCACCGCCGGCCCGCAGTTCCTCGGCGGTCGCCGCCAGATCGTCGCCGGTCCCGACCCCATGGGCCGGCGCGACATCGCCATCGATGCGCCCGCGATCGTGCAGGACGATCCTGGCACCGTCTTGCGCCAGCCTTTTCGCCATGCCCTGGCCCAGCCCTTTCGGCCGGCCTGACCCGGTGATCAGCGCGACCTTTCCGTCCAAGCGCCCCATACTGCTTCCCCCTAATCCAGCGAACCCGTCAGCATGAAGACGGGATTGTCCGTGAACGCCTGGAACTCACCGGCGATGCGTTGCATCGTCTCGCTGGCGATGTCCCGGCCGAACTGGTCCATGTCGGCGACGTCGATGATCTCGACATATTGGTACGGCGGCGGCGCGTCGGAACCGAGCAGCGCGCCCACCGGATGGACCGTGAAGCCATCCACCGACGGCAGCGCCCGCACGGTCGGCAGGTCCGTCGACCGCGCCCACGCCTCATAAGCCGCTTTGTCCGTATCGGACTTCAGATTGAACAACACCACGATCCTGGTCATCAATTTCGCCCCCGAATTTGTCCGGACAAATCTTTCCGGTCGGATGGTCCCTGTCAAGCATCCGAAGCCTTTCGGCGTATCGACCCGGATCGCGGTTGCTGATATTGGTGCACCTGCGCGACCATCTTGGGCGGAGGCACGACAGGTGAGCACGATCAGAACGCTTCTGACATTTGCGGCGGCCGCAACGGTGATCGCGGCATCGGCAACCGCACAACCGCTGCCGTCATGCGGCCCGTTCCAAATCACGCTGGAACTCGACCATATCGAGTTCTTCGATGATCGCGACGAGGGGCCGAGCACGGGGGACCGGCGGATCGGCCGCTTCGACACCTTCCTGATGGACGGCACACCAGCCGGCGCCTTCCTGTTCGCGTCGACCACCCTGCCGGGCGGCGCGCCGGGCGACTATCACGAGTTCGGCCACGCCCGATACACCTTCGACCATGGGACGGTCCATATCTCGACCCTGTACACGCTGGCCGACCCGTCGGACACGGAGCACACGGTGACCACCGACTACACCTATCCGGTACTGGGCGGCACCGGCGCCTTTGCCGGCGCGCGCGGCACCGTGCATACGGAAGCCACCGAAGACGGCCGGCTGCACACGTTCGATCTGACCTGCGACGGGTGAGCGAGGCGCCCGCTACTCCTTCCCGCCGGTCGACTTGATCGTCTGTTCCAGGAAGCGGCGGAGCGGGAACAGGATCAGGGCCGGGATCAGCGAGACGGCGACGGAGCCGGCGAACATCTGGCCAAACTCGAAATCGAACTGGCCGAGTTGCTTGCCCAGCGCGACCGGGGCCAGATCCATGCTGCTGTCCGACGCGATCAGGAGGGGCCAGAGGTAAGCCTGCCATTGGAACATGAACAGGATGAGGCCGGAGCCGATCAGCGCCGGACGCGACAGCGGCAGGTAAATGCGCCAGAAGATGATCCACCAGCCGGCACCGTCGACCCGCGCGGCCTCGCGCAGTTCGACGGGGATGCTTAAGAAAAACTGGCGCAGCAGGAAGATCGACAGGCCGTTGGCGACGCCGGGCAGGACCAGCCCGGCATAGGTGTTCTGCAAATCCCACGACCGGGCGAGGAACGACAGCGGGATGGCCACGCCCTCGAACGGGATCAGAAAGCTGATGACAACGAGGGTGAAGACCAGTTCCCGCAGTTTGAAGCGCAGGACGGACAGCGCGTAGGCCGCCATTGCATTCAGGATCAGGCCAATCGCGACCGTCAGGCCGGCCACGATCAGCGAGTTGATCAGGGCCCGACGAAAGGCGCTTTCGAACAGCAGGCGATAGTTCTCAAGCGTCCATTCCTCCGGCAGGATGGCGCGGACGGACAGGGGCGAGAGATAGCGAAAGATCTCTTCGTTCGGCCGCAGCGAACTGGTCACCATCCAGACGACGGGGGCCATGAAGGCGAGGATGACCACCGCCAGGGTCAGGTTGACTACGATTGCCCGCCCGGGGCTATTGCCTCCGCCCAACAGCATGGCTAGCGATCGCGCAGGAAGCGGAACTGCAGGCTGACGACCAGCAGCAGCACGGCGATTAGGATCACCATTTCCGCCGAGGCCAGGCCCTGATCGTCATAGGTGAAGGCGTTCAAAAAGACCTCATGCATGATCAGGTTGGTCGAGCCGGACGGGCCGCCCGCCGTCAGGATACGGATCGGCGGAAACAGCAGGAAGTTCGACACCGTGTTGGCGACCAGGACGAAGGCCAGCGGGCGCTTCATCAGCGGGATGACGATGTAGCGCAGCGCCTGCCAATAGGTGGCGCCGTCGATGCGCGCGGCCTCAAGCAGGGATGAGGGGATGTCCTTCAGCCCGGCGGTGAGGAAGAACGCCCAATAGCCGACGCCCACCCAGGAGACCAGGATCATGATCGCCAGCAGCGCCTGGTCCGGCGATGTCAGCCAGGGCTGGGCTGGGAACCCCAGCGCCATCAGGATGGCATTGATCGCGCCGTCATCGGGCCGAAAGGCAATGCCCCAGACGACCGACGAGACGGCCAGCGGAATGCCAACCGGGATCAGCAACAGCGAGCGCCAGACCGACGGCGCGACAATCTTGTCGACCAGCAAAAGCGCCAGCGCAAAGGCGATCGCGATCTGCACCGGGTTGATGATGACATTGTAGATCAGTGTGACGATCAGCGACTGGACCGCCGTGTCGGACTGGAACAGGAAGACGTAATTGTCCAGTCCGACCCATTCGCCATTGTGCTGAAAACTGCCCGCGACCGAGAGGGCCGCGGGCCACAAGCGAAAGGCGACCAGGACCAGCAGCGCCGGCACCAGAAACAGGATCGCCGTGACGGCCTGGCCGCCGGCAGGCCGAAAGCGCCGGATACCGAACATCGCTTAGGACAGTTGCGGCCGGCGGTCGTCCACCATGGGGACAGTGCCGCCGGCCGTCGATGGTGTCAGAGACGCGACCACGCGCGCTCCAGCTGGGACTGGGCCTGTTCCAGCGCCGTCGCCGGATCCGCGCCGTTGCGGATGTCCTCAAAGGCCTGACCCAGGATCTGCTCGAACTGGATGTAGCCACGGGTCGGCGGCCGAATCCGGGCTGTTTCGGTCAACTCATGCAGGATCAGGTCGCCGACGCCCTCGACCTCCTGACCCTCGGCGTAATAGGTGTCGAAGACGCCCATGTTGGCCGGCGGGATCGGGAAGCCGCGCGCCGTCTCCAGCGATCCGACCGGGTCGGTCGAGGCGAAGCTGACGAAGGTCACGGCCTCTTCCAGATGCTCGCTGTTGGGGTTCACGCCCCAGGACCAGGCGCCGGTCGGGGTCACCACCTCGCCGCCGTCGAAATAGGGATGCGGCGCGATGCCGAAGCGTAGGCCCTCCGTCCCGGTCATGCGCGGCAGCCACCACGGGCCGCCGACGAAGAACGCGGTCTGGCCGTTGGCGAACAGGTCCGGCGTCTGCTCGACCGGAACGCCGCGCGGGCCCAGGCCGCTGTCAAACAGGTCGTGATAGTAGGTCATGGCGCGCAGCCAGCCATCATTGACCAGGTCCGGCACCAAGGGGTCGTCCGGCGATACGCCGCTGCCACCGCCCGCCGATTCCATCAGCGGCTGAAGCTGGTAGTAGCGATTGATCTGGTCCAGGACGACACCGTACTGCGCGCCTTCGGCTTGCGCCGCCGCGCCGGCCTCGGCCAGCGCCTCCCACGTCATGCGGCCCTCCGGGTCCATCGACGGCAAGGGGATGCCCGCCGCCTCCAACAGGTCGATGTTGTAGTAGAGCAGTTGCGACGAGGTGGAAATCGGCATGGCGTAAAGCTGACCGTCGATCGACGACGCCTCGACCGCCGCCGGCCACATCACGCCGCCAAGGCCGTCCGCCTGATCGCTCAAGTCGGCCAGCAGGCCGCGATCGACCAGGGCGGCGATGCGTGGCTGGTCGGCGGTGTAGATGTCCGGCGTGGTGCCGCCATCGGACAGGCGGGCCTGGATGATGTTGTTCAGATCGTTGAACGGCACGGATTCGTATTCGACCTGGATGTCGGGATGGGCGGCCTCGAAGGCCGCGATCACCGGCTCCATCGCCGAGGGCTGCTCCGGCCCGACGAATTGCAGCACCGTTTGCGCCGACGCGACGCCAGCAAACGAAAAGGCGCCAAGCGCGACCAAGGTTACGTAGCTGACTTTAGCCAACGGTTTCATGAGATTTCCCCCCTCTACAGGTGTGATGATTGAAGGTGATGTGTATTCGTCGCGATCGTTCGTGCAAGCCCGGCCTCAGGACGGCAGGCCGCGCAGGAAGCCGGTGACACGATCGACAAAGAACCGCTCGAACGCCGCATGGTCGACGGCCACCGACACGTTGTTGACCGCCTCGCCGCCGGTCGCGACCTCGTTCATGTGGAACAGCGTGGCATCCTTGGAAAACGTAAGATGATGGGGCCGCATGGTCAGGCCCGGCCAGCCGAAGATGCTGGCGATCGCCAGCGGGTCGTGCAGGGCCGCGGCCGCATCGGCCGGCGCGGGGTTGGGGTTGTCCGGAAAGCCCGGGATGAAGTGGAACCGCTCGCGGTCCCAAATGTCCAGCATGGTCGCCAGACAAGCGCCCAGGGCGCTGCCCGTGTCGCGAAAGGCGCCGATGGCGTCGCGGTGCAAGGTGGTGCAGAAAGTCAGCTCCGCCGTCACCCAATCGAGGTTGAAGCCGGCCTGGGCCATCCGAAGCGCGGCGTCCAGGTCGGACGCGGTGTTGTGGTCCATATGGGCCGGGTCGATGCCGGTCTCGGCGAAGAACTGCTGCCAGCCCTCGATGTAGGTTTCCGCATGGGCCATGCCGCCCATCACGGTCAGGCCCTCGATGCGGCCGGCGAAGCCCGGGTCGCGCTCCACCGCGCGGGCCACGTTGGTGAAGGGGCCGATGGCCGCCAGGCGAAACGGCGCCACGCGCGACCGTTCGACCAGCCAGTCGGCGGCGTGGCCGTCCAGGATCGGTGCCTCGGGGCCCTGCCAGTCGAGATCGAGGATGCCCTTGCCCTCATGCCCCATCCAGGTCGGCATGCGGCCCGCCGCGATCGGCTGCCCGTCCCCGCGCACCACCGGGATATCCGGCCGGCCGGCCATGCCCAGAAGACGGCTGGCCATCTTTGCCCTGGCCTCCACATCGCCGTCGACGATGGTCAGGCCCTCCAGATCCAGCTCCGGGCTGGCGAGCGCGAAGACGATCGCCAAGGCGTCATCGATGTCGGTGCCGATATCCGTATCGATGATCAGCTTCGTCCCCACGGCACCCACCCCCGGTCTCGACTAACGAATTGTCTGCATTGGCATACATTTCCAGTATCGCCCTGTCTATCGCACAGAAAGCGTTTTTCTCCGAACTTGCCGCTCGGCGCTGAATCCGGCGCATTTTGAACCGGAAGCTTGACACCGCCGAAGCCCTCGGCTGAAAATTTGTCCGGACAATTTTTGCCCGAGGGGAGACTTCAAACAATGCCAAGACTCGTTCCCGGACTCGTTCCGGCGCTCGCGGCCAGCGCTCTGGCGCTGACGGTCGCGCTGCCGGCCGCCGCCCAATCCCTGTTGTTTCTGGCTGAGGATGTGCCCGCCGGCCTGAACTATGACGGGCCGGCCGCGGCCATTCCGACCAGCCAGACCGGCATGGTCAATTTGATGGAGCCTTTGTTCGGCTATGCGTCGGCCGGCGAGAACGAAGACGGCATCATCGTGCCGAACTTCGACGAGTTCGAAGGGCGGCTGGTCGAAAGCTGGGACTACGACCCCGACACGCTGACCTGGACCTTGAACCTGCGCCAGGGCGTGATGGGCTGCAACGGGGCGGAGCTTACCGCCGACGACGTGGTCTACACCTTCGCGCGGGCCAAGTCGGTCAGCGGTGCCGCGCCCATCGGCTGGTTCCTATCGAACGTCGCCTCGATCGACGGCTTCACGCCGGACGTGTTCGGCGACGAGGCGGCGCGCGAGTTGGGCGACGAGGTCGTGGCGCTGGACGACTACACGGTGCAGATCCGACAGTCGGAGCCGAACGCCCTGTTCCTGCCGGTGATGACCATCTTCGGCCTCCACATCTTCGATGCCGAGGAGATGAACGCCAACGCCACAGACGACGACCCGTGGGCGCATGACTACACCAACAACGTGAACGTCCCCAGCTTTGGCCCCTATTGCCTGGAAAGCTGGACTAAGAACGAAGAGATCGTCTTCACCGCCAACCCGGATTACTACCTGGGCGCGCCGGCGATCGATCGGGTGGTGATGCGCCGGGTGCCGCAATCCTCCAACCGGGTCGTCGTGCTGCAAACCGGCCAGGCACAGCTGGCCCAGGGGCTGACGCCGCGCGAATATGACAGTCTGCGCGATGCGGCGGGCGTGGCCGTCGGCGGCGTCACGGGCAACGAAAACCTGTTCGTGCACATGAATTTCGACGTGCCGCCCTTCGACAATCCGCTGGTGCGCCAGGCGGTCGCGCACGCCATGCCCTACGACCAGATTATCGCCAACGGCTATTTCGGCCAGGCCGAGCGCTGGCCGGGCGTCGTGCCCAGCGGCTATCCCGGCTATCACGTCTCCGACAGCCAGTATGACCAGGACCCGGACCGGGCGGCCGAACTGCTGGCGGAGGCCGGCTATCCAAACGGCGAGGGGCTGGATGGCTATGGCGACGCCTTCGCGCTGACCTATGTCGCGGAGAAGGAATCCACCCTCGGGCCGATCGTCAACGCCATCCAGACGGCCCTGCGCGAGGTCGGCTTCCCGGTCACGCTGAACCCGATCCCGCAGACCCAGTATGGCGACCGGCAATTGGTGCAGCGCGACCTGCCCTTTGCCGTGAACGACCAGGAAAAGCCGATCGGCGTCGATGCCGGCTATGCCATCCAACTGTTCTTCGTCTCGCCGGAGGCCGGCGGGCTGAACAACATGGTCAATTACCGCAACGAGAATGTGGACGCGACATGGGGCCAAGCCAGGGTCGAGCCGAACACGGAGACGCGCAATGCCCTGGTGGCCGAGATCCAGGACCAGTTGATGGCCGATGTCGCCTGGCTGCCGGTGGTGGAGTATCGGACCCAGTGGGCCTTTGCCGACGATCTGAACGGCATGCGCTGGCACCCCGACAACTCGGTCCGGTTCTACGATCTCAGCTTTGAATAGGGGGATGGAGGGCGACCCGGCCGTTAAGTCGGTCGGGCTGCGCAAAGCACAAGATCGGATTGGCTGATGCTGGTCCGCTATATCGCAACCCGGCTGGTGATCGGCGTCGCCCAGCTTGTCGGGCTGGTCATCGCCGTGTTCTTCTTGATCCGGCTGTTGCCCGCCGACCCGGTGTCGCGGCTGGTCGGGCTGAACCCGAGTGCCGAGGCCTATGCCCAGGCCGAGCGGCAGTTGGGCCTGGACCGGCCGATCCTGACCCAGCTCCTGCACTATCTGGGGCTGGCGCCTGAGGAGGGGCCGGGCCTGCTGCAGGGCAGTCTCGGCATCTCCTGGGTGACCGGGTCGCCCATCGTCGAGGAGATCGGCCGGCACCTGCCGGTGACGATCGAGTTGATCACGCTCAGCTTTCTGATCGCCTTCGTGCTGGCCGTGCCGATCGGCATGCTGGGGGCGCTGAAGCCCGGCGGCAAGGCGGATCGCGGCGTCTTCATCTACAGCCTGTTCGCCGGCTCGCAGCCCGAATTCTGGTGGGGCCTGTTGTTCGTCTATCTGTTCTTTTTCACCCTCGGCGTGGCGCCGCCGCCGCTGGGCAGCCTGTCGCCCCTGACCAGCCCGCCGCCGGAAATCACCGGCATGATCACGGTCGACGCCCTGCTGGCCGGGCGGCCCGACACCTTCATCGAGGCGCTGCATCATTTGATGCTGCCCGTGGCCACGCTCGTCTTCATTCTGTCCGGGCCGATCATCAAGATGGTGCGCCAGAACATGGTGCGGGCGCTGCGGTCCGACTTCGTGCTCTACGCCCATTGCGCCGGCCTGCCGCGCTGGCAGATCGCCCGCTATGCCTTGCGTGCGGCCATGGCGCCGTCGATCACGCTGATCGGCATTCTCTACGGCTTCATGCTGGGCGGCGCGGTGCTGGTCGAGAGCGTCTTCTCGCTCAGCGGCATCGGCCAGTATTCCGTCCGCGCGGTGCTGTCCTTCGACTATCCGGCGATCCAGGGCGTGGTGCTGATCATCACCGGGATCTCACTGCTGATTTACCTGGCGCTGGACCTGATCCACGCCGTCATCGACCCCAGGGTGGCTTACTGATGAGCGTGGTCTTCACATGAGTGCGGCCGACCTGATGGGGCCGACCGACGAGGCCACTACCCTGCCGCGCCGCAAGAAGCGGGACTGGCTGTTCGGCATCGGTCTGACCATCGTTGTGGTCGTGGTCATCCTCGCCGCGATCGGCCCCTGGATCGCACCCTATGACCCGACGGCGGTCACGCCGCGCATCGTCGAGCCGCCGCCCTCGTTGGGCGAGATTCCGGGCCTGCTGTGGGGCTCGATCACCGGTACGCTGGAACACCCGCCGCACTGGATGGGCACCGACGCGTCGGGCTTCGACATCTTTTCCCGCGTGATTTCGGCACCGCGTATCGACCTCTCGATCGCCTTGGCCGCCAACGGCCTGTCGCTGCTGGTCGGCGTGTTGCTGGGGCTGCTGGCCGGCTATTACCGCAACGTCGCCACCGGCCTGCTGATGCGGGTTTCCGACGTGCTGCAGTCCTTCCCGGTGTTCATCTCGGCGATGATCCTGGTCGCGCTCGCCGGCCGGTCGACGGTGAACATCATCATCGCGCTCGCCCTGCTTTACACGCCGATCTATATCCGCCTGACGCGGGCGGAGGTGATGAGCCAGAAGGTGCGCGGCTAT
>JBCDFV010000076.1:0-14288 GCA_039177555.1 Pseudomonadota bacterium | reverse complement strand
GGATCCCCAATATGGCATCCACACCCAGCGTTCCCGTGGTTGGCTCTGAGAGCAACCTGACGCGTTATCTGCAAGAAATCCGTACCTTCCCCATGCTGGAACCCCAGCAGGAATACATGCTGGCCAAGGCCTGGCGTGAACATGAAGACACCGATTCCGCCCATCAGCTCGTAACCAGCCATCTCCGTCTGGTGGCGAAAATCGCCATGGGCTATCGCGGCTATGGCCTGCCGGTTTCGGAGCTGATCTCCGAAGGCAATGTCGGCATGATGCAGGCGGTCAAGCGCTTCGATCCGGAGCGTGGCTTCCGCCTCGCCACCTATGCGATGTGGTGGATCCGCGCTGCGATCCAGGAATACATCCTGCACAGCTGGTCCCTGGTCAAAATGGGCACGACGGCGGCGCAGAAGAAGCTGTTCTTCAACCTGCGCAAGCTGAAGGGCCAGTTGCAGGCCATCGACGAAGGCGATCTGCAGCCCGAAACCGTCACCGAAATCGCCACCCGCCTGGACGTGCCGGAGCAGGACGTCATAAACATGAACCGGCGCCTGGCCAGCCCCGACCATTCGCTGAACGCGCCATTGCGCGCCGATTCGGAGGGTGAATGGCAGGACTGGCTGGTGGACGACGCCGAAAGCCAGGAAATCCGGCTCGCCGATCAGGAGGAGCTGACCAAGCGCCGCGCCTTGCTGCGGGACGCGATGAAGGGTCTGAACGATCGCGAGCGGCACATCCTGACCGAGCGGCGTCTGCGCGACAATCCGACGACGCTTGAGGAACTGAGCCAGCACTACAATATCAGCCGCGAGCGTGTGCGGCAGATCGAGGTGCGGGCGTTCGAAAAGCTGCAAAAGGCGATTCGCAACGCCGCGATTCAAGAACGGCTGGCCACGGCGGACGCCTGACCAGCGATGTACGCGAGGGTTTCGGGCCAAAACACGCGGCCAAGACACGCGATAGCGGGGCCCGGACCCTGTAAAAGACCGAGTTCGCAACAGTTTCCTGGCTACTTTGAAGGTTCCGGGTTATTGTTCTCCAAAAGGGGCAGTGGCCCCAGCGCGCCGGCTGATCGGCCGAAGGAGTTTTAGAGAGTGATCCGAGCATCGATGCTGCTGGTGGCCTCGGCCACGGCCCTGGGATTGGCATCTACCGCGGTGGCTCAGCAACCGGCCGGTTGGTATGTCGAGGGCGCGGGCGGTGTCAATTGGATGGAGGACATGGACTTCGCGATCGAGGATCCCGGCGATCCCGACGAAGTCTTCTCAACCGAGTATGACACCGGTTTTGCCGTGTCGGGGCGCGTCGGCTACGCGTTCGGAAACGGCTTTCGCGTCGACGGCGAAGTCGCCTACCGCCAAAACGACTTTGACAGCATCAGCATTGATGGCGAGTCGGTGGGCTCTCCGGTGTACGATGGCGATGTCTCGTCCTGGGCGTTTATGCTGAACGGTCTTTACGACATTTCAACCGGAACGTCTTTGACCCCCTATGTCGGCGTCGGCGTCGGCGCAGTGATCGTCGACTTCGACGGCAATCTGCAAGGTACGTCTTTGAGCGGCGACGACACCGTGTTCGCTGCACAAGGTATTGCCGGACTGGCCTATGAGTTCTCGCCGAACCTCAGCGCGATCGTAGACTATCGGTATCTGCGTGGCTTTGACGTAGATGCCCAGGTGGCACAGGACGGTGGCGAGACAGGGTTTTACCGCGACGATTATGCCAACCACACGGTGATGGCCGGCTTGCGGTACACGTTCGTGCCGCCACCGGCGCCGCCGCCCGCGCCGGTTGTCGTGGCGCCCGTGGCCGAGACGGCGTTCATCGTCTTCTTCGATTGGGACCGGGCGGATCTGACGCCCGAGGCCAACCTGGTGCTGGACGATGTTGTGGTGGTGGCCAACGAGGCCGGTTATGCCTCGGTCCGGTTGGACGGCTATACCGACCTGTCGGGATCGGCCCAGTACAATCTGGGCCTGTCGGAGCGTCGCGCGAACTCGGTCGCCAACGGCCTGATCGCGCGCGGCATCGCGCCGGACGAGATCGTGATCCGCGCCTTCGGTGAAGAGAACCCGCTGGTACCGACACCCGACGGCGTTCGCGAACCTCAAAATCGCCGCGTCGAGATCTTCCTGATCTGAGCCCGTTGACCGTTTCCAACTGGTTTGCGTTCGAGCCTCCTTAGAAGTGCCGTCGATCGGCCATTGGCATGGCCGGCACCACGCGTGCGGCTTGAGGCCTCTCGGATCCGACGCATACCTGTTGCAGGAATGCCGCACCTTGCAAAAAAGCAACAACAGGGTATGGGCCGCTGCTTGAGATACCGCCGCCCGGGCGCTAGGTTCCGGCCACGAGCTAGTCTTGCGGAGCTTAGTATGCGCCTCGGTTCCCTGGCGTTTGTGTCGACCCTGCTGGTGTCTGTCGCCTCCCCCGCGATGGCGCAGATGGACCCGTGGTATATCGACGACGCCGGTGACGTCAGTTGGGTGCAGGAGGTCGCGTTCTCGTTTGCCGGCCTTGATGCCGGTACGGAGACCGGTGATCGTGTTGTGGATCTCGCCGTAGCAATGGTCTCGGGATCGGACGCGACGTTGCAACCGATCACCCAGACCAGCTTTACGATCTTTTTTGATTGGGACAGCGCCGCCTTGACGCCGGAGTCCAATCAGGTCCTGGATGATGTGGTCATGGCGGCCGACGGCACCGGGTCCGCTTCGCTCATCTTGGGCGGATATGCGGATGTGGCGGGTGCTCAGGGGTACAATCTGGGCCTTTCCGAACAGCGCGCCAATGCCGCCGCCGATGGGCTGATCGCCCGCGGCATCGCACCGGAGGAGATCGTGATCCGGTCGTTCGGCGGCGACAGCCTCGAGATATCCGCACCGGATTCGATGCCGGAACCGCAGCAGCGGCTGATCGAGATCTTCCTTAGCTGATCCGCAACGGTTCGATGGAACCGTTAGCCCAAGGCGGCGTGCCCCAAACCCACTAACCTGCGAACGGGTCCGTTACGAGGATGGTGTCCTCGCGCTCCGGGCTGGTCGACAGCAGCGCCACCGGCGCTTCGATCAGTTCCTCAATACGGCGAATGTACTTGATCGCCGTCGCCGGCAGTTCCGCCCAGCTTCGTGCCCCCATCGTGCTGTCGGACCAGCCGTCGAGCGTCTCATAGACGGGCTTGATCCGCGCCTGGGCGCCCTCTCCCGCCGGCAAATGGTCGACCGGCTGGCCGTCAAGCTCGTAACCGACGCAGACATCCAGCGATTCGAAGCCGTCCAACACATCGAGCTTGGTCAGCGCGATGCCCGTGATGCCGCCGGTCTTGATGGCCTGGCGCACCATGACCGCGTCGAACCAGCCGCACCGCCGCCGACGGCCGGTGACGGTGCCGAACTCGCGCCCCCGCTCGCCGAGTTGCTCGCCGATATCGTTGTCCTGCTCCGTCGGGAAAGGGCCCGCGCCGACGCGCGTCGTGTAGGCCTTTGTGATGCCCAGCACATAGCCGATCGAGCCCGGACCGAGGCCACTGCCGGCCGCCGCGTTGCCGGCGACGGTGTTGGACGAGGTGACGTAGGGATAGGTGCCGTGGTCGACGTCCAGCATGGCACCCTGGGCGCCTTCGAACAGGATACGCTTTCCAGCGCTGCGCAGCGCGTCGAGCCGCTGCCACGCCACGCCGGCAAAAGGCATGATCTTCGGCGCCACGTCCGAAATCTGCTGCAACAGCCAGTCCCGATCGATCTCCTCGGCGTCCAGGCCGCGCAGCAAGGCGTTATGGTGGGCCAGCAAGGCATCGACCTTGCGCGACAGCACGTCCGGCTCGTTCAGGTCGCACAGGCGGATGGCACGCCGGGCAATCTTGTCGCCATAGGCCGGCCCGATACCGCGCCCGGTCGTGCCCAACCGCTTGGCCTCGCGCGCCCGGTCGACGGCGCCGTGTACCGGCAGGATCAGCGGCACGTTCTCCGCGATCAACAAGGTCTCGGGCGTAATCTCCACACCCTGGCTTCGGATGGTCTCGATCTCGTCGATCAGCGCCCAGGGATCGACCACCACACCGTTGCCGATGACCGACAGCTTGCCGGGTCGAACGACGCCGGATGGCAGCAGGCTGAGCTTGAAGACCCTGTCGCCGATGACGAGGGTGTGTCCAGCATTGTGTCCGCCCTGAAAGCGCACCACCACGTCGGCGCGATTGGACAGCCAATCCACGACCTTGCCCTTGCCCTCGTCACCCCATTGCGAGCCGACGACTACGACGTTGCTCATGGCTTGGTTGCCTCTTTCTGACCCTTGTTAAGCGGCTCGACGACCCCGTCTTGCCAGATGTGCGAACAGCCGAGGCGCTGTGCCTCAGCGGCGCCGTCCTCGGCCTCCGTCAATCCCACGATCGCCGCCCAGCCATCCGCGCGCAGGGCGGGCGCGGCGCCGCGATCCGCCAAGGCGACATAGACAAGGGGTGCGGGCGCCGGTGCGGGTACCGCCCGCAGGACGCTGTCGAGATAAAGCGTGAAGCCGGTCGCCGGTTCGCCATCGGCGAGATAGCGGCCGCCGCCGCCCAGCTCGCCGCGAGTGCCGCGCGCAAAGGCGGTGAAACCGACACCGGTATGATATTCGAAGCCGCGATGCTCCACCCAGTCGATCGTCAGGGCCAAGTCCGGCATGTCCTGGCGCAACAGATCGACCACATGCCTTAAGCGGTCGCGCAGTGCCGCAGCCTTGTCCGGCAGGTCAATGGTTTCGATCGCGGCCAAGGCTTGATCCGCCGGACCCGCTGCGCGCAACAGTGCCAGGAGAATGGGCGCGGCGGCGCCATCGATCTCCGCCAGCCGGGCTGCGTCCTTGCGGTCGAGCGCGGACCGCAGCGCGATCGCTGCGTCGGCTTCGACTTGCAAGGCCGTCAACAGATCGGGCACCAGTGCCGCGATCGTCAGATCGATCGACAGCCGGCTGACGCCAATCGACGTCAGGGCACGGGCCGCCAGGCCGACAATCTCGGCATCCGCCGTGGCCGCATCGGCGCCGATCAGTTCCGCCCCCACCTGGGGAAACTGGCGTTCGGTGCGCAGTTGGGTCCCTTTGACCCGCAAAACCTGGCCGGCGTAGCTAAGCCGCAGCGGACGGGGCGCCCGCCCCAGCCTAGAACGGGCGATGCGCGCGACCTGAACCGTCATGTCGGCCCGCAGCCCCATCATGCGTTGGCTAACCGGGTCCATTAGGCGGAAGGTCTCGGTCGCCAGACCACTGCCGGCACCGGCCAGGAGGGAATCCTCGAACTCCAAGAGCGGCGGCTTCACGCGCTGATAGCCGTCGGAAGCCAGGATGGCCATCAGCCGCTCGATCATGATGGCCTCATGGGCCGCCTCAGGGGGCAGCAGATCATAGAGGCCTGCGGGTAGCAAGGCGTCGGCAAGGTCGGCGCGGCTCATGTCGGCCAAACGCTAGAGAGCGACACGGCGGCACGCAACCGGCATGCCGTCAGGAGATGTCTCCGCCGGCGTGTCAAAACTTTAGGGCCTTGACCCGCTGGACACCGGGAAAGCTGCAGACCGTGTCGATCAGCGCGTCCTCCACGGGCTGGTCAACCGACAGCAATGCGATCGCATCGCCGCCATTTTCCTCATGCCGCCCAAGGTGGAAATTGGCGATGTTGATGCCGGCGTCGCCCAAGGTCGTGCCCAGCCGGCCGATCAGGCCCGGCTTGTCGTCGTTGCGCATGAACAGCATGTTGGGGCTCAACTCCGCCTCCAGCGGTATTTCCTCCACCGCCACGATGCGCGGCTTGCTGCCGCCGAACAGCGAGCCGGCGATGGACCGTGTTCGGCGATCGGTCGTTACCGTCAGGCGAATCAGCGTGGCATAGTCGGAGGCGGTTTCGGTCTTGGTTTCCCGCAAGACGATGTCCCGCTCGCGCGCGATCACGGGCGCGGAGACCTGATTGACCGTGTCGATGAACGGCCGCAACAGGCCGGTCAGGACCGTCGATGTGATCGGCTGTGTGTTCAGCGCCGCGATCTCGCCCTCGAACTCGACCTCGACCTCCTTGATGCCTGACTCGGTAATCTGGCCCGCGAAGCTGCCCAACTGGTCGGCGAGTTTCAGGTAGGGGCCGAGGCGCGGTGCGTCCTCCGCGCTGATCGACGGCATGTTCAGCGCGTTGGTGACGGCGCCGGTCAGCAGATAGTCGGACATCTGCTGGGCGACTTGCAGGGCCACATTTTCCTGCGCCTCCGTGGTCGAGGCGCCGAGGTGCGGCGTGCAGACGAGATTCGGCATGCCGAACAGTGCATTGTCGCGTGCCGGTTCCTCGACAAAGACGTCGAGCGCCGCACTGGCCACCTTGCCGGACTCAAGCGCCGCCTTCAGCGCGGTCTCGTCGATCAGC
This sequence comes from Pseudomonadota bacterium, assembly GCA_039177555.1. Lineage (GTDB taxonomy): Bacteria > Pseudomonadota > Alphaproteobacteria > DSM-16000 > Inquilinaceae > JANQGH01. Next base: position 7,906 of record JBCDFV010000076.1, on the reverse strand, counting down.
CCGCCCCGCGCGCAATTGACGATACGCACGCCATCCTTCATCTGGGCAAAGGCGCGCGCGTTGATGATGTCGCGGGTTTGGTCCGTCAGGGGCGTGTGCAGGGTGATGATGTCGGCGCGTTGGAACAGCGCGTCCAAATCGACCTTCTCGACGCCCAGATCGATGGCCCGTTCTTCCGACAGGAACGGGTCGTAGGCGATCACCCGCATGCGCAGACCCAGCGCACGATCGGCAACGATGCTGCCGATGTTGCCGGCGCCGATGATGCCCAACGTCTTGCCGGTCAGTTCGGCGCCCAAGAAGCGCGACTTTTCCCATTTGCCGTCATGGGTCGAGCGATCAGCCTGGGGGATTTGCCGTGCCAGGGCAAACATCATTGCGATCGCATGTTCCGCCGTGGTGATGGAGTTGCCGAAGGGCGTGTTCATGACGACGACGCCCTTGGCCGTCGCCGCCGGGATGTCGACATTGTCGACGCCGATGCCGGCGCGCCCGACCACTTTCAGGCCGTTCGCGGCCTCCAGCACCGGCTTTGTCACCTTCGTGCCGGACCGGATCGCCAGGCCGTCATAGGACCCGATCACGTCGATCAGTTCGTCCTGAGAAAGACCGGTGTTCACGTCGGTTTCGATGCCGCGCTGGTTGAAGATCGCAACGGCGGCGGGGCTTAGCTTGTCGGAAATCAGAACCTTGGGCATGGGGGATAATCCTGAGCGAAGAATGGGCCGGCGATACCTGGCCGGCTGTTCGGACGTCTTTCGGCCAGCGGGCTTAAGCAGCCTCTGCCTGGTCAAGCTGGACGTTGGAGAACGCCCAATCCAACCATGGCAACAGCGCCTCGATGTCCGCGGTTTCGACCGTACCGCCGCCCCAGATCCTGAGGCCCGGCGGCGCGTCGCGATAGCCGTTGATGTCAAGGGCCACGCCCTCGGCTTCGAGCAGCGCGGCCATCCGCTTTGGCACGGCGGCCTGCGCGTCTGGGTCCAGCGCGGCGAACCAGGGATCGACGATCTTGAGGCAGATGGAGGTCGACGATCGGTGCGCCGGGTCCTCGGCCAGAAAGTCGACCCAGGGCCGTTGCTCGACCCAGCGTGCGATGGCGTCGAGATTGGCCTGCGATCTGGCCGTCAGCGCCGGCAGGCCGCCGATCGACTCCGCCCAACGAAGCCCATCGAGCGCATCCTCCGCCGCCAGCATGGACGGCGTGTTGATGGTTTCGCCCTTGAAGATGCCTTCGATCAGCTTGCCGCCCTTGGTCAAGCGGAACACTTTCGGCAGCGGGTGGTCGGGGCTAAACGTCTCCAGCCGTTCGACGGCGCGCGGGCTCAAGGCCAGCATGCCGTGTCCGCCCTAGCCGCCCAGCACCTTCTGCCAGGACCAAGTCACCACGTCGAGTTTCCGCCAGGGCAGATCCATGGCGAAGACGGCCGAGGTCGCGTCGCAGAAGGTCAGGCCGGCGCGATCGTCGGCGATCCAGTTCCCGTCCGGCACCCGCACGCCGGAGGTCGTGCCGTTCCAGGTGAAGACCACGTCGCGGTCGCTGTCTACGGCCGCAAGGTCCGGCAAGCGGCCATACGGTGCTTCCAGGACCCTTGCGTCCTCCGGCTTCAGCTGCTTGACGATATCGGTTACCCAGCCGGCGCCGAAGCTTTCCCAAGCCAGCGCGTCGACGCCGCGCGCGCCGAGCATGGACCAAAGCGCCATCTCGAACGCGCCGGTATCGGACCCGGGTACGATGCCAAGGCGATAGTCATCGGGGATGCCCAGAACAGACTTGGAGCGCTCGATGATCTCGGCGAGCTTGGCCTTTGCGCCCTTGGCGCGGTGGGATCGCCCGAAGGCGCCGTCGCGCAGGGCGTCAAGCGACCAGCCAGGTCGTTTGGCGCACGGTCCGGACGAGAAATGGGGATTGTCGGGGCGCACGTCGGGCCGTTCGGCCGGCGTCGCGGGGACGGAGGTCGTCATATGACTATTCCTTCCAGAATAGTTGCACCCCGTTGGGGGGGTGTGGCCCGCGGCGGAGAATAGTCGCCGGCGGCCGCAGGTCAACGAGGCAATCGCGACCGCCCCATGCGTCTGGCGCAAGGCGCGCATGGGCATAGCGCAGGGCGCGCTGTTGTCGGAGCCGGCCTTTAGGCCGGAATGGCCCGGCAGGCGATGATGTGAATGCCGAGATAGGACAGCACCAGCCGGCCATGCTGGTCATGCATCCTGTGGCGGATCTTGACCAGGCCGCGATCCGGTTTCGATCGGGACGCCCTCACCTCCTCGACCTCCGCGATGACCGTCAGCGTGTCATCCGGGCGTACGGGCGAATGCCACCGCAACTCGTCACAGCCCGGGCTGCCGAGCGAGGCGTCGCCGATCACACCGGCCATGTGGAACAGCCGGAAGGCCGTCGCAAAGGTCTGAAAGCCGGATGCGATCAGGCCGCCGAAAGCGCCGTCGCGGGCGGCCTCGCGGTCGATATGAAAGGGCTGAGGGTCGTAGGTCATGGCGAACTGGATGATTTCGCCCTCGGTGATGGTCTTGCCCGGCGTCGAGAACTGCTGACCAACGGAGAAATCTTCGAAATAGAGGCCCTGCGCCATCGTCGTGCCGGTGCTCAACGCGCCAGACGGCATTCGAAATAGTGCATCCCGTCCAGCCGGTGGTCGTTGTAGGCGGGGATCGGCACGAACCCGAGATCGCGATAAAGGGCAATAGCAGCCGCCATGCTGTCATGGGTGTCCAGCCGCATGGCGTCGTAGCCGGCTGCCTTCGCCCAGTCCATCGCGCGGCGGCTCAGGTCCCGGCCCAGCCCCTGCCCGCGCCCCTCCGGCGTGATGTAGAGGCGCTTCAACTCGCAGACCCTCGGCTCAAGCGGCCGGACCGCGACAACGCCGATCGTGCGGTCGTTCTGAACTGCGAGGAAGGCGGCGCCATTCGGGGCACCATAGTCACCCGGCAACCCCTCGACCTCCTGGCCAAAGCATTGGAATTCCAACGAGAAGTCGAGGCTGTCGGCATAGGCGCGAAACAGTCTGGCGACCTCCAACCAATCCCGGTCCGACGCTGCCGGCGCGATAGCGAGAACAGGCGCTGGCTCCGCCATCGTCGGCTCAGATGTGGATCGTGCCGCTGAGATAGGGAATCACCTGGCCGGTGAGATAGACCCGATCGTCGCCCAGGCGGCAGCCCAACCGGCCGCCGCGCGCGGACATCTGCCACGCCGACAGGTTCGTGCGGCCGAGCCGCGCCACCCAGTACGGCGTCAGGGCGCAGTGGGCGGCGCCGGTCACCGGATCCTCGGCGATCCCAACCGACGGCGCAAAGACCCGCGAAACGAAGTCCACACCCATGCCGTCGCCAGCCGCCGTCACGATGAAGGCGTGCTTGTCGAAGGCCTTCAGACGCGCGATGTCCGGCTTCAGATCACGAACGGCGGCAGCGTTTGCCAGCGGCACCAGAACCATGCCGTCGCTGACCGCGTTCAAGGCGCCAAACGGGGCGCCCAGCGCCTCTTCCAGCCCATCGATCTTCGGCTGGGTGGTCATGGTGTGGGCCGGCAGGTCCATGGTCAGCCCTTCGACACCGCGCGTGATCGTCAGGAGACCGGACCGGAGGGTGTCGAAACGCACACGCTCTGCCTCTGGCCGGAAATGCTCGAACACGACATAAGCACTGGCCAGGGTGGCGTGGCCGCAGAGCGGCACCTCCGTCGTCGGCGTGAACCAGCGCAGGCGGTAGCCGGTGCCTTCGGGGACCAGAAATGCGGTTTCCGACAGGTTGTTTTCCGCCGCGATGGATTGCAGCACCGAATCGTCCAGCCAGCTCTCCAGAATGCACACGCCCGCCGGGTTGCCCTTGAACACGGCATCGGCAAACGCATCGACCTGGAAGAACGGAATGTCCATGAAAATGGACTAACCCTCGAATGCCTCCGGGGTCAAGCCGACCATTGTCGCAAGACAATGCGCTCGGTCAGGTCCCGGCAGCGTGCGCCACCTCGCGATCAACGGCCGCGACCTTGTCGCAGATAGCGTCGACCACCGAGGCGACCAGCGCCTCGTCGTCCCCTTCCGCCATGACCCGGATCAACGGTTCGGTGCCGGACTTGCGGATCACCAGCCGACCCGTTTGGTTCAGCCGGCGCTCCGCCTCGCCGATCGACCGCTTGACGCTCTCAGCCTCCAGCGGGTTTGCGCCGCCGGTCACCGAATAGCGGACGTTGCGCAGAATCTGCGGTACGGGCGTGAAGGCGCGGCAGATCTCGCTCGCCGGACCACCGCGCTGCTGAATGACGGCGAGCACCTGAAGGGCTGCGGCCGTGCCATCGCCCGTGGTGGCATAGTCCGACAGGACGATGTGGCCCGACTGTTCGCCGCCGAGATTGAAGCCATTGGCGCGCATATGCTCGACCACATAGCGGTCGCCGACGGCCGTGCGGGCCAAAGACAGGCCCAAGCGGTCCAGGTGACGTTCCAAGCCGAGGTTGGACATGACGGTCGCGACGATGCCGCCCCCGTCTAGGCGGCCGCTGGCGGCCCAGCTTTCGGCGATCACGCCCATCAACTGGTCGCCGTCGATCTGCTGACCATGTTCGTCGGCCATGATCAACCGGTCGGCATCGCCGTCCAGAGCGATGCCCAGATCGGCGTTGTGGACGACGACCGCCTCGCGCATGGCCGAGGTATCGGTGGCACCGCAACCGCGGTTGATGTTCAGACCGTCGGGATCGACGCCGATCTTGATCACCTCGGCCCCGAGCTCCCAGAGGATTTGCGGGGCGACGCGATAGGCCGCGCCATTGGCGCAGTCGACGACGATCTTCAGACCGTCGAGCCGCAGTCCACGCGGAAAGCTGGACTTGACGAACTCGATGTAGCGGCCCTGCGCGTCATCCAGGCGCCGGGCGCGGCCCAGGGCGGCCGGCGCGGCAAGATCATCTGCCGTGGGCTGTTCCATGCGCCGTTCGATCGCGGCCTCCACCTCGTCCGACAGCTTGTAGCCGTCCGGGCCGAACAGCTTGATGCCGTTGTCCTGATAGGGGTTGTGCGAGGCGGATATCATGACGCCCAAATCGGCGCGCATGGACCGCGTCAGCATGGCCACCGCCGGGGTCGGCATTGGGCCGACCAGGACGACGTCCATGCCCATGGAGATGAAGCCCGCCGTCAGCGCCGGTTCCAGCAAATAGCCGGATAGGCGCGTGTCCTTGCCGATGATCACCGTGTGGCGATGATCGCCGTTGCGGAAATGGCGGCCGGCGGCCGAGGCGACCTTCAAGGCGGTTTCCGCCGTCATCGGTTCGGCGTTGGCCGTGCCGCGAATCCCGTCTGTACCAAAGAGCTTTCTGGTCATGGGGACAGTCTACTCTCCGGAAAAAAAGGCGACAATCAGGCGTCGAGTGCTTGCCAAATCGCGAGCGCCTGTCGGGTTGCAGCGACATCGTGGACGCGCAGCAGCCTGGCGCCGTTTACAGCGGCAAAGAGGGCTGCGGCAAGGGAGCCGCCCAAGCGGTGGGTCGTCGGCGCATCGCTGCTCAGCTTGCCGATGAAGCTCTTGCGGCTGGCGCCGACCAACAACGGCCGGCCCAGCGATGCCAACTCGGGCAAGCCGCGCAGCAGTTCGAGATTGTGCGCCACGGTCTTGCCGAAGCCGATGCCCGGGTCGAGAACGATGGCGTCCTCTGCGATCCCAGCACTCACGCAGTCGGCCAGGCGTTCGGCCAGATAGGCACGGATATCGACGACTGCATCGTCGTAGTGCGGTTCGGCCTGCATCGTGCGCGGCTCGCCCCGCATGTGCATCAGGACGACCGGCACGCGTTGCCGCGCTACGAGATTGAGGCTGTCAGGGTCGCCGGTCAGTGCTGTCACATCGTTGACGATGGTGGCACCGGCATCGATGGCGGCCGCCATGGTCCGGGCGTGTCTGGTGTCGATCGAAACACGGGCGCCCGCCTTGGCGAGCGCGGCAACGACCGGGATCGTGCGGTCGATCTCCTCGGCGACCGCGACCGGTTGCGCGCCGGGTCGGGTCGATTCGCCGCCGACATCGACGATATCCGCGCCCTCGTCGAGGAGCCGCAGCCCGTGCTCAATCGCGGTGGAGGTTTCGGCGAACTGGCCGCCATCGGAAAAACTGTCGGGCGTGACGTTCACAATGCCCATGAGGCGCGGCCTGTCGAGGCTCAAACCAGCCCAGACGCTTGGCCCCGATGGCGAAAAGCCCCGGCTTGCGCCAGGGCTTTCAACGTCACTCGCCGCCGATCGGTCGGCCATCAGGTGCCCCGTCAAGTGCCCTGAGGTTCGGGGCCCAAGCCGCTCTTCGTGCCGCCGGTCGGCACCGAGGCACGGGCGCCCGGCTTCTTCGGCGGTGGCGGCGGGGCGGGCTCGTCCGGTTCCGGCCGGTCGATGTCCTCGCCGCGAATCACCGCGCGCACCTCGTCGCCGCTCAGCGTCTCGTACTCAAGCAGGGCCTGGGCGATCCGATGCAGTTCCTCGATATGCTCTGTCAGGATCGTGCGGGCGTTTTGCTCGCCCTCCTCAATGATGCGCCGGACTTCTTCGTCGATGACGTTGGCGGTCGCCTCGGACACGTTCCGGCTTTGGGTCACCGAATGGCCAAGGAAGACTTCCTGTTCGTTATGGTCATAGCGCACCCGGCCCAGCTTCTCGCTCATGCCGTATTGCGTGACCATGGCGCGCGCGCGCTGGGTCGCCATCTGGATGTCGCCAGCGGCGCCGGTCGTGACATTCTCTTCGCCAAAGATCAGTTCCTCGGCGATGCGGCCGCCGAAGGCCATGGCCATCCAGCTTTCCAGCTCGATCTTGGCCATGTTGAACTTGTCGCGCTCCGGCAACTGCACGGTCACGCCCAAAGCCCGACCACGCGGAATGATCGTCACCTTGTGCAGCGGGTCCGACGCCGGCATGTAGAGCCCGACCAGGGCATGGCCGGCCTCGTGATAGGCGGTCAGGCGCTTGTCGTCCTCGGTCATGACCATGGACCGGCGCTCGGCCCCCATCATGACCTTGTCCTTGGCCATCTCGAACTCATGCTGACCGACGACGCGTTTGCCGGCGCGCGCCGCCAGCAAAGCGGCCTCGTTCACCAGGTTGGCGAGATCGGCGCCCGAGAAGCCCGGCGTACCGCGCGCCACCACCTTGGCGTCGACGTCCGGCGCCAGCGGCACCTTGCGCATGTGCACCTTCAGGATCTTCTCGCGGCCAAGAATATCCGGGTTGGGCACAACGACCTGGCGGTCGAAACGGCCGGGGCGCAGCAGAGCCGGGTCGAGCACGTCCGGCCGGTTGGTCGCGGCGATCAGGATGACGCCTTCATTGGCCTCAAAGCCGTCCATCTCGACCAGCAGCTGGTTCAACGTCTGCTCGCGCTCGTCATTGCCGCCGCCCAGGCCGGCGCCGCGATGGCGGCCGACCGCGTCGATTTCGTCGATGAAGATGATGCAGGGCGCGTTCTTCTTGCCCTGTTCGAACATGTCGCGCACGCGGCTGGCGCCGACGCCGACGAACATCTCGACAAAGTCGGAACCGGAGATGGTGAAGAAGGGCACGTTGGCCTCGCCGGCCACCGCGCGCGCGATCAGCGTCTTGCCGGTACCCGGCGGGCCGACCAGCAGCACGCCCTTAGGGATCTTGCCGCCGAGGCGCTGAAACTTTTGCGGGTCTTTCAGGAACTCGACGACCTCTTCCAATTCCTGCTTGGCCTCGTCGACGCCGGCGACGTCATCGAAGGTGACGCGGCCCGTTCGTTCGGTGAGCAGGCGCGCGCGGGACTTGCCGAAGCCCATGGCCCGACTGCCGCCGCCTTGCATCTGGCGCATGAAAAAGATCCAGACACCGATCAGCAGCAGCATTGGGAACCAGCTGATCAGGATCTGCTGCAGAATGCTGCTGCG
>JBCDFV010000075.1:0-14379 GCA_039177555.1 Pseudomonadota bacterium | reverse complement strand
CCTGCACGCCAGGCCCCGCTCATACCATCAGAGAGCGGCCGCGCGGCCTGACCGTCGGCGAAACCGTCAAGCGCCCTAGCCGTTGGAGATCGGCGGACAGTCTCTTCCCTCACATGTCGGCCCATTTCTACAAACGATGCCAGCCAGGCGCGACCTCGACCGCCGCTGCCCGGTGTCAGGCGTGGGTGACTACTCCGCCGCCAGGCGCTGGTCAATCAGGCGGCTCTCGACGGATCGCAGATGACCGTGCATCAGTCGTCCGGCCGCCTCCAGGTCGCGCTCGGCGATGGCCTGGACGATGCGTTCATGTTCGGCGAAGGAATGGTGGTTGGCCGGCGGCCGTCCCTCATGCGCCCGCAGCCGGCCCCAGACGACGGCGCGCCGCACCGAGTTCAAGACATCGAACAGGCCCAGCAGCAATCGGTTCTGGCTGGCTTTGGCGATGCAGCGATGCAGTTCATTGTCGGCGGCCTCGTACTGGCGCCAGGTCGCCGCCTCCCGCGTGCGGATCAGGCAGCGATGGAACGCCTCGACATCCGTCGAGGTGGCGTTGAGCGCCGCCTCGCGCGCCAGCATCGGCTCGATCAAAAGACGCGCGCGCATGACCTCGGCCGGGTTGGTCTGTCGTTCCAGCTCCTTCAAGCTGGGCCCTTCGACCTCGCGCACGCCGGTGAACGTGCCCTTGCCGACGTGCCGCCAAAGCTGGCCTTCATGCTCCAACTCCGCCAGCGCCTTGCGCAGTTCGCCGCGGCTGACGCCCAGCTCCTCCGACAAGACCCGCTCCGCCGGCAGGCGCGTGTTGGCCGGCAGGTCGCGCCGGACCAGCCAGGCGCGAAGCTGGACCAGGGCGGCATTGCTGTCGGCACCATCCGACCGATCATCCGCCTCAAGCGACTGATCGGCCATTTTGACCCGAGGGACCGTTTCTTGGTTCAATCTTCCTAACCAAATTCAAAATTGGTTTAGCGGGTGAAAGGGGTAAAGCCGACGCGGCCTTTTGTCAATGGCACCAGAACAGGCGGAAAAATGCGGTTTTCTGGTCTCGTGAGGTGCAGTCATCTTCAATCGCACGAATCTTGTGTTTGACCAATTACGATATTTTGCTTAACCAATATGGAATTGGAGTGATTGGACAAGGCGGCGATTTCCCGCCATCCGCGCGCTCAATGGTCCTAGAGCCCAAAAACCCTGGGGTCCGCGCCTTGATGCGAAGACCCCTCAATCAATCGGGAGGTCACCCATGAGGCAATTTCCGTCAAGCTTCGTCGGCGCGGTCGCGGCGACGGTCGCATTTTCCCTGGCGCCGGCGCTGCCGGCCATGGCCCAGGACGACCCCATCCAGGTCGCGATGGGCGACATCGCCAGCGTCGAAAGCCTGAACCTGCTGATCGCCATGGCCCGCGCCGGCGAGCGCGGCGTGCCCATGGATCTGACGTTCTTCAACTCCGAGGACGTGGCCGTGCAGGCGGTGCTCAGCGGCCAGGCGGACATCGGCGTCGGGGCGCCATACGCGTTCCTGCAAAACTCCGAGGCGCCGATCCGGATGTTTTTCCGGATGAGCACGCTCTTGTTCTTTCCGTTGGTCAATTCCGAGGTCTATGCCGACTGGGCCGATCTGAACGGAGAAGAAATCACCGTGCATTCGCGCGGCTCGGGCACCGAGGCGCTGATGCTGCTGATGGCCGACATTCACGACATCGACTACGCCAATATCAGCTACGTCCCGGGGTCTGAGGTGCGGGCCGGCGCCATGCTGCAGGGCACGATCGACGCCACGATCGTCGACGCCGCCGCCTTCCGCCTGTTGCAGGAGGAGGGTGGAGGCCAGTTCCAGCGCCTGCCGATCGAGGGCGTCAACGCCACCGACGAGGCGCTGTACGCGAACACCGACTTCCTGGCCGAACGGCAGGACGATGTCGCCATATTCGTCGAAGAACTGCTGCGGACCTGGGCGGACATTCAGGACAACCCGGAGATCGTCGGCGACCTGCGCGAGCAGTACGGCCTGCTGCCCGACCTGCCGGCCGAGGTCGCGGGCGAGATCGTGCCCTACTATGTCGAGGCCGTTGCCAACGGCATCTATCCGTTGGGCGGTGGCAGCCTTGAGGATGCCGGGGACGACATGGCGTTCCTGTCGGCGGCCGGCCAGGTCGACCATGATCCGGCGAGCTTCGATCCGTCCGATTTCTGGAATTTCGGGCCGCTTGACGCGGCGCGCGGTAACTGATCCGCGCGACCGGCCGCCGGCGTCCGGCAGCACGGTAGTGGCAACCCACGACACGGCACAGGCGGCGACGGCGCTGCGGCCGGACCGGCGCGGTCCGGGCCTGCTGCGGCGCTGGTCGTCGCTGCCGCTCGCCTGGCGATTGCTGTCGCTGGTCCTGGTCTTCGGCCTGTGGGAGGTGGCGGGGCGCAGCGGTTTCAACTACGCCTTTCCGTCCTTCACCGAGACCATGGCGGCGTTCTGGGAGATGCTGGCCGACGGCTCCCTGGTCGCCGCCTTCCTGCGCACGCTCTATCCCCTGGCCATCGGTCTGGTTTTCTCGCTGGTCATCGGCATCGGCGGCGGCGTGCTGATGGGCCTGCGGCGCGATGTGGAGTTCATGGCGCTGCCCATTTTCATCGTCATGCAGGCCGCGCCAATGGCCGCCCTGATCCCGCTGGTGACCTTCGTTTACGGCATCGGCCTCGCCGCCAAGGTGATGGCCGTCATGCTGCTGGCCATGCCAGTGATCACGATCAACAGCTACAAGGCCGTGCGTAACGTTTCGCCTTCGCTGCTGGCGATGACCCGTTCGTTCATGGGCACGCGGCGCCAACAGATCACCCATATCGTCCTGCCGGCCGCCAGCCCGATGATCTTTGCCGGCGTGCGGCTGGGCGTCGCCGAGGGCTTCAGCGGCATCGTGCTTGCGGAATTGCTGATTACGCCGACGGGCGTCGGCGATCTGATCACCTTCCACCGGTCGGTCGCCAATTTCGCGAACATGTACGCGACGATCCTGGCCATCGTCGCCTTTGCCGTGATCGCGGTCAGCCTGCTGCAGCGGCTGGAAACGATCCTGTTCCGACCGGAAAAGCGGAGCCAGCAATGACGCTTGCGATGAACCGACCAGACCCCGTGCCGGGCGGACCGGCTGACACCGCCCCGATTATCACCGTCGACAACGTCACCAAGGTCTATGGCGGCAGCGTCACGGCGTTGAAAGACATCAATCTCGACTTCCAGGCCGGCCAGTTGACGGCGCTGTTGGGGCCGTCCGGGTGCGGCAAGACCACCCTGTTGAAGATCGTCGCCGGCCTGCTGGAGCCGACCGAGGGGCAGATCTTCGTCAAGGGCCAGCCGGTGACCGGCCCCGGACCCGAACGCGCCTTCGTCTTTCAGGACTTCGCCCTGATGCCCTGGGCGACGGTGCTGCGCAATGCCGCCTTCGGGTTGGAGCTTCGCGGCATGCCGCGCGCCCAGCGCGAGGAGGTCGCCCAGCACTACATCGCCGAGGTCGGGCTGACCGGGTTTGAGCACAAATACCCCCACCAACTGTCCGGCGGGATGCGCCAGCGCGTCGGCCTCGCCCGCGCGCTGGCTGTTGATGCCGACGTCCTTTTGATGGACGAGCCCTTTTCCGCGGTCGACGAGCAGAACCGGCGCAAGTTCCAGGAGGACTTGATCCGGCTGCGCGAGTTGGAAAAGAAGACCTTCCTGTTCGTGACCCATTCGATTGAAGAGGCGGTCTATCTCGCCGACCGGATCGTCTTGTTGTCGCCGCATCCGGGCCAGGTTTCCCAAGTCATCGACCCGGATATTCCGCGCGACGGCGATATCGAGGCGATCCGGCGCGACCCGGCCTATCTCGACATCGTCGACGGCATCTGGCACGGCCTGCGCCGTTATGCGGAGTAAGCGGTGATGACCCTCTACGGCGTGCGCGTGCCGAAGATGGCGTCCCTGCTGATCTGGGTCGTGATCTGGGAGATCGTCGGCCAGCTCAACCTGCTGCTGCTGTTTCCGCCGTTCAGCGCCGTTCTGGTCGCCATGGCCGACGTCGTGCGGTCGGCCAGCTTTGCCCAGGCGGTGAACATCACGCTGTACGCCTATGCCGTCGGCCTGGCGCTGGCGATCGCGGTCGGCATCGCGCTGGGCCTGTTGATGGGGCTGTCGCGCAAGGCCGACGGCCTTTTGAACATGTGGGTCAACATCTTCCTGTCGGCGCCGCTGTCGGCCCTGGTTCCGGTTTTGATGATCCTGTTCGGCCTGGGCACGCCCACGGTGATCGTCACCGTCTTCATGTTCGCCGTCTGGATCATCGCGCTGGACACCAGGGCGGGCGTTCTGCACGTCTCGCCGTCGCTGATGGAGATGGCCCACGCCTTCGGTGCCTCGCGCCCGCAGCGGCTGAAGATCGTCTTGCTGTCGGCACTGCCGGAGATCCTCGCCGGCATCCGCCTTGGCGTCATCCGGGGCGTCAAGGGCGTGGTGATCGGTCAGCTTCTGGTCTCGATCATCGGCGTCGGGGCGCTGTTCACGCTGTACTCCCAAAACTTTCTGATGGCGCATTTCTGGGCGCTGATCTTGTTGATCTTCGCCTTTGCCCTGATCTTGGCCAACCTTGTGGCGCGCCTCGAAGGCCGCTTTGAATTCTATGCAGGAGACCGACAGCCATGACATCCGCCGCTTCCCCCGACCGGCCCGGCACCGACTATGTGATACCGCCGCCGGAACAAGTCTGGCTACCGGTTGCCGGCAGCGACCGGCGTTTTCCGGTCCGCCGGGTCTATTGCGTGGGCCGCAACTATGCCGCCCATGCGGTCGAGATGGGGCACGACCCCGATCAGGAGCCGCCGTTTTTCTTTCAGAAGAACCCGGACAATCTGGTCGCCGGCGACGGCACGTTCCCCTACCCCCCGGCGACGTCGGACGTGCATCACGAGATCGAGCTGGTGGTGGCGCTGGGTGGCGGCGGCACCGACGTGGCGATCGACGATGCGTTGGGGCTGGTCTGGGGCTACGCGGTCGGCCTCGACATGACCCGGCGCGACCTTCAGGGCCAGGCGAAAAAGGCGGGCCGGCCGTGGGAGGTGGGCAAGGCGTTCGAGCGGTCCGCGCCCTGCTCGGCCTTGGTGCCGGCCAGCGTCTGCGGCCATCCGGCGGAAGGCGCGATCTGGCTGACCGTGAACGGCGAGACGCGCCAGTCCGGCGACGTGAACCAGCTGATCTGGAAGGTGCCGGAAGTCGTCTCCTTCCTGTCCGGTCTGTTCGAGCTTAAGCCCGGCGATCTGATCATGACCGGCACCCCCGCCGGGGTCGGGTCCGTTGAGCGCGGCGACGTTTTGCACGGCCATGTCGACGGCGTCGGCGACCTGACGGTCCGCGTCACCTGAACCACGCGCGATCTGCCCCTCAGCGCTGCACGTCCTTTTGTGCAGCCTCCATCAGACGGTCGAAGAAGCCGTCCAGAAGCTTCAGTTCGTCAGCGCTGAAGGATCCCGCCAGTTTCCGTTGCCGCGCTTGCATGACCGGGAAGGTCTCATGAAAGACACGGGCGCCCTCATCGGTCAGGCATACGTCGAGGATACGCCGGTCCTGGCTGCTGCGCTCCGTGCGGAGCAGGCCCTGATCTTCGAGCTGGCGTAGAACGCGGCTGATCAAGGCCGGGTCCATCCGGGTCATCTCGAACAGCTGTCGCGACGTCTGGGCGTGGCCCGCCCCGATGGTAACGATCATGCGCCACTGGCCCAGGGTAAGGCCGTGACCGGCCTCCAGAAGACGCGTCGCCTGGAGGTTCAGCACCGCGTTCAGCCGGGCAATCCGAAAGGTGAGAAATTGGGTCAGATCCCAGCTTTCGCTGTCGTCATCGGGCGGGCGGGACTCGGTCTTGGTCATGGCCAATATTTTATTGACTGCTCAATGATTGACACATCAATAACGTTTGCGCCATCGTATGGGCAATAGGGAGGATAATCATGACCAAACGCTATACGACTGCGGCGCTCGTCGCCGCAATCGGCCTTTTTGGCAGCGCGCAAGCAAGCGCCGATGATCTGATCCGCACACAGGTGAGCGCGCCGGGCTCCACTATGTTCGTGGTGAGTACCCATCTCGCCTCGGTGTTGAGGGAGCGCCACGGCTATAACGTCGAGGTGGCGACGGGATTTCCGGGCGTTCGTTCCCAGGTGAACATCGCGATGGGCGAAGCGGACATGGGCCTCTATGCGCCGCCTTTGGCGACGTTCTTGCAGCAGGGATACGCCATGTATTCGGGCTTGGAGAACCACGCCGAGCTTGCCGACAACCTGCGCGTCCTTTCGACCTATTCGGGCGACATGTTCACCCTGGGCACCTATGACGACAGCATACAAACCGTCGCGGACCTGGAGGGCAAGCGGGTCTTTCTCGGGCCGCAGGGTGCCGCGCTGGTCCGGATCAACGCCGCCTTGATCGAAGCGGCAACCGGCCTTGTCGCCAACGACGATTACGAGCTTGTACATGTCGACTGGGCCGGATCCCCCGCCTTGTTGCAGGATGGCTCGGTTGACGTCCTGTTTCAGCTTTGTGCCATCGGCTGCGCCACCTGGACGGAGTTATCGACGGCGCGCGAGCTCACCTTCGTGGGATACACGCCGGAGATGATCGAACGTGAAGCGTTCCAGGCGCAGATGGACGCACCTGGTCGCCTGCTGCGTGAGATTGCCCCGGGCACCTGGGGGGACAATCAGACGAACGAAGAACCCGTCCTGGTTGTCGGCGAAGTCACCGGGCTGGTCGTGAGCGAGGATATGAGCGACGAGGTCGCCTATAATATCACCGCGGCTTTCTGGGAGACGTTGCCCGATCTGCAAACCGTCGCACCCTTTGCCAACGAATACGCGCTGGAGACAGCGACCTTCGGGGCCGTCTACGACATGCATCCCGGCGCGATGCAATATCTCTCAGAGCAGGGCGTCGGCCAATAGGCCACGCTCGCGGCCGGGGGTAGCGGCGCCGCCGGTCACGTCGGGAACCGGCATCCGGTCGGTCTGAAGCATGTACAGCGATCTTGCAAGACGGTCGCCGGTCGCGGGCAGGGTCATCGCGGTCATCGCCCTGGCGATGGCTGTCGTGATCATCTACGTGCCGTCGCCGCTTTTCCCGGTCCTGTCGAACACCGACACCTATGTCGCGTTGGGCTGGGACCGAAGCGGCGCAGGGGCCTGGAACGACGTCGTCGGCTGGCTTCGCGGCACCTTGCGAGGCCTTAACCGCACCCTTCTCGATCCGTCTTTCATTCGGCCTTTCTTCGTCGCGTCGGCCTGCACCATCGCCATCCTGACGACATCGCCGTGGCGTACGGACAGCGTGGCCTCATGGCGCGCGGCCGTGGCCTTCAACCTCTTGCTCATCGGGCTGCTGGCCTTCGCGGTCTGGGTCTTGGCGCGCAAGCTCAGCCTTGGTTCGGACGCGCTCTTCTTGCCGAACACCATCGACATCATCGCGGCCATGTGCGGCGTCGTGGTGATCGTCGAACTGGTGCGCCGGTTGGCCGGCTGGATGATGTTCGTCCTGATCGTGCTGGCCGTGCTTTACATGAAATGGGGCGATCCGACCGGACTGTTCTACGAGACCGCGCCCAAGACCTGGGAGTTGCTGGCGCTGAACTTCTGGCTGGAGACGACGGGTGCGATGGGTTTCGCCTTGTCGATCATGATCCAGAACGTCGTGATCTTCATCCTGTTCGGCGTGATCATCCAGGCGACCGGCGCGGCCGATGCGATCCTCAAGATCGCGCTGGTCGCCACGCGGCGTCTGCGTGGCGGGCCGGCGCATGCCGCCATCGTATCCTCCGCGATGTTCGGGACCTTCTCAGGCTCCGCCGCCGCCAATGTCGTCGGCACCGGCACCTTCACCATCCCGCTGATCAAGTCCCGCGGCTTCTCGCCCAGATTTGCCGGCGGGATCGAGGCCGCGGCCTCGACCGGCGGACAGATCACACCGCCGGTGATGGGGGCGGCCGCCTTCTACCTTGCCGAGCAGGCGCAGATTCCCTATGGCCAGGTGGCGATCGCGGTGCTTCTGCCGGCGCTGTTCTACTTCGGCAGCCTGTTCACGGCGGTCGAGTTCCAGGCCCGCAAGGTGGGCATCCGGCCCGCCGGACCGTCCGAGATCCCGACACTGACGCGCGACGACTGGATCAAGTCCCTGTCGTTTGCCGCACCTCTCGCCGCGATCATCTTCTGCCTGGCGGCCGGCTATTCGGTGAACCGGGCAGGCTTCTGGGCGATCGTCATGACCATCCTGTTCGGCCTGCTGAACCCTGAGTTCCGGGCGGCGCCGGGCCGTCTGGTTCGCAAACTCAAGGAGGGGGGTGTCGCCGTCTCTCAGCTTTTGGCCATTGTGGCGGGCCTGGGTGTGTTCATCGGGGTTGTCGAGGGTACCGGGCTGGGCCCCAAGATCGGATCGGACCTTGGTTTGCTGGTTGAGGACAATCTGTTCTTCGCGCTGATTTTGACGATGATCGCGTCGCTGGTTCTTTCCATGGGCATGCCCACGCTGCCGGCCTACGCCACGATCATCACCATCATGGGGATTTTTCTGACCCAGCTTGCCGGCGATGCCACGCCGATCCTGGCGGTTCATCTCTTCGTGCTCTATTTCGGCGTCCTTTCGCCGGTGACACCGCCGGTGGCGCTGGCCGCCTATGCAGCGGCCCCGATCGCCAAGGCCCATCCGTTCGAGACCGGGATCTCGGCCGTGAAGCTCTGCGCCGTTGCCTTTGTGATCCCTTACGCCTTTTTCTATCACCCTCAGCTTTTGCTGGGTCAGGTCGATTTCCAGCCGCTGGCATTCGCGGAGGCGGCACTGCGGCTGGGGCTTTGTGTCTGGATGCTGACCGGGGCGATGACGGGCTGGGCGGTTCGATCGCTCGGGATGCCCGAACGTGTTCTGCGCGGCCTGGCGGCCCTGGCGATCATCGCGCCGGGCATGCTGATCAGCCTGGCGGGTCTGTTCGCAATCGCGGCGTTGCTGGCCTTCGACATGGCCAAGCTGCGGGCCGCCAGGTCGGCGGCATGAGGGCCGTCGTTCTCATCCATGGCGGCTGGCACGGCGGCTGGGTCTGGCGCGAGGTCGAGGACCTGTTGCGCGCGCGGGGTCATCGCGTCTATGCGCCCACGCTGACCGGCCTTGGGGAACGCGCGCATCTGGCCCATGCCGACATCACCCCCGATCTGCATGTGGAGGACGTCGTGGGCGTCCTGCGCGCCAATGACCTGACCGACGTCACGCTTGTCGGGCATTCCTACGGCGGCTTCGTCATCGCCGGTGCGGCGTCGCGCCTGCCGGAACGTGTCGGCGCGCTGGTCTATCTGGATGCCTTCGTGCCGACCGCGTCGGGGCAATCGGCCTTCTCCATCGGCAGCCCCGAGCGGGCCGCCGAGGTGCGCGCCGCGATCACGGACGGCTATCTCGTGCCGCCTACGGGCCTTGAGCGCTGGACCGCCGATCCCGACAAGCGGGCCTGGCTGGCCTCGCTCGTGACACCGCACCCGATACGCTGCTTTTCCGAAGGGCCGACGCTCACCGGCGCGGAACGGTCCATCGCCCGCAAGATGCACATCATCTGCGCCCGGCACCGCCCGTCGCCGTTCTGGTCCTTTCACGACCGCTACGCCAAGGATCCGGACTGGCAGGTGGCCAGCCTCGACTGTCTGCACGACGCCATGATCGAACTGCCCGACGCCACCGCCGATCTTATCGACCACATGACACGGCCCGCCCCATGACCCAAGCGAACTTCATCATCATTTCCGCCGACCAACAGCGCGGCGACTGCCTGGGGATCGAGGGGCGCAAGGTCCAGACGCCGAACCTGGACCAGATGTGCCGGGACGGGACCCGGTTTTCCGCCTGCATCACGCCCTCGGTCGTCTGTCAGCCCGCCCGCGCGTCCATCCTGACCGGTCAGCTCTGCCGCACCCATGGCGTCCATGACAACGGCATCGACCTTGACCCTGAGACCGGCGAGAAGGGCTTTGCCGGCGCCCTGGGGGCGGCGGGCTACGAGACGGCCTTTTTCGGCAAGGCGCATTTCTCGACCTTCCACGCGCGCCACCCAACCGGATCGCCGGAATCGGAACTCTCATCGGTCGATTTCGGGGCGGACTGGTATGGGCCCTATATGGGCTTCCAGCATGTCGAACTGATGATCGGCGGGCATAACTGGTTTGAACCCCAAAAGCCTCCGCGAGGTCTCCATTTCGAGCGGTTCTTCCACGCCGACGGGCGCGGTGACGAGAAGATCAGGCTTTACTGGGAAAACGCGGGCGATACCAAAGGCGCGGCCCAAACCTGGCATTCCAGGCTGCCGATGGTCTGGCACAACACGCCCTGGACCGCCGATCGGGCCATCGAGTGGCTGAAACATGGCCGTGATCCCTCACGGCCGTTTTGCACCTGGATCAGCTTCCCCGATCCGCACCACCCCTTCGACTGTCCCGAGCCCTGGTCGCGCCTGCACGATCCGGCGCAGGTCGACCTGCCGAAGCACCGGCAAAGGGACTTCGACAAACGGCCATGGTGGCACAGGGCGGCGGTCGAGAACGACCCTGAGGGGGATCCGGCCTCGGTCAAGATCCGGCAGGAATACTCCCGCATACCCCAGCAAACAGACGAACAACTGCGCGAGATTATTGCCAACACCTACGGCCAGATCGCCCTGATCGACGACAATGTCGGGCGCATCCTGGCCGCGCTGAGCGAGGCCGGTCTCGCCGAGACCACGTACGTCTTCTACATCTCAGACCATGGGGACTGGCTGGGCGATCACGGTCTGATCCTGAAGGGGCCGATGACCTATGAAGGGCTCTTGCGCGTTCCCATGATCGTGCGGGGGCCTTCGGTGCCCGCGGGAAAGGTCGTTGCCGAACCGGTCTCGACCCTCGACATCGGCCCTACGCTCTATGATCTCAGCGCATCGACGGCGCTTTTGCCCCAGCACGGGTCCAGCCTGCGCCCGCTGATCGAGACCGACGGCGCCACCCGGGCATATGCCATGAACGAGTGGGAATTGCTGCCGAACCGCGTTGGTGTCGCCCTGTCCCTCCGCTGCGTGCGCACCCGCACGCACAAGCTGACCATGGACATGCGCAGCGGGGTCGGCGAGCTCTATGACCTCATCCGCGACCCCGACGAGACCGAGAACGTCTTCGACGATCCCGAATATAGCGCGGTGCAAGCAGAGCTCATCGCCTACCTACGGGCACGACCTGACGATATCGGGCCGAACCGCGAACCGGTCGGGCCGGCGTAGCGGCGTCCCCGCCGGCCGACTCCGATTTGCACGTTGCCGTCGGCCGATTGTGTTGAAAAAGTCGTTTTGGGCGGACGGGTTGGACGGTCACGGATCGGGCCGCTGATTGCCGCGCAGGTGAGGTTTGGTAAGAGCCTTGCGGCCCTGATGGAAACCCCCATCCCACGCGCGGCGACCCACCTCAAACATCAATTTCTGCACGTTTTTTGCCAAGGAACCACCCATTTGGGTGGGGACTCCTTCCGAGCGACAGATGATCATCGGATCGATGCACGCGCATGGTCGCGATGGCTTGCGGATGGAGATTTCGGAAATGGGGTTCTTCTTTGGTCGCAGAGGCGACGATGTCCATGAGGGTACGAACGGCCGGGATTGGATCTTCGGCTTCGGCGGCAATGACACTTTGCTGGGTGGGTTTGGCAACGATCTGATCTTCGGCGGACGGGGCAATGATCTGCTTGACGGCGGGTCCGGCTCGGACTTCGTGTTCGGCGGTGCCGGCGATGACGTCGCGATCCACCGGCGTGACGACCAGTCGCAGGGTTGGGACGTTTACGATGGGGGGTCCGGCACGGATACGCTGAGACTTGAACTCACCTCGGAAGACTGGCTGGACGAAGAGGTTCAGGACGACATCGTCGCCTACCTCGACTGGCTTGAGGGGGGCGGCGGCGCCGGCTTTTTTGGCCAGAGCTACACAATCGAGGCCCTTGGGCTGACGGCCTCGCGCTTCGAGGCGTTGGACGTCTATGTCGACGGCCAGCTGATCGACCCGCGCACCTTCGGCCAAACGGTGGTGATCGATCTTTCCGGCTCCACCGACGACGAGACCATCGAACGCACCGATGACGCCGATACGGACATCAAGACCGGGGCCGGCAACGACACCATCGTCGCCGGAAACGGTCAGAACAAGATCGATGCCGGCGACGGGGACAACACGGTCACCACCGGTGCCGGCGACGACACGATCACCACCGGCAGCGGCAAGGACACCATCACGCCGGGTGACGGCGACGATGTCGTGCGCGCCGGCGGCGGCGACGATCTGATCATCGCGGGCGAGGCCGGCGGGAACGACTTTCTCGATGGCGGGCCGGGGACCGATACGGTCGACTATCGATCATTGACGGCGACGGAACCCGTGGTGATCGATCTACGTCCGCTCGACCGTTCCGCGGACTCCGCGGCAAGTGCGTTGCTGACCCTCAACAACTTGGCGGCCAATACGCCCGTCGGTCTGGCAAACGGCGGACCCTGGGTGGACACGGACGTGTTGATCAGCATCGAGAACGCGACCGGCGGCATGGGCAACGACACCCTCATCGGCGACGCAAATAACAACGTGCTGAAAGGCGGCGACGGCACGTCGACCGGCAATGACAGCATCAATGGCAATGAAGGCCGCGATTTCCTGTCTGGTTTCGACGGTGAGGACACGCTGTCGGGCGGCGACGACAACGATCTTCTCGAAGGCGGTACTGGGAACGACACGTTGGAAGGCGGGTTTGGTTTTGATCGGATGATCCTGGCCGGCAATCAAACCGACTACCGGGTAACGTCGAATGGCGACGGCACCTTTACCGTCGAAGATATCATCGCGGGTCGCGATGGCATCGATCTCATTCGGAGCGTGGAGGAACTCGTTTTCGCCGACATCTCCGTCAACACAGGCGATATCGGGGGCCTAAACGAGATCCACGGGTCATCTGCATCGGAGACTTTGACCGGCTCTGATGGGCGGGATGGACTGTTCGGCAAGGACGGCGACGATTTGCTACTTGGCTTGAACGATGCGGACGCCTTCGTCGGTGGTCGAGGGAACGATACGATGGTGGGCAGTCCGGATAGTTCGGATGACCTCAACTTTCTCGATGACATCGTCAACTATTGGCGGGCCGAGGACGACGGAGTTTTCAATGGTGTCACGGTCGACCTTGCGAACGAGACAGCGACCGACCCCTACGGCGACACCGATACGCTGATTGACATTGAGCGAGTGGCCGCCACCCAGTTCGACGATCTGCTCATTGGTTCTGATAATAACGATAGATTTGACCCAAAAGGCGGCGACGACACCATTCATGGTGGTCTCGGATCGGATGACCGATTGCAATACCAACTCGCCGATAGGTTCGGCGGGACACAAGGCATCGATGTGACCTTCAGCCAGACCGCCGAAGGCGAAGGCGTTGTAAACGTAGACCCGTGGGGCGGTACGGATGTTTTCACCGGTATCGAGATGGTGACGGGCACCAAATTCGACGACACGATCACCGGTGGCATCGGTAGCCAGATACTGCGCGGCTTCCGAGGCCATGACACGATCGATGGTGGAGATGGTCGCGACACATTCGAATACAGTCGTGACGTCAGTTACGGTGGAATTAATGGTGTTGTCGTCGACCTGGAGAACCTGAACGCGCAGGGCTATGCGGAGGTGACGGACGGCTTCGGCGACACCGATTTCCTGAAGAACATCGAGGACATCAGGGGTACCAGCACCGCCGACGTCATTCGCGGCGACGCCGAGGACAACCGGCTTATCGGCATGGCGGGCGACGACCTTCTCGCCGGCCGTGACGGAAATGATCGGCTTGAGGGACGTCTGGGCAACGACACGCTCGAAGGCGGGGCCGGAGAGGATGAGCTCGAAGGCGACTTCGGCGAGGATTCGCTGATTGGCGGCACGGGCAATGACTTCATGCGGGGCGGCGACGACGCCGACCATTTCGTCTTCAACGCCGGCGACGGTTTCGACACCGTCGCTGATTTCGATGTCGGCGAAGACTTGCTCGTTCTCAACGGCGTGACGGTTTCGGGCTTCCGCGAGGAAGACGTTGGCGGCGGAAGTGGGCCGGACACGATCCTGGAGCTGTCGACAGGCGACGAGATCGCCCTGTGGAACGTGTCGGGCCTGACCGACATTAGCGAACTGTTCACCTAGAGCAATGGTCGATCAAAACCAAACCAGGGGGTCGGTTTTATAGAACAAAAATTATATAATTTTTTAAAAAATATAGCAAAATTGTACGATAATTTTGATAGAGAAACGATTACAAAACATCAGACCATGCTCAAACCCCCACCGCCTCGT
>JBCDFV010000074.1:0-14391 GCA_039177555.1 Pseudomonadota bacterium | reverse complement strand
GGTCGATGCGTCCGGAACCGAGGGTCGGATCGTTGGCCGCCGCCTTCTGTTCCGGCGTTTTCAGATATTCGTTTTGATGTTCGGAGAAGTTCCGTTGCCCGATATGCATCACATCCTGATCGCCGATATAGAGCCAACGAACGGGAAAGCCGAACTCCGGATGGTCGCCTTCCTGAAAGCCGAGATATTTGCACCACCAGTCGGCAGTCGCCTCGGCATCGTCGGTGAGGATCAAGATGTGTTCCATGAATCGCAAACCCACTGCGCTTTCCTCAATAAATATATAGGACTTTTTGGCTTTTTTATTTCACATACCTATGAAATAGATCTCTTTTTGTCAAATTAACAATTCTTTTTCTTCATGAATAAACTCGAGCGAGATTGAGTTCAGTGGGGGAGCCACCATGACGACCGCGTCTCGACGCGTGCCGAAAAGCTGGCTGGTGCCCTTCATGACGCAGGCCCTCGTTGCGCCCGGATTGCCGCCGTATCAGCCGGTGCCGATGATGCCAATGCCGATCTGATCCATCGCTGCCGTCCCCTGAGCCGACGCGTGCGCGCCTGATGTCGCAGATCAGATAAAATCCGATGCCGGCCAAGGCGAACGCCAATTTGACATTCGTCCATGCGGCAGGCCGGCGTTCAGGGTTGGCTGCTGGCGATCGAGGCGGCGGACGGCGTGAAGACGTCCAGGAAAGCGTCGCGGAACGCGTCCATGCGCATGACAGGCGCCGTTGGCGTCGGATCGGCCGCATCGGTCCAGTGCCAAGCGTCCAGGGCACTCAGGACGTCGCTGTCACGGCTGATGATGTGGATCGGCACGTCGCGCGAGGCGTCCTCGCCGGTGATCAGGGGCGCCGGCTGGTGGTCGCCCAAAATGACGACGACCGTGTCATCGTCCAGGTAATTCTGAAGGTACGAGGCCAAATTCCGGATCGCGTACTCCACCGCCAGCACATATTGGGCTCTGACGCGATCGAAATCCTGCCAGACCACCGCCGGCGGATCGCCCTCATTGGCCCAGCGGTTGAACACGGACCCGTCGCCGACCTCGTCCCACGGCACCAGTTCGGCGATCGGCGTCCATGGCGCGTGGCTGGAGATGAGCGCGACCTCGGCCATTACGGGGGCGCGGCCCTCGGCCGCAAGCTCAAACCTTTCCAGTGCCGACAGCGTGTACTGGTCGGGCATGGTGACCCAGTTGAACGGGTCGCCGGCATAGCCGAGGTCGGCAGCCGCGTAGATCCGATCATAGCCATAGAAGGTGCCCTGCGGCCAAGCCTGGCTGATCGCCGGCATCACCGCCACCGTGCGCCAACCGGCGTCGGCGAAAGCGTGGACCAGCGTCTGGCGGCCACTGGTCAACAGCGCCTCATAGCGACGCTGGCTGTCGATCCAGAGGCCGGACAGCAAGGTAGCGTGGGCCAGCCAGCTTTGGCCGCCGGAGATTGGCGACGTCAGCCATGCGGACCGGATGCCGGCACCAACCTCGGTCACGGCATCGTCGAGACTGCCGAGCGCCGGCGCCAGGGTCGGACGGTAGCGCGGGTCCTCGATCGCCGATCGACCATAGGACTCCACGAAGAACAGCAGCACGTCCCGTCCGGCAAGGCCCGCCAGCAGGTCGGCAGGGGCCGCCTCGGACAATCGATCGGGGGCCGTGTCGACCGCAAACGCCCGCCGGACCTCGATGTCGCGGGCCATCTGCTCGGCATGGCGCACAAGCGAGGTTGAGGCCTCGAACCGGATCGGTATTGGACCCATCGCCGCCACCACGACCGTCGCAACCGCGGCCACTCCAGCAGCACCGGCGAACGCGTTGCGCCGGACAGAAACCGCAATCGACGCCAATCGTCGGGTTGCCCAGATGCACCCGATGGCCCCCAAGACCAAGCCGCCGCCCAGCGCGATTGCGATCAACACGGCGGAGAACGGACCCACCGTGCCCGCGACCAGATCCCAGCCAGCAGACGCAAGGTGCAGATCCAACAGCGGCTTGAACGGTCGATCCAACGAGGCGCGCATGACCAGGTCGGCGACGCTGAATACCATCGACGCAACGACGAAGAGAACGGCCGCCCACCGCAGAAGGGTCCCGGGCCAACCGCGCACCAACACCAAGGCCAACACGATGAACGGGAGTTCCGGCGCGATCCGGAAGGGAAAACCAGCCGTCAGCTCCGACGGTCGATCCGGCAGGACGAGCAGCAGGTTCAGGAGGATCAGCGCGGCAACGATCTGGGGCCATTCAAGACGCGCGCGTCCTGTCGCCTCCGCCCCCTTCCACCGATCAATCATCACAAGCGCATTCCATCCCGAACCTCGGGCCGGGCCGCCACGAGGGATTCCTGACAAAATCTCCCGAGAGTTGGCCCGGCATTTGGCGCGCGTTTCGGGACGCGCCAGCTTGGCCGGCAAAGCCACCCGGCGTCAAGCGGATGGCAGACTTGTGACGCTCACGGCAGCCAGAGAAGCGACCAGGTCTCGGTGATCGGACGCACGCCCAAGACCAGCCGACAGCGAAGTTCACACGGCAGGGTGCCGTCGGGCAGCAGGTCGAAGAAGACCCGCCAGCCGCGCGCGGGCTCGTTACGCACCGCAGTGACGTTGGCGAGCCTGCCGGTCGACGCTTCGACGACCGGCTCGACGGGCTGGTCGGCGCCAATCGACGCCAGCTCGCCGCCGGCAAAGTCGATGACGAACAGCCTTCCGTCCGGCGGGATCTGATCCTCGATGCCGGGCCGGCGGTCCGTGCCGACGCGGTTGGAAATCGTCCTGCCGATCGGTGGGATCGACGTGTCGTCGCCGATCGCCGACAGGCGGTAGGACACATCCAGCCGGCCGCCTGGGCCCAAGGGCGCGTCCGGCACCCAATAGGCGACGATGTTGTCCTCGATCTCCCGTTCGGTTGGGATCTCGACAAGTTCCACCCGTCCGGGACCGAAGGGTCGTGTCGGTTCGACCCAAAGGCTGGGCCGGCGATCGTAGCGCGCCTCGAGGTCTTGATAGCTGGCGAAGCTGCGGTCGCGCTGGAATAGGCCGAAACCCTGAACGTCGCGGTCCAGAAACGAGGTGGTTTGCAGGACGCGCCGGTTGGTCAAGGGCCGCCAGAGCCATTCGCCGTTGGCCGTCAGGACGCTCAAGCCATCGGAATCATGGATTTCGGGCCGGAAATCGTCGAAACGATCGTCCGACATCTCGCCCTTCATGAACATGCTGGTAAGCGGCGCGATGCCGAACTTGGCCTGCCGTCGCGTGAACAAAGCGGCGTCGACCTCGGCGATGGTCCGGCCACCCGGCTGCAGCCGAAAGCGATAGGCGCCGGCAACACTGGGACTGTCGAGCAGGGCCATAACGGTCAGCTCGGTCGCGTCGGGCTCCGGCACTTCGATCCAATAGTCGGTGAAGGCTGGAAACTCCTCCGGCCCGGGCTCGGCGGTGTCGACGGCCAGTCCGCGCGCGGAAATGCCATAGGCCTGATCGCGCCCGATCAGCCGGAAATAGCTGGCCCCCAAAAACACCGCGAACTCGTCCGCCCAGTCGGGGGTGTTGATGGGATAGTGAACCCGAAACCCGGCATAGCCGGTCGGGTCTTCGGCATGGTCCGGCACGTCCAACCAACCATAGTCGAAATGATCGGGATCGAAGGACAGCGGCGCCGCCTGGCCGTTTTCGACCAGGTTAATCATCACCGGGTGCTGGAAGAATAGGCCGACATGGAAGAACTGGAGGCTGAGATGCCCATCGTTCCGCCACAAGGCCTGGTCGGGCAGGAACCGGATCGCACGGTGCTGATCATAGTTCAAGCCGCGCCAAAACGGGCCGACCAACGGCCTCGCTTCGATATGGGGGGCCGCCGCGCGGGCCTGTGCCTCGGCAATCACATCGTCGAAGGAAAACCCGCCGGACGGCTGGGCCGAACTGGCCCTGATGCCAAGGCCAAAGGCGGAACCGGCCGCGGCCGCAGATGCCAGAAAGCTACGTCGGCGAAGGGGCACGGCAATCCTCAACCCATTGGTGGTTGCAGTTACTGTCCTGGCAATCCGGGCACCGGTGCGGCAAGCGCGCGATGATGATTGGGCTAGCTGGACAGGCCAAGGCGATCGACCACGCCGTCGGGATTGATCAGCATCATGCTCAGCAGCTCGACGACCGGCGCCGGCGTCGCCGGTTCAATCCGAACCGTTCCGCGCCCATCGGACTCAAAGGCTTGCAACCAGGCCAAAATGCCGTCAAGGCGGCCCGACAGCATCGGCAGACGATTGGACAGGCGCGTCGACAGGCTGTCGACCGTCGCCGAAAGCGGCGGCACGCCTTGGGCTTCGAGGCCTAAAAGGAGGCCATGATCCTCAAGGTCGAGCTGGCCGCCGGCGATCGAGAACATCGGGATGGAGCCGGGCAACTGGATCAGGGCCAGCGGCATTTGCGGGGCGTCGGGCGCGAAGCTCACATCGGCCAGCTCCAACGACCCCTCGATGAAAGCGACATCCGCCAAATCGATCAGTCCGGTTTCAATCGACAGCCGCTGGCCCGGGCCATCGATCGTGCCGGCGAACTGGACACTGCCCCTCAGTGTCTCCGGCGCGACGAGCGCCAGTTCCTCGGCAATCGGCAGAGGGCGGAGCGTGTCGATCGGCAGCGCAAAGTCATCGATGGCAAAGTCGACCGTGAGACGCCCAACCGGCACCGCCTCGTCCGCTTCATCCGTCTCGCTAGCGCCGGCTTCGACCTGCGGTGCCGGCTCACCGTCGACGAAGGCCCGCAGATGGCCAACCTCGAAGAAGGGCTGACCCGTCGCATCAAGTGCCATCATGTCTTCGAGCGTCAAAGACATGCCGCCTTCCGGCAGGCGGCCGCCGATGATGTCGTCCACACCGGAAAGCTGGGACAGCCAGCCGATGTCGATCCCCTCCACGACCATACGGCCGGCCTGAAATCGCCCGGCCGCATAGGCGACGAGATTGCCGAACTCCACCCGCTCGACGGCGGTGGAGGTCAGACCTTCCGCCAATACATCGCCAGCGAACCACCCTTGGGTCGGCGGCTGCGCGGTCGTGCGGATCGTCAGGTTCTTGGCCGACAAACTACCGGGCGGAAGGTCCGCTTCCGTGTCACCCGCCGGTGCCGCTTCGTCGTCTTCGACATCCTCATTCGGCGCCTCGACCTCGGCCCACGACCGCAGAACCGCGGCCGCGTTGGCATCGAACGTCAGGCGATCGCCCGCCAAGGACCCGCTCGCGTTGCGCAGGACGACCCCTTCCAGGTCGACCGTCAGGTCGCCCGCCTCGGTCGCGAGCACCAGGCGATCGGCACGGATGCGAGACGAACGCCAGATCAGGTCGACAACAACATCTTCCAGCACCGTGCCCTCGGCACCGTCCAGCCGCTCGCCAAAGGCCAGGGCCGAGTCCGAAGGCAAAAGGGCGCGTAGTTGGTCAAGCGCGTCGGGTGTCTGGGACTGTGCCTGCTGTGAAACGAACGGCAGAGCAAGGCTGAATAGGACGCCGACCGTTGCGGCACGGGCAAAGACTGACATGATGGCTCCTGCAACCCGCGCGCTTAGTAAAGGCCGCCGGTGCCTGTGAACTGGCCGGCATTCGAGGGTCCAGTCTCGCCCAGACCGATGACGCCCGACGCCCCTTCCCGCGCGGCCAGCAGCTGCCAGTTGGCGTCTTGTGTCACCACGCCGTCCTCGTAAAGCATCGCGAACAGTTCCGCCGCCAACGGCGCGGCCAGAACGCCGCCGGCATCGCCGCGACCCATCGGCTGATTGTCGTCCCGTCCGACCCAGACCGCGACGACCATCTCCGGCGTGAAGCCGATGAACCAGGCATCGCGGAAATCCTGGCTGGTGCCGGTCTTGCCGGCAACCGGGTGGGCAAAGCTGGCGAAGGATCGCGCCGCCGTTCCGCGCGTGGTCACGCCGCGCATCATCGACGTCAGATGGTCGATCAACTCCGGATCGGTAATCGGCTCGGCGACCGGCGACGGCATCCCCCAACCTGGCTGCGGTTGCCAAACCGCGTTGCCGGTCAACGGATCGCGAATGGAGCTGACCAGCGTCGGGCGGACCGGCACGCCCCCATTGGCGATGGTGGCATAGGCGCCAGCCATGGAGACGGGCGTCGTGCCGATGCTGCCCAGCGCCGACGACAGCACCAGTTCCATCTCGCCCGGCGGATAGGCGCCGGCTCGCTCGGCCATGCTGGCAAAGGTCTCGACGCCGATTTCGTAGGCCAGGCGCGCCGCGACCAGATTGATGCTGCGCTCAAGGGCCGTGAACAACGGCACGGTGCCGACAAAGTCGCCACCGTAATTGGCCGGCTGCCAACGGCCGTCGGCGGTCTGCACCTCGATCGGCAGGTCCAGGACCATTTGATCGTATTCAAGGCCGGCCTCTAAGGCGGCGAGCCAGAGCAACGGCTTGATCGAGGACCCCGGTTGGCGGATGGCATTGCTGCGGTCGAACTCGGACAGTCCGGGGTCATAGCCGCCAATGAGACTGCGGATATTGCCCGTATCCGTCTCCATCACGACAACGGCTACCTGCCGTTCCGGGATCGATTCAAGCTGCCAGCGGACGGGCGCTTCCTCGGCGGCAACCGCCTCTTCGAGGGCATCGGGTTTGATCTCGGCTGTCTCGTCCGCCCCGCCGTCGCTGGGCTCGGCCTCGATTGGCGCCGCGGGCAGGGGCGAAAGCGTGACAATGGAGCCGACATCGACCGCCGCCGTGATCGCATCCGCGGCCACGGGCTGTTCGTCCAAGACAATCGACGCCTCGGTCCCGTCCGCCAGAGCGACCGTCAGCGCCCCGTCTGCCGGCGGGCCGGTAACGATACCCCGTGCCCATCCAACTGGTATTCTCGGCAAGACGGCCTGGGCCTCGGCCCAGTCGGTTTCGTCCAGGCCGTCGTCGAGATTGGTCGTTCCGGCGATGCCGAACCCATCCAGGCCGGCCATATAGTCCTGGACGATCTCGCTCGTGCGTGCCTGCACGGCCGGGTCGACGGTGGTTTCAATGACAAAACCACCGCGGATGGCGACGTCTTCAGCGACATAGTAGTCAAGCGTGCGGCTCAACGAATGGGCGACCCAACTGTCCACCCGCTCCTCATACACCCGCTCGCTCGCAACCAACGGCTCGGCCAGCGCGACATCGCGCGTCTCCTGGTCGATGATGCCGTCATCGTACATCTGATTGAGGACATAGTTGCGGCGGGCGACGGCCTGGTCGGGGTTGTTGTTCGGGTCAAGCGCCGAGGGCGCCTGGATAACGCCAGCCAGGAAGGCGATCTCGCCGACGCTGAGCGCGTCCCACGGTCGGCCAAACCAGACCTCGGCGGCATCGCCGGCCCCCCATTGCCCGCGGCCGAAATAGATCGCGTTGACGTAGACCTCGAAGATCTCGTCCTTGTCGAACATGGCCTCCAACTGGACGGCCAGCATGATCTCTTGCAGCTTGCGGTCGAGCGACTGGCTCGCATCGAGCATCACGTTCTTGATCACCTGCTGGGTGATCGTCGAACCGCCCGACGTCAGTTGGCCGCTGGACACCCAGTCAACCGCGGCCCGTGATATGGCCAGCAGATCGACGCCGTTATGGTCGAAGAACCGCTCGTCCTCGGATGCCTGAAGCGCCTGAAGAAACAGCGGCGGCAGATCGTTCAACGGTGTCCAGCGCGACAGCCGGCCTGCCGTCGTGCCGGCAAGCGACCCATCGGCATAGTTGATGATGCTTTCGGCCTGGGTTCTCCGGCTCGACATCAGCCGGTCGATGTCGGGCAACTCGATGGGACCGACCGGTCCCGCCAACAAGGGCGTGGCTGCCGTCACCAGCGTCGTGGCGAAATCGAAGAGATCAGACACAGTGGCGATTATTCCGCTTTGTCAAAGTGCTTAGTCTGTCAAACTGCCATGACTATGCGCGCGACAAGGGCACACGACTGGATATGGTGCCACCATGCGCACCCGCAATCGCAGCATTCCGCTAGACCCCTCAGCCAGCGCGTACCGGCGGCCGAAACCTAGGCCGACCGAGCCGTCGCGCGCAAGCTGATTCGATGGCGCGACCGCCGTAAAAACCTCGTGAACTGCGGTCGGGCATCGTGTCGGTCGCCAGTGTTTCCACCGGCGCGCGCGCTTTCGTCGACCTCGCCACAACACGACGCGAACTGCCGACTGACAAGATACCGTCTCGGTTGGTTTTCACCGGACCCGCCCGTGACGCCTGCGGCCCATACCGTCGCCACCAAGGATCTCGCGGCGAGCGCTGTCGACATTCGCGGCGTCGACTGCGCGTATCGTCGCAGCCCGTTGATTTGGCGACAGAACAGCGCCTACTCCGCTTGATCGGCCGACCACCCTTTCCTATCTAAATTTTAGCAATTCCAGAGCAAAAAATACTAATAGGTAGCGTTTTGCCTGGAAGGATGCGCATGCGGTTTTTGCGCAGAACGTCATCTCCAAGCCCGCCTGAATTGGCGAGAGAGGTCGCGGCATGGATATCGGCACGCCGATCAAGGATCTGGGTCCGGTCAAAACCGACAGGTTGAAGCAGAAGCTGGCGTCGCTGCCGGAAGAAGCGTGGACGGCTAATACGTTCCGCCAAGAGGCGCTTGCCGCCGGTGCGCACGCAACGGCCCAGTCGATCCTGTTCAAACATGAGTGGCATCCGCGATATAACACACTCGGCTTCCCTCATCTGGAAGACCTGGTGCAGCACTGGGCCACCGTCCGTGGCGTTGATGCGGCCGACTTCATGCCGATCAGGCGCGAGGAAACCGATCTTGGCCCCGTCTACACGTTTCCGGACTGGCTGGAGTGGCGCGAGGTGCTGGAGCCGATCGTCGATCAGACGATCGCCTCGCTGCGCACGCCGCACGGCGTCATAACCCGGCTGGCACTGGTACGCCTGCAGCCGGGGTTGCGCATTGATCCCCACACCGATGGCCAACCGATGGCGGAGCGCGCCCACCGCATCCACGTCGCCATCGATGGCAATGCCGGCGTTCGCTATAAGATTGGCGGCCGCAATGTCGCCATGGCGGCAGGCCGTGCCTATGATTTCAACAACCGCATGCGGCACTCCGTTCGACATTCGGGCCGCAAGCCGCGCATCAATCTGTTTGTCGACTATTACGCGAACCCCGGCATCTCAATCAGCAATCCGCTTGCACGGGCCGGACTTCCGACCGGCGCCCGAGCCGCCGAATAGCCGCCTAATAGCCGACGCGCCGCGGCCCCCGTTCCATAGATCGGGCCGGGCATCAGGCAGCGTTGACCGGCCTCGCTGGCCTGTGTATTGCCAGTCGTGTCACCGACCATGACTTAAGCTCAAAGTCGGTCCCTCGGGATGTGAGCCGGTGTTTTTTGCCGGATTGCATCATCCAGCGCGGAAGAACTGCCGTAACCAATGCGCCGTCAATCGAACTTCAGCGACGCTATGGACCGCACCGCCCAACAGCCCGACGCTCTCAAAGGGTGGGTTGACGTACGCCTGGATGCATTGATGACCAGCGGCGCCGCGCAAGACGGCCTGGTTGCGCAGGCCATGCGTCACGCCCTGACATCTCCCGGCAAACGCTTCCGACCTGTCGTGACTCTGCTCACCGTTCAGCAGTTTGGCGGCGATGTCGGGAAGGCGATCGACCCGGCTTGCGCCGTCGAGATGATCCACGCCGCCTCATTGATCTTGGACGACCTGCCGTCGATGGACGACGCGGCAAAGCGCCGTGGGCTGCCGACCACCCACCGGCTTTTCGGCGAGGACATGGCAATCCTCGCCTCAATAGCCCTGTTGACCCGAGCTTTTGCCGTCGTCACGGCGACGACCGACCTGGCGAACGACACAAAGCTTGGCATCACCGCGCGCTTGGCAGATGCAGCCGGACTGGCCGGATTGGTCGGCGGCCAGGAAATCGACCTGCGGTGCGGCGCAGAATTGAGCGACCGGCGGGCCTTGCGTGACCTGAACCGGCGCAAGACCGGCGCGCTGATTAGTGCTGCGGTCGACGTCGGCCTTCTCGTCGCGTCCGTCGACGGTCCGCGGGCCGACAAGATGCGCGACGCGGCCGACCATATCGGCGAGGTGTTTCAAACCGTCGATGACATCCTGGATGCCACTGCGGACCAAGCCAGTGTCGGCAAAGATGTTCGACAGGACGGAGACAAGCCGACGCTGGTTTCCGTCGACGGTGTCGTGGAGACCCGCAACGGAGCCCGCTTTCATATGGAGCAGGCGGTGAGCCTGATCGACGGATGTTCGCCCGTTGCGCCCGCACTGGCGCCCTATCTGCGCACGGTGTTCGAACCGCACCTCGATGGCTGAGCAATCCCGCGATCGGGGCGGGCCGGTGCTTTCCGCGAGGTCTCTCGATGTCGCTTTGGCGGGCCTTCCCGTCCTTACGGCCGTTAACCTGGAGGTATTCGGCGGCGAGATCTGTGCGTTGATCGGGCCCAATGGCGCCGGCAAGACCACGTTCATGCGCGCCGCCTGCGGCTTGGTGCGACCTGCGGCCGGTACCGTCAGCGTGCTTGGGAAAGACCCTGCGCGTTCGTCCAAGGCGCGCGCGCAGATCGGCCTTGTGCCGCAGGAAATCGCGCTCTACGACCATCTTTCGGTCCGCGAGAACCTGTTCGTGCTTGGCCGTCTTTCCGGCCTGTCTCGGGCGGACCTGGCATCGCGCGTACCTGAGGCGCTGGAACGCGCGCAATTGACCGGGCATCAGCACATGCGGGTGGCCAGGCTGTCCGGCGGCTATCAAAGGCGCACCAACATCGCCTGCGCGCTGTTGCACCAGCCTGCCTTGCTGGTTCTGGACGAGCCGACGGTCGCCGTCGATCAGGCAGCGCTGGACGGGGTTCTGGCGCTGATCGCGGGTCTGCGCGACGACGGTATGGCGATCTTGCTGTCGACCCACGAACTCGATCGGGCGGAACGGTTGGCCGACCGCGTGGCAATCCTGGTCGACGGCCAGCTTCGCGCCGTTGGCCGCCCCCGAGAACTGGTGTCGGAACACTACGATGGCGGCCACGAAATGATCGTCAGGGTGGGCACACGGCCGACACCGGAAATGTCGGTTAGCCTGCAGCGGGTCGGACTATCGGAAGCTGAATCAGGGCTGATCTGGCGCGGGTTCGTAGACCTCACCGCCGACGACATCGAAGCCGAACTGAAGGCACTTGAGATCGATGAGATTCGCGTGCGCAAGCCCGGCCTTGACACACTTTACGCCGCGCTCTGCAATCGTGAGAACCCGCCATGATCTGGGCCATCTTTCGGGTTGCCCTGCTGCGCCTTGTCCGCGACCGCGGTGCCTTGGCCATGACCTTCGTCTTGCCAAGCGTGATCTTCGTCATCTTCGCGGCGATCTTCGGCGGGTCGGCCGGCGGCGATATCAGCGTGCGCGTCGCGGCCACTGACCAGATCGCCGACGAGACAAGCGCGCGCCTGATCGAGGCCCTGCAATCGGCCGAGAGGGTCGCGCTGAGGGTCGAGCAGGATATCGACGCCGTACGAACGGCGGTGGCAAGCGGCAGCGACGATGTCGGCCTGATTGTCGAGCGACCCTTGGCCAACAGCGATACGCCGCCACTACGGCTGTTGATCACCAGCGCGAACGAGTTGCCAAGCGCGATACTCATCGGACACATCCAAGAGCGTCTGGCGGCAGACCTGCCCGACATCGCGCTGCGGCGTCAGGCCAATGCGCTGACAGCGATCATTGGCGAACTTGCGCCCACACAGCAAGCGGGGTTGGAGCAGGCGATTGGCGCCCTTGACGGCCAGGGCGCGCCGGCCAACAGCCTGATCGTCATCGAAAGCGTTGACCAGGTGAGCGGACCGTCCGATGCCATCACGTATTATGCGGGGGCCGTCGCCATACTGTTTCTGCTGTTTTCCAGCGTTCAGGGTGCGGTCGGCGTTGTCGAGGAGCGGCTGAGCGGTGTGCGCGCCCGCCTGGCCCTGTCCTCCGGCGGGGCCGGGGTCCTGATCGGAGGGCGCTTTCTGTTTCTCACGGCGCAGGGCACCGCCCAGGCGCTGGTCATCTTCATCGTGGCCTGGATCTTTTACGGCGTTGAATGGCTGGGTGTCTTGCCAGCCTGGATCGCGACGACTGTCTTGGCGGCCGCGGCGGCCAGCGGTCTGGCCTTGGCCCTTTGCACGCTCAGCGCCAGCCGGGAACAGGCGTTCTCTCTGTCCAACTTCACCGTGTTGATCCTTTCCGCCATCGGGGGCAGCATGGCGCCACGCTTTCTGATGCCGGAATGGCTGCGCGATCTTGGCTGGATTACGCCCAATGCCTGGGCCATCGAGGCCTATAACGGGGCATTGGGCCAAGGCGGCGCGATTTCCGCTATGGCCGACGGATGGCTCGGTTTGGCGGTATTCGCCACCGCGGGCCTCGGGGTGGCTGTCATTGCCGAAGGCCGGAAGATGCGCGCGTGAGGATCGATCCGCGCCCGCCTGCGACGACACGCCCCCAAAGACGGCCCTGCCAATCGGCATGTTTTGAACTAGTGTTTGCCGCATGGTGATGACGAAGCAGCACTATTCTGGCCTGACGCATGGTTGACGTGCTTGTCCCTATTCTGATCGTCCTTGGGGCCGTGGTCGGCATGGAGGGTGTCGCGTGGTTCACCCATCGATACGTCATGCATGGCTGGGGCTGGCGCTGGCACAAATCGCACCACGAACCGCGTTCGGGTGTTTTTGAGAAGAACGATCGTTTTGCGATCATCTTCGCCGGCATCGCGGTCGTTCTGTTTGCCGCCGGCGACGCCTGGTCACCCCTTTGGTGGCTGGCCATCGGCGTGACGCTCTACGGCGTTCTCTACTTTCTTGTGCATGACGGTCTGGTCCATCGGCGGTGGCCATTTCGCTACACGCCCCAGAACCGCTATCTGAAGC
Organism: Pseudomonadota bacterium; assembly: GCA_039177555.1. Taxonomy (GTDB): domain Bacteria; phylum Pseudomonadota; class Alphaproteobacteria; order DSM-16000; family Inquilinaceae; genus JANQGH01. The sequence goes on along the minus strand of JBCDFV010000074.1, from coordinate 1,481 downwards.
GCCTCGTGGAAGCCCATCGGCTGCACCACGCGGTTTCGGGCAAGGAGGGCTGCGTCTCGTTCGGCTTTCTGTACGCGCAAAAACCGGAAGTCTTGCGCGAGCGGCTGAAAGAGTCCCGACGGTCGCTCAGGTCGACGGCTTAAGCGACGGCCGACGCCACAGCCCTTCGCGACCATTGTCGAGGCGCGCCAGGCCCGCCTTCAGCCGGGCCGTCTGCGCCAAGGCGCCTGCGAGCAGCACCAGTTTGCGCGGCTTGGAGACACTCACGCGGTTATCCCAGGCCTCGGCACCCGAGCGACGAACCGTCACGCCGATTTCGCGATAGACGGCGCGGGCCGCCGCGATCGACCAGGCCCGCCGCGCCCGCAGCGCGCCGATCCCGACTAGCGCCGAGCCATAGTAGGGTTCAGCCTGATCAAGCAGGCGGCCAGCGACCGCCGCCAGGGGCTGCTTGTGATCGGAAAACCGATCGGGATCGAGGGGAACACCCGCTTCGTCCAACCAGTCCACCGGCAAGTAGATGCGGCCGATCTCGGCATCCGCCAAGACATCGCGGGCGATGTTGGTCAGTTGCAAGGCAAGACCCAGGTCACAGGCGCGATCAAGCGTAGCTTCGTCCGAAACATCCATTGTCCAGGCCATCATCAGACCGACGACACCGGCGACATGGTAGGCGTACACCAAGGTGTCCTGAACCGTTGCGCAGCGAACGTTGGTCAGGTCGAGCGAGAAGCCGTCCAGCAGGTGGCGCGGGGCGGCGTGCGGGATGCCATGGCGGCGGACGACGACACGCAACGCCTCGAACGGCGGGTCGACTGCGACCGAGCTTTCCAATGCCGCAGCGGTCTGACGGCGCAGATCCTCCAGCCGTTCCGAGGCCGAGCCGTCCCTGTCGACGCGACCTTGCCCCAGGCTCTGACCGTCGACCATGTCGTCGCAGTAGCGGCACCACGCGTAGAGCAGAACGGCGGATTCCCGGGCGTGGCGATCAAGCAGGCGCGACGCAGCCGCAAAACTCTTCGAGCCTTTGGCAATGACTCGCTCGCTGAGCTTGATCAGCTCGCTGTCCATATCTCGGCCCTTCCGCGTCAGGCGGCACTGGCGACGGCAAAGTCCTCGAGCACGAGGCCGGCCGTCGCCTTGGCCGAACCGACAACACCGGGAATGCCCGCCCCTGGATGGGTACCGGCGCCGACGAAATAGAGCCCGCGTATCTGGTCGTCACGATTGTGGGCACGGAAATAGGCGCTCTGCCGCAAGATCGGTTCCAACGAAAAGGCGGAGCCGAGATGGCTGTTCAGTGTGTCGCGAAAGTCTGTCGGTGTGAAAATGCGTGTTGTCTCAATCGATTCCAGAAGACCGGGTACGGTGGTTTGGTCCAGATGGCGGAGAATGCGGTCGCGATAGCGCGGCCCTTCGACCGACCAATCGATCTCCGCCGCACCGAGATGGGGAACCGGCGACAAGACGTAAAACGAGGT
>JBCDFV010000073.1:0-14665 GCA_039177555.1 Pseudomonadota bacterium | reverse complement strand
TCAGGCTCATAACCTGAAGGTCGTAGGTTCAAATCCTACCCCCGCAACCATTCTCTCCATACTATCAAACACTTAGCCGACACACTGCGGCCGTCTCCGCGCGCCGCGCGACAGACCTGTTAAACAACCACAACGTGCTCCAGTCGTCTTAAAGGGCGTTCGCCGCGGTGGCTAATACTTGATCTGAAGTTGCTTGGAGATCACCAGGCCGGCAGCACCCCTTAGCGTGGTTTTTTCCTCTTCCGATCCGCAGATGACATGGCGTCTGCCGCCGGGATGACGTGGGGACAGCAGCTTCACGTCGGCCTCGATGCGATCGTGCAGACGGGCGCTGCCCTTGATGATGTCGCCGTAGAGAATAAAGTCGCTCGGCATCAGCAGGGTTTGGAGATTGGCGATCCCAACCGCCAGGTTGCGGGCATATCGGTTCATCAACTCGGTAGCGGGCCGGTCACCTTCGTCAGCCAGTTCACACAGCCGTTGCGTGTCGAGCCGATCGGCGCCGGGGATACCCATTGTCGCCGCCGTTCGGCGGAGCCAGGGCAGGGTCGCAATCGTTTCCCAGCAACCATGCTTGCCGCAGGTGCATTGCGCGCCGTCCAGATCCACGATGAGGTGGCCCAACTCGCCGCCCGAGCCGAGCGGTCCCCGGAACAGCTCGTCGTTGAGATACAGGGCGCAGCCCAGCACCTCTCCAGTGTAGATGACCGCGAAATTCTTCAGGCCGCGGCCCTGTCCGAACCATCGCTCGCCAAGCAGGATGGCGCGGGGGTGGTGATCGATGATCGTGGGCAGGTCGAACGCGTTTTCGATCAGGCGGGCAAGTTCCAGGCCCGACAGCGCCGGGGCTAGGTTCATCGCGACAATATCGCCCTGCGCCATGTCGACCATGCCGCCGACGGCAATGCCGATCCCCAGCGGTTGGCGGGCCGCGGAGGCGAGGGAGGCGCCAATGCACATCTTAAGCGCGGTTATGAACTCCTCGCGCGAGGTATCCTTGCCATGGGTCGCCACTTCCTTGATCCGTTGGATTTCGCCGGTGATCGAGACCATGGCCGACTGCACGCGATTGGGCATCAGGGTAACCGCGCACACGGGGGCCGCATCCGGTGAAAACCATAGCGGGCGCGGCGGCTTGCCGACCGATTTGTGCTCTCTGGGCGCTTCCTCCACCAAGAGGCCGTTGTCGAGCAGGGGCTGTACGATGCCGGAAATCGTCGTTCGGTTGGTTCCCGACAGGCGGGCAAGTTCGGCCCGGCTCGTCGGCCCGAGGTCGAACAGCGTTTGCAAGACCCGCCGCTTGTTGGCCTCGCCGATGCGCGAGGCGGACACAAGATCGAACCTATCCTTACCGTGCGATGCCACCCCGACGGGGCCGGCCCGCCGGGTCATCTGCGTATTGGGCGTTTTACGTGTTCCTACAATCATCCGGTCTTGCGCTCTCCAGCACCTCGATTCTCGTTTCTGTCGCCGCTGACACGACCATCGGACTAACTTGGCGTCAGGCAAACAAATTGACAAAGAAATAAGTATGTGCGACTCACAAACAAATAAGTGAAGCCGCCGGGGCGGGAGACGGTCTTCATGCCCCCGTAGGCGGCCAGCAAGGTCATGCAACGGAGGTACACCCATGAAAATGCGTTCAAACGGCGTGTCGCGTCGGCAGGTTTTGAAGACCACGATTGGCACCACCGCCGGTGCGGCAGCCTACGGCCTTGGCCTTGGGGGCAGGGCGCCGGCCTATGCCCAGGGCAATGCAACGACGATCCGCGTCCTTTCGGTCGAAGACCCGTTCTTCTTCGCCTTGCGCGACGTGATCGGCGATTTCACCGACCAGACCGGCATCGATGTCGAGCTGGAATCGCTGTCCTATGACGCAATGCAGGCCAGGCTGGTAACATCCTTCGTTTCCAACACCAGCGACGCGGATGTCGTCACGGTCGACCAGATGTGGACCGGCCAATATATCGACAATGGCTGGATCAGGCCGCTGGACGAGTTTGCCGCCGGCGATGCGGATCTGGACATCACGGATTTCATGCCGGAGGTGCTGTACTCGCTCAACACCTGGCGCGGGCAGCTGGCGACACTGCCGGTCGCGGCCTACGCGCAGGGCGTGATGTACCGCCGATCGGTGGCTGATCAGCTCGGTCTGGATATACCGGACGCGACGGGCTCCTGGACCTGGGATGCCTATACCGAGACGATCGCGGCCATGAACGGCCAGAACGTGAACGGCACGGACATGTTCGGCACTGTGATCTGCGGGTCCCAGCCGACGCCGATCGTCCATATGTTCACCCAGGCCGCGGCAAGTTACGGCGCGCGCTGGTTCGCCGACTTCCCGGCCAGTCCGGAATGGGATTTTACGCCGACCATCAACTCGCCGGAGATGTTGGCGGCAATCGACCAGTATGCGCGGCTCTACGACCTGTCGCCGCCCGAGGCCATCAACTATCTCTGGTTCGATGCCGGCACCCGGTTTTCGACCGGCGATATCGGCATGTTCTACTGGTGGACGCCGTACTTCTATCTGATCAAGAACAACGGCTACATGACCGGCGAGCCGTCGGTTGTCGCCGACGATTACGGCATCGCGCCCTTGCCGGTGGCCGGTTCGACACCCCAGGTCATCAGCCTCGGGGGCTGGAGCTTCGGCATTCCGTCGACGACGGAGAAGGCCGACGCGGCCTGGCAGTTCCTGAAATGGTCGACCTCGGCGGCGACGCAAAAGGCCATGGGGCTGGTCGATACCTATAACTCTCAGTTCTCGGACTTTGCGAGGCGGTCGCTCTACGACGATAGTGATCTCACCGCGATCTACCCCTATCTCGGCACGCAGGCGGGTATGCTGGCGCAGGGCAACGGCAAGATCGCCCGGCCGCCGGCGCCGGTCTACACGACCCTGGAAGGCATCATGGGGCTTGAGCTGAACAAGGTTCTGATCGGCCAGCAAACGGCGGAGGAAGCCCTGTCGGCCATGGATGACCTGTTCCTCAACACGCTGCGCGGCAACTTCCTCATCCCGTACAGCTTGCCCAGCTTCGACGACACACCGGAAGCGACGGTCGAACTGATCAACCGTCTGGCGTAGCGCGCGATCTGGTAGTTTGCGATCCCTGGGGAACAGTCTCCCTGGGGATCGCGCGTTTGCATTAGAAACGTAGACCATGGCGATGATGCAGGTCACCGCGGCCGCACCTCCGGGGCGGCGGACACTGATGGCTTATCTGCCGTACCTGCTGGTCGCGCCGTCGATCCTCCTGCTCTTGGGCCTGATCGCCTACCCGTTGGTGTTCGCGCTTAAGAACAGCTTTTATTTCTGGAACCTTCAGACCAGCGCCACGCCGGTGGGGTTCGTCGGCTTCGCCAACTACCAGATGGTGCTGGCAAGCCCGGCCTTTCTCAACTCGCTGATCAACACGCTGGTGCTCAGCTTCAGCGGCACGGCCTTGGAATTCGCCTTTGGCCTGGCGATTGCGCTGCTGCTGAGCACGAGGCTGAGGGGCATGAGCGTTGCGCGCGCGCTCTTGATCATGCCGACCACGATCGCGCCCATCGTCGTGGGTTTCCTGTTTCGCTACATGTACGACCCGCAAGGCGGCATCATCACCTGGCTGATGGCGTCAATCGGGCTGGACCTGCCGGCGCAGGGCATCCTGGGCAGCACCAACACCGCGCTGTTGGCGATCCTGATCGCCGATGTTTGGCAGTGGACGCCCTTTTTCGCGATTATTCTCTATGCCGGGCTGTTGTCCGTGCCGGTCAGCCTTTTGGAGGCGGCGCGGTTGGATGGGGCGTCGGCCTGGGTGATGTTCTGGCGGATCAAGTTTCCGTTCGTCATGCGCACGGCGCTGATCATCCTGATCCTGCGCTTCATGCAGCTTTTCAACACCTTCGATCTGGTTCTGGTCCTGACGCGGGGCGGCCCCGGCACCTCGTCGCGCACGCTGGGCTACACGCTCTATCAACAGGGGCTGATCGATTTCAATATCGGCATGGCCAGTGCCACCACCTGGCTGGTGGTGATCATCGTCAACGCCTTTGTCGGTCTCTACATCTTCTTCGCCTTCCGCAAGTGGGAGTGGTGAGATGGAACACCATCCCAGACCTTTGCGCCGGCTTGTCATCTACGCCCTGCTTGCGCTCTTGATGCTGTTTTTCATCGGGCCGATCATCTGGTTCATCCTGCTCGCCATCCGGCCGCCCGGCACGGCCTTCACCATGCCGCCGGTGCTGTTCTTCGAGCCGACGGCGGATGCAATCCGGCATACGTTGGTCGATCCGGGTGCCAACGCCAGACAGGCGAGAAACAGCCTGATCGTGGCCGTGGGCGCGGTACTGCTCAACCTGCCTTTCTCGGTCCCGGCCGCCTATGCGCTGTCGCGCTATCGGATGAAATCCAAGAAGTTCATCATGCTTTGGTATCTCGGCCTGCTGATGGCACCGCCGATCGCGTTCCTGATCCCGTACTTCGTGCTGATGACGCAGATCGGCCTGTCGGGAACCTACCTGTCGATGATCCTGGTGCTTCAGACGCTGATCATTCCGTTCTCGGTCTGGCTGATGAAAAGCTTCATCGACGAGGTGCCGAGGGAGTTGGAGGAGGCCGCGCGAGTCGACGGTGCCGCCTGGTATGTGATCATGCTGCGGATCACCCTGCCGCTGGTGCGGCCCGGCCTGATCGTCACCTCGATGTTCGCGTTCGTGTTCGCCTGGAACAATGCGGCCTTTCCGCTGGTGCTGTCGTCCCAGCAGACCGCGACGCTGCCGATCGGCACGCTCAACTATTTCGCCTCGACCGGGGTGACCTGGAGTTTCATCGCCTCGGCGGCTGTCGTCGCCATGGTGCCGCCCATGCTGATTTTTCTCGTTTTCGACAGATACGTGGTCCGAGGGCTGACCTTCGGCGCAGTGAAAGGATGAAGTGTGTCACAACCGGATCTCGGAATAGGGGTTATCGGCGGCGGTCAATGGGGCGGCCATCACGCCAAGGTTTTCAAGGCGCTGCCCCGTACGCAACTGCTTGCGGTCTGCGACCTTGACGCGGGGCGGGCGGAAGCGCTCGCCGCGTCCCATGGTGTCGGATCCGTCTTCACCGATCACCGCGCGCTGCTGGACGAACGGGGGATCGATGCCGTATCGGTCGCCACGCCGGACTACACCCATACCCAGATTATCCTGGATGCCCTGGATGCCGGCAAACATGTGCTGACCGAAAAGCCGCTGGCCAAGACCGATGAAGAGGCGGAAGCGATCCTGCGGGCGGCGTCCGCGTCGGACCGTGTGGTCATGGTCGATTTCCACAACCGGGCGAACCCGGTCTTCGCCGCGGCCCGCGAAGACATTGAGGCCGGCGCCATCGGCGCTCCGGTCCACGGTGCGGCACGGCTTTCGAACACCAAGTTCGTGCCGTTGGAGATGCTGAGCTGGTCGGACAAGTCCTCGGCCCTGTGGTTTTTGGGCAGCCATGCGGTGGACGTGCTGCGCTTCATGCTGGCCGACGAGGTGGAGCGGGTTTTCGCCGTCTCGTCCAAGGGTATCCTGGCCGCCAGCGGCGTCGATACGGAGGATGTGCACCTGGCGATCCTGGAGTTTTCGCGTGGGGCCAAGGTGACGCTGGAAAACAGTTGGATTCTGTCCGACGACAACCCGCAGATCTTCGATTTCCGCGTCGAGCTGGTCGGCGACAAGGGACAGCTTCAGCTCGACTCCTCCCACAACGGCGCCTATCGCAAACTCGATGGTGCGGGCCTGCGATACCGAGATCTGTTTGGCTTGACCCCCACGGGCGGCGGGCGCCCCGGCGGCTTTGTTGAAGAGGCGATTGCGCGCTTTGCCGATGCGGTTCTCGACGGTGCCCCGGTTCTGGCCTCTGTCGAGGATGGCTTGGCGGCGACCCGGGTGCTGACGGCGATCGAAACCTCCGCCGCGACCGGCCAGCCCGTCGCGCTCGGCTGAGTTTTCGGGGGAGGGAGCAGGGCAGATGGCCACCTTGGCGCTGGACCAGGTCGCGAAGAGTTACGGCGAGGTTCTTGCCATCGCGAATGTGTCGCTGACCGTCGATGAGGGCGAGTTTCTGGTGCTCGTCGGCCCCTCGGGCTGCGGCAAGTCGACCCTGCTGAGGATGATCGCGGGGCTCGAAACCCTCAGCGGTGGCCGCGTGTTCCTGGGCGACAAGGAGGTCTCGCGGGTCGACCCCAAGGATCGCGACATCGCCATGGTGTTCCAGAACTACGCGCTCTACCCACACATGACCGTGTACGAGAACATGGCCTTCGGGTTGCAGCAGCGCAAAGTGCCCAAGCCGGAGATCAAGGAAAAGGTGCTGCAGGCCGCGCGAACCCTCGATCTGACCGAGCTTGTCCACAGGAAACCGGGTGCGCTGTCGGGTGGCCAGCGGCAGCGGGTTGCCATGGGCAGGGCCATCGTCCGCAACCCGGCCATCTATCTGATGGACGAGCCGCTGTCGAACCTGGATGCCAAGCTGCGCGTGCAAATGCGTGCCGAACTGAAGCTGCTGCGGGCCCGCATGGGGGTGACAACCATCTACGTCACCCACGATCAGGTCGAGGCGATGACCTTGGGCGACCGGGTCGCCGTTCTGAAGCCGATCGACGGACCGGACCAGTCCAACCTGCAACAGATCGCGTCGCCGCAAGAGCTTTATCTTCGGCCGGCCAGCATGTTCGTCGCGGGCTTCATCGGTTCACCGGCGATGAACTTCATGTATGTCACGATCGAGCGCGCGGGCGACGGGTTGAGCGCGCGGATCGTCGACACCTCCTGGTCCGTGGCGCTGCCGCCCGGCGGCAACAAGGCCGTGCCGGCCTTGGCTGACTATGTCGGAAAGCGCGCCGTCATGGGCGTCCGGCCCGAGTTCTTCTCGCTCGCCCAGTCGTCGACGGGAACCACAAACGGGCGTTTGACCGTCGATGTCTTGGTGTCGGAGCTGGTTGGACCCGACGCGTATCTGCATTTCGACCTGCCGACGCCGGAGGTGGATATCGGCACGGATCTGATCCAGGAGCGTGCGGAGACGGGCCACACCGACTCGCGCTTTACCGCGCGATTGGACTCTGAGTCGTTACCCGACGATCCAAGCCGGCTGGATCTCGACATCGATGTGTCCAAGATCCACTTCTTCGATCCGAAGACCACGCTGGCAATAGTTTAGTCAGGCGCTGGCAGTTGCTCAGGCGTCGAAATCCGGCGATTGAGAGAAGGTTGCCGCCAAGGCGGTCGTGCCTGCGCTTAGGCCGCAATCGACGGGCAGGCAGGTGCCCGTGATCGCGCTCGCGGCCGGGCTGACCAGAAAGGCCACGGCGTTCGCCACGTCTTGCGGGGTGGCGATCCGCCTCAGCGGATACCACCGACGGGCCGCCTCCAGCACGTCCGGATTCCGCGCGGCGCGCTCTTGCCAAGCCTGGGTCGCCACCGTGCCCGGCGCGACAGCATTGGCGCGAACGCCCTGGTGGCCATACTCGACGGCCATGAACTCCGTGAGATGCACAAGCCCGGCCTTGGCCGAGCTGTAGCCGGGGTGCCCGTAAACGCCCGAGGCATTCACCGAGGCGATATTGACGACCGATCCGGCCGTCTCGATCAGCGGTGCCTCGAAGGCCTTGAACACCATGAAGGCGGCGTCGAGGTTCAGCGCGATGTCGCGGTGCCAATCCTCGATGCTCGTCGATCGCAGGCTGGCCGACGTGATGCCGCCGGCGTTGTTGACCAGCACGTTGACCATTCCGTCCATTGAAATCCGCTCGGCGGCGGCGGAGATGTCGGCCCGGTCAGTGACGTCGCACCGGTAGTGGGTGACAAGGGCGCCCGCGCCTCGCAGCCTGTCCGCCGCCTTGGCGAGCGCATCGCCGTCTTTGTCCAGCAAGGCCAACCGCATGCCGGTACCGGCCAGGGCCTCGGCGATCGCAACGCCGATATCGCCGGCGGCCCCCGTGACGACGGCTAGGTCCATATTGCCTGTCTCGCGCGGTGGTCATCAGTTCTCTTGTGCGTAGCCATGGTGCGCTCCACTGTCAGTCGCCCATGATCTGGCGATCATCCTCGTCGCGATGGGTGACGAGTTGCCGTTTGATCCGGCGCAACGTCTCGGTCGCCTGATCCTGGCGCATCAAGGCGACCAGGTGGGCCAGGATGTCCACGACCGCCAGGAAGGCATACCGTGCGGAGGATGGCCGCCGGACATCGTCGCCTTCGGCGATGTCGATGGCGATCGTGCGCGCGGCCGCCTCGGCAACCATCGTGTCCGGCTTTGTCAAGGCGATGGACGGGACGCCACTTTCGCGGGCGACGGAAAGGGCGCGCGCCAGTTCGTCGTTTCGACCGGAAACCGATGAGGCGACGATGACATCGCCGGGTCCGGCGGCGGCGGCCATCATAAGCTGCATCGTGTGATCCGAGGACGGGATGACGGTCAGCCCCAGACGAAACAATCTGTTTTGCAGCTCCTGCGCGATGATGGTCGAGGTTCCGCCGGCGCCAAAGGCATAAACGGCCGAACCGCTGGCGATCGTCCGGGCCGAGGCCTCCAGGGACCGGTAATCCAGCGTCTCGTTGAGCGCGAACAGGGCAGACTGGGCCTTGGCGATGACATTGTCGGCGATATCTCTCGGCGCCCGGGCCCGGCGTTCCTCGCGATAAAAGCGCGCGCCCACGAACGCGCTGCGCGCGAGCGACAACTTGAAGTCGGCAAAGTTCCTGCAGCCCAGCCGCTGGCAGAAGCGCGTGACGGTCGGCGGTGACACCGCCGCACGGTCCGCCAACTCAACGATGGATGCGGAGACGCTAAAATCCATCTCCGCCATCAGAATATTGACGATCTTGCGCTCTGACCGGGACAGAGTGTCGGCCCGTTGCTGAAGACGGGCCACCACATCGATCGTGCCAAGACCCTCAGGCATGGCCGTCTGATGGCTATTTGCGCGATGGGTCGAACGCCACGCAGTCCATTTCGACGCGGCAATCGACCATCATCCGCGCTTGCACGCAGGCGCGCGCCGGCGGGAATTCGGAGAAGTATTGGCGATAGACGCCGTTGAAGGACCAGAAGTCGCGCGGGTCGTCGAGCCAGACACCGACCCGCACCACATGTTCAAGGCCGTACCCGGCCTCGTCCAGGATCGCGATCACGTTCTTGATGGTAAGGTGCGCCTCGTCGACGATCGAGCCATGCACGATCTCACCGTCCTTCATGGGCACCTGTCCCGAGACATAAAGCCACCCGTCCGCTTCCACCGCGCGTGCGAAGGGAAGCTGTTGTCCGCCGGCGCCCGACTTGACAGCGCCGTACCGTTTGATTGCCGAAACCTCCGCCATACTGAACCGCCCTTTCCTCCGTGAGTGTGAAAACAAGTTTCACTATTGGATTGACCTGACGCGATTCTAGGCGTGATCATCGGCTGGAAACAACAGAAATGAAACTGGCTTTCAAAATGACCAGCGCCCAACCCGATCCGCACCTCAGTCCATTCGCGACCGACAAGGATCGACACGCCATCTGGGAGATGTTGGTGCCGAGGGATATCGACGCCTTTATAGGCCAGGACTGGCTGGCGGTGGACGGCGATTTCGATCATGCGTCGTTTCTCGGCATTGATGCCTGCCGCAGCGCCGATCCGGATGATTGGAAGCTGGCGTTTCCCACCGTGGCGGCGTATCGGGACGCATGGCTGCGGCAGGCATCGGACTTTGCCGCGCAGAGCTTCGCCGAGGACCCGAGGGCCGCCATCTTTCGCGCTACGCGGCTTACCGAGATCAAGATTAACGGCAATCGCGCGCTGGCCCATAAGAAGTTCGATGGGGCAATCCGGCGAGCCGATGGCGGCTCGGACACGCTGAATTGGCAAACGGTCTACTACTGCCGCCGGCAGGGTCCCCAATGGCTGATCACCGGGTTCACCGGCTATCTGCCCTATGCCAGCTTGCGATGAAGCGTATCTTTTGCGCGGTGTTGGCCACGGAGACCAACACGTTCTCGCCCATCCACGTCGACCGTCTTGCGTTTGAAGCGTCGCTTTTGGCGCCGCCTGGGCGCCATCCGAAGACGCCCACCCTGTGTTCGGCCGTTATGACGGTGGGGCGCGAACGGGCGGCCGAGTGGGGCTGGGACTTTCTTGAGGGTACGGCCGCCTGGGCCGACCCGGCCGGCCCCGTAAATCGGCAGACCTACGAGGGCTTGCGCGACGACATCCTTCAACAGCTTACGGATGCCCTGCCGGTCGATGCCGTGATCCTTGGGCTTCACGGCGCCATGGTCGCGGACGGCTACCATGACACAGAGGGGGATTTGCTGGCGCGGGTGCGGGCGATCGTCGGCCCGGACGTGCTCGTGTGCGCGACGCTCGATCCGCACAGCCATCTGACCCGCAAACGAAGACAGGCAGCGGATTTCTTTGTCGCGTTCAAGGAGTTTCCGCACACCGATTTCGTGGCCTGCGCTGAAAGCGCCATGGCCATCGCCCGGGCCACGCTTGAGGGCAGCGTGCGGCCGGTGATGTCGACCTTTGACTGTCGGATGATCGACATCTTCCCGACCAGCCAGGAGCCGATGCGATCCTTCGTCGATCGGTTGAAGGCGATCGAGGCGGCCGACCCCGAGATCCTGTCGATCTCGGTCATTCACGGCTTCCTTGCCGGCGATGTGCCCGAGATGGGGACCCACATCATCGTCGTAACGGATAACATTCGCGCCAAGGGCGACGCGCTGGCGCGCGATCTCGGCCGTGAGCTGTTTGCCCTGCGTGGCCGCACCATGATGCCGATCGCCGATCCGGCAGAAGCGGTTCGACGGGCGATGAGTGCCGAACAAGGGCCGGTCGTGGTCGCGGATGTCTGGGACAATCCCGGCGGCGGCACACCGGGCGATGCGACTGTGCTGCTTGCTGAGTTCATATCTGCCGGGGCCACGGACATTGCCTTCGGGACTATCTGGGACCCCATCGCGGTGGCGCTGTGTTTTGCGGCCGGGGAGGGGGCGGAGATCGCCCTGCGGTTCGGGGCCAAGTCGATGGCCGGCAGCGGGCTGCCGATCGACCGGCGTGTCACGGTCAAAAAGCTGGTGCGCGACGGCCAGCAGAAATTCGGCAGCAGCCTGGTCCCGGTCGGCGATGTCGCCGTGATCAGCTTCGACGGGATCGAGGTGATCCTGAACTCGACACGCGCCCAGGCGTTCGACACCAGCCTGTTCGAGATGGCGGGCATTCCGCCTTTGGAACGCGACATCCTGGTGGTGAAGTCCACCAACCATTTCCACGCATCGTTCTCAAGGATAGCGTCCGAGATCATCTATTGCGCGGCGGGCCAGGTCTATCCGAGCGACGCCAGAACGACCAATTACAGACATGTTCGGCCGGACATCTGGCCCAGAATCGACAACCCCCATGACGACGCCGAGTGAGCGGCCAAGTCCAGGAGCCCCTTACTAGCTTGCCATTGACGCCAGCGCTTCCGCCGCGATGGTAAGGGTTTCAGCCACGTCCGTGTCGGCATGGGCGGTCGACACGAACCAGGTGCCTCGGCTGGTGGGCCGCACGCCGCGCGCGACCAACGCAGCGAGAAAGGCCTGCTGCCGGGCGAGATCGGTCAGCTTGTAGCCTTGGTAGTCATGCACGGCATCGGTATCGGAAAAGAACGTATTGAAGCAGGTCCCATAACCCTGGACCTTGAGGTTGATCCCGGCCGAGGCCGCCAGATCACGCAGGCCGGACATCAACGCCTCGCCGGTGGTTTCGGCTCGGGACAGGGCAGCGCAATCGTCGGCGGCCAGGGCTTCGATCGTCGCGATCGAGGCGACGATGCTGGGAACGTTGGCATTGTAAGTGCCCGAGTGGTTCACCGTGCCGGTGCCGAACTGCTCCATCAGGTCGCGCCTGCCGACGAGTGCTGCGACTGGAAAACCACCGGCCATGGCCTTGGCGAAGGTCGACAGGTCGGGCGTGATGCCGAAACGCTGCTGCGCGCCGCCGACGCCGAGGCGAAAGCCGGTGATCACCTCATCGAAGATCAGCACGATCCCGTGGCGGGTGCTGAGGTCGCGCATCCGCTCCAGATAGCCAGGGCGCGGCGCGATGGCGCCGGTGTTGCAAAGCGCCGGTTCGGTGATCACCGCCGCGATCTCGTGCCCGCGCGTATCCAACACCCGCTCAAGCGCGTCGGCGTCGTTCCACGGCAAGACGATGATGTCGTCGCACACGCTGGGCACTTGACCTTGGGACTCCAGCTTTGGCGCGCGCGGCAACGGCGAGGTTTCGCCCGGCTTCGCGACATCGGGCGCGTAGCTGACCAGCACATTGTCGAACCAGCCGTGATAATGGCCTTCGAACTTGACGAACTTGGTTCGACCGGTATGCGCACGCGCCAACCGCAAGGCGGCTTGCACGGCCTCCGACCCGGTCATGCCGACCCGCACCATCTCCGCACTGGGAATGTGGCGGTTCAGCAGCCTGGCGAGTTCAAGTTCGGCCCGGTGCTGCCCGGCGAACATCTGGCCTTGCGACAGGGTCTTGGCCACCGCGTCACAGACCTGCCTTGGGGCGTGTCCTAGGATGCCGGGGCCCATGCCGAGCGCGTAGTCGATGTAGCGGTTGCCGTCGATGTCGAAGAGATGGGCGCCCTCACCGCGATCGAAACAGAGAGGAAAGGGCGCGCCGGCCAGCCGCACATTGGAATTCACCGCCCCGGCGATCAGCGATTTGGCCTCGTTGTAGTAGGCGGATGAGGCGTCGAAATGAAACGGGGCCGCCGGCATGGAAGTGTCCTTTCGTGACGCTGCGCAATCGCCGCCAAGAGGGGCGTCCAGGCCAGATCGTACAACGAATTGACGGCCGAATGATAATGTTAATATGATAACCATGTTGGTTGACCGCGCCGCCACGGCGCGCCTAGCGGCAGGGGGGCTCCGCTTGTGACCCGCACCGTCCTGGTTGCCGGACTGTTCCACGAAACCCACACGTTTCTCGCCGAGACGACCGGCCTGTCCGATTTCGAGGCGGGCATCGTCAATTTCGGCCAGGACATTATCGACAACACGCGTGGGGACGGCTCGCCGATGGATGGCTTTCTCAGCCATGCTGAGGGCGAGGGCTGGTCGTTGGTGCCGTCGGTCCATATGGCGGCCATGCCCAGCGGGCTGGTCGAGGATGCGGTCGTCGACCTGTTCGAGGCACGGCTGTTCGACGATCTGGAGCGCACGGCCGACACTCTCGACGGCATCTTCCTGGTGCTGCACGGCGCCATGGTCAGCCAGTCGCGCGACGACGTCGAAGGCACACTGTTGGCGGCGCTGAAGGCCCGGCTTGCGGCGCGGGGGCGCGATATCCCCATCGTGGCCGTCCTAGATCTGCATGCCAACGTCTCCGAGACGATGGTCGCCAACGCGACCGTCCTGACGGCCTATCGCGAAAACCCCCATGCCGATGCGCGAGAGACCGCCCTACGCGGTGCCGCCATGCTCGGCGACCTGTTCGAGGGACCGCGCCCAACCCAGGTACATCTCGCCACGCCCTACGTCTTGCCGCCCGTGGGCCAGGGGTCGGGCAACGAGCCCATGAAGAGCGTTCTGGCTCGCGTGCGCGCGATCGAGGCCGCCGATCCGGACATTGTCGGCATCAACGTCATGGCCGGCTATGCCTATGCCGACATCGCGGACTGCGGCTTCAGCCTCAACTGCGCGACCCTTGGTGATAAAGGGCAGGCCATGGCCTATCTGCGGGAACTGCGGGCGATCGCGGAGAGCAACCTTGCCGCCGGCTATCCCACCGACGATCCGCTCGATGTGGTCCTGCCCAAATGCGATGCGCTGCCGCCCGGCCAGGGGCCGGTTTTGTTGATCGAGGCGGCGGACAATATCGGCGGCGGCACGCCGGGCGACGCGACGGGCATTCTGGGACCGCTGCTGGAAACCGGTCGCCGGTCCATCGTGGCCGCGATCAACGATCCGGCTTCGGTCCAGGCCTGTGTCGCGGCCGGTGAGGGGGCCGAGGTGACGCTCTCAATCGGGGCCAAGACCGACGATCATCACGGGGACCCGGTTCCCTTCACGGGGGTCGTTCACAACCTGACGGACGGCCGGTTCGACCTGGAGAACCCGAAATCGCACATGGCCTCGATGCAGGGCACGAGGATCGACATGGGGCCCAGCGCCGTGGTCGCCAATGACCAGGCCACGATCTTGCTGACCACCAAAAAGACCGCACCGATGGATCTGGGCCATCTTCATTCGCAAGGTATCCGGCCCGAGGATGCAGACTACGTGATCGTCAAGGCGGCCGTGTCGCACAAGGATGCCTACGATCCGATCGCGCTTGCCTCGTTTCATGTCGACAGCGCGGGCCTGTGCACCAGCAACCTGACCCGGCTGCCATACAAGAAGCTGGCCGGAAAGCACATCAGCTTCCCCGGGCCGATCGGCGCGTGAGATGCGCATTGCCCTGAAGGACAGCTTCACGATCTACGAAAATCCGGCCCCTTTGCTGGTCAGCCGGCAGGCAGTCTTTCCGGGTCTGGTGCGGTTTGATGACGGCGAGTTGCTGGCGATGTTTTCCATCGGTCAAGCCTTCGACGCCGCTGACATGCGTGCGCATACCAGCCGCAGCACCGATGGCGGCCGAAGCTGGTCGCCGCCTGAACCCATGTTCAAAGACCGGTC
>JBCDFV010000072.1:0-15034 GCA_039177555.1 Pseudomonadota bacterium | reverse complement strand
GGGATGCGGCCCCTTGGGCCCGGGCAGCCGGTCGATCAGGCCTTCGGCACCATAGGTCTGGAAGTTGCGCCGGATCTCGTAGAACTGCTGACGGGACTAGCCCATCACTTTGCAGGCCCGGCTGACATTCTCCAGCTCCTTGGCGAGCGTGAGCAGGGACAGCTTGCGCCGTACTATCTTGTCTTTCGTGGTCATGTCTTTGCTCCTGGTGGCTTGGATGTTCGGCAAAACAATCCTAAGCCCTCCAAGAAGCGGCATGGCCACACCCATGCGCCCATGGGCGCCTGGGTGTGGCACCAACTGTCAGGGAATTACCGTCTCAGAACAGTCTGATGCCGTCGGAGGTGCGGCGGTTGAAGCAGCTTGAGGAGGAGAACGGCAAGCTGAAGCGGCTGCTGGCCGATGCCATGCTGGACAAGGAGATGCTGCAGGACGTCATTCGCCGAAAGCTCTGAGGCCTGCGAAGCGGCGGCAGTTGGTGGATCATCTGACGGCAGCGTTTGGCGTGAGCATCCGCAAGGCCTGTGCGCCGCTGAAGGCACCACGATCGAGCCATCACTACAAAAGCCGCCGTCCTTCGCAGGCCGCTCTGAAGACACGTATTCGGGAGATCGCCGAAACCCGGGTGCGCTATGGCTATCGGCGCATCCATGTCCTGTTGAGACGGGAGGGCTGGCCGGTGAACGCCACGCGGGTTTACCGGCTCTACGTCGAAGAGGGCTTGCAGATCAGGAACAAGCGCCCCAAGCGCAAGGTCTCGGCCAAGCTGCACGAAAACCGTAAAGCACCGCAAGCGCCCAACCAGGTCTGGGCCATGGACTTTCTGTCCGATCAGCTGTTCGACGGCTCGAAGATCCGGATCCTGACGATCGTGGATGCCTTCACCAAGGTCTCGCCGGCGATCGATGTCCGCAGCCGCTACACCGGGTCGGATGTCGTCAGCACCTTGGAGCGGGTGACCACAGCGTATGGTGTGCCCAAATCGATCCGGGTCGACCAGGGCCTCGAATTCATCTCCAAGGACCTTGACCTTTGGGCCTATATGAACGGCGTCGTGCTGGACTGCTCCCGGCCCGGCAAGCCAACGGACAACAGCTTCGTGGAGGCTTTCAACGGCAAGGTAAGGGAAGAGTGCGTGGATCAGAACTGGTTCTTGTCGCTGGCCGATGCCCGGCTAAAATGCGAGGCGTACCGACACGAGTACAACAACGAACGACCACATTCCTCCATCGGCCAAAAAACGCCGATGGAGTTCATGAACTCCATCGGGATAACCTGCCGCCCGATGGCGTGAGAGCGGCGAGAAAGGTCCCGCCAACGGTCCAACGTTGGGGGCAAGTCCAAATAGCCGGAAAACTCTAGCTTCCGGCGGTCCTAACAAGGGGAGCGGACCAGTCCAGGTCGGACTCTAGCTCCACATGGAGGAAATCCTCAGAGGCAGGTCACGAGGAGCACGGAATAGTTTGTTATTCAAAATCAACGTGTTACGTGAACCTCCATCCACTGAGACATAAATAGCTTAATAAATCCAATGACTTGCTTATGCAACATGGTGCACCTCTGTTCCGATAACCCCAAACTGGTCGCCCTGCACATCGAAGATGACCGCACGCCCGGCGACGCGCTGGCCATCTATGCCGCCCATCGGCGAGACCGTGTGCTCGGACCAGCGGGGCGCTGGTTGCTGGACGCGCTGAGACAGCGTCTGTCAGCCGTGATCGCATCGAGCGAGTAGTTGCTTCGCAGGGCGGAATCCGCTCACGCACATTGCTCCCAATGAGGGCCTTGGTGCCGCGTGACCGGGAGCGTCGACGCCTGGGCTTTCAGCGCGCCTCGGTGATTGGTCAGGTGTCCTAAGCTGGGACTGCAGCGTCGGGCCCGGAAACGCGGCCGAGCCTGGCTAACGCCGCGTCGACAAAGCCGGTCGACAGTATGGCGGCACGGTCGACCGTCGGCAGATCGGGGTTGAGATCGGCGAACGAGGCAAGCTGCCGGCTCCAATGGGCCTCGGTCATCTCGCCATTGACGGCGAAACCGCCAGCGGCCCGTTCCTGGCGCCAGATCGCCTTGATCTCGGCAGCCGGCAGTCGCACGGTTACGTAATGTTCATAGACCGTGCGAAAGGCCTCAAAATCGTCGTTCAGACGGCGCGAGGCCACGATGATCCCCTGCGCCAGCCGTTCCAGCGTGTCCGGATTGGACCGTTCGAACGCCTCCGTCGTGGCCAGCACGCCATGGGGTTGGACGGGCACCAGGTCCTTAAGCTCGGCAAAGCCCAACAGCAAGGTCAGATCGTTCGCCGGATCGCTAGTCAGCGCCAGCGCCTCCTCGACCCGGATCAAGGAGGCGTCGACCGCGCCCGACAGCAACTGCGCGATGCGCTCCGGCGGCGGCCCGACCACCCGCCAATCGACCTCGTCGTCGGCGATGCCCAGGGCGGCGATGACGCAGCGCGCCATGTGGTGGCTGAGCGCACCGATACCGTCGACCGCCCAGGCCGCGCCGCGCAGCTGGTCGGTGCGTGTGATCCGGCGCCGCACCACCAGGTTCTGTGCCAGCGCGCGGGCCATGGAGGCGACGATGCGCGTCGGTTGGCCCTGCGCACGCAACTGCAGTACCGGACCGAGGCCGCCGTAAGCTGCGTCGACCTCGCCGGCCAGCACCATGCCCATGGCCGCCAGCCCACCGCGCGCCGGGGTCCAGGACACCGACAGGCCCGCCTGTTCCCAGTATCCCAGCACAGTGGCGGCGGCGCAGGCCAAATCATCGACGCCGAAGGTCGGCCCGGACCCGGCGGCCAGCTTGATGGAATGCGGTGCTGTCATCCTTGCCTCGGCGCCGTCCGCGCTCATGCCACGGCCTCGGCATCGCGCAGCGAGGCGATCATGGACGATTTCAGCACGTAGGCGTGGTGGGCGGCCGGATCGGCGACGGTGCGGCGCAGATCGTCATGGTAGGCGCGGCGCTGTGCGGGGTCCTTTTCGGCCATCATGCGGCGGTTGCGCAGCGACTGTTCCTGCACCGTGTCCATCGCGACCTTGCGGCGCTGCCGCTCGAACCGGCCGAGCAGCGGTTCGGCCGGCGCCCCGGCGCAGATCGCGGCCAGCTTCTCCGCCAGATTGACGGCGTCGTGGATACCGCCGTTCAGGCCCATGCCGCCGAGCGGATTGTTCAGATGTGCCGCGTCGCCGACCAGGATCGTGCGGCCGGCGACATAGCGGTCGGCGACGCGCTGCTGAACCCGATAGGCAGTGGCGTGGGCGATCTCGTAGACCCCGTCGCGCGGGCACAGCGCCTGGATGCGGGCGTTCATGTTGGCGGGGTCGAGCATCTCCTGCGCCGGCTGGTTCGGGTCATTGGGCACCAGGATGCGCCACAGGGTCGGCGTGCGTAGCAGCACGACCCATTCGTCCGGATCGGTGATGTAGGCGATGTTCGCCAGATCGGGAATCATCTGGTGAAACTGAAACGGCGTGGACATGGACAAGAACAGTTCGGGAATGGTCGCGCCCTCCAGCGTGATACCGGCCGCCTTGCGCACCGGGCTACCGGCGCCGTCGGCGCCGATCACGTAGCGTCCGCTGAAGGTCTGCCGCGCACCATCGGGCCGGGCGGCGGTCACGCACGCGCCGTTGTCGTCCTGGTCGATCTCGACCGCCTCGGCGCTGAAGACGATCCGGATCATGTCGCTGTCGTCGGCCCGGTCGCGCAGCATCTCCGAAAGTTTCCACTGCTCGCACTGAAGCCGGTAGGGATGGGCGGTATCGTTCTTCAACAGGCCCAGATCGAACGTCGCCACCTCGCCCTCGCGCCGGTCGCGGAACTGCCAGGTCGGGCAGATCAGACCCTGGCCGATCAATCCGGCGGTCACGCCGATCGTGTCGAGCATGTCCAGCGTCGGCGGATGAAAGGTCGAGGCGCGCAGATCCTTCGGCACCTCCCGTTCCTTTTCCAGGACGGTGGAGCGCACGCCGCGTTCCGCCAGAAACATGGCCGTCACCAGCCCGACCGGGCCGCCGCCGACAATCACCACCTCATCTTCGCGACTGTTCATGTGCCCGTCACCCATCTGCCCGTCAGGCATCGCGACGGATCGCCGTCGCCCGTGTCGCGACCATTCGCGTTCCAATGCCCGCCGCTGCGCTTCATCGCCGCTTGCCTACAAGATCGCCGGCTTGGCGGCCGGTTCGGATCGGGCGTCCTCGGCGGCCCGCGCGGGCGGCAGGTCGGGGTTCCAGTGGCGCGCGATATAGCGGTTTCCTGTGTGACCGTCGGACTGGTCGGAACACAGCCAGACGATGCCGCGCCGCATGATGGCGGCGGGCAGCAACTGTCCGTCGGCACCCTTCCGCCTGGCGCCGCCGGGGATGAAGTTGGTGTCCGAGGCGCCGCCGGGCAGGTAGACGTTCACCTCGACGCCGGTGCCGGCCAAATCCTGCGCCCAGATACGCGACGCCGCCTCCAAGCCGGCCTTGCTGGGGCCGTAGGGCGCGTAGCCTCGCCGCACCATGGTCTGGTCGCTGGTGGAAATGTTGATGATCTTGCCGTTTCCTTGCCCGACCATCACCCGCGCCGCGGCGGCAGCCATGTAGAACGCGCCGTTGAAGTTGACGTCGACGATGCGCCGCCAGGTGTCCGGGGACGTCTGCCAGAAGTTCGGCGGATCGGTGTTGAAGGTTTCGCTGACGAGCCGCATGCCCAGGCCGGCATTGTTGACCAGCGCGTCAAGCCGTCCGAACCGCGCCACCGTGTCGGCCACGGCCCGCTTGCAGTCTGCGGGGTCCGCCACGTCGGCGATCATCGATATCGCCCGATCTGTTCCGGCGATCGCGCGCAGGTCGGCGACCGTGCGGTCCAAGGCCGGGCTTTGACGGGTAGCGGTGATCGCCAGGGTGGCCCCCGCGTCGGCCAGGGCCAGCGCCATTTCCCGACCCAGCCCGCGCGAGCCGCCGGTAACCAGGATCACACGCCCGGCGAGGTCGATCGGACGCGGCGTCGCCATCAGCCCAGCCCCATATGCGGGAAACGGCGTCTTTCGCGGGCGATGATCGTCGTTTTCATTTCGGTGAACATGGCCCGGGAGCCCTGGGCGCCCTCGCGGGCCAGCCCCGATTGCTTAAAGCCGCCGAAACCGGTGCGCAGGTCGCGCACGATGGGGGTGTTGACCAGAACCGTGCCGGTGCGCAAGCCCGACGAGACGCGCAAGGCGCGGTCGAGCCCCTCGGTCCAGACATAGCCCACCAGGCCGAAGGCGGAATCATTGGCCCTTGCCACGACGTCCTCCTCCTCGTCGAATATCTGCAAGGTGGCG
This sequence comes from Pseudomonadota bacterium, assembly GCA_039177555.1. Taxonomy (GTDB): domain Bacteria; phylum Pseudomonadota; class Alphaproteobacteria; order DSM-16000; family Inquilinaceae; genus JANQGH01. Next base: position 9,723 of record JBCDFV010000072.1, on the reverse strand, counting down.
AAGGGTCCGAAGATCTCCTCCTGACAGATGCCAAGGCTGTTGTCGGGCGCCAGCATCGCGGTCGGGGCGGCATAGGTGCCGGTATTGAAGCCCGTGTCGCGATCGCCGCCGGCCAGCAGCGTCGCGCCCTCCCGTTGGCCGCTTTCAGCGTAGCGGGTCATGCGTTCGCACTGGGCGCGGTTGATCATCGGGCCGATCTCCGTCGCCTTGGCCATCGGATCGCCGATCCGCAAGGCGCGCGTCCGCTCAGCGAAGCGCTCGATGAAGCCGTCGGCGATCCCGCGCTGGACAAAGATCCGGCTGCCGGCCAGGCACATCTGGCCGTTGTTCATGAACGAGCCCAGAAGCGCCCCGTTCAGCGCGTAGTCCAGATCGGCGTCATCGAACACGATGCTGGCCGACTTGCCGCCCAGTTCCATGGCTGAGCCCTTGATGCCGGGGGCCAGGGCGCGCAGGATCGTGGCGCCCGTTTCGGTGCCGCCGGTGAACGAGACCATGTCGATCTCCGGATGGCCGACCAGGGATGCCCCGGTCACCGCGCCGCGCCCATTGACCAGATTGATCACGCCGTCGGGCAAAAGGTCGCCAATCAGCTCGATCAGCCGCGCCAACGTGAGCGGCGTCATTTCCGACGGTTTAACCACGCAGGTATTGCCGAAGGCCAGCGCCCCGGCGATCTTCATCGCGGTCAGCCCCAGCGGCATGTTCCACGGGCCGATCAGGGCGCAGACGCCGATCGGCTCATAGGTGACCATCGACATCATCCCGTCTTCCTGGGTGAAGACGTCGCCGCCCTGCTGGTTGATGACCTCGCCGAAGAACCGGAAATTCAGGGCCGCCCGGGGGATGTGCAGGCCCATCGTCTGGGTCAGCGGGATGCCGGTGTCGATCGTTTCCAGTTCGGCCAGCTCGTCACGATGGGCCAGGATGCGGTCGTGGATCTCGGTCAACGCCCGCTGGCGCTGGGCGACGGTCGTCTGGCGCCAAGGGCCGGTTTCAAACGCGTCTCGTGCTGCTCTGACCGCTTGATCGACCTCATCGGCGGCGGACTCGTAAAGGGTGGCGACGGGCCGTTCCGATGACGGGTCGATCACGTCGATCGGATCGCCCGAAGGCGGGGCGAAGGCGCCGGCGTAGAAACCGCTGATCGGCCGCGGTGATCGGTGGAGCGTGTCGCGTAGCGCCATGTTCTTCTTTCCGGCCCTTTTTGGAATACGGGGCGTCAGCGGGCCGGTTTCGGGCCGCGCGCACCGTGCGGTTTGGTCGCCAGGATATGGCTTGAGACCGCGTGGGCGGCCCAATCCGCATTACCCGCCGCCAGGGCGGCAAGAATGTCGCGGTGCTGGTCGTTCGATCGGCGGATGTCGATGTTCTGGCGCCACAGCGACTGCTTGATGACGACGAGCGGCATGGCGGACGCCTGGGCGGTCAGCGACGTCAACTGGCGCGAGCGGCTGGCCGCCACGGTGATCGCGTGAAACTGGGCGTTGAGGTCGATGAACCGTTCCGCCGCCGGACCGTGGTCGAGGTCCAGCAGGGCATCGATGTCGGCGATCAGGCGCTCAAGCTCGGCCAGTTCGGCCGCCGTGATCCGGGGCGCGGCCAGTTGGGCGGCGTAGCTTTCAAGCCGCGCCCGCACCTCGAAGATGACGGCCATCTCCTCAAACGAGAAATCGGTGACGAACCGGTGGCGGTTGTGGGCCTTGGCCAGACCTTCGGCAACGAGCCGGCGAAGGGCCTCGCGCACCGGCGTGCGGCTGGTGCCCGACAGCGTGGCCAGCTTCTCCTCATGCAGATGCTCCCCGGCCTTCAATTCGCCGGACAGGATGGCCTGGCGGATCTCCTGATAGGCGTGTTCGGCCAGCCTGGAGCTTTCCGATGCCTTGCCGGGCGGTGGGCCGCGCGCGTCCCGTTTATCGGCAAGGACCTGTGCGCCGGTTTCGCCCTGGTCGTGCGCGCGTTCGGCGATCTGGCCGTCGGTCATCCGGCGTGCCCCTCAGTGCCGCGCCAACAGCGAGCCGAAGCCCTGGATCTTGTCGTCGATGCCGTTTTGCCGAAGGGCCCACCAATAGGTCGCGGTGTTGATGGCGATCACCGGCTTGTCCAGCCAAAACTCGGCGATCCCGGCGAGCCGGGCCATGGCCAGGTTGGTGCCGACCTGCACGATGGCGTCGACCGACGGGTCGTCGACCTCGATGATGGCATCTTTGAGCGTCCGCTCGCTTTCATGCGCAATCAGCATCGGGCTCTTGCATTTCAGGCCCTTCAAATTGACGACCTCGAAACCGCAATCGGCAAAGAAGCGGCGGACCTGGGCGTCGCCCACCGGCATGTAAGGCGTGATCACTGAGATGCGTTTGACGTCGCCATAGGCGCGCAAGGCCGCCTGGCAGGCATCGGAACCCATGGCGACCTTAACGCCGCCGCGCTGTTCGACCCGCTTTTCCAGCTCGATCGACCCCTCCAGACCGTCCCAGAACGTCTCCGCCGACATGCCCATGACCAGATAGTCCGGGCTGCAAGTCATCACCGCGTCGATCGAGGCCATCATCGTTTCCCTGATGTCGCCCATCAGCGCGTTGAAATCGTCATCGTTGTGCACCGGATTGTCCGGGATCACGATGCGCGAGAAATGATTGGTTACGCCGACGGGCCGCATGGCGTCAAATTCGGGTTGAACGGAGGTGTTCGTCGACGGTGCGATGACGCCAAACTTCCTGCGGTACCCGAGACTGTCGACCATGGCGGTTTCCTCGTTGCCGTCCTTGCTGCCAGCTGCCCGGCGCGTGCGACCCGGCGCCGTCCCACCCGTTTGCTGCCCGACGAACGCTTGAGCGCTGCCTCTTTGGCCCATCTTTGGCTTGACAGAGTGGAATGTTACTAACAGTGTGTCCAAAAGGTATGGACATATCAAGCTGAAATCGGGAATTTGTCCAAATCTGAGGCCCGAAGAAGGCAGGAGGCGACAAACTCTGGCCCTGTGAGCCGTTATCAAGCAATAAAAGTTCGTGAATGGCCAGGTGCGGATCTGTCGACGCCGACCGTAAGGTCCGCTGCAAGTCGCAATGTATACAAACAGCTTGGGCAGGACGAACCCGCGATCAGCGGGCAGGATGACAAGGAACCGACAATGAGTCCGCGGCAAGCGGGCCGGAACTCGAAGACAGGAGATCACGATGTTCTACAACGCCCTTTTAGGCGCAGCCCTCTTTTTCGCCCTGGCCGTACAGACCGCATCGGCCCAGGTCGTCGCTCTGGGATCGACCGCCACGGGCGGCACCAGCCAGATCGGCCGCGCCCTTGCCGCCGCCGTGTCGGAGGCGTCGCCGCTGCAGATGCGCCCGCAGGAGGTGGCCAACACCTCCGACTACATCCCCCTGGTGAACGCCGGCGAACTGGAATTCGGCATCGCCAACGTGGTGCAGACCATCCACGCGTATGAGGGCGTGGGCATGTCCGAAGGACGGGTCAACGACAATCTGCGGATGGTCGCCACGCTGATGCCGTTCCGCGCCGGCTTCATCGTGCCGACCGACAGCGAGATCCAATCCGTTGAGGATCTGCGCGGCCGGCGCGTGCCAAGCTTTGCCGAAGGCGCCCTGGGCCAGCACGTGGTCAATGCCTATCTGGCCAATGGCGGGTTGACGATTGACGACGTGGTCGAGGTGCCCGTGCCCAATTTCCCGCGCATGTGGTCCAGCTTTGCCGAGGGCACGACCGACGTCACCGTGGTGGTGCTGGGCGCCGGCAACTCCCGTGAGTTCGACGCCACGATGGGCGGCATCCGCTACATCGATTTCGACACCTCGCCGGAGGCGGTGGCCGCCATGAACGAATGGCTGCCGCAGATGTACCTGGCCGAGGTCCAGCCGACGGACGACATTCCCGGCATCGCCGTGCCGACCAACATCATGGTCTACGACTACACGCTGTTCGCGTCGGCCGACACCAGCGACGAGCAGGTCTACGAGGTAGTCAAGGCGATCTATGACAATGAAGAAAGCCTGCTGGCGACCGGCCCCTTCTTTGACGGCTTCGTCGCCAGCGAGATGGGACGCGATGTCGGGCTGCCCTATCACCCCGGCGCCATCCAATTCTACGAAGAACAGGGGATCTGGAACCGTTAGGTCGAAGGGCGAGGGCGGTGCGCGGCCGCATTCAAACCGCCGCCGCGGTCGGGGCCGCTACCATCTCGGTCCTGACGCTGGTCTGGGCGTCGGGTCTGCCGCTGATGGTCGGCATCCGGGTCTGGACCGAGCAGCTGCTGCTGGCGGCGGCCGGCCTTGCCATCACCATCTGCCTGTTGACCCGGTCGTTTCGCGGCCGGCCGCGCCAGGCGACCGAGGCACCGGTCCACGACCGGATCCTCGCCGCCGTGGCACTGTGCTTTTGCGTCTATCTGACACTGCGTTTTCCCTACCTGTCCGACAATCTGTTTTATGCCCAGACCGAGGCGCTGATCGTTTCGTGTCTCGGCCTCGCGCTTCTGCTCGAGGCGGTTCGGCGTGCCGTCGGCTGGCCGCTGATCGTCATTCTCTTGGCGATTTGCCTCTATGCCCTGTTTTCTAGCCATCTGTCCGGTCCGCTGCAGTCGCGGTCGATCGCGCCGGATCGGCTGATCACGTTCGCCGTGCTCGACAGCGCGTCCATGGTCGGCGCGGCCCTGACCATCGCCGTTGTGGTCGTCGTGCCGTTTATCATCTTGGCGCGGCTCTTGATGGCCAGCGGCGGCTCGGCCTTCTTCTCCGACCTGTCGGTTGCCCTGTTGGGCGGCACCAGAGGCGGTGCGGGCAAGATCGCCGTGCTGGGCTCGGCCTTCTTCGGCTCGATCTCCGGCAGCGCGGTGTCCAACGTGGCCTCGACCGGCGGCATCACCATTCCGCTGATGACCAAGGCCGGATACCGGCCCAAGACGGCGGCGGCGATCGAGGCGGCGGCGTCGACCGGCGGCCAGCTGGTGCCGCCGATCATGGGGGCGGCGGCCTTTCTGTTGGCGGAGAACCTGCGCGTGGCCTATTCCGACGTGGTCATTGCCGCGCTGGTGCCGGCTTGCCTGTTTTACGTCTCGCTGCTGGCCTTCGCCGATTTTGAGGCCGCGCGCCGCAACATCCAGCCGATCGAGGGCGAGCGGCCGACGGTCAGTTCGGTGCTGCTGCGCGGCTGGTTCGTCCTGCTGCCGTTCGCGATCCTGATCGTTGGCCTGTTTTCGCTGAACATGCGACCGGAGACCGCGGCGCTGAGCGCGCTGGGTGCTCTCTTGGTGATCTCCCTGTTCCGCACCTATGGCGGCAGCCGGATCAAGGCGCGGGAGCTGGTCTCCACCCTGACCGACGCCGGACGCACGGCGGTGGACATCATCTTGATCTGCGCCGTGGCCAGCATCGTCATCGGCATCTTCAACCTGTCGGGCTTGAGCTTCGGTCTGACCTTCTTTCTGGTCCAGGTCGGGCAGGGGTCCTTGCTGATGCTGTTGGCGCTGACGGCCGTTCTGTGCATCATCCTGGGCATGGGCCTGCCGACGGTGGGGGTCTACCTGCTGCTGTCGGCCCTGGCCGCGCCGCCGCTGATCGAGCTGGGCGTGGCGCCGATGGCGGCCCATCTGTTTGTGCTCTATTTCGGCATGATGTCGATGATCACGCCGCCCGTCGCGATCGCCGCCTTCGTCGCCGCGAACATGGCCCGCGCGCCGACCATGGCGACGGCGTTTGAGGCCGTGCGCGTCGGATGGACCGCCTACATCGTGCCCTTGCTGTTCGTCAGCTCGCCGGCGCTGCTGCTGGCTGCGCCGGAGTGGATCGACAGTGTGGTCGCGACGCTGACCGCCGCCGGCGGCATCTGTCTGGTGACCGCCGGCGTGACCGGCTGGTTCCGCGCCAATCTGAACGTCGTGATGCGCTGCGTGGCACTGATCGCCGGCATAGCGCTGTTCATTCCGCATACCATGTTCGACCACGCGATCGCCCTTAACGTGGCCGCCGCCTTCGTGGCGGCCGGCGTCTGGCTGGTATCGCCCCGTTTGGCGATGGCCCGCGCCGCGCCGGACGGCCGGCCTTGAACGGCGCCGACGGCCGCTAGCCTTCGGCCGATTGGCGGTTGCGATGAATGCGCATGGTGTAGGTCATCTGGTCGGCGGGATGCCAGTTGAACGAGGCGATCAGGACGCCGCCGACCGTGCTGTACCGGCGCAGCACCTGCAGCGCCAGGCTGCCCGACGCCAGACCCAGCGAGCGCGCCGCCTCCGGCGGCATCGCGGCGGCGCGCACCTCTTGCACCACCTCGTCGATCGGCTTTTCGGCGTGGCGCTCCAGGAGCGAAAAGAACGGTCCGTGATGGTCGTGCGCGTTGTCCAGCGCGCCAGCGTAGCGCATCGGCACAAAGCTCTGAATGAAGCAGATCGGGCGCCCGCCCGGCTCGGTCCAGCGCACGCCGGTGATCCTCGTCCATTGAGCGCCCGCGCGCGCGCCGATGCGCGCCGCCTCCTCGTCACCAAGGCGAACAGTCGTAACCTCATGGGTCACGAACCAAGTTTCGATGGCAACTTGAAAGAGTTCTTCAAGAGACTGAAAAGACTGAATAAACTGAGCCCTTGGGTAGGCCGTCACAACGCGCGTGCCGATGCCCTGACGGCGCTCGACGAAGCCGCGATCGCTCAGTTCGCGCAGGGCGGAACGCACGGTAAAGCGGCTGGTCTTGAACTCAGCCGCCAGTTCGATTTCGGTCGGCATCAGGCTGCCAGCCGGGTATTCGCCCGAGACCAGGCGCTGTTCGAGAATGCGCTGGATGGTGAGGTAGCGCGGGACGGTGGCCTGCTTGGCCAGTACCTCCGCCGCGCCGGTTCCGGCGCTGGACACAGGCTGCGCACTCATCTTGCTTGATCCATACTGATCCGCCATGCCGGTGTCGACAAAGGTCTGGACAAATTTCCGGTTCTCAATAGAAATGATTGCACAATATCCGCGCGTTGTCAGGGTTCGTTGATGCGGCACAACTCCACATATGGCTGGCGGGCCAAGATCGGATTGATCGTGCCGCCCACCAATACGGTGAACGAGGCAGAGTGGGCGCGCATGATGCCGCTGGGTGTGACCTTCCACACCCAGCGGATGCCCTTGCACGAAGACGTGACCAGTGCGGCCGGCCGGCGCCGGCTCGACTACGATCTGGATGCCGCCCATGCGATGCTCAAACCGGCCGCCCCCGATGTGATCGCCTATGCCTGTACCGCCGGCTCGATGGTCCACCCGGTCACCGCGCTGCCGGAAAGCTTGGCCCATCGCAACGGCGTGGCGTCGGTGACCACCTCGGCCGCGATCGTGACGGCGCTTCGGGCGTTGGGTACGACGTCGCTGTCGGTGGCCACACCCTACGCCGACGCGCTGAACGCGCACGAGGCCGACTTCCTGCGGCGCAACGGGTTCGAGGTCGCCCGCATTGCCGGTCTGGGGATCGGGGCGGCGGGGGCCCATGAGTATCCCAAGATCGCAACGACGCCGATCGAGACGGTGCGCGCCCACGCGCTTGCGGCCTTCGTACCCGGCAGCGACGCCCTGGTCCTGCTGTGCACCGACCTGCCGACCCTGCCGCTGGTCGCCGACCTGGAGGGCGCGCTTGGCATACCGGTCGTGACCTCCAACCAGGCAACGTTCTGGGCGGCGCTGCGGGCCGCCGGCATCGACGACCGGCCAACCGGGCTGGGCCGTTTGCTGGCCCAGCCCGGGACTAACGATGCAAGCACAAGGATGGATATCGCGAGCCATGGCTGACCCATCGCTAAAACAGGCGATCGACGACCGGACGTTGGTCCTGGCGCCGGGCGTGTTCGATCTGATCTCCGCGCTGATCGCCGACCGAATTGCGTTCAAGGCGCTCTACGTCACCGGCTATGGCACGGTCGCGTCGCATCTGGGCTTGCCGGACGCCGGCATCGCCACCTACAGCGACATGCTGAGCCGGATCACCCAGATCTTGAAGATGACCCGGCGGCCGGTGATCGCGGATGCCGACACCGGCTATGGCGGCTTGCTGAACGTGCGCCAAACGGTGCGCGGATACGAGGATGCGGGCGTCAGCGCCATGCAGATGGAGGACCAGGTGTTCCCCAAACGCTGCGGGCACACGCCCGACCGCAAGGTCGTGCCGCTGGACGATATGCTGCGCAAAATCGAGGTGGCGCTGCACAGCCGCAAGAGCGACGATTTCCTCATTATCGCGCGCACCGACGCGCGGACCGGATACGGGCTGGACGAGGCGATCCGGCGGGGCCGGGCCTTCGCAGCGGCCGGCGCCGACATCGTGTTCGTGGAATCGCCCGAAAGCGAAGACGAGTTGCGCCGCGTGCGCGACGAGGTCGACGGTCCGCTGTTTGCCAATATGGTCAATGGCGGGTCGACGCCGCTGCTGTCGGCCGACCGGCTGGCCGAGATAGGCTACGCCGTCGCCATCCATCCGGCCGTCGGCTTTCTGGCGGCCGCAGCCGCGCTCCAGACGGCGTACGCCGATCTCTTGGCGAATGGCCAGACCAGCGCGGACATTCCGCTCTATCCCTTCGAGGCGTTCGGCGAACTGCTGGGTTTCGAGGATGTCTGGGCGTTCGAGCGGCGCTTCGCCGTGGCGGAGCCGGAAGCCGTGGCTGGGCAGGGCGACGCGATACGCGCCGTGAAGGCAGGCGCCTGATGGGCACGACGGCAGACGCGCGCCGCATCGCGGTGCTGGGCGGCGCGGGCGGAATCGGCCGGGCGGTGGTCGCCGACCTGGTCCTGGCCGGCCATGAGGTCGTGGTCCTGGATCTGGCAGTCTCGCTGGATCGGCACAAGCCGGCGGCGCCCGGCATTGAGGTCGATATCCTGTCCGAGCCCTCGGTGACCGTCGCCATGGAGGCGCTGGCCGACCGCTGGCCGTCGGTCGACGGGTTCGTCAATCTGGCGGGCTACGGCCGTCCGGTGGAGCCGCTGGCGGAGACGGCGTCGGAGCAGTTCGACGATATTGTCGCCGGCAATCTGCGCGGCACCTTTCTTGCCACCAAGGCGATCTTGCCGATGATGGCCGACCAAGGCAGCATCGTGCTGATCGCCTCGGGACTGGCCCAGTTCGTGCGGCCCGGTCACGGCGCCTATGCGGCGGCGAAGGCCGGCGTGATCGCGCTCGCCAAGACCTTCGCCCTTGAGTGTGCGCCGCGCGTCCGGGTCAACACGGTGGCGCCGGGCCTGGTGCAGACCGCCTTCTTGACCGGCGGCACCGGCCGCTCAGAGGAAACCGACGAAAGCTCCGTGCCGGTCGAGGCCTTGCTGGCCACCATCCCCTTGCAGAGGCACGCCACGCCTGAGGATATCGCCGGCCCAATCCGCTTTTTGCTGGAGCTGTCCAGCGCCTTCATGACCGGCCAGGTTCTCTGGGTCAATGGCGGGTCGTACATGCCCTGACGCGCCAGCAGCGGCCGGGCTTTGGTGCATCCAACTATCTCCAGGCGCGCTGATCTCTGCCCTGGGCCATTATCCCTCTCGTCTTGTGACCGGGCGTCCGAGATCGAACATCCGATTGAGCGCTTTCGCCGCGACGGCCGCCTCTGTCCGTTGGGCAGGCAGAATGCCAGCCCTCGTCGCTATCAGGTTCAACCCCGACCTCAAGCGCGCCTACGACCGGCTCACCGCTAACGGAAAACCAAAAAAGCTCGCCCTCATCGCCATCATGCGAAAACTCATCATCCTCGCAAATGCCCTGGTACGC
>JBCDFV010000071.1:0-15050 GCA_039177555.1 Pseudomonadota bacterium | reverse complement strand
ATGACGGCGATCGCATGCGTGCGCTGTGTGACCCCTGGGTCGGCACGCTGAAGCATTTGGCCGGTCTGCGCTCACCTCCGCAATACCCGCTGGCGGTCGATGCGGTGCGCTGGCAGGGCGAGCCGGTGGCGATGGTCGTGGCGACCAGCCGGGCCGTGGCCGAGGATGCCTGCGAACTGATCGACGTCGATTACGATGAGCTGGCTGTGGTCGCCGACGCCGAATCCGCGCTCGATCCCCAAACGCCGCTGGTCCATCCCGATTTCGACAGCAACCTTGCGTGGTCGCGCACCGTCGATGCCGGCGACGTGGATGGCGCCTTTGCCGATCCGGATGTAACCGTGGTTGAGGAGACGTTCCATTTTGGCCGCCACACGGGCGTGACGTTGGAGGCGCGCGCGACCGTGGCCGACTACGACCCGGCCTCCGACCAGCTCACCGTCTATTACTCCGGCCAGGCGCCGCACATGATGCAGGCGGTTTTCGCCCGCCATGTCGGCGTTCCGGAGGCCAACATCCGCGTGATTTCTCAGGATGTCGGCGGGTCCTTCGGCATCAAGATCCACACCTATGGCGACGACATGGCCACCGTGCTGGCCGCCAAGGCACTGCGGCGGCCGGTGAAATACATCGCCGATCGGCTGGAAAGCTTTGTCAGCGACATTCACGCCCGCGACCATCGCGTGCACGGCCGCATGGCGGTCACGAAGGACGGCACAATCGCGGGGCTGGACATCGACGACCGGACCGGTGTCGGGCCGTTCAGCGCCTATCCGCGCACCTCGGCGATCGAGGCCAACCAGGTGCTGAACCTCACCGGCGGCCCCTACCGGATCGAGAACTACCGCGCGCACGGCGAGGTCGTGTTTCAGAACAAATGCATGATGTCGCAATACCGCGCCGTCGGCCACCCGATCGCCTGCGCCGTGGCCGAGGGCCTGATCGAGAAGGCGGCCGACGCTGTCGGACTGGATTCGGTGGAGATCCGGCGCCGCAACGTCATTCCGGATGACGGCTATCCGTGTAGCTCGGCCTCTGGCCTGAAATTTGCCGACCTGTCCCATGAGGCCGCGCTGGAACGGCTCGTCGAACTGATCGATCTCAAAAGCCTGCGCCAAGAGCAAGCGGAGCTGCGGGCCAAGGGCGTGTATCGCGGCATCGGCATCGCGCAGTTCATCGAATTGACCAACCCCAGCCCGATGTTCTACGGCATCGGCGGCGCGCCGATCGCGGCGCAAGACGGGGCGACGGTGCGGCTCGACCCCTCGGGTGCGATCCATGTCGCCACCAGCGTGACGGAGCAGGGGCAGGGCACGGACACGGTGATGGCCCAGGTCGCGGCCACCGCCTTTGGCGTCTCGCTCGACCAGGTGCGCGTGACCACCGGCGACACGGGCGCGGTGCCGTATGGCGGCGGCACCTGGGGCTCGCGGGGCGCCGGCATCGGCGGCGAAGCGGTTTATCAGGCGGGAAGGGCCTTGCGGGACAACGTCCTGGCCACGGCCGCCGCGATCTTGCAGTCCTCGGCCGAGGGTTTGGACATCGCCGACGGCACGGTCGTCGACGCCACCGGTGCGGAACGCATCGCGCTCAGCGAGCTGGCCAAGATGGTCTATTACCGGGGCACCGAACTGCCGAGTGACCTACAGCCGGAACTCGTCGCGACCCGCCACTTCCGGGTCACCGACTATCCGTTCGTCTTCACCAATGGCTGCCAGGCCTCCTATCTGGAGGTCGATCCCGACACCGGCTTCGTCCGCCTTCTCGATCATTGGGTGGTCGAGGATTGCGGTCGGGTCATCAACCCGCAATTGGTCGACGAGCAGATTCGCGGCGGCGTCGTGCAGGGCATCGGTGGCGCCCTGTTCGAGGAATGCCTCTACTCCGAAGACGGCCAGATGCTGAACGCCAACATGGCCGACTATCTGGTGCCGATGGCGGCGGAAATGCCGGACATCACCGTCGCCCACATCGAAACCCCCACCTCGACCTCGGCACTGGGGGCCAAGGGGGCGGGCGAGGCGGGCACGGCCGGGGCGCCGGCGGCGGTGATGAACGCCATCAACGATGCGCTGAAACCGCTCGGCGCCAAGCCGCTCACCACCCACCCGATGACGCCTCAACGCATCCTGCGGGCGCTCGGCAAGGTTTAGTCGGCGCTAACCAGAGCGCCGTCGTCGCCGACCTTCAGCCCGGTTTCCTCGGCCTGCTTCAGGATCTTCGGCGCCCAAGCGACCTGGCCGCCATCCGGCGCGTCCGGCCGCGAACCGATGATCGCGATCAGATGGGCGAAGCTGTCGCCGGCGTTGCGAAAGCCGCGCATGACGCCGGTGGGCACGGAGATGCAGTCGAACGCCTCCAAGGTCGCCTCATGCTCGCCCTCATCGCCCCAGTAGACGGTCCAGCGCCCGCTCAAGGGTATGAACACCTCGACCGTCTCATGGGCATGCAGCGCGGCACCCTTGCCCGGCTCGGCGCCGACGTACGTGACGTTGAAGCCCTCGGCGTTGGGGATGGCCGGCGCCAGGTTCGGGTCCTCCGTCACGCCCCAGCCGATGACATTGTAGATGTCCCGCTCGTACTCCGCGATCCGCGTGTCGACGAAGGCCTGCTTGCTGGGCGTCAGCTCCTTGAAACGGGCGATCCGGCCTGCCATCTCCGCCGGCGATACGTCTTTCAGGTCCATGGTGTACTCCCCCTAGGTTGGACCGGCACCTTACGCGCGAGGCCCGTGGCTGTCTGTGAAGGCGACGCGGATGGCGGTGTTAGTAAGCGCGCTGACGACCTCCGGCCTGAGATAGACGAGCGTCAGGTTGGCGCGCTTGACCCCAAGCTGGCTGAGCCTGCCGCGACAGCCATGCCATTGCGGCGCGTCCGGTTCCGCCGAGGCGACCCGAACCGCATAAAAGCCTTCAGCCGGCGCAATCACATCGCCCAGCGCCAAGACCAGCGTGCCGTCGCCCGGCGCCACGCAAAGGCCCTCGACCTCCCACCAGCGGCCTAACAGTGCGGCGGCGTCGCGCACCTTGCCTTCGGAAATCAACTGTCGCACCAGCGACGACCCCGCCGTGGTGCCCCGGATAGCGATCGGCGGCAGGCCGGTCACCTCGAAACCATGGTCGCCACCCGCCTCGTGCAGGGTTTCCAGCGATCCTGCCCGCTTGGCCCCGAACCGGAAATCCGCGCCGACCACGATGCGCCGACAGGCCAGTCCCTCAACCAATACGTCACGGATGAATTCTTCGGCGCTTTGGTTGATCAGCCTGATGTCGAAGGGCAGGGTGACCAGCGCGTCCACGCCCAGCGCCGCCATCCGGCGCGCCCGTCCGGCTGCGTTGTCGATGCGGAAGGGCGGCGCATCGGGCTTGAAGACGCGGGTCGGGTGCGGCTCGAACGTCACAACGACAAGCGGGATGTTCAGGTCCTGGGCCTGCTGGGCGGCCTCGGCGATCAGCGCCTGGTGGCCGCGATGCACGCCGTCGAACTTGCCGATCACCACCACGCCGCCGCGAAAGCGCGGGTCAAGCTTGCCCGGATGGTCGACCTGCGCCATGCCGGCAGCACCAAACCGGTTCGATCGCCAGCCAGGCGGAAACCGGTAGGCATCGGCCATCGGCACGAAGCTGTCGGTCCAGCCCAGCGCCAGCAGCGACGGATCCATGACCGCCTCGCTGCCAGCCGCGTTCGGCTCGCCCTGCCGCCAGTCGGTGAAACCGGCGAACATCTCTTCGTTGCTGTATGTAACCGGCTCGTCCTCCGGCCCGGTCTGGTCCGGCCCGGGGACGACGGTGCGCATCCACGGCATCGGCGCTGTCGGCCCGACAAGGGGGCTCGCCCGTCAGTTATCAGTTGATAAATTGTAGCGCCAGGCAGCGCCTTGCGTCAATCGGCGGCCGTCTTGTCCACGGTCTCGTCCACCAGGTGCTGTGCGACAGCGCCGGCACCCTCCAGCATGACTTCCACATTGGTCTCGATGATTTCGGCCAGGGGTGTCTTCACATCGATGCCGTAGACGTAACGCCTTATGCCGTAATAGAAAATGCCGCTTTGCGCGTTCCACGCGATCTCCAGTTCCAGCGGCTGCATCGGCAGGGCATCCATGTCCGGCAGGCCCTTTTGCGCCCGCATCTCGGCAACGATCGGGGCCAGCAGATGTTCCTCGACATGGGCGATATAGCGCTCGTTGATCGGCTGCCCGTGCAGGCCGGAGAACATGTAGATGCGCATCCAGTCGCGGGTGAAGATGGCCTCGGTGTAAAGCGTGTAGAAGCGGATCAGCCGGTCGCGCAGATTGATCGACCGGTCGGTGATCAGGTTCCGCCATCCCGGGTCCCAGCGGCTGAGATAGACCTCTTCATAGACCCGTTCGATCAGGTCCGCCTTGGTCGGGAAATAGCGGTAGAGCAGGGGCTGGGTGACGCCGATCCGCTTGGCCAGCTCGCGCGTCTGGCCGCTGAACCCCCGCTCGGCAAAGAACGAAATCGCCTCTTGCAGGATGTGCCGTTCGCGTTCCGCCCGGCTGAGCCGGCCGGCCCGTTGCGGTACCGCGTCCATGGGGGCTAGGGCGCCGGTCAGGCCTTAATCCAGTCATCGCCGACCTTCAACCGATGGTCGACGGTGTTGGATTGCGCCAAGGTCTGCTCAATGAAGCAGCCCTTCTTGGCCGCCGCGATCAGACGCAGCTGGTCGTCGACGGATGCCGTGGTGTCGAGGTCGATGTCCAGCGAAAAGCCGACCGGCGCGGTCACGTACGGGTCGCGGCCGACCTGCTCGCCCCGCCAATGCAGGCGGGCAGCCACCTTCACACCTTCCAATGGGATGCGCAGCCGTTTCGCAAACGCCCGGATCTGGGTCATGATGCAGCCGGCCAGCCCGGCGGTGAAATAGGCCAGGGGCGGCGGCGCGGAGCTTTCGCCGCCATGGAACGGGCCTTCGTCCGTCGCCATGTCGAAGCTCTCGACGAAGGGTTCGACCATGCGCACGGCGATGTCGTTGCGCATCTTGCCGGTCGACCGCGCCTCGCAGTCGAACACCACCTCGAAATGCTTGATATCGCCGCCGTCCGGCATGTCTGCTTCCCGTCTGTTTAGTCAACCAGGGCGCTGTAGCGCCCGCGATGGAACACCAGCGGCTTCTTATGCCAATGGTGATAGCGCTCGACCCGGCCGATCATCACCACATGATCGCCGCCATAATAATTGTACTCGTTGCGGCATTCGAACCGTGCAGCGACGCCGTCCAAAAGCGGAACGCCGCCCAGCCCTTCCTGGACCTCAAGGTCGGCGAACTTGTTCTCCGACGGCCGGGCGAACTGGTTGGACAGCTGCGTCTGATCGGCCGCCAGGACGTGGACGGCGAAATAGTTGTTCTCGCGAAACGCCGCCAGGCTGGGCGCGAACATCGAAATGCTCCAGACGATCAGCGGCGGGTCGAGCGAGACGGAGTTGAACGAGTTGGCGGTCATGCCGGCCAGAGTACCGTCCGCCCCGCGCGTCGTGATTACGGTGACGCCGGTGACGAAGTTGCCCAGCGCCGTGCGGAAATCGTGCGGATCGATCTCTGGCCGATCCATGGTGAGGGGCGGGGCCGGCTTGGCGTCCGTTGCCATGGGTCCTCCTCGTCCTGAAGCGTGGTGAGCGGTGTCGCCTACAATGTCGGGTTATCTGGCGAATGCCCCATGGCCACGCGACCATACGCGGTGCCCGCCATGTCCATGTTGAAGGCGATATGGGCGTTCACGGCGTGAACGTCACGGAAGGCCCGCTGAACCGGGTTGCGGTTGTACAGGCCGCCGGCACCGCTGACACCGGCGATCAGGTCGACCGCCCTGGTACAAAGGCCGACCGAAAAGGCGCCGTCGCGCCGGTAGGACACCTTGCGTTCGATGTCGGGCACCGTGCCGTCCGCGATCATCGCCGTCGCCTCGGCGCAGCAATTCTGCATCATCAGCCGTGCGCCCTGGGCCGCCGCGCTGGCCTCGGCGACCTTGATCTGCACCGCTTGAAAATCGCCGATCTTGGCGCCGGTATAGTTGGTCACCCGCGACCGCGCGGCGTCCAGATAATCGCCGGCGATCCCTTCGGCGATGCCCAACGCGACCCCGCTCAACACGAACGGGAACAGGGCGAACACCGGCAGGCGATAGACCACCGCCGGATTGACCTCCGACCCAGGCGTCCCGCCGCCCTTGGTATTGGCGACGGCCAGGGTCCGGTGCTCCGGAACGAACACTTCGCTCGCCTTCACGTCCTTGCTGCCGGTGCCGCGCAGGCCGGCGGCGAACCAGGTGTCGATGATCTCGTAGTCGTTCTTGTGCAGCAGGAAGACGCGGTACTCGTGCGGCTCCTCCGGATCCTCCTCGGACACCACGCCGGCCAGCATGTTCCAATCGGAATTGTCGACGCCGCTGGAAAACGGCCATTTGCCGGAAATGACATAGCCGCCGGGCGCCCGCCTGGCCCGCCCGGCCGGGAAAATGAAGGACGATGCGATCAGCGTGTCCGGGTTCGCGGTCCAGACTTCGTCTTGCGCCTGTTTGGGGAACATGGCCATCATCCAGTGATGGCTGGCCAGATTGGTCAGGTTCCAAGCGCTGGAGGCACAGCCCCTGGCGATCATCGCCCCGGCATCGACCAGAATGCCGTAGTCAAGCTCGCTGCCGCCGACCCGTTGGGGCTGCAGCATCCGGAACAGACCGCTGTCATGAAACGCCTTTTCGGTCTCATCGGGCAGGCGCCGCAATTCCTCCGTCGCGTCGGCCCGCTCGCGCAGGACCGGCACCAACTCTTCGGCCCGGCCAAGAAGTTCGGCGCGGGACGGGGCGCGGCTGTCGTTGGGGTGCAGGGAAACGGCCATGACGATCTCCTCGTCTGCCGGCGGCCGGCTACGCGCCCGCCGGAAAGTTCAACTCGACGGTGACGTTGTTGGGATCCTCGATGAAGATCTGCTGCACCGGCGATCCCGGCACGTGGCGGTGGCGCATGGGAATGCCGGCCGCCTCCAGCCGTGCCCGAAAGCCTTCCATGTCGTCGGCCAGAAAGGCGATGTGGTCGATGCAACCGCTGCCGCCGTCGCCGCCATCCTTGGCGTCCAGATAGTCGGCGCCTTCCGCGTCCAGCTGCTTGGCGGCCAGATGCACGCACGGACTGTCGTTCAGATACATCCAATAGCCGGGAAACGGAAAGTCCGGCCGCCAGCCGACGCTGAGGCCGACCACGTCGGCGAAGAAATCCTTCGTCGCCTCCAAATCCTCGGCCATGATCAGGACATGTTCGAAGCGTGATACCGACATCGACGCTGCTCCTTATTTATCATTTGATAACTTAACATCGCACGATCTGGGCGCGCAAGTTTTTTCGCTCATCAAAATGGCGTCAGCCAATGGCCTTGGCCAAGGCATTCGGCACACCGGCCAGAAACCGATCGATCGCCGCCCTCAGGATATCGTCCGGCTCCGCATGCAAGGTCAGGTCGTAGATGTCGCGCCGTGCGGTCAGGTAGAACAGCCCGCCATGCAGGGCCCAGGCAATCTCGCGCTCGCGATCGGTGAGGGGAACCTGGGCCGGCGATGGCAGGCCGTGCGTCGCCCGCACGCCCTCGCAGATCTTGTCGATGATCCGGTCTTGGACCAGGTGCATGAAGTCGTGGGCGCTCTTAGTGTCACGATCGGCCAGCAGGTTGAACATGAACAGCCGGCTCCAGTCATAGCGGAAGACGTAAGCGGCATAGGATCTGTAGAAACCATAGATCCGGTCGGCCAGGTTCCAACCCGGCTCGGTCGCGGGGTCGCCCAGCCAGTCATTCCATTCGGCGCGCCAGCGGTTGACGAACAGCTCGCTGTAGACCGCGTCGACCAGATCCTCTTTCGACGGAAAGTACTTGTACAGCAGGGGCTGGGTGATGCCGATACGCTGGGCCAGCTCGCGCGTGTTCCCTTCCAGCCCGACCTCTGCGAAATAGTCGATCGCCGCGGCCACGATCTGGCCGACCCGTTCGTCCGACGGCAGGCGTCGCCCGGCGGGGCCGGGGGTAATCCGGGCGCGCTTGGTGCGCCGGTCGGTGCCGGCATCGGTCTCGGAAAAGGGGGGGCGGGACATGTCGACGGTCAGCCTTGCGGGGGACGGACCTTCTTATACCAATCCAGAATCTGCTCGCCTGTCCAGAACAGGACGCCCGGCCGGTCGGCGATGTGGCTCAGCAGTTGGTCGAGATAGCGGATGCGGTGCGGCACCCCGGTCAGGTAGGGGTGCAGGCTGATCGACATGACCCGCGTGATCGTCTCGCTTTCCGCATAAAGCTGCTCAAACTGGTCGACCCCGCGCCGGAACAGCATGTCGGAGGCATGGTTTTGCAGCGCATGGACCGCGATATCGTTGGTCTCGACGGTATAGGGGACCGAGATCATCGGCCCGGCGCTGGTGGCGATCTCGACCGGCTGGTCGTCCAAGACCCAGTCCGCGACATATTCCACGCCTTCCTCGCGCAGGATGTCGATCGTCTCTAACGTCTCGGTCAGGCCTGGGCTCTCCCAGCCCCGCACAGGTTTGCCGGAGAAGGCCTCGATCGTGTCCAAGGCCTTGCGGATTTCCGCGCGCTGGTCGTCCAGCCGATGCATCGGTCCCTGAACATGGCCGTGGCCCATCAGCTCCCAGCCAGCCTCCAGCCCGGCGCTGACCGCGCGCGGGTAGGTGTCGCAAACCCGGCCGTTCAGGGCCAAGGTGGCGGGCACGCCGTGGCGCTGCAAGACATCGAGCAGACGCCAGAAGCCGACCCGCATGCCGTATTCATGCCAGGCCCAGTTCGGCAGGTCGGGCAGCAAGGGTTGGCCCATCGGCGGCGGCAACACCGTGCGCGGCATCGGGCCGCCGATATCCCAATCCTCGATATTGACGATGACCCAGACGATCAGACGGCCGCCGTCCGGCAATCGCAGAGCCGGCCGATCAACGATGGCGGAGTAGGGGACGCGCTCCCGCGGCGTTTTCATCCGCCCGTTATCACGCCAGTTTCAGGAAGGGCGCGATCACGGCGTTGAACGCTTCCGGGTTCTCCCAATTGGCGATGTGCGCGGCCGGGTCGATCTCCGCATAGAGGCCGCCCGGCGTGGCCTCGGCCATCGCCGCCATCGCCTCGGCCGGCGCGCCCATATCCTGCTTGCCGACCACATAGAGCGTCGGCACCGTCAATGTCGGCAGCAGGCGCAGATAGTCGAGCCGTCTGATCGCCTCCGCGCAACCGATATAGCCCTCGTCGTTGGTGCCGGAGATCATGGCGCCTGCCTTGATGACGGCCTTGGGCGCGCCGTCGCGAAACGCCGCGTTGAACCAACGGTCCAGGGTGCCGTCGACCAGGGCGGCCGTGCCCTTTTCGCGGACCACGGCAATCCGGTCGACCCAGCTTTGCACGAACGGCGGCGGCGCGTCGGCACGGGCGTCGCAACAGACCAGCCGGTCGATCCGTTCGCTGTGCTGAAGCGCCAGGCCCAGGCCGATCATGCCGCCCATCGACAGGCCCATGAAGCTACAGCGCGCGACGTCGAAATGGTCTAAAAGCCCGACGACGTCGCCGATAAGGTCGTCGAAACTGTACGGCGCCGGCGGGGCCGCGCTCGCGCCATGTCCGCGACTGTCGTAGCGCAGGACGCGATACTTGGTGGTCAGCAGCTCCATCTGCGGGTCCCACATCGCGTGGGTCGCCGCCAGCGAGTTGCTCAGCACCAGCCACGGTCCGTCATCCGGTCCATCAATCCGCGTCCAAAGCTTGGTGCCGTTCACCTCGACGAACATCACGGCAGTTTACTCCGCGGCGGCGGCGTCGCTCGACGTGCCGATGGCCGCGTTGACCGCCGGCATCACCTTCTCCGCCATCAGTTCCATCGAACGCCGGCCCAACCGCTTGTCCGCCCAGTCGTGCCCGCAATAGAGCAGGGTGCCGAAATCGCCGACCTCTTCACGGAAGGCCAGCAGTTCATCCGTCACCTTCTCCGGTGTTCCGTAGATCACCAGATTGTCCAAAACGTATTCCAACGTAACGGCTTCGTCCGGCATGTTACGATCACGCTTGAACAATTCCGGTCGCCCATTGGCCACCAGCTTGGTAACAAGTTGGTTGAAGTAATGGACGTAAGGGCTTCCGCGGCCACGGGCATAGTCCCGCGCGGTCGCCTCGTCCTCGGCGACGAAGATGCTCTTGGCCACCCGCCAGTTGGCCGGGTCCGCCGGCCGTCCGCCCTGCTCGCAGCCCTCGACATATTTCGGCCAATGGCTGGCCACCCAGGGCGGCATCAGGAAGTTGGCCGATATCGGCTCCCAGCCGCGCGCGGCGGCCGAAACCACCCCCTTGGAGAAGGGCGCGACGGCGGTCACGATGATCGGCGGGTGCGGCTGCTGGTAGGGTTTGGCGATGATGCCCTGGCCGATGTCCGGCATCATCGTGCGCTCGGTCGAGATGTTCCAGTATTTGCCCTCGATGTTGTAGGGCGCCTCGCCGTCCCAGATGGCCAGCACCTGGTTGATGCACTCCACGAACATCTCGGTCCGGTTGGCATCGAGGTTACCAAAGACCTCGGCGTCGGACAGCAGACCGCCCGGGCTGATGCCGAACAGCAGCCGTCCTTCCATCAGATGGTCCAGCATGGCGATCTGGGCGGCGATCGCGGCCGGGTGGCCGTTGGGCATGTTGATCGTGCCCGTGCCCAGTCGGATGTCCTTGGTCTCGTTGATCAGGGTCGCCAGGAAGATGGCGCAGGATGTGATGGTCTCCGCCTTGTCGGTGACGTGCTCGCCGATATAGGCCTCCGAAAAGCCTAGCCGGTCGGCCAGGATGACGGCCTCTCGGTCCTCCTGCAGGGTTTCGGTGTAGTTCCGATCCACCGGGTGGATCGGCATGGTGAAGTAACCGATCTTCATGCGCTCACGTCTCCGTTAAATGCGGGCCGGCCGGAGGCTTCCGTCCCCCCGGCCGGCGCGGGTCTTACTCAAGCGTGTAGGCATGCGGCCAGTCATAGCCGCTGTCGGTAACCACTTGCAGATAGGTCGCCATCACGTCGCTGCCGGGCATGTCGCGCCCGTCGGCATCAGCGGCTTGAACGCTGGGGAAATCCGCCAGCGAGGCCGCCCAGGCGGACCGAACCGCCGGGTCCAACGTACGGATCGTGGCACCCTCGGCCTCAAGCCCGGACAAACCGCTGGCCTGCCGCTCGTCGAGCGCGACACCGGATTGCTGCTCATACTCGCGCCCGACCTCCAAGATGATCTGCTGCACATCTTCCGGCAGCCGGTTGAAGCTGTCGGTGTTCATGGTCAGTCCGTTGACCGGCATCGCGCCGAAGCCGATCAGGGTGTAGTACGGCGCGGGCTCATAGAACCGAAAACCCAGATAGGCCGATGGGAACATTAGCCAACCGTCGTAAACCCCTGTCTGCAAGGACAGATAACCGTCCGGCAAGGTCGATTGAACCGGCACGGCACCGGCATATTCAAGCCAAGGCAGGTTGGGGCCGGCGCCGCCGATCTTCTCGCCGCTCAAATCCTCGGTGGTCTCCCACTCGAACGTCGTGCCCAGGTGATAATTGTCCCAGCCGCTCAGCCCCAGCAGGATCTGGTTGTAATCCTCCTCGAAAACCTCGGTCAGCCAAGGGTGCTGGTCATAGACCTGCCGCACCAACTGCATCGCCGAAACGGAGTCCTGAGGTCCGAACGGCGCGTAGTAGGGAAAGTTGTGCAAGAACAGCTTCGCGGGTTCGAAACAGAAGCAATAGACGCCGATATCCAGGAGGCCGCTCTCGACCGCCTCCAGCGTCTCGGCAACGCCTGCGATCGCGCCGCCATAGGCCTCGACGAACTCGACCGTGTGGTCCGTCTCTTCGGCGACCCGGCGGGTCACCTCCGGCACGAAATAGTCGGCGGCCACGGAGACATAGACCGACGGGCCATTGGGATGGCCGGAGCCGATGCGCAACGTGAAGTCATCCGCGTTCGCAACCGTCGACAGGCCGGCCGCGGCCGCCATCGTTGCGCCGACAAGCGCTGTCGTAACAAGGGTTTTTGCGCGTGTTTTCATGGGTGACATTCTCCTCCCGGCTAGGGGCCGCGTTGTTCTTTTTCGCGGCTTGCATCCCATCTGACGCCGCCGCGGTCGGGCCCACGTGATCGCCCGTCACCGGGCGCGTCGTAAATTATCATGCGCTAAATAAGGGGGCAGGTCAACTCAGGCCACGAGCGCGAAACTCAGCTCAAAGGCAACATGACGAAGCGTTGAAAGCCGGCTCTTGTCGTCAACCCGTCGTACCAGCGACGCAGGTTCGGCAGGTCGCGATGGGGCATGTCGATGGCGTGCCAGCGATAGACCAGACAGCCCAACGGGATGTCGCCGATGGTCAGCATCTCGCCAGCGATGAACGGACGATCGGCCAGCCAGCGGTCGACGATGGCAAGTTTGCGGCCCAGCAGTCGTTGGTGCGCTTCGATCGCGGTGCTGTCGCGGTCGGCTGGCGCCGTTCGCACCAGGCCCCAGAAGACCGGCCGCAAATCGGTCCAGGCCTCGTTCACGGTCCAGTCGATCCACTGGTCGGCGATCGCCTGTGCCTCGACATCCGCGGGGATCAGCCGGCCGTTCCCATAGCGCCGGGCCAGATAGCGAATGACGGCATGGGATTCCCAAAGTACGAAGCCGCCATCGTCCAGGCATGGCACCTTGGCGTTGGGGTTCAGGGCGCGAAACTCGGCCGTGTCGAGCCCACCATGCGGGCCGCCGGCATCGATGCGCTCGATCGACAGATCCAATTCCGCCGCGCACCAGAGCACCTTCTGAACGTTGATCGAGTTGGCACGCCCCCACAGCCGGATCATCGTCGTCCCCGTCAGTCGCTTTTTGGCCAGCGTCGTCCAGCCCGGCTAATTTATCAAGCGCTAACTAGCTGCTTGAAAAGCACTCCGGCGTCGGTATGCTGAATCCTAATGGCCTGGTGACAAGGGCCTAGTCAAAGCGGGGGAGGGCACAGGATCAATGGGCCTACACCGAGGGATGTTCTGGCTCGCGCGCACGATCCATGTGATCTCCGCGTTCTGGGTGCTGGTCCTCGCGGTCATGATCTTCGTCGATGTCATGGGCCGGTACTTCTTCGACAGCCCGCTGCTCGGCACCGCGGAAATCATCAAGAATTCAGTCGTTTCGGTGACGTTCCTCCAGTTGCCGCTGGCGATCTACACCGGCTCCATGCTGCGCACGACGGTGATGGCGGAACTCACCGGCCCGATCGGCCGACGCTTGATCCGCACGCTGACCGCGCTGCTTGGCATCGCCTTCTTCCTGGGCACCGCGTTCAGCACCTGGGACCCGATGGTGGATGCCTGGGCGATCGGTGAATATGAGGGTGAGGGCGCCTTGCGCGTGCCGACCTATCCCGTACGCACGCTGGTGCTGATCACCTCGATCTTCGCGGCCATGGTCTACGCCATGCTGATGTTTCTCGACTGGACCGGCCGCCTGCCGCCGGACCTGGACGCCGACGCCGAGGCGGCCCGGGTCTAGGCCGCGAAACCCCGAAAAGCCAGAACGCCACCGGAGGCACAGTTGGGAACCGATATCGTCCTTTACATGCTGGGGCTGCTGGTCGTCCTGATCGTGCTGGGTGTGCACATCGCCATCGCGCTCGGCGTGGCCAGCGTGCTGGGGGTCTATCTGATCTTCGGCAGTTGGGACATCGCGCTCTCTCTTCTGGGCACGACCGCGTACGAGGCCATTCGAAACCAGGTCTTCGCCGTTATACCCCTCTTCGTGCTTATGGGGGATTTCGTCTCCAAATCGGGGGCGGCGAAGGATCTTTACCGGCTGTGCGACCGCACCTTGCGCCGTCTGCCAGGCCGCCTTGCCGTCGCCACGGTGGCGGGCAACGCGGTCTTCGCGGCGGTCACCGGCGTGTCGATCGCCTCGGCCGCCACCTTCAGCCGCATCGCCTATCCGGAAATGCGGCGCTTGGGCTATCGCAAGACCTACGCGCTGGGATCGGTCGCCGGCAGCGCCTGCCTGGGCATGCTGATCCCGCCGTCGGTGCTGTTGATCGTCTGGGCGATCTTGACCGAGATGTCCGTCGGTGCGCTGTTTGTTGCCGGCGTCGTGCCCGGCATCCTGCTGGCGCTTCTGTTCTGCGCCTATTGCGTCTTTGCCGCAGTGCGTAACCCTGACATCGCGCCGCACACCAGTGAGTTGTTGGAGGAGGAAAAGTCGCCGGAGGCGCTGCGCGGCGAGGTCATCGGCGGCGTCGGCATCCTAGCCCTGATCATCCTGGTGATCGGCGGCATCTGGGGCGGCATCTTCACACCGACCGAGGCCGCCGGTTTCGGCGCCTTGGGCGCCTTGGCCCTCGGCATCGCCAAGGGCATGCGCGGCCGCGAGATCATGCAGGCCATCTTCGACGCCGGCAAGACGACCGCGCCGATCATGATCCTGCTGATCGCCGCCTCGATGTATTCCCGCCTGCTGGCCATGGGCGGTGCGGTGAACGTCATCTCCGGCGTGTTCGCCGGCCTCGACGTCGCACCCATCGTGCTGGTGCTGATCATGGCCGGCATCTGGCTGCTGCTGGGCATGCTGATCGACAGCGTGTCGATTATCTTGCTGACGGTGCCGATCTTCGTGCCGATCGCGCAAATCGCCGGGTTCGACCCGTTCGCCTTCGCGATCTTCGGCATCCTGGTCATCGAGGCGGGCTTGCTGACACCACCCTTCGGCCTGCTGGTCTACACCGTCAAGGGCGCGGTGCCCGATCCCTCGGTCCGATTGGGCGAGATCTTCAGGGGCTCCGTGCCCTATTGGATAATGATCCTGGTCATCGCCTTCCTGGTCTGGCTGCTGCCGGGGACGGCAACCTGGCTGCCCGGCCTGATGTAACACGCCCACACCCCGCTCGGGGCTTCTCAGATTCTCGCGCCATTGGTACGCTATGCGGCGCGATTCGCGAGGCAGACGTCACCGTCCGGCGAATGCCTGCATGCGAACCCAAACAGAGGAGAGTGCCCCATGACCGCGTTCATCAAATCGCTGCGTCTGTT
>JBCDFV010000070.1:0-15101 GCA_039177555.1 Pseudomonadota bacterium | reverse complement strand
GGTTACGCGCTTGTCGGTCTGGCCGCCGGATCGCAGGACGGGGTGCGCGGGCTGATCGTCTACATGTCGATCTATCTGGCCATGAATGTCGGCACCTTCGCCTGCATCCTGTGCATGCGCGTCAATGGCCGCGCGGTCGAAGGCACCGACATTCATGGCCAAATAAATGGACATGTAGACGATCAGCCCGCGCACCCCATCCTGCGACCCGGCGGCCAGGCCAACAAGCGCATAGCCGACATGGCCGATGGATGAATAGGCCATCAGGCGCTTGATGTTGGTCTGCGCCAGGGCGGCAAAGCCGCCCAGGGCCATCGACAGGACCGACGTGACGACAATGATCTGCTGCCACTGGGCCACCAGATCGCCGAACGGTTCGATCAGCACGCGGGTGAACAGGGCGATCGCCGCGATCTTGGGCGCGACGGCGAAGAACGCGGTGACCGGCGTCGGCGCCCCCTCATAGACGTCCGGCGTCCACATATGGAACGGTACCGCCGAAACCTTGAAGGCGAGCGCGGCCGCGATGAAGACGATACCGACGATCAGGCCGACGGCCGGCCCACCCTCGCCGGCAAACTCCGTTGCCAGCCCGGCGAAGCTGGTCGTGCCGGCAAAGCCGTAGACCATCGAGGCGCCATACAGGAACAGGCCGGAACTCAGCGCGCCGAGCACGAAGTACTTCAACCCCGCCTCCGACGAGCGCGCCGTGTCGCGCCGGAAGGCCGCGATCACGTAGAGGCAGAGGCTCTGCAACTCCAGGCCGAGATAGAGCGAGATCAGGTCGCCGGCGCTGATCATCATCATCATGCCCAGCGTGGCGAAGACGAACAGGACACCGTATTCGAAGCGCGCCATCTGCTCACGCTCGATAAAGTCCTGGCTGATGATCAAGGTGAGGGCCGCGCCCAACAGGACCAGCAGCTTCATGAACAGGCCGAAACTGTCGACTTGGAACAGGCCGCCAAACGCGCTTTGCGATCCATCGAAGGTGGCGACCGCCAAGATGCCGGCGATCGCGAACGTGATCACGGCCAGGTAATTGACCAGTCGCGAGGGATTGCCGCGCGCGAACACGCCCACCATCAACAAGGCCATGCCCATGACGGCCAGGAAGATCTCCGGCAAGGCGACGATCAAATCGGTGCTGGTCATCGAACCGCCCCTCGCCTACTGCGCCGCCACGTCGACGCCATCGGCGTCGGCCAGCGCTTGCTGATAGTTTTCGATCAGGTTGATGACCGACGCATCGGTGATATCGGTGAAGCTGGACGGGTAGATGCCGAGCCAGATCACGATCAGGATCATCGGCACGAAGATCGCCAGTTCGCGCGCGTTCAGGTCCGGCATCGCCTTCACGTCATCCTTGGTCAGCTTGCCAAACACCACGCGTCGATAGAGATAGAGCATATAGGCCGCGCCCAGGATTAGGCCGGTGGCCGCGAACACGGCCGCCCAGGTGTTCACCTGGAATGTGCCGATCAGGATCAGGAACTCGCCGACGAAACCGCTGGTGCCGGGCAGACCGACCGAGGCCAGCATGAACACCATGAACACGGCGGCATATTTCGGCATGTTGTGCACCAAACCGCCGTAACGCGAGATTTCTAGCGTGTGCAGCCGGTCATAAACCACGCCGACGCAGAGGAACAGGGCGGCGGACACAATACCGTGGCTGAGCATCTGGACGATCGACCCTGTCACGCCTGCCATCGTCAGGGTGAATATGCCGATGGTCACGAAGCCCATATGCGCGATCGACGAATAGGCAATCAGCTTTTTCATGTTGGGCTGGGCCAGAGCCACCAGCGAGGTATAGACGATCGCCACCGCGCTCAGGACGTAGATCAACGGCGTCAGTGTTTCCGTCGCCTCGGGCAGGATCGGGATCGAGAACCTTAAGAAGCCGTAGCCGCCCATTTTCAACAGCACGCCGGCCAGAATGACAGAGCCGGCGGTGGGTGCCTGGACGTGGGCGTCCGGCAGCCAGGTATGCACCGGCCACATCGGGATCTTGACCGCGAACGAGGCGAACATCGCCAGCCACAGCCAGATCTGCAGGCTGCTGGCCAACGGCGTCTGCATCAGGGTCGGGATGTCGGTCGTGCCGGCCTGCAGGTAGAGGACCAGCAGAGCCAACAGCATCAGGACCGAGCCCAGAAGCGTGTAGAGGAAGAACTTGAACGCCGCGTAGACCCGCCGCTCGCCGTGGCCCCAGACTCCGATGATAATGAACATCGGG
Organism: Pseudomonadota bacterium; assembly: GCA_039177555.1. Taxonomy (GTDB): domain Bacteria; phylum Pseudomonadota; class Alphaproteobacteria; order DSM-16000; family Inquilinaceae; genus JANQGH01. Next base: position 12,859 of record JBCDFV010000070.1, on the reverse strand, counting down.
ATCAGCACGCCCTCGAAGAAGACGTAGAACAGCACGAAGTCGAGCGCGCAGAACATCCCGACCATCATGGTTTCCAGGATCAGGAACGCGATCATGTATTCCTTGACCCGATCCTTGATCGACTCCCAGCTCGCCAAGATGCAGATCGGCGTCAGGAAGGTCGACAAGAGGACAAACAGCACCGAAATGCCGTCGACGCCCATGTGGTAGGAGATGTTCAGGCCCGGAAACCACTCCAGCGTCTCGACGAACTGGAAGTCGGCCGTGCTGCGATCGAAATCGATCCACAGGACCAGGCTGATCAGGAATGTGATGCCGGACGTAAACAGCGCCATCCAGCGCGACCGGCGGGCGATGTCCTCTTGGTCCTTGCCCTGGACCATGACGAAGATCATGGCCGCGCCCACCAGCGGCAGGAACGTGATCAGAGACAGGATGGGGAAGTTGCTCATCAATCCGCTCGTGATCTCGCGTCAGCCACCAAGGCCCCAGAAATACCAGGAAACGAACACCACGACACCGATCAGCATGGCGAAGGCGTAGTGGTAAATGTAGCCGGACTGCAGCCGGCTGAAGCGGCCGCCGAGCGCGCGCGAGGCGCTGGCGAACCCGTTCGGACCCAGCCCGTCTATGATCTTCTGGTCGCCGACCTTCCACAACTCGTCGCCGCCCTTCATGGCGCCGCGCACGAAGGCGTAGTCATAGAGCTCGTCGAAGTACCATTTGTGGAAGAACAGATAGTAGATCGGCCGGAAGGCGCGGACCGTCGTCGCCGGCAGCGACGGGATGACGATGTAGTAGAGCCAGGCAATGACCAGGCCGGACACCGCCAGCGCCAGCGGCGTCAGCTTGACCCACAGCGCCACATGGTGGGCCGCCTCGATCGTGTCGTTGCCGGGCAGAACAAGGATGCTGTGGCCCCAGAAGTCCTCCAGGCCGTATCCGACCAGCCAGTAATAGCCGATGGCGCCGGCAAAGGTCGCGCCGAACGCCAGCACGCACAGCGGGCCCAGCATCACCCAGGGTGATTCGTGGACGTGCGCCATCACCTTTTCTTCCACCCGCGACTTGCCGTGGAAGGTGAGGAAGATCAGCCGGCCGCTGTAGAAGGCGGTCATGAAGGCGGCCAGCGTGCCCAGCCAGTAGGCCAGAACGCCGAACCAGGTATGGTCGGCAAAGGCCGCCTCGATGATCAGATCCTTGGAGTAGAAGCCGGCAAAGCCGATGCCCGGAAGGTCTGACAGGAAGCCGATGCCGAAGGTCATCGGAATGCCGATACCGGCCAGCGCCAAACTGCCGATCCACATCATCGCGTAGGTCCACGGGATGTGGCGGGCCAGGCCGCCCATCTTGCGCATGTCCTGCTCGTCGGACATGGCGTGAATGACCGAACCGGCGCTCAGGAACAGCAGGGACTTGAAGAAGGCGTGCGTCATCAGGTGGAAGATCGCCGCCTGATAAGCCGAGACGCCGATGGCAAAGAACATGTAGCCAAGCTGGCTCATCGTCGAATAGGCGATGACCCGCTTGATGTCCCACTGTGTCATGCCGATCGTGGCGCCGATAAAGGCCGTCAACGCGCCGACGATGCAGACCACCAACAGTGCCCAGGGCGCGTACTCGAACACGGGCGACATGCGCGCCAGCATGAACACGCCGGCGGTCACCATGGTCGCGGCATGGATCAGGGCGGAGACCGGGGTCGGCCCCTCCATGGCGTCCGGCAGCCATGTGTGCAAGCCAAGCTGGGCCGATTTGCCCATGGCACCGATGAACAGCAGCAGGCAGGCCGTGGTCAGGGCATGCACCTCCCAGCCCAGGAAGTGGAAGGTGGCGTCCGCCATGCTGGCGGCATTCTCGAAGATGACCTCGAACTCGACCGAACCGAAGATCAGGAAGATCGCCAGGATGCCCAGCATGAAGCCGAAATCGCCGACCCGGTTGACGATGAACGCCTTCATCGACGCCTGGTTGGCACTATTCTTGTCGTACCAAAAGCCGATCAAGAGATAGGACGCAACGCCAACGCCCTCCCAGCCGAAGAACAGCTGGATCAGATTGTCCGCCGTCACCAGCATCAGCATCATGAAGGTGAACATGCTGAGATAGGCGAAGAAGCGCGGCCGGTGCGGGTCGTGGTGCATGTAGCCGACGGAGTAGATGTGCACCATCGACGACACGCCGTTCACGACGATCAACATCACCGCCGTCAGGCTGTCGAAGCGCAGCGCCCAGGAAAACTGCAGGTCGCCGACCGCCATCCAGGTAAACAGCGTCACGATGCGGTCGTCGCCGCCAACGATGTTGAAGAACAGGATGATGGAGAAGATCGCCGCTAGGCAGACGCAGGCGATCGACACGGCCATGGCGGCATGGTCGCCCCAGGCACGGCCGAACGGCATTGCCAGCACCGAGCCGATGATCGGCAGGAAGATGGCGAAGAAGGCTAAGGTATCCATGGCGGCTTAGCCCTTCATCAGGTTCACGTCGTCGACCTGGATCGAGCCGCGGTTGCGGAAATAGACCACCAGGATCGCCAGACCGATCGCCGCTTCCGCTGCCGCCACCGTCAGGACGAACAGCGCGAAGACCTGGCCGACTAAGTCGTTCAGATGGGTCGCGAAGGCGACCAGATTGATGTTGACCGCCAGCAGCATCAGTTCGATCGACATCAGGATGATGATGACGTTCTTCCGGTTCAGGAAGATACCGAAAATGCCCAGCGTGAACAGGATCGCCGCGACGACGAGGAAGTGCTCAAGACCGACGCCCATGGCTCAGATCCCCTCGCCCGTGCCGACCTTGCGCACGGCCACGGCTTCCTCGCGCTTGCGACCTATCTGGTCTGCGATCTTCTGCTTGCGCACCCCGACGCGCTGGCGAAGCGTCAGCACGATAGCGCCGATCATGGCGACCAGCAGGATCAGGCCCGCCGCCTGGAATAGGTAGGCGTAGTCGGTGTAGATGAGCCGGCCAAGGGCTTCGGTGTTGGAGACGTCACCGCCAGGAACCGGTGCTTGCGCGACCGTCGTCGCCTCCGGCGCCAGAACCCAGGCGCTGAGAATGAAGATCAGTTCAATCAACAGGATCAGCCCGATCAGGCCGCCGATCGGCAGGTATTGCAGAAACCCGGCGCGCAGTTCGGCGAAATTCACGTCCAGCATCATGACGACGAACAGGAACAGCACCGCCACCGCGCCGACATAGACCACGATCAGGATCATGGCCAGGAACTCCGCCCCCATCAGAATGAACAGGCCGGCGGAGTTGAAGAAGGCCAGGATCAGGAACAGCACCGAGTGCACCGGGTTTTTCGACGAGATCACCATCACCGCCGAGGCGATGGTGATGAACGCGAAGAGATAAAAGGCGATCGTCTCGAGAATCATAACCGCCCGCCCCGGTCGGATGCGCCAGCCCGGTCGTCCATGACATGACGATATGATTTGATCTCACGGGCCACCATCGGACGGCTCCTCAAACAGACTGGGTGGTGTTCGATCGAACTGGCGATCGAAACCGATACTCTGGGTTCGGGGCGAACGCCCCTTCTGATCCTCATCTCAACCCGGCGATGCCCGAGCGGCATCGCTGGCGTCGTTCTAGCGGTACGGTGCGTCGGCGGCAATGTTTGCCGCCAGTTGCGCCTCCCAGCGATCGCCGTTCTGCAACAGCTTTTCCTTGTTGTAGAACAGCTCTTCGCGGGTTTCCGTTGCGTACTCGAAGTTCGGTCCTTCGACAATCGCATCCACCGGACAGGCCTCCTGGCACATGCCGCAATAGATGCATTTGGTCATGTCGATGTCGTACCGGGTCGTGCGCCGGCTGCCATCATCGCGAGGCTCCGCCTCGATGGTGATCGCCTGGGCGGGACAGATCGCCTCGCACAGCTTGCACGCAATGCAGCGTTCCTCGCCGTTAGGATAGCGGCGCAGCGCATGCTCGCCCCGGAACCGGGGGCTGATCGGCCCCTTTTCATTGGGGTAGTTCAAGGTTGCCTTGGGCTTGAACAAATAGCGGAACGTCAGCCACATGCCGCCGAGCAGTTCCAGAAGCAGGAAGTTGCGGGCTTGGCGATCGATGAAAGCCATGGCTAGCTTGCTTTCCTTTCGGCCCTAGTTCGGCAGCCAGTCGAATGCGACCACGGCGCCGGCGGTGAGAACGACCCAGATCAGCGAGAACGGCAGGAAGACCTTCCAGCCCAACCGCATCAATTGGTCATAGCGGAAACGCGGCATCGTTCCGCGCACCCAGATGAAGACGAACAGCAGCAGGGCCACCTTCAGCGCGAACCAGATCGGGCCCGGGATCCAGGTGAAGGGTGCGACATCGAAGGGGGGCAGCCAGCCGCCGAGGAACAGGATGGTGGTCATCCCGCTCATCAAGATCATGTTGGCGTATTCGCCGAGGAAGAACAGGGCATAGGTCATGGACGAGTACTCGACCATGAAGCCGCCGGTGATCTCCGATTCGCCCTCCGGCAGGTCGAACGGCGACCGGTTGGTCTCCGCCAGCGCCGAGATGAAGAAGACCACGAACATCGGGAACAGCGGGATGGCGAACCAGAGCCCTTGCTGCGCCATGACGATGTCGGTCAGGTTCAACGAGCCGACGCAGATCAGGACCGTGATGATCACGAAGCCGATCGAAACCTCGTAGGACACCATCTGCGCGGCCGAACGCATGGCGCCGAGGAAGGCGTATTTCGAGTTCGAGGCCCAGCCGGCCATGATGATGCCGTAGACGCCAAGCGACGAGATCGCGAACAGGTAAAGGATACCGACATTGATGTCGGCCAGCACCAGGCCGTAATCGAACGGGATCACCGCCCAGGCCACCAGGCTGAGCAGGAAGGTCAGCATCGGCGCGATCATGAAGACCACGCGGTTGGCGCCGGATGGGATGATGGTTTCCTTGCCGATCATCTTGATGCCGTCGGCGATCGGCTGCAGCAGGCCCCAGGGGCCGACCACCATGGGGCCCTGGCGCAACTGCATGGCGCCCAGCACTTTGCGTTCCGCATAGGTCAGATAGGCGACGGCCACGATCAGCGGCACGATGATCGCAATGATCTGCAGGATGATGATGATGCCGGGCCAGACGTAGCCGCCCCAGAATCCGCCGTCCATCGTCCGCCCCCTACTCCGCCGCCGCCCGGCCTTCGATCTCGTCCAGGCATTTCGCCATGGTGATCGAAGCCCGGCTGATGGGGTCGGTCATATAGAAGGTTTCGATCGGCGAGGCAAAGGCTGCGCTGCCCATCTCGCCGTCGTTTCCGAATGGCTGCCATTCGGTCGGATGAAGCGTGTCGATCTCGGCGAAGACCGGATGGTCTTCGGCCAGCTTGCGGCGCAGTTGGTGTAGATCGTTAAACGGCAGCGGTTTGCCGATCTGTTGGCTGAAGGCGCGCAGGATGGTCCAGTCCTCGCGGGCGTCGCCCGGCGGGAACACGGCCATCTTGGCATGTTGCACGCGGCCCTCGGTGTTCACGTATGTGCCGTTCTTCTCCGGATAGGCCGCGCCCGGCAGAATCACGTCGGCGGCATGGGCGCCGGCATCGCCGTGGTGGCCTTGATAGATCACGAAGGCACTGCTGAGTGCTGAACTGTCGATCTCGTCCGCGCCAAGCAGCCAGACCAGCTTGATGGCCCCGTCCCTGGCACCGGCCAGGATGCCGGCCACGTCACGGCCGCCATCACCCGGCACAAAGCCGATGTCGAGACCGCCGACCCGTGCGGCGGCGGTGTGCAGCACGTTGAAACCGTTCCAGCCGTCCTTGACCATGCCGAAACTGTCGGTAATCGCCCGGACGGCCGCGAGAACCTGACCGCCATCGTCCCGCGTCAGAGCCCCCTGGCCCAGGATCAGCATCGGCTTCTTCGCCGATTTCAGTGTTTCGGCGAACTCGATCGAGCCATTGGCCAGCGCCTTCAGGGTGTCGGGGCCGGCGCCCAGATAGTCATAGCGATAGGTCAGGTCGACCTGCGGGCCGATGACGCCGACCTTCAGCCCGCCCTGCAGCCAGCGCTTGCGGATGCGGGCGTTGACCATCGCCGCCTCCCAGCGCGGGTTCGAGCCGACGATCAGGATCGCGTCCGCCTCTTCGATGCCGGCGATGCCCGTGTTGAAGAGATAGCTGGCCCGGACATCCGCCTGCAGCTTGGCACCGTCCTGGCGGCAATCGATGTTGGGCGAGCCGACGGAGGCCATCAGACCCTTCAGCGCATACATCGCCTCGACATCGCATAGATCGCCGGCAATCGCCGCCATGGCCGCGCCGTCCAGGCCCTCCATCGCGCTGGCGATGGCACCGAACGCCTCCGGCCAGGTGGCCTGTTCCAGCTTGCCATCGCGCCGCACATACGGCCGATCGAGGCGCTGGCGGCGCAGGCCGTCATAAGCGAAGCGGGTCTTGTCGCTGATCCATTCCTCATTGATGGCTTCGTGCAGGCGCGGCAGCGTGCGCATGACCTCGCCGCCTCGGCTGTCCACGCGGATGTTGCTGCCGACCGCGTCCATCACGTCTATGGTCTCGGTGCGCTTCAGCTCCCACGGGCGGGCGGAGAACGCATACGGCTTCGAGGTCAGCGCACCGACCGGGCAGATGTCGATCATGTTGCCCGACAACTCGGTGGTGATCGCCTTCTCGATATAGGTGCCGATCTCCATGTGCTCGCTGCGGCCCGTCGCGCCCAGTTCCGGCACGCCAGCGATCTCATCGGCGAAGCGGATGCAGCGGGTGCAATGGATGCACCTGGTCATGAAGGTCTTGATCAGGGGCCCGAGATACTTCTCCTTCACCGCGCGCTTGTTTTCGGCAAAGCGGCTGCGGTCGAAGCCATAGGCCATGGCCTGATCCTGCAAGTCGCACTCGCCGCCCTGGTCGCAGATCGGGCAGTCCAGCGGGTGGTTGATCAGCAGGAATTCCATCACGCCCTTGCGGGCCTTGTGAACCAGCTCGCTATTGGTGCGGATGACCATGCCGTCGCCGGCCGGCATGGCGCAAGACGCGACCGGCTTGGGCGCGCGTTCCATCTCGACCAGGCACATGCGGCAATTGGCCGGGACGGACAGCCGGTCGTGGAAACAGAAGCGCGGGATCTCGATGCCCAGCTGCTCGCAGGCCTGCAGGACGGACGTGCCCTTCTCGACCTCGATCTCGATGCCGTCAATGGTGAGCTTCGGCATTAAGAATCTCCGCCAACACGTTGACTATGAAACTTATTCGGCGGCAATTTGATGTGCCCCTCTGGCATGCACCCGGTCGCGATAGTCACGGATGCGCTGCTCCATCTCCGGCCGGAAATGGCGGATCAGGCCCTGGACCGGCCAGGCTGCTGCGTCGCCATGGGCACAGATCGTATGGCCCTCGATCTCCTTGGTCACCTCCAGCAGCGTGTCGATCTCGTCGACTTCGGCGTTGCCCTTGACCATGCGCTGCATCACCCGCCACATCCAGCCCGTGCCCTCACGGCACGGCGTGCACTGGCCACAGCTTTCGTCCATGTAGAAGTAAGACAGGCGTGCGATGGCATAGATCACGTCGGTGGACTGGTCCATGACGATCACGCTGCCGGTGCCCAGGCCCGACTGCAGTTCTTTCAAGCCGTCGAAGTCCATGAGCGCGGTTTCACAGCCGTCACGCGGGATCATCGGCGTTGATGCGCCGCCCGGGATGACCGCTTTCAGATTGTCCCAACCACCGCGAACGCCGCCGGCATGCCTGTCGATCAACTCGCGCATCGGAATGCCCATCGCCTCTTCGACGTTGCAGGGCTGCGCGACATGGCCGGAGATGCTGAAGAGCTTGATGCCTTCGTTCTTGGGCCGGCCAAAGCTGGAAAACCACAGGCCGCCGCGCCGCAGAATCTCAGGCACCACCGCGATGGTTTCAACATTGTTCACCGTCGTCGGGCAGCTATAGAGGCCCGCGCCCGCCGGAAAGGGCGGCTTGTTGCGCGGCTGGCCCTTCTTGCCCTCCAGGCTCTCCAGCAGCGCCGTCTCTTCGCCGCAGATATAGGCGCCGGCACCCCGGTGCAGATAGAGGTCGAAATCCCAACCGCTGTCGGCTGCATTTTTGCCGAGCAGACCGGCCTCATAGGCCTCGTCGATGGCGATCTGGATGTGCGAGGCCTCGTTGTAGAACTCGCCTCGGATATAGATGTAGCAGGCATGCGCACCCAGCGCGAAGGACGAGACCAGGGCGCCTTCGATCAGCCGGTGCGGATCGAAGCGCATGATGTCCCGGTCCTTGCAGGCGCCAGGCTCCGACTCGTCGGCGTTGATGACCAGATAGCTGGGCCGATCCGGGTCCGTCTCCTTCGGCATGAACGACCATTTGATCCCGGTCGGGAACCCCGCCCCGCCCCGGCCGCGCAGGCCCGACTCCTTGACCTCCGAAATGATCTTCTCGCGGCCCATGGCGACGAGATCCTTGGTGTTGGACCAAACGCCCCGGGCGCGCGCCCCGGCCAGGCCCCAATCCTCCCAGCCGTAGAGATTGGTGAAGACGCGGTCTTCGTCACGCAGCATCGCTCAGTCCTCGCTCGCCGCTGCGACGACATCGGGCGGCCGCCGGTCCAACAGGCTGGTCGGCCCCGCCTGCGCCTGGCTGCCGTGACGGCCGGTCTGCGACCCGACGGTCGGTGTCTTGCCGTCCTTCAATTCGTCGATCAGCGTGACCATGCGGTCATAGTTCAGGTCTTCGTAATAGTCGTCGTTGATCTGCACCATCGGGGCATTAACGCACGCGCCCGCGCATTCGACCTCGACCACGGAGAACATGCCGTCATCGCCGTTCTGGCCGGGCCTTAGCCCGGTCTTGTCCTCAATGGCCCGCAAGACATCGTCCGAACCGCACAGCCAGCACGGCGTAGTCGTGCAGACCATGATCAGGTGGCGGCCGACCGGCGCCTTGTTGAACATGGTGTAGAAGCTGGCAACCTCGTAAGCGCGGATGCGTGGGATCTCAAGCAGGTCGGCGACATAATCCATGGCCGCACGCGGCAGCCAGTTGTCGTTCTGACGCTGGGCGATGTCCAACAGCGGCAAGACCGCGCTCTGCTGCCTTCCCTCCGGGTACTTCGCAATGATCTTTTGCGCGCGTTCCAGATTCTCCGCCGTGAACGCGAAATGGTCCGGCTGCTGGTCTTTAGGCGCGGGGGTTCCGAAGCTCATCGATCGACCTCGCCGAACACGATGTCCATGGCGCCGATAATCGCAACGGAGTCCGCCAGCATGTGCCCCTTGCTCATAAACTCCATGGCCTGCAGATGCGGGAAGCCGGGCGCGCGGATGCGGCAGCGGTACGGCTTGTTGGTTCCGTCGGCCACCAGATAGACGCCGAACTCGCCCTTTGGCGCCTCGACGGCGGCGTACACTTCCCCGGCCGGCACGTGATAACCCTCGGTGTACAGCTTGAAATGGTGGATCAACGCCTCCATCGAGCGCTTCATGTCCGCCCGTTTCGGCGGCGAGATCTTGTGGTCGTCGACCTTGACCGGCCCGTCCTTCGGCATCGTTTCAATGCACTGCCGGATGATGGCGTTCGACTGCCGCATCTCCTCCACACGTACAAGGTAACGGGCGTAGCAATCACCGGTTAGCCCCACCGGCACCTCGAAATCCATCCGGTCATAGACATCGTATGGCTGGGACTTGCGCAGATCCCAGGGCACGTTGGAGGCGCGCAACATCGGCCCGGTAAAGCCCCAGGCGATAGCGTCGCTGGCACTGACCACACCGATGTCGACCGAGCGCTGCTTGAACACGCGATTTTCGGTCAGCAGGTTTTCCATGTCGTCAATGAACTTGGGCAGCCGCTCTGTGTAGTTCCAGATGTCGTCGGCCAGGCCCGCCGGCATGTCTTGATGCACGCCGCCAGGCCGGAAATAGGCCGAGTGCAGGCGGGCACCCGAGACCCGCTCGTAAAACTCCATCAGGATCTCGCGTTCTTCAAATGCCCAAAGCGGCGGCGTGATGGCACCGACGTCAAGGGCGAACGTCGTCAGATTCAATAGGTGATTGAGAACACGGGTAACCTCGCTGAACAGCACGCGCACATACTGCCCCCGCTCCGGCACCTCGATGCCCAGCAGCCGTTCCACGGCCAGGGCATAGGCATGCTCCTGACACATGGGCGAGACATAGTCGAGCCGGTCGAAATAGGGCACCGCCTGCAGATAGGTGCGGTATTCGATCAGCTTTTCCGTGCCACGATGCAACAGGCCGATATGCGGATCGGCCCGCTCGATAATCTCGCCATCCATCTCAAGCACGAGACGCAGAACTCCGTGGGCCGCCGGATGCTGCGGCCCAAAATTCATCGTCATCGGCTTGATATTGGTTTCAACCGCGCTCATCACGCCGCACCCTCTTCCGCCGCACCGTTTTCATCGGCCTTCTCGTCGCCCGGCAGACTGGGCGTCATGCCCTCCCACGGGCTCAAAAAGTCGAAGGTGCGGAAATCCTGATTCAGCTTAACCGGCTCGTAAACGACCCGCTTTTGCTGCTCGTCATAGCGGACCTCGACATAGCCGGTCATGGGGAAGTCCTTGCGCAGCGGATGCCCCTCGAAGCCATAGTCGGTCAAGATGCGGCGCAGATCCGGATTGTCGGAGAAGAAGATGCCGAACATGTCCCAGACCTCGCGCTCGAACCAGGTCGCGCACGGGAACAGGTCCGCGATCGACGGCACGGGCTGGTCCTCGTCCGCCGTCACCTTCACCCGCACGCGCTGGTTCTGCTTCATGCTCAGCAGGTTGTAAACGACGTCGAAGCGTTCCTCCCGCTCCGGGTGGTCAACGGCTGTGATGTCGATCAGCTGATGGAACAGACAGTCGCTTTCGTCACGCAGGAAGGTCAGCACCTTGATGATCGCGCCGCGGCGGGCGTGTACGGTCAGTTGGCCCACGACGACCTCGTACCCCGAAACATCGGGGTCCAGCGCCGCCGTGATGGACTGGCCCAAATCGATCAGAGCAGAATCGGACATGGCCACTCAATTGAACTCAAGAACGAAGGGGATCAGCGGGCGATGCGGGTGCCACGCCGGATCTTTTTTTGCAGCTGCATGATGCCGTAGACCAGCGCCTCGGCCGTCGGCGGGCAGCCTGGCACATAGATGTCCACCGGCACGACCCGGTCGCAGCCGCGCACGACGGAATAGGAATAGTGATAGTAGCCGCCGCCATTGGCGCACGAACCCATGGAAATGACCCAGCGCGGCTCGGGCATCTGGTCATAAACCTTGCGCAGGGCCGGCGCCATCTTGTTGGTCAGGGTGCCGGCGACGATCATCACGTCGGACTGGCGCGGGCTTGGGCGCGGGATGACGCCCAGCCGATCGAGGTCGTAACGCGGCATATAGGCCTGGATCATCTCCACCGCGCAGCAGGCGAGCCCAAACGTCATCGGCCATAAAGAGCCGGTGCGTGCCCAGTCCAGCACCGCCTCCATGCGCGTGACCAGAAAGCCCTTGTCCTTCAGGTCGCGCGTGGCCTCGGCGATGAGCGCATCTTGCGCGGGCCCCGGCGGGATCGGCGTACCGTATTCCGCCGGATAGGGCCTGTCGGTCGGTTTGGTCACTCCCATTCCAGCGCCCCCTTCTTCCATTCATAGATGAAGCCGACGGTCAAGATGCCCAGGAAGACCACCATCGACCAAAAACCCAGCATGCCGATCTCGCTCAGCGACACGGCCCAGGGGAACAGGAAGGCCACCTCAAGGTCGAAGATGATGAACAGGATGGCGACCAGATAGTAGCGCACATCGAACTTTGAGCGGGCATCGTCGAACGCGTCGAAGCCGCACTCATACGCCGACAGTTTCTCGCTGTCCGGGTTCTGCTTGCCGACGATCAGCGAGGCGCCGACCGCCGCGCAAGCGATGGCGATCGCCACGCCCAGAAACAGCAGGATCGGCAGATATTCGCTGAGCAGTTCGCTGTCCATGTGCCTTTGCACCTAACTTCAGGGACCGCCTTCGGCGTTCGCGGATCGCTGCTACTAATCTGCGCCGGCCGCAGCTTTCGGCCAGCCCCCGCGACATTTAATTCAGCCGAGTTATAGGCGGTCACCCCGCCGGGTAAAAGGAAATTCGGCCAAAATGCGCCGCTTGGTCACAGCGTTCTGGCGGGCCTCCAGACCAAGCGATTCCGCAGCCCCGCACCCGCATGAGGGGCCGGCATCACACAGCTGAATAGAGAAGGGAAATGGCGCGAGTGACGGGACTTGAACCCGCGGCCTCCGGCGTGACAGGCCGGCGCTCTAACCAACTGAGCTACACCCGCATGGTCTGTCGCGACCAGGAACCCCCGGCGCGGCAGAGGCGCTTGGATACGCCTTGCCCTCTTGTCTGTCAAGCAAGCGGAATGGTGTTTTTTGTGATCACCGGCAAGCGCCCACAGAGACGCGATTTGGAGCACGCCAACCCATGCCGCGCGCACAAGAAATTCTGGTGGGCGGTGACGGGATCGAACCGCCGACCCTCTCGGTGTAAACGAGATGCTCTGCCAGCTGAGCTAACCGCCCTTAAGGAACGCGCCCTATGCCAAGCTTCACAGGGCTTGGCAATTCTGCCAAGCAGCTTTTTATGCACAGTACATCAGATCAGGACGTGGACCGTTTCGCGACAAGCCATGCTTCCGTTTTCATGACGGAACAATGGATGGGCAGCCATGTTTACAAGGTCGGAAAACCGGACGAGTTCAAGATGTTCGCGATCCTCAATCCGGGACAGGCGAGACTCACGCTGAAACTATCCAATCCGGACACGGCCACCCTTCTCCTCGAAGCAGGGGTGGCGAGTCGGAATGCTCATCTCCCCCGTGGCGGATGGGTTGTCCTGATCCAGATGCAGG
>JBCDFV010000069.1:0-15307 GCA_039177555.1 Pseudomonadota bacterium | reverse complement strand
CTAGGCCTACTCCGCCGCCTCTTTCAGGCGCTGCAGGGCCAGCTTGACCTCGCGCAGGTCGATGCCCGCTACCTGTTTGAACTCGTCGGCCAGATAGACGATGAACCAGGCGACGAAATCCTCGCCGCCGAGGAACGTGTCGCCGTTGGTCGACTTCACCTCGAAGACGCCGTCGCCGATTTCCAGGACCGAGACGTCGAACGTGCCGCCGCCCAGATCGTAGACCGCGATCGTGCCGGCCGCCTTCTTGTCCAGGCCATAGGCCAGCGCGGCCGCCGTCGGCTCGTTAATGATGCGCAAGACTTCCAGGCCGGCGATCTTGCCGGCGTCCTTGGTCGCCTGGCGCTGACTGTCGTTGAAATAGGCCGGCACCGTGATCACGGCCTGGGTCACATCTTCGCCGAGATAGCCTTCCGCCGTCTCCTTCATCTTCTGCAAGATAAAGGCGCTGATCTGGCTTGGCGCGAAATTCTCATCGTGGGCCTTCACCCAGGCGTCGCCATTGTCGCCCTTGACGATCTTGTAAGGAACAAGATCGACGTCCTTCTTGACCATGGCGTCGTCAAAGCGCCGACCGATCAGCCGCTTGACCGCGAAGATCGTGTTTTCCGGGTTGGTCACGGCCTGCCGTTTGGCGGCCTGGCCGACCAGCCTTTCGTCGCTGTCGGAAAAGGCCACGATCGACGGCGTCGTACGCGCACCCTCGGCGTTCTCGATCACCTTGGCCTGGGAACCGTCCATGACGGCGACGCAGGAGTTGGTCGTGCCTAAATCAATTCCGATTACTTTACCCATTCTATCCCTCGTACTTCGTTGGCAGAGTCTCGCCGGGCCCCATTAGGCACCCTCTTGGAGATCCCCTTCTTGAATGCAAATGGCCGGCCCCCGAATGAATGGCTGGGAACGGCCTCACCTTCGCTGATATAGGCGACGGCCAATGGCCCTACAAGCCGCGCGGATAGTCGGTTTTCGATTCATTTCTCCGCCCGGCACACCTGCCACCCGCGCGTGTGGGTTAGCGAAACCGGATTCGGTTCGGGCGAAACGCCATCAACCAGCCCCCGACGAAGCCGCCAAGATGCGCCTGCCAGGCGATCTGCCCATCGACGCCAAGCATCGCGCCGCCGAAGACGGCCAACAGCGCGTTGGTGCCGACCAGCACAATCAGTAGGCTCCACCCCGTGCGCCGGCGCCTGGGGTCGGGCGCGCTGACCATCAGCCGGCTGGCGCCGGCAAAACAGCCTGCCACCGCGCCGGACGCGCCGAACATCACGAAGCCGCCGCTCCAATCCAGGATCAACTGGGCGGCCGCACCGGACAGCGTCGCGACCAGCAGCAAGAGCAGATAGCGCCTGGGCCCGAATACCCGCTCGCACAAGGCCCCGAAGGCCAGCAGGAACCCGGCATTCAAGGCCCAATGCACCCAGTCGAGATGAACCAGCGTATGCAGCACCAGACCGCCGAACCCGAACAGCGCCTGCGGCCCCAGCGGATCGGCCCAGGCCGCCGCCAGTCGCGCCGGAACAAGCGCGAAATGCAGGACGATCCAATACTGCCAATCCTGCGGCACGACCTGCAAAAGCAGGAACATGGCGGTGATGACGCCCACGGCCGCCAAGGTGATCGGCGGCACGTTGAACATCGGCTGGCGCACAGGCCGTACATAGATCTCGCCGCGCGGGTCGTTTCGCGGCGGGTTTTCTCTTGGGGGCTCGTCCATGCTCCTTATTAGGGGCCGCGCGGCAATTCCACCAGGGCGCTCTTGACATTGGGGTGTGGACCCCCATTCTTGAGCGATCATTCAAAAACGGTCACATATCCATGGGGCGTCCCCGCGAGTTCGACGAGGCACAGGTTCTGGACCAGGCCATGAAAGTGTTCTGGCGCCAGGGCTATGCCGCGACCTCGGTCAAGGATCTGGTGCGCGAGACCGGGCTGAACCCCGGCAGCCTCTACGAGGCGTTTGGTGACAAGCACGAGCTGTTCCTGTCGGCGATCAATCATTACCGCGCCTCGGTGGTGCGGCGGCGCCTGGAAGACATGGAACGGCCGGGCCCGGGCCGCGACCGCATCGCCGGGTTCTTCGACGACCTGGTCCGCTTTTCGACCGGCGAAGGGCGGCTGATGGGCTGTCTGATGACCAATTCCGCCGTTGAGCTGGCGCCCCATGACCGCGATGTTGCCGTGCTTGTCGCGGCCAACCTGGCGGAGATGGAGCGCGCCTTCCGCCGCCTGGTCGAACGCGGCCAGCAGGACGGCAGCATCGCCAACGGCGACCCCGCCGCCGACATCGCCCGCTATCTGGCCGTCGGCGTTCAAGGTCTGCGGGTGATGTCCAAGGCCAATCCGGACGCCGGTGCGCTCAGCGCCGTCGTCCGTCAGATTCTCTCGGTATTGGGCTGAGAGTTTTGCTCAGTTTTTGAGCGTTCGTTCAACTATGGCACCAGAAGGAAGATCATGATCAAACCGCGCCAACCCGTTCCCGCCCTGTCCGTTCCGCTGCTGGGCGGCGGCACCTGGACCCTGGCCGACCAGAAGCCGGAGAACTTCACCATGGTGGTCGTCTATCGCGGCTATCACTGCCCGATCTGCTCCGGCTATCTCGGCGACCTGAACCGCAAGGCCGCGCAGTTCGCGGAGAAGGGCGTGAACGTGCTGGTCGTTTCCAGCGACACCGAGGAACGGGCGGCCGAGGCCAAGGAGAAATGGGGCCTCGACAATCTGACCATCGGTTATGGCCTGACCCTGGACAGTGGTCGCGAATGGGGCCTGTTCGTCTCGTCCAGCCGGGGCAAGACGTCGAGCGGCGTCGTGGAGCCGGACCAGTTCCTGGAGCCGGGCCTGTTCCTGGTCCGGCCGGACGGCACGCTCTATTGGGCGTCGATCCAGACCATGCCGTTTGCGCGGCCGCAGTTCGGCGAGGTGCTGAAGGGCCTCGACTTCGCGATCGAGAAAAACTACCCGGCGCGCGGCGAGGTTTAATCTCCGCCGTGACCGCAACTGCGGTAGGATGCGGGGGACATGATCGTCTCCGCATCCTACCGCACGGACATTCCAGCGTTTCACGCCCGCTGGTTCGCCGACCGCTATCGCGAGGGCAGCGTTCTGGTCGCGAACCCGTATGGAGGCAAGCCCTATCGGGTGGCCTTGGGCGGGCCCGATCTGGACGGCTTCGTGTTCTGGACGCGCAACATCGCGCCCTTTCGGCCGGTTCTGGCCGAGGTGAGCCAGCCGTTCATGGTGCAGTTCACGGTCACGGGCTATCCACGGCCGCTGGACGCGCGGACGCCAGAGCCGGATGTCGCGCTGGGCCAGATCCGCGACCTCGCCAACCGTTATGGCGACCGGGCCGTCGTCTGGCGCTATGACCCGATCATGATCAGCGATCTGACGCCGCCGGACTGGCATCGGCGGACCTTTACTAGGCTTGCCGACAGTCTGAAAGGCGCGGTCGATGAGGTGGTGTGCTCGTTCGCCCAGCTTTACCGCAAGACCGAGCGGAACCTTGCCAAGCGGCTGGGCGCTGGACGTTGGCGAGACCCGTCCCTCGACGAAAAGCGCGATCTGCTTTCAGAATTGTCCACAATCGCGGCCGAAAACGGCATCAGCCTCACCCTGTGCACCCAGCCGGAGCTCACAGACTTCCCGGCGACACGCTGCGTCGACACGCAACGCCTGGCCGACGTCGCCGGCAGGCCGATCTCGGGCCGCACGAAGGGCAACCGCCCCGGCTGCCTGTGCGCCGAATCCCGCGACATCGGCGCCTACGACACCTGCGCCCATGGCTGCGCCTATTGTTATGCCGTCGCCGACCACGACGCAGCGCGACGCCGCCTCAAATCGCCCGATGCGGATACCTGCGTTGCATAGCGGCACCGTCGCAAACCGCGAGCCGACAACCGATCTGAAGAGTCATCCGATCGACCGCACCAAATGAGGGCAGTCATGAGTGATCGCATTCAATCCAGCATCGATGGCGCGCAGCCGCCAGCCGACCTCCCTCCGCCGCTTCAAGCCCTGTGGTGGCTGAAGAAGGGCGATCTGCACATGGGGCCGGAGTGGCACACGGCGCACGAGATTTGCCAGACCGCCGAGGGCGACAAGGCCCATGACTGGGTGCATGCCCTGGCGCACTGGATCGAGGGCGATGAGAGCAATGCCAACTATTGGTATCGACGTGTTGGCGAGCAGCGGCACGGAACCGACATCGCGGGCGAATGGCGGTACATCGTTGAGCGGCTGGGCGGCTAACCGCCTGGATTTGGCAGTTCGATAAGCCCAAGCTCACGCTGCTTCTTCTTCGACAGGCCCGACGCCACGATGCGGTGGGATTCCCGCAGATAGACCTTCAGATCGTCGTCCGAAAGGCCGGGCTGGGCGTAGTGCTGGATCCACTTCATGCCGCGCGACGCAAGGTAGGGCGCCGGCCGCAGACCGGGCTGTTCGCGCAGGATCTCGAAAGACAGGTCGGAGACCTTGAAGGTGAACGCCGGCTGATCGTCGCCCCAGCCACCGATGGCGAACACCTTGCCGCCAACCTTCCAGACGTGAGAGCCGCCCCACTGAACCACATGGGACGTCGCAGGCAGGGATCCGCAGAAGGCGTTGTACTCTTTATAGGTCATGGGTCGCGTCGAAGCTAAAGCACGCCGAGAACGGCCCGGCATGATAGACTGGGCACACCCAGAATCGTGGAGCCAGAACCCGATGTCCAGAAGCCAGATGCCGACGCCCATTCCGCCGCTGCGGCCCGACGCCATCGGCGCTGATCAGGTTCTGGCCGCCATGGCCGCCGTCGCCACGGCAAACGGGGCACCGCTGAGCGACATGGACCAAAGGATGCTGGCCGGCGCCAGCCTCTATATCTTCGGCCAAGACACGCCCTTCGATGCCACCACCCTTCCGGACAGCACGCCGGAAAGCCTGGCAGCGGCGCTGGCCGGAACGGGCCTGGCGCAAGACGCGGCGCGCATGCTGGCCGTCATGGCCCTGGTCGACGCCAAGCTGGACACCGACCGTATCAACAGCGTTTTCGCCTATGCCGACGCGCTGGACATGCACGACCCGTACATGAAGCTGTTGCGCATGAGCATCGATGGCGACGAACCGGCGGCGCTGGCGGAAATGGTCAACGCCAACATGATCAGCATCACCGGCAAGCCCTGGACGTCGGGCGACATCAATGAATGGCTGACGCCATACGGTCACGGCCACGAAGATGAAAAGATGGCCGACCGGTTCGAGGCCCTAAAGGATCTACCGGAAGACTCGTTCGGCCACCATTTCTGGGCCCATTTCAAGCACAGCAATTACGAGTTTCCGGGCGAACCGACGGCGTTGAATGCCGCCTTTTCAAAGCCCCATGACTCAGCCCATGTGCTGACCGGCTTCGCCACCGACCCGCGCGGGGAGCTGCTGGTCTCGACCTTCACCTCGACCATGCACCCCTACTACCCGCTGGCCGGTCACGTCCTGCCCGTGATCTTCAGCTGGCATCTGAACATCGAGATCAACAAGGTGGCCAAGGACGCCAAGGGCGCCCTCGACCCGGACGTGTTCTGGCGGGCCTGGGCCGGGGGTGCGGCGACGACGGTCGACACGTTCGATCCCAAATGGGACTTCTGGGAACACATCGAGACGCCGTTGATTGAGCTGCGTCGCCGCTGGGCCATCCCGGACGAAGGGCTCGACTTCAAGAACCCCGCTTAGGCAACACCGTCGGCCAACGCCGCCTCCCAGGCCAGCAAGGCGCGCTTGCGCACCGGCCCCCAGCGGTAATTGTGGATAGCGCCGCTGTTGCGGATCACCCTGTGACACGGGATCAGGTAAGCGATCGGGTTGTTGCCGACGGCTGACCCGACCGCCCGCGATGCCGTGGGCTGGCCGATCCAACTGGCAAGATCGCCGTAAGAGGTAACCGCGCCCTGGGGCACGCGCAACAGCGCCTCCCAAACCTTGACCTGAAAGTTCGTGCCGCGCAGCACGAGGGTCAGCGGTTCCTTGGCATTGTCGTTGGTCGCGAAGGCGGCCTCAGCCAGCGGAAGGGTCGCCTCGTCATCGCGCACCAGCCGCGCCAGCCCCCAATCCTGCTTGAAGGCGGCGATCGTCGCCTCCTCGTCACCGTTTTCGACAAAGCCCAGCCAGCAAATGCCCCGATCGGTCGCGCCGATCAGCGCCCGGCCCAGCGGTGCATCATGCAACCCCCAGCGGATCAACAGCGACGGCCCCTTTTCCTTGTACTCCCCGGGCGTCATCGCCTCGCAGGCAATGAACAGGTCGTGCAGGCGTGACGGCCCGGACAGGCCGGAATCGAGCGCAGCGTCCAGCACGCTGGCGCGGCTGTCCAACAGCTGCTTGGCGTGGTTGACCGTCAGATACTGGCCGAACCGTTTCGGGCTGATGCCCACCCGGCGCTTGAACGAACGCTGGAAGTGAAACGGCGACTGGCCGGCGATGTCGGCCACCTCGTCCAGCGAGGGCTGATCGAGATAGTGGTCGACCATATAGTCGATCGCGTTAATGATACCGGGTGCGTCGGCAAGGGTATCGGGATCATGAACCATGAGACCGTCTGGCACCGGAGTTCTCCTCAACAAAGCTAAGTATGGTGCCAATCTGCGCCGGCGTCAGCAGGCGCGAAACCCGATTCTTGCGCAATTTCGGCCCTGTTCGGCCGACGGCCCTAAGCAGTTCCGACCGGACGCGAGGCAACCAGAGGGAGGGTCCGATGGCCATCATTGACACCGATAACGCGCGCCTGATCGACCTGGAACATCCGCGCACCGCGTCGATGCCCGAATTCCCGACCCATCGGCCCGGCTATGCCTACACGCTCTACCACCGACACGGGGACGCGCAGGACAGCGGCGTTCGCGGCAGCGCCTTCGGCCAGTTGCACGGGACGGAACATACCGGCACCCATATCGATGCCTTGTCCCACCAGTCGGAATGCATGACCCTGCATGGCGGCGTCGAGGCAACCGCCGACATCCAAACCCCCACCGGCATCACCGAACTGGGCGCGGAACATCTGCCGCCGATCTTCGCCGATGGCATCCTGCTCGACGTGGCGGGCCTGAAGGGCGTGACCGCGCTCGACGCCCATTATGCGGTCGGCCCGAACGATCTGCAGGCCTGTTGCGACCGGCAGGGCGTATCAGTGAAACGCGGCATGGTCGTGCTGGTGAACCTGGGCAACGCGCACCATTGGGGGGACGAGCAGCGCTACCTCGATGGCCCGGGCATGACCAGCGCCGCGTCGAAATGGGCGGTCGAAAACGGCGTCTTGGCGGTGGGTGCCGACAATATCGGCTGGGATCTGATCGGCATCTGGGATGATGAGCTGAATTGCAACATGCCGGGGCACGTGCTGCTGCTGGTCAGGGCCGGCATCTACATCATCGAGAATCTGGATTTGAGGGAACTGGTCGCATCAGGCCATTCCCGCTTCGTGTTCGCGGCACTGCCCATGAAGCTTGTCGGCGCCACCGGGTCGCCGATACGGCCGGTTGCGATCGTGCCGAAACAGCAGGTCTAGGCCGGCAGCCGGGCCAGAAACGCGGGGTCGCGAAGACGGTCGAGCGCCTCGTTCAGCGCGCCGGCGACCTCCGCCCGTTCCGGCGGCGACAGGAACGAGCCGACGATGATGGTCCTACCATGGCTGGACAGGCGAATCTGGCTTTCGTGCTGCGGCGGGTCGTCCATGGCGACGCGCAGCCAGGTCGGCTGCATCTCGTCCGTGCTACGCCGGCCCTTATCGTCGCCCCGCTCAACGCTCAGAACGGCGGGCGTCAGCCGCAGTTTCTCATAGACCCGGCCGGACCGATAGTTGGCGCGGAAAAACAGATACAGCACCAGCACCTCGAGCCCGAAAAAGCCGAAGATCGGCCAGGCGCCTTGCAGGAAGAACACCGCCCCAAGCGTGAAGCAGACCAGGGCAACGACGGTCATCAAGACCGCAAAGCCCTTGCGGCTCAGGCTTCGGTGCGGATAGAGCAGGGCATCGAACAGCACCGGTGCCGACCTGCCGCCTCCCCTGCTCATCTTCATGCTCATGACAGTCATCTTAGCGCGTCTCGGCCCGCGACCAAGTGTTTGGATGCCGCAGCGGTATGGCGGATGACTCAGGCGCGCTGTATAAGCGCCCGCGATGAAACGCGCCGACGTCGAAGAGTTTTTCCGCCGCCTGTCGGAGTCCGACCCGGAACCGACCAGCGAGTTGAACTACAAAAACCCGTACACCTTGCTGGTCGCCGTCGTGCTGTCGGCCCAGGCGACCGATGTGGGCGTCAACAAGGCGACCAAGAACCTGTTCGAACAGGTCGACAGACCGGAGGCGATGGTCGCGCTTGGTGAAGAGCGGCTGAAAGAGCACATCAAGACCATCGGCCTGTTCAATTCGAAGGCCAAGAACGTCATCGGCCTGTCCGAATTGCTGCTGCGCGACCATGAAGGCGACGTACCGGCGGATCGCGAGGCGCTTGAAAAACTGCCCGGCGTCGGCCGCAAGACCGCCAATGTCGTGCTGAATGTCGCCTTTGGCGAGCCGACCATCGCGGTCGACACCCACATCTTCCGCGTCGGCAACCGTACCGGCATGGCCAAGGGCAAGACGCCGGACGCGGTGGAGGCCAAGCTGCTGAAGGTCGTGCCGGCGCATTACAAGCTGCATGCCCACCATTGGCTAATCCTCCACGGCCGCTACGTCTGCAAGGCCCGAAAGCCGAACTGCCCGGTCTGCATCGTCTCGGACCTGTGCGGCTTCAAGGACAAGACCAAGCACTGACGAGGCCGCCTTCCGAAGCCCCGTTGCGCCAACCGAGAGGGCCGGCTATCAGGCGTCCGGCGCCAAACCGGTCGAGTTGCGAACCACCAGTTCGGTCGGCAAGACGACATGTCGTGGCCGGCCCTTTGGCGGATGAAAGACCAGGCGGGCGGCGGCCGCCCCCTTCTCTTCCAACGGCTGATGGACCGTGGTCAGCGCCGGTGTCACGGCCTTGGCCAGGGGAATGTCGTCGAAGCCGACCACCGAAAGGTCGCCGGGCACGTCCAGGCCGAGATCGGTCGCCGCCATCAGCGCGCCGACGGCCAACCGGTCGCTCATCGCCAGGATCGCGGTCGGTCGCGGCTTCCGGCTAAGCAGCTTGAAGGCCGCCTTCCTGGCTTGGTCTTCACTGTTGCCGGAGACTTCGAAAGCGCGAAGGTCGATATCCTGAAGGCCGGCCGCATCTAAGGCGTCGCGATAGCCGCGGTACCGGTCGACCGACGGGGTGCATTCAAGCTTGGCCATTTGGTCGATCCGCAAAGGGCCGTCATAGCCGTCGCCCAAGACGTCGAGCGCCAAAACGCCGAACCGTCGATGGCCCAGCCCGATCAGATGCGCGGCGGCTTCGCGCGCGGCCGACCGGTCGTCGATGTCGATGGTGGACATCGGCATCGTTTCAGGGGCGGACACGGCAACTGACGGCAATTGCCGCGCGGCAACCGCGTCATTCACGGCTGTCAGGTAATGCATGCAGTAGATGATGAACCCGTCGACGGCCGCCCCCTGAATGGCATTGCCCACCTGCGCCTCGCCGGTCTCCGGCAGGATCAGCAGACTGGCCCCCTCCTTTTCACAGACGCTGGCAACGCCCTTAAGGAAGGCGATCGAGGTCGGATCGGTGAAGCCGTAGGTCAGCGACTTGCCAAACACCACGCCGATCGAGCCCGCGCGGCCCGTGCGCAGCATGCGCGCCATCGGGTTGGGCCCGGCATAGCCCAGCTTGTCGGCGATCTCCAAGACCCGGGCCCGCAGCTTCGGTGACAGCTGGTCCGGCCGGTTGAAGGCGTTCGATGCGGTCGTGCGCGAGACACCGGCGGCGCGCGCCAGATCCAACAGCGTTACCGCACGCTGGGAACCGTCGCTTTGCCCATCCTGCCCGACACTTGTCTCCATGCGCCCAGTGCATCCGTCCGCTGCAGGAATTGCAATCTCTTTTCGGCACTTTCTTCTTGATCGATCCAGAAGAAGGGTTATATCTGCATTCAACGACGATCTGAATGCATTCAGAAAAGGGTTGGAATAGCCCCGGCCCCGAGGATGGAAGCAGGTCAGACGTCGTGCACAGAGATCTTAACCGATGGAGGAAACCATGGGATTTCTAGGACCGATCGCCTTTGTGCTGGTTAGGCCACGCATCGTCCGGACCCGCAACGGCGCCATGCCGACGCAGCCGAACCGCGACTGACCTTCACCGGCACCCCGGCCCGGCAGCATGAACCCGGGCCGGTATCGAGACAACACGCGGCGCAAGGCGCCACAATGGAGATTGCGATGACCTATCTTATGCCGATCGCGCAAACCCTGGGCCAAAAGGCCTGCGAGCGCACCAGCCGCTAGCCGGTAAGGGCGAGAACAACAAAAAAAGCGGCGCAGCTCTTGGGCTGCGCCGCTTTTTGATTCTGTGAGGCGGAAGGCGACGAGCGTTCGTCTTCCGCCGCAGGAACTACGTCAAGCCTTCGGCTCGTCGGCCTCATCCTGGAAAGAAAGCTCCGTATCCTCAGGCTCCGGCGCGGCCCGGCGAGAGCTGCGCGACGACGATGCCGGCTTTTCCGGCCTGGTCGACTCGGAAAACGGCATGATCTTGGTGTCGGCCAACGGCTCGACCTTGCCGACGATGCGGCCACCGGCCTCGACCGCCAGTTCGCCGTAACGAACGGTGCCGGCGACCAGCCCTTGGCTCAGCAAGGTCAGGCGCCCATTCACGGTCAGATCACCGTCGAACTGGCCGCCGATCACCGCCTCGTCGATTTCGGCGCTGCCCTTGAACTGTCCGCGCTCGGCGATCTCGATCGTCCGGCAATCCTTGATCACGGCCTCGATCCGGCCTTCGACCACCAGATGGTCACACGACTTGATCTCGCCCGACAGCGAGATTTCCGGCCCGACAATCAGCTTGCGCGCGCTTTGCTGCACCGGCCGTTCGTCATAGCCGCCGGATGACGACCGCCTGGGCGCGGCGGGAATGTCAACGATGCGGCGGGGGCCTTCTGGACGGAAATTCGAACCTGGTGGCTGGTTGCTGGGCATGGTGTCTGGACCTGTTTGCTGGTTTGTTGGGCGTGCGCTTGCGGGAACATCCTCCGCAACGCGCCGTGGTCTGACGTCCGGCGCGCCCGGCTTGGTGTCGCCGGGTTCGGAACCGGAGCCGTTCTTACGGCGGAACAAAGATCTCTCTCCAATCAAAGGATGGCTCGATCAGGGTGGCGACTTTAACACAATTGAAGAGGGCGACCACAGCGAAGGCACCTCGCTGTTTGGTTTTCTGAGCGTCCGCTTCGACGCGGTCCACTGGACGTTCGCGCCCAACACCGCTAAACAGCGGCCCGCCGGAACCGCACAACCCAAGACCGAGAACCGAATGAGCAAACCCGCCAGCGTGGTCACCATCGGCAACGCCATCGTCGACGTCCTCGCCCACACCGACGACCGGTTTCTGGCCGACAATCGGCTGGTCAAGGGCTCGATGAACCTGATCGACGCCGAGGAGGCGATTGCCCTTTACTCCAAGATGGGCCCGGCGATCGAGATTTCCGGCGGCTCGGCGGCCAACACGGCGGCCGGTATCGCCTCGCTGGGTGTCCCCGCCGCCTATATCGGCAAGGTGTGCGACGACCAGATGGGGCGGGTCTTTCGGCACGACATCACGGCCGCCGGCGTGGCTTTTCGCTCAGAGCCGATCGTCGGCGAGCCGCCGACGGCGCGCAGCTTCATCCTGATCACGCCCGACGCGCAGCGCACCATGAACACCTATCTGGGGGCGTGCGTGTTGTTGAGCACCGAGGACATCGACGAGCCGCTGATCACGGCCGCCGAAGTCACCTACATGGAAGGCTATCTGTGGGACCGGCCGTCGGCGCAAGAAGCTTACCGGCATGCCGCGCAGGTTGCCCACGCCGCCGGTCGCAAGGTGTCCCTGACCCTGTCCGACACGTTCTGTGTCGAGCGCCATCGCGACAGTTTCGCCGAACTGGTCGCCGGCCATGTCGACATCCTGTTCGCCAACGAGGACGAGGCCAAGGCGCTTTACCAGACCGACAGTTTGGACGACACGCTGGCCCTCGCCCGCGCCGATTGTGAGATCGCCGCCATCACGCGCAGCGAAAAAGGCGCGATCATCCTGAACGCGACCTCAACCTACGAAATCGCCGCCGAGCATGTCGAAGACCTGGTCGACACGACCGGCGCCGGCGACCTGTTCGCCGCCGGTTTCCTGGCGGGCTTCGTCGAGGATCGCCATCTCGCCGATTGCGGCCGCATGGGCGCCCTGGCAGCGGCCGAGGTCATCTCGCACATCGGCGCAAGACCCGAAGAGGACTTGAAGCAGTTGGTCGGCGGCAGACTCCAATAACCGTCGATCAGTGCCTGAAATGCCTGACGCCGGTGAACACCATGGCCAGGCCGGCCGCGTCGGCGGCCTCGATAACCTCCTGATCGCGGATTGATCCGCCCGGCTGAATCGCGGCAGTCGCGCCCGCCTCGATCGCCGCAACCAGCCCATCGGCAAACGGAAAGAACGCATCCGACGCGACGACCGCGCCCCGGGTCCGGCTTGTCTCCTCTTTCTCCCGCCCGGCCATATCGGCGGCCTTGGTGACGGCCAGACGCACGCTGTCGACCCGGCTCATCTGCCCGGCGCCGACGCCGACCGTGACACCGTTCTTGGCCAAGACGATGGCGTTCGACTTCACATGCTTGGCGACGCGAAAGGCGAACAGTAGATCGTCCAACTCGGTCCGCGACGGCTTGCGCGCGCTGACGATCTCAAGATCCTCGACCCCGATGCGCGCCGCATCGCGGGTTTGCGCCAGAAAGCCGCCGGCCACTGACTTGATCATCACGCCGCCCGCCATCGGATCGGGCAGGCCGCCGGTGACCAGCAGGCGTACGTTCTTCTTGGCCGACAGAATCTCGCGCGCCTCCGGGCTGATGTCCGGGGCAATCACGACCTCGCAAAACAGTTCGGCGATGGCTTGCGCCGTTGCCGCGTCGACCATCTGGTTGGCCGCGACAATGCCGCCGAAGGCGCTGACCGGATCGCACGACAGGGCCTTGAAGTAGGCCTCGGCCAAGCTGTCGCCGACCGCCACGCCGCTGGGGTTGGCGTGCTTGATGATGGCGATCGCCGGGCCGTCGAATTCCGGGTCGAATTCGGACACCAGCTCGAACGCCGCGTCGGTGTCGTTGATGTTGTTGTAGCTCAGTTCCTTGCCCTGGATCTGGGTCGCGCGAGCGATCCCGGGCCTTTGGTCGGGCGTGACGTAAAGCGCCGCGCGCTGGTGCGGGTTCTCGCCATAGCGCAGCGTCTGCGCACGCTTGCCCGCGAGGCCGATGCGCAAGGGAAACTCATCCCCCTCATCGCGGGACAGCCAACCGGCGATCGCCGCATCATAGGCCGCCGTCCGGGCGAACGCGACCGACGCGAGGCGGCGACGCAGCGCCCCCGACACCGCACCGTCCAGCCTTGTCATCTCGTCCATCACGGCGTCGTAATCGTCGGGACTGGTCACCACGGCGACGAAGGCATGGTTCTTGGCGGCGGCGCGGATCATGGCCGGACCGCCGATATCGATGTTCTCCACACAGGTCGCGAAGTCCGCACCACCGGCTACCGTTTCCTCGAACGGGTAGAGGTTGGCGACCATCAGGTTGATCGGCGCAATGCCGTAATCGGCCATGGCCTCGGCATCTTCGTCATGGTCCGGACGGCCCAGCAGACCGCCATGGATCTTGGGATGCAGCGTTTTTACGCGCCCGCCCATAATCTCCGGAAAGCCTGTATGGGCGGAAACTTCCTTCACACGCAACCCGGCCTCTTCCAGCCGGGCGGCTGACCCGCCGGTCGACAGGATCTCAACGCCGCGATCGGTCAGAAACTTGGCGAAATCGACGATGCCGGCCTTGTCGGCGACCGAGATCAGGGCGCGTTGGATGGGGATGTTTGGCATGGTCAGTCTTGCTCAAGCCAGCGTGGTAGGGCGCGAACTCTAGGCGCCCAATGATCCGATGGCAAAGGACGCGGAAAAGCCGAATGGATCAAACGCGTTTTTCGCGACGCAGCTCCCACCGAACCGTCGCGCCTTCGGGCGCCGTGGTTCCGGCCACCACAAGCTGACGGGCGCGCCTGGGCTCGCGCGGGTCGCCGAAATAGAGGCTGTCGTCCAATTCAAGCTCGCCACCGACGGCACGAAAGCGAAAGCCGACGCCGCCCGGCAACCGCAGCAGGGCGGCATCGCCACCCTGGGCCATCAGGGCCTGGACGCCCGGATGCAGGTGAAAGCGAACGTGGAACCGATCACCCCCGCGATGGCGGCCCCGGTCCGGTTCCAGCACGTCCTCGCCGCGCAACTCCCCGCCATTGTCGGTCAGGTAGAGTCTTCTCTTATGCACCAGGCCGTAGCCATGCCTGTAGCCTTCGTGACTGGCCTCGATCAAAACCGAACCGCCGCCTTCCTGCCGTTCCATCTCGATCAGCGTGCGCAGGGGCTGGCCGCGGCGGATGACGCCGCCATCCGGCAAAAGAGCCAGCGCATTGGTGTCGCCCAGCACCAGGGTGGTGTGCGCCGCCGTGGCGCGCAGGGCCTGATGCCAGGCAAAACCGGCCTCGCCGCCACCGCCGGGCCAGGCACCGCAATTGACGAACAACCGCTCGCGGCCGACCGACAGCTCGAACGCCAGCAGGCCGGCATGGGCGCTCTTGTCCAACCCGTTGGGCGGCGGCCCGCCGACATCGACCAGCAGCAGGGTACGGCCCTGCAGCGCGCGCTCGTATCCGCTTTGCACGGCGCTCTTCAACGGCCGGCCACGCGCGTCGGCCTGGGCCAGCACGGTGTCGATCAGAACGGGCTGGCCGACGAAGGCGCCGTTGAACAACGCAAGGCCGCCGTCGCCGTGGCGGAAGAACCGCAAGGCCGGCGCCATGCGATCGATCGCATGTTCGACATCATCCGGAATGGGCACGCGAAAGGCGCGCAGCGCGGCGCGAATGTCGATCAGATGGCGCAGGACCGTCATCAAGGTGCCGGGGTTGCGCTCGATATGGCCGCCGTCGGGCAGGATCTGTTCCGGCAAGGTGGCCTCGAGCTGGTCGAGCGACTGGTGCAGCCGGTCGTCGGGCCATTGCAGCGCCAGCCCGCCATAGATCAAACCCTTCAGCGCCATCATCAGGCGCTGGCCTTTCAGGCCGCCCGGCAAAGCGCGCGCCAAATGTTTGGCCTGTCGGGCGATACTGGCGAAGACCGCGCGGCGAAAGTCGTCCTCCGCACT
>JBCDFV010000068.1:0-17371 GCA_039177555.1 Pseudomonadota bacterium | reverse complement strand
GGCGCGCTGATCGGCGGCGCCTTTGCCGAACTCGGCGTTTCGATGGCATCCCAATTCCTGATCGCCGGCCCGTTCTTCGCCCTGGCCGCCTGGTATGCGGCCAAGCGGTTGCCCGGAGAGGCGGCGAACGACCGGCCGGCCAGTTCCGGCGGCTTCTTCGTTCTGCCGGACAGTGCGCTGATCCTGCTCTGCCTGATGCCGGTGGGCATCATGCTGCTGGAGGGCGCGATGTTGGATTGGTCGGCCGTCTTTGTGCGTGAACTCATTCTCGATGACCCGTTAGCCGCGGCAGCCACGTTCTCCGTGTTCTCGGCCATGATGGCGGTCACCCGCCTCTTGGGCGACGCCCTGGCCACCAGGTTCGGGCCGGTTCCCGTCGTGCTGGTCTCGTGCCTGACGGCGGGCCTCGGTATTGGCACCTTTGCCTTCGCGCCGGTCTTTGAACTCACCCTGCTGGGTGCCGCGTTGACCGGTGCTGGTGTCGCCACGGTCTATCCGCTGGCGGTATCGGCCGCCGCCGCCGCCCCCGGAAAGTCGCGTGAGGCCAATGTGGCGGCGGTTTCCTTCATCGCGTTTTCCGCCTTTCTCGTCGGGCCCCCGGTGATCGGCGGCTTGGCCGAGCTGTTCGATCTGCGCATCGCGTTGGGGCTGATGGTGCTGGCGGCACTGGGCTCGGCCAGCCTCGCAAGCCGGGCTGGCGAACGGCGCACGGTCCGGGCCGAAACGCTGGCGGGCGACTGACAGGCAAGCCGATGTATAGTCGGGCCGTGTTCGCTCGCCGGCCGGGGCCGGTCCCGATCGGCAAGAAGAGAGGAGAGCCCGCATGACCATTGCCAAAGCCGTCGCGCGCGCCTGGCACGATGCCGCCTACAAGGCCAAGCTGCTGCGCGATCCGCACGCCGCGCTGCGCGAGGAGGGCGTATCCGTGCCCGAGGACGCGACCGTGAAGGTGCTGGAGAACGACGACGACGTTCATCACGTGGTGTTGCCCAAGGCCCCGCCGAATACGGGCCGGATGAGCCGGCAAGACTTGGAAGAGCTTGCCATGCTGATGATGATGCGCGGCAACGCGATGTAGGCGCCCGTGTCAGTCGGACCCTTGGACGCGCCTCAAGGGCTGAACCATCGCTGGCTTGTGCACCTGATCGGCGGGCGCGGCTAATAGCGTTACCGCGAAGCAAGCGCCGGCGGCGGAACTGTGGACCAGGTCCAGGACGCCGCCCATCCGCTCCACCAGTTGGCGTGAAATCGCCAAGCCCAGCCCGGTGCCCGAGGCCCGTGCCGACGTCACGTTCCAGCCGCGCGCGTATTTTGAGAAGATGACCTCGCGCTCGTCCTCCGCAATGCCCGAGCCGTTGTCGAAGACCAGGATGCGGACCCGGTCGTCCCCGGCGCCTTCCGTTTCGACCCAAACCCTCGGCTCGGCGTTGTCATTGAACTTGATCGCGTTGGACAAAAGGTTGACCAGCACCTGCTTCAGCTGGTCGCGGTCTGCCAGGACGAGGATGGTTGCGTCGGATGGCTTCACGGACAGGGCCACCTGTTGCCGTTCGGCCGCGCCCCGCATGGTGGCGACCGCGCTGTCGATGACCTCGGCGCAATCCACTGTCTCCAGACGATCCTGCCCGTCCTCCTGTTCCAGGCGGCTGAGGTCAAGAATCTGATCAAGCAGTCGGGTCAGGCGCTCGCTTTCCTGCTGGATGATCTCCAAGAAGCGGCGGGCGTCGGCCTCGTCCGTCGGCGTCGGTGACAACAGGATCTCGGAGAACGACCGGATCGACGTCATCGGCGTGCGCAGCTCATGGCTGACATGGCTGAGGAAATCGTCCTTCAGACGGTCCTGCCGCTTTAGCTCGTCGTTCGCGCGCTGCAGCTGTTGCGCTGTTTCCTCAAGCTCTCGCGACTTGGCCTGCAGGGCCTTGCTGGTGTTGATCGCCTGCTGGGTCCGGTCGAGGATATCGATGACCGATTCCACGCTGATCGTCTCGCCCTTCACGATGCGCGAAACCAGCGACCGGGCCGACGCGGCGCCGACACTGCCGGCAAGCTCGCGCTCGACATGGGTGATCAGGGACTCGTCCATCGACGCCGGCGTCTGGCCCCCGGGTCCGGCACGATGGGAATAGTCGTCGAAGATCCGTTTGGCCCGTTCCAACCCCAGGACGCGCTGGGCCAGGCGATAGACGTCCCGATCCGTCGCCGATCGCTGAACCGCATCCAGCATGCGCGCGCCGTCGGGCCTGAAGGCGTTCACGAACAGGGCGCTTTGCAAGCTCTCTAGCGGTGACTGCTCCGTCAACGCGGACACAAACACATAAGCCACCACGTTGGCCGTGATGCTCCAGAACACGCCATGCACGAGGGGGTCAAATCCCTCGACGCCGAACAGTTGGGTGGGCTGCAGAAAGGCGAGGCCCCAAGGTCCGTTGGCGGCGAGATCGTGAAACGCCCAGCCGGCTTGGGCCAGGCTGGGCAGGATCAGGGTGTAGGCCCAGAAACCAAAGCCGACGATCAGCCCGGCCATGGCGCCATGCCGGTTGCCGCGCGCCCAGAACATCGCGCCGACCAGGGCCGGCAGGAACTGCGCCACACCGGCAAACGAGATCAGCCCGATGGAAGCCAGCGGGTCGCCCGAGGCGGTGATCCGGTAATAGACGAAACCCAGCAGCAGGATCGAGGCGATCGACAGCCGCCGGACCGTCAGGATGGTGGCCGACAGGTTGCCCGCCTGGGGCCGGTTGAAGAACGGCAGGCGCAGCAGGATCGGCATGACCAGATGGTTTGAGATCATGATCGACAGCGCGATGCTGGACACGATCACCATCGAGGTCGCCGCCGACAAGCCGCCGATGAAGGCCAACAGCGCGAGCGTATTCTGCCCGGCAGAAAGCGGCACCGTGAGTACGAACAGGTCCGGGTTGGCATCGGCCGGCAGGACGCTGAGGCCAGAGATCGTGATCGGCACGACGAACAGGCTGATCAGCATCAGATAAAGCGGAAACAGCCAAGACGCCGTGGACAGATGCCGCTCGTCGGCGTTTTCCACCACCATGACCTGAAACTGCCGGGGCAGGCAGACCATCGCGGCGCCGGCCAGGAACAAGGTGGTGATCCAGCGGCCTTCAAAGCCGTCCGGCAGGGTGAACATGTGCTGCAGCCGGTCATTGGCGATGGCGCCGTCGAACAGGTCTCGCACACCGTCGTGCAGCCCGTAGATGGCAAACAGGCCGATGGCGATGAAGGCGAACAGCTTCACGATCGACTCAAGCGCAATTGCGGCGACGATACCGGGGTGGCGCTCGCGCGCGCCGATGTGGCGCGTGCCGAACAGGATGACGAAGGCCCCCATTGCAATGGCGACCCAAAACGCCGTGTCCGCCAGCAGGCCGCCTTCAGGGGCCGTCGCGATGGCGGCAATCTCCGGCGTCACCAGCACGTCGAAGCTGGCTGCCACCGCCTTTAGCTGCAGCGCGATGTAGGGCGTGATGCCGACCAGCGCGATGATGGTAACAAGGGCCGATATGCCGCCGCTCTTGCCGTACCGGGCCGAGATGAAATCGGCGATCGAGGTGATGCGTTGGGCGTTGCTGATGCGCACCAGCTTGCGCAGAAAGAACCACCAGCCCATGAGGACGACGGTGGGGCCGAGATAGATGGTCAGGAACTCCAGCCCGTTGCGCGCGGCCGAGCCGACGGCGCCGTAGAACGTCCAGGACGTGCAATAGACGGCCAGCGACAATGTGTAGACGACGGGCGAACTTACGAAACCGGCAGCGCCGCGCGCCGCGCGTCGGTCGGTGACGAAGGCCAGAACGAACAGGCCACCCAGATACAGCGCGGCGACAATGACGACGAAGCCCGAACTCATCATCGCCTAGCGGTCCCCGGGCGGCTTGTCCTCGCCAGCGCTGAGTGAGGTTCGATCGGGCTCGACATCGTCGGTCGACGTCCGGGTCAGCCGTCGGGCCAGAAGCAGTGTCAGCAGGATGCCGACCAGCCACGCGACAAATATCGCCAGCGGCAGCAAGGGAATGCCCAAGACGGCAACCGGCTGATCGAAAACGCGCAGATAGGGCGGCAAAAAAATCGCCAAAGCACCAAACGGCAAGATGATTGCCAAATCCCGCATGCTTGCGCGTAGTTTCATGAGGTGTCCGACGCGGCGTTGGCTGGTTTGGCCCGCGGCTCGGCGATTAAGCTTTCGACCGTCGCCAGCAGGTCCTTGTTGGAAAAGGGCTTTGTGACAAACGAGTCCGCGCCCAGCGCCATCATGCGACGCCGGTCCGCCTCCTGCCCCTTGGCGCTCAACACCAGGATGCGCAGCGCTTCAAGGCCCGGCGTGGCCCGCAACTGCTTCAACGCCTCGAACCCGTTCAAGGTCGGCATCATGATGTCGAGGATCATCAGGTCCGGTTGGCTGTGAACCGCGGCCGCGACCGCCTTGGCGCCGTCCCGTTCCGCGCGCACGCGATAGCCGGCCCGCGACATCAGAAACATCAGCGATTCAAGAATGTAAGGCTCATCCTCTGCGATCAGCACAGATCTGGCCATAGTCACTCCTCCCTCCATCGATCGGGCTTCTTGGACGAGGGCCCGTTACGATTTCGTGCCGTTATTCTGTGCCCGGGCGCGCTATCCTGCAACTGTCCCTTGCGCGTCGGCCCCTGCCAGCATCACCGGCGCATAGGCGCGCTGCCCGCAATCGACCCGACGGCAGGACCGGCAATTGTGGCCGACCGGCGTCTCCAGCGATGTCCGTGCGGCCGTAAAGCCGTCGCCATAGACGATGCGATCGCTGTAGGCGACGTCGCAGGCCAGCATCACGCTGAACGTGACCGGCGGCTCGCCATAGGCGGCCATGCGCTTTTTCACGTTCCTGGCGATGAACAGATAGCGCTCGCCCTCGGGCATGACCGCAAGCTGAACAATCGGCCGATCGGCGACCGCAAAGGCGGCGTGGACTGCCCACAGAGGGCATGAGCCGCCATAGCGCGGCATGCGCAGTCCTGAAATGCTCAAGGGCTTGGACAGGTTGCCCGCCGCGTCCGATCGCAGGAATGCGAACGGCACGCCTTCCGCCCCCGGACGTCTCAGCGTGACCAGGCGATGGGCCACCTGCTCAAAGCTGCCTGCGAAGATGGCGCCGATCCGATCAATGTCGTACCGCGCCTGCTCTGCCGTCTCCAGGAATCGTTCGTAGGGAAACAGCAACGCCGCGGCGGCGTAGGAGGCGACCGCACGCAAGGCCCGCTCTCTGGCCGCATTCGTGGTCAGGCGGTCGTCGTCGATGACGCTCTTCAGCGCGTCGGGCAGGTCCGCCACGACGAGGCGACGGGCCTGCGCGAACCGCACTGTCGTCTCCGGCATATGCGACGGTGGCGCTGGCTCGTGTCGGTTCGCCGTTTCCGACAGCGCTGCCAGCCGTTCGGCGATCTGGCTGCCCAGCGTGCCCGGCTGCCGCTCAAATCGCGCCCTCAGTTCTCCGGCAGCGTCCTCCAGCGACGGAAAGTGATTGCCGTGATGAATGAAGAAGTCGTCGACCTCTTCGGCGGGCGAGGTCGGTCGCGCTTCGCCGAGAGAGCCGCCCAGAAGGGTGATCATCTCGCGCGCGCTTTCGGCCAGCTCGTCGCTCTGATCGGTGATGATGGTCGTGAAACGTTCCCGGTCGCTGTGGCCGATATCGCCATGCTGCTGCAGGATCTCGGCGAAGGACCGAATGGCCGTCACACGGCTGAGCACCGTGTGGCTCAGCTCCCGGACCGTCGGGTCCTGGCTCAGCCGATCGGAAAGCGCGATCGCGGTCTCATCCGCGTCCCGATACGCGCGATGCAGGCGGATGAAGATGCGTGCCCATTCCGGGTGGCGATCGGCGAACTGCGCGGCGCGGATGCCATCGACATCCGGCGTGCCGAGCGCGCGGGCGATTTCCAGCACGTCCGACGCCAGCCTCTGGCGGACGCTGCCGGTCAGGTCGGCCAGATCCGTCCGCAACAGGTCGGCAATCTTGCCTAAGAGGCTGCCGCCGATCTGGCGCTTGTCATGTTCGATGAGGTTCAGATAAGCGGCTGAGATCCCGGCCCTTTTCGCCAGCTCCGCCTGGGTCATTTCCTGGGCCAGGCGCCGGTCTCTAATCCTCTTACCCGTCGTGTAGTCAGGCATTTCGAGCCAGTGCAGTCTCCGCGCTTGTTAAGATCTTAACAGTCTAATGAACTAAGCAACAATGTTATTTACAAACTTTATCACCTGACCCTTGCGCCGGTTGGCGCTCCCGTTTCGCCTTGTTACGACCACAAAGGACGCGATTTCGATTTCGTCTTCTCAATGATCGGCAACAGGGAGGAACGGTCATATGTCTCTTTTCAAGAAGGAGATCAGTCGACGCAGCGCGCTGAAAGGGGCGTCGGCGTTTGCCGGGTCCGCGATTGCGGCCCCGCTGGTGTTTTCCAAGGGCGCATGGGCCCAGGAATTCCTGAACGATCCCGGCGATTCGCCGACCGTGACCCTCGGCTTCAACGTGCCGCAGACCGGTGCCTATGCCGATGAGGGCGCGGACGAGCTGCGCGCCTACGAACTCGCCGTGAAGCACATCAACGGTGAGGGCGACGGCGGCATGATCAACACCATGACGCCGACCTCGCTGGGCGGCAACGGCCTGTTGGGCAAGCGGGTCGAATACGTTACCGGCGACACCCAGACCTCGGCCGACGAGGCCCGGTCTTCCGCCCGCCGCATGATCGAGCGTGACGGCGTGATCATGTTCAGCGGCGGTTCGTCGTCTTCCGTGGCGATCGCGCAGCAGTCGCTGGCCCAGGATATGGGCGTCATCTTCATGAACGGCCTGACCCACTCCAACGACACCACCGGCAAGGACCGGCGTCGCTATGGCTTCCGGCACTTCTTCAACGCCTACATGTCCGGGTTGGCGCTGGGGCCGGTGCTGGCGGATCAAATCGGCACCGAACGCCGCGCCTATCACCTGACCGCCGATTACACCTGGGGCTGGACCCAAGAGGAATCGATCGTCAACGCCACCGAAGGCTTGGGCTGGGAGACGGTGGAAACCGTCCGTACGCCGCTGGGCGCCGGCGACTTCTCGCAGTACATCACGCCGGTTCTGAACTCCGGCGCCGATGTGCTGGTGCTGAACCATTACGGCCGCGACATGGTCAACTCGTTGACCCAGGCGGTCCAGTTCGGCCTGCGCGACCGGCAGGCCAACGGCCAGAATTTCGAGGTCGTGGTGCCGCTATATTCGCGCCTGATGGCACAGGGCGCGGGCGAGAACATCGCCGGCATCTTGGGCACCACAAACTGGCACTGGACACTGTCGGACCCCGGATCGCAGGCCTTCGTCGCGTCCTTCGGCCAGGAATACGGCTTCCCGCCGTCCCAGGCCGCCCACACCTGCTATTGCCAGGCGCTGCTGTATGCCAACGCGGTCGAAATGGCTGGCACGTTCTATCCGCCGGAAGTCATCCGGGCGTTGGAAGACTTCGAGTTCGACGGCATGGGCAATGGCCCGACCCTGTACCGCGGCGGCGATCATCAGTGCTTCAAGGACGTCCTGGTCGTGCAGGGCAACCCGGACCCGACGAGCCAATTCGACCTGCTGCAGGTGGTGCAGGAAGTGCCGCGCGAGCAGGTCACCTATCCGGTCGACTTCTTCGAAGGGGAACTTGGGCCCTACGAAGTGAGTTGAGGCGTCGACCGGTAACGCGCCGGCCGGTCCCCCCATCGGCCGGCGCACCTTTCCACTGACGTGAAAGCCGTCTCGATCGGATTGAAGAGGGGTGCTTTGAACCATGGACGCCTTCGTTCTTCAGGTTTTGAACGGGCTGGATAAGGGTGGGGCCTACGCGCTGATCGCCCTGGGTCTGACCCTGGTTTTTGGCACGTTGGGGGTCGTGAATTTCGCCCACGGTGCCCTGTTCATGCTGGGCGCGTTCTGCGCGGTGACGTTCAACCTGCTGCTGAACCTGTCGGAGCGGGTCGAGGACCCCAACATCACCGCCTTTACCGCCTATATCGACCAGCCCTATCTAGAAACATGGCTGGGAGATTTCGGCACGCAGTTGATGGACTACTCCGTGCCGCTGTCGATCCTGTTCACCATACCGGTGATGCTGGCGATCGGCCTGGCGATGGAACGCGGCCTGATCCGCTTCTTCTACAAGCGCTCCCACGCCGAACAGATCCTGGTCACGTTCGGCCTAGCGATCGTCTTGCAGGAAATCATCAAGTCGTTCTTCGGCGCCAACCCGATCCCCGTATCGGCACCGGACACGTTCGTCGGCACCGCCGCGATCGGGTCGCTGATCGGCCTGGGCGAAGGTGTCGCCTACCCCTATTGGCGGCTGGTCTATCTGGCTTTCTCGATCGTGGTCATCGCCGCCGTTTTCTCGTTCCTGAGATTCACCACCTACGGCATGGTGGTGCGCGCCGGCATGGCCGACCGTGAAACCGTCGGCCTGTTGGGCATCAACATCCAGCGACGCTTCACTGTCGTGTTCGGTCTGGCTGCGGTTGTGGCCGGACTTGCCGGCGCCCTCTACACGCCGATCCTGCCGCCGGACTATCACATGGGCATGGACTTCCTGGTCCTGTCGTTCGTGGTGGTCGTGGTTGGCGGCATGGGGTCGCTGGGCGGCGCCGTGGCCGCCGGCTTCCTGCTCGGCATTCTGCAATCCTTCGCTTCGATGAACGAGGTCAAGGACCTGTTCCCCGGCATCGATCAGATCATCATCTATCTGGTCGCCGTCGTCGTGCTGCTGTTGCGGCCGCGCGGGCTGATGGGGCGTAAGGGCGTGATGGAGACCTGAGCCCATGATGATTACACGCTCCCCCCGCCACGACATGATGATGATCGGCATCTTCGCGCTGGTCGTGCTGACCATGCCGATCTGGCTGGCGCCCTTTGGAGCCGCCTATCCCGACCTCTTACAGAAGTTCGTGATCTTCGGCATCATGGCGGTCGGCTATAACATCCTGTTCGGCCTGACTGGGTATCTGTCCTTCGGCCACGCCGCGTTCCTCGGCGTCGGCTCCTACTCCGCCGTCTGGATGTTCAAGCTGTTCACCATGAACGTGATCCCGGCGGTCATTATCGGCACGCTGATGGCCGGCGTGTTCGCCGTGGTGATCGGCTATGTCTGCCTGCGCCGGTCGGGCATCTACTTCTCGATCCTGACCCTGGCGCTCGCCCAGATGTGCTACAACCTCGCCTATTCGGTGCTGACGCCGATCACGAACGGCGAGACCGGGCTTCAGATCCGGCCGACCGATCCGCGCATCATCGACGCGATGTTCCTAGAGCCGACGGAACGGGTTCCGACCACGACCCTGTTCGGCATCGATATGACCGGTTATGGCGGCTTCTATTTCTGCGCCGTCGCGCTGATCATCACCTTCTTCATCTCGGTGCGCATCTTCCGCTCGCCTTTCGGATTGAAGCTGCGCGCGATCAAGTCGAACCAGAACCGGCTGAACTACACCGGCATCAACACGCGGCCCTACCTGCTGATCGCGTTCGTCATCTCCGGCATGTATGCCGGGCTCGCCGGCTCCCTTCTGGCGGTGACGGACCCGCTGGCCGGCGCGGAACGGATGCAGTGGACGGCGTCGGGCGAAATCGTGCTGATGACCATCCTGGGCGGCGCCGGCACCTTGTTCGGCCCGATCCTGGGCGCCTGGATCATCAAGTATTTCGAGAACATCTTCTCCGCCTTCAATGACGGACGCCTGCACGAGATCTTCTCGTTCCTGCCGGACACGCTGGAAAGCATCGCGGTGGGCATCTCGGCCCAGTTCGTCGGCGAAGGCTGGCACCTGACCTTGGGGCTGATGTTCATGCTGATCGTGATTTTCCTGCCCGGCGGCCTGATCGAAGGCTTCAACAAGATCGTCGCCAGGCTGCGACCCGGGCAGGCGCGACGACGCAGGCCGGCCGTCGAGGAAAAGGAGGCGAGCTGAGACAATGGACACGGTCGTTCTCGACGTCTCTGACGTAAACAAGAACTTCGCCGGGCTGCAGGCCCTGTCGAACGTCAACCTGAAGATCAAGGAGGGCAAGACCCACGCCGTGATCGGCCCGAACGGGGCCGGCAAGTCGACCCTGCTGAATGTCTGTGTCGGGCGTCTGCAACCGGATACGGGGTCGGTCACCTTCGACGGTGAGATCATCACCGGCAAGAAGCCGTATGAGATCAACCAGGCCGGCGTGGCGCGGGTGTTCCAAACGCCCGAGATCTTCGCCGACCTGTCGGTCGAGCATAATGTGATGGTCGCGGCGCTGGCCAAGCGCGACGGCTCGTTTCACCCGCACGCCTTTCGCAATCTGGTCAGCGAGACCGCGATCCATGACGAGGCGCTGGCGGTGCTGGAGGATCTGGGCCTGAAGCGCATGCGCGAGATGAAGGCCGAAAGCCTGTCGCGCGGTGACAAGAGGCGCCTGGAGCTGGCCATGTGCCTGATCCAGCATCCGCGGCTACTGCTGTTGGACGAGCCGACCGCCGGCATGTCGCGCCACGACACCAACCAGACCATCGACGTGCTGAAGCGCATCAAGGAGCGCGGCATGACCAAGGTGATCATCGAGCACGACATGCATGTGGTGTTCAGCCTCGCCGACTGGATCACCGTGCTGGCGCAAGGCGCCATCATCGCGGAAGGGCCGCCCGAGGAAATCAGGGGCAATCCGAAGGTTCAAGAAGCCTATCTGGGCGGAGCACACGAATGAACGCGCAAGCCGCCACCAAGCTCGCCGACGAGCAGACGCAAACGGGCACCTCGTCCTATTTCGCCTGTCGCGATGTTCACGCCTATTACGGCGAAAGCTATATCGTCCAGGGCATCAGCTTCGCGGTCGCCAAGGGCGAGATCCTGGCTCTGCTGGGCCGCAACGGCGCCGGCAAGACCTCCACCCTGCGCACGATCGCGAGGGCTGGTTCGCCGGAGCTTCATCAGGGCGAAATCTGGCTGGACGGGCAGGCCCTGCACACCATGCCGTCGTTCAAGGCCGCCCGGGCCGGGGTCTCGCTGGTGCCGGAGGATCGGCGCATCATCGCGGGCCTCACGGTCGAGGAGAATCTGCAACTGGCCCAGATCGCCGATCCCGTCGGCTGGCCGCTGGAGAAGGTCTACGCGCACTTTCCGCGCCTGGCCGAGCGGCGCAAGCAGGAGGGCGTGACCCTGTCCGGCGGCGAGCAGCAGATGCTGGCCATCGCACGGGCACTGTCCCGCGACATCAAGCTGCTGCTGCTGGACGAGCCGTATGAAGGGCTGGCGCCGGTCATCGTCGAGGAGATCGAGCGCATCCTGCAAGGGGTGAAGGCGCTCAACATCACCACCATCATCGTCGAGCAGAACGCCGTCGCCGCCCTAAAGCTGGCCGACCGGGCCCTGATCCTGGACATGGGCGAAATCGTCTTTGAAGGCAACGCACAGCACGTGCTCGACAACGAGGATCTACGCCACGAATATCTGGCGATCTGACGGGTTCGGTCCGGTCCCAGGGTCGCCCTGAAACCGTTGGAGCGCTCTTGTCCCGGGTCAGCAGATATCGCGGATGACCGCTGCCAGCGCTTCGGCCAGCGGCTGGAGCTGGTTGGCGTCGAGATGTAGCCCGTCGATCGTGCCGGGCCCAACAACCGTCGCGGTGTCGAAGCAATGGGCACCGAATTCGGTGGCTATCGGCGGGTAGGTTTCGCGCAACTGGCGCGATGCCTCGCGGCTGGCGTCGCCATCAAACCACAGCCCGATGAACGTCGCTTCGATGGTGCCGACGAGCGGCGGCACCAGGACCAGGATCTCAGGCGCCGTGCCATCGGGCCCGCAGCCTGACGTCTTGGCGGCTGCCAAGACACGCCCGAGACCCCGTGCGATCTCGTCGGCCGTGAGCGCGAATCGGCGTTTCAAATCGTTCGACCCGAGCATGATGGCGACCAGATCGACCGGCATGTGGGTTCTCAGCACGTTCGGCAGGTCGTTCACGGCACTCATGCCGCCCAGCACCGGGTCGTCGAACACGGTGGTGCGGCCACTCAGGCCTTCCTCAATGACGTGATACCCGTCGCCGAGCTCGGTCTGAAGCCGCCGTGTCCAGCGTTCCGTGAAGCCGAACCGGCGAAAATCCTTGCCCGCCGCAGGGTCGAAGCCCCAGGTCAGCGAATCACCGAAACAGACGATCGATTTTGGATCAGCGGCATTGGCCATGGTTGCGGGTGCCTCCTTCGCGGCGGATCGTCGATTGACCGTATGCGGGGCCGACCCGCTTGACAAGATCGCCGCTGGCGATGCTGCCCTGGCGCATCAACCGGTCGCCATCGCCTTATCGAGTTCCTGCTCAAGCCAGCATTGAAACGCCCGCACGCTCTGCTTCACAGCGCCGCTGCGACCGGTGACGAACCAATAGGCGAAGCCCGTTTCGTAGCGTCCCGGAAAGGGCGCCACGAGGCAATGGCGCTCGAGTGCGTCAAGCGCCAATGTCTCCCAGGCAAGGAACACGCCTTGGCCGGCGATCGCGGCGTCGAGGCAGAGGGAGGCGTCAGAGAATTGCGGCCCGTCGCCCAGGATGGCTTCGTCCAGCCCTTTGGGTTCGAGCCAGACCGACCAGTCGAACATCGAGTCCGGGTCGCGGATGATCGGCACGTCGGCAAGATCAGCCGGCTTAGACAGCCGCTGAGCCAGCGCCGGGCTGCACACCGGAAAGACGCGATGGTCCAGCAGCTTGTCCGCCTTCACGCCCGGCCAGCCGCCGGAGCCGACTCGAATACATGCGTCGACGTCGGAGAAGGTCGGGTCGACCAGCGCGACCTCGGCATCCAGCCGGATCTTGATCTCCGGATGCAGGTCGTGAAAGTCGTTCAAGCGCCAGACCAGAAACTTGCCGGCGAAGACCGGGGCGGCGGACACGGTCAACACGTCCGCCCCTTCGCCGCCGGCCAGGGCGACGGCGCCCTCCAGGTCCGCGAAGGCCGCTGTCAGGCGCCGCAGAACCTCCGTGCCCAGCGGCGTCGGGACCAGTCCCTTGGCCTGCCGTTCGAAGAGCGGCCGGCCCAACTGGCGTTCGGTCTTCTGGACCTGCTGGCTGACGGCGCCAACCGTCACCCCCAACGCACTCGCGGCCGCCTGCAGCCCGCCCAGCCGACCGACGGCTTCCACGGCCCGTAACCCGTTCAGATGCACCCGGTTTAGGCTGTTCATATAGATTTTCTAAACACTATGCGAAAAGAACTCCATGGAAATAGGCGATTGGCTGTTCAATGCTATAGGTATGTTCAAGAACGCATTCAGAATCATCGAGCACCTGCGTGTTCCGTTTGGCCGTCGCCGACAGCAGCGCGGCCAAGGGGAGCCTTGGTATCAGGATCCGATGTCCCACCCTGCGGTGCAGCGGATGACGCCGAACCAGTTGGCCGATCTGCCTCTTGCGCGCCATCGGGTTCGTCCGCGGCCGCAGCTCTGCTAGCCACAGCATCGGGCCGATCGGATCCGCGAGAGCACTTAGCGCCAAGCCAGATCCGTCTCGCATAGTGTCATTGTGCGTGCGCCCCTTGACGTTCCCTTTTCGATGCCCATGTGCTGGCCATAAACGAGTTTAGAGTGTCTGTTTATTTTTAGAGTTCTATTTGTTTCGATACTTAGTTTTGGATTCGCAAGAACGATTGTTTGCGGCTCTTGAAGTGAGTGTGAAGGCCCTACCTTCTTCGCCTTGGTTTAAGGCGTCTTGAGCTTCCACGCGCATGCATGATTGCCACCATTAAGGTCTGGTGGACTGTGCCACGGCGAGGTCCGAGAGCATCTGAGCTTTTCCATCGGCGTTCTTAAGAACCCGGCCATCAGCGCGGTTTGCGGGGCCTTGCGGCACGTGGACCGGCGTCGGCCGAAGCCGGACTGTCCCGGGGTACGGCATGGCGGCATGGGCTCCGCACGTGCCTGTCTTGTGGATGGTCGCGGAAGCAAAGTTGGACTAGATTTATGTTTATTATCAATATTTTAAGCGAAAAACCCCTAGCTGAGCATGCTTTTCTGACGGCAATTGGCGCCGGGAATTCAAATCTCGAAAACCGCCGCGGTGTCCTTGCGAACAACGCCGGTCTTGCTGCGGCAATCCCGACTTGGACGAACGCCTTGATCGATCGGGCGCCGGAGTCGGCAATCCAAGTTCTACTTGCCAGGCAACTGCGTCGAGAGCTTGGTCGCGACGACCCGGACTCAAAGCATGGTGTCAGGGTCGACTGGATGCTTTCCGCGTGGAAAGCGGTGGTCGACTCCGTCGGTTATGGCGACCGCGACACGGTGCCCGGAAAGGGCTGGCTAGAGGCTTGCGAGCGGTGCTTCTGCGATCTCAGCTTTGCGGCCGGTGTCGGCGCGTTGGTGGGCGCCAAGTATCGGAGTGAGGAGTTGAGTGCCTGGCTGGACATCGTTGTGCGGCGCCGTGGCGATGGGGCGGATGGCCAGTTCGCCTGGTTGGAACAGCACGCCAACACGCAGGCGGACCACGCGGCCGAGATAGAGAACTTGCTGGTGATAACGGCAACCGAGCGCGAGCGCGAAGAGGTGATCCGCGGTGCCCAGGCATTCGACGCCTGTTTATGGAAGTTCTTGGACGACATGCAGCGGCGCCAGTATCAAAGGGTAGCCGCTTAGGGCTTGTCTCGCGTACGGCCCCAGTAAGCCTTCCTAAA
Source organism: Pseudomonadota bacterium (assembly GCA_039177555.1). Lineage (GTDB taxonomy): Bacteria > Pseudomonadota > Alphaproteobacteria > DSM-16000 > Inquilinaceae > JANQGH01. Next base: position 2,687 of record JBCDFV010000068.1, on the reverse strand, counting down.
CGGCGCCGTCGGCCTAGTTTACTTGCGATCAAAATCGCGGCGCGTTGGCGCTTGCAGACGATTTGCCAGCCCAGGGAGTGCCAGCCTTTTGTCGGGTAGCCGCGAACAGGTGATCCTTGTCGACGCGCAGGACAATCCCGTCGGCGTGATGGAAAAGCTGGCGGCCCATCGGGATGGGGCGCTTCACCGGGCCTTTTGTATCTTCGTTTTCGACCGTGCGGGCAGGCTGTTGCTGCAACGCCGTGCGCTCGGCAAGTACCATTCCGGCGGCCTTTGGACCAACACCTGTTGCAGCCATCCACGACCGGGCGAGACGGTGGATGCTGCTGCCCGGCGGCGGCTGAATGAGGAAATGGGCATCGACTGCCGACTGGACCGGCGCTTCAGCTTTCACTACCGCGCCGACCTTCCCAATGGCCTGGTCGAACATGAGTTGGCCCATGTCCTGTTCGGGCGGTTCGACGGCGCGCCCCGCTTGAACCCGGACGAGGCCGACGACTGGCGCTTGTTGTCGCTCGCGTCCATCAAACGGCAAGTCGCTGCCCGGCCCGAGGACTTCACGGCCTGGTTCAAGATCGTCTTGCCGAAGGTCGATCGCGACGGTGACGCCGTTCCCCGCTAGGCGCCGTCGAGCAGCGCCAGCACGCCCCTGACCGGCACGGACAGCCAGCCGGGCCGGTTGGCCGCCTCGTAGCCGATCTCGTACAGCGCCTTTTGCAGCACGAAGAGCTTCAGCAAACGGTCGTCGTCGGGGCTGAGCGCCTCTAGGCCCATTGCCGCCAGGTAGGCGCCGCGAAAGCGGTTGGCTGACCGGTCACGCCATGCCCAGGCAATCGCCTCCGCCTCCGGCGAGATGATGCCCTTCGCGCGGATCTGGTCGATCGCGGCAAAGGCGGCATAGTCGAAGCTGCGCAGCATGCCGGCCACATCGCGCAGGGGCGAGGATTTCGCCCGCCGTTCCTCCAGGCTGCGTCGCGGTTCGCCTTCGAAATCGATGATGAAGATATCGGCCTGGGAAACCAGCACCTGGCCGAGGTGATAGTCCCCGTGGATGCGCGTCCTGGCGCCGGTCGGCCGGATCTTGCCAAGCGCCCGGATCACCTTGTTGAGCTCCGTGCGACGCGCCAGCAGCGCCGCGGTCTCCGGCGTACCGTCGGTGGCGGCGAGGCGTCCAAACGCATCATCGGCCAGGGCCTTGGTGTCCGCCACCCAATCCGCGATGTCAGCTCTTCTGATCTTCTCACTGCCGAAGCCCGGATCGCTTGACGGCGTGGCGAGCGCGCGGTGCAGCTCGCCCGTTCGCCGGCCGAGAATGTCGGTCAGGTCGAGAGGATAGGGATAGCCCTCTTCCGTCTCGTCCTCGGCGGTGACCGCCTGCTCCGCCAGCGCGCGATCCTCGATCTCAAGCGCCAGGGCATCGACGATCGCGTTCCAGCCATCGCCCTGGTTCGGGACGAAGGCGAAACAGGCCGCGATGGCCGCCTCGCCGATGTCGTCGCCCTCGATCGAGGCTTCGCCGAGCAATGCGGGCGTGTTCGCGAAGTCGGTTTCTTCGGTCAGGAAACGGCTGACCTCGATGTCCGGCTGCACGCCGGCCCTCAGCCGACGATAGATCTTCAAGACGCCCTTGCTGCCCACCGCGACCGAGACGTTCGATTGCTCGACACCAAGCGGCCGCGCCTCATCAACACCGTCGAGCTCTTCCAGGCCGCCGGCCGTGCTGGCGCGAAAGGTGATGCCGCCCGCCGCCGTCTCGGACTTGTCTTTCATTCCCGCCAGAATCGCCTCGGCGAAGCCTGGATCGGTCGCGGCGTCGACCAGTGCGCCCAGACGGTTGGTCCGGCGCAGTCTTGCGAGCGTTGCCGACAGTGTCGGCGCGCCGAATTGCATATGCTCGTCGCCCCACAGCGCGGCGAGCGGCAGCAGATAGGTCTGCGATCCGGTCTCCGCCGTTTCGACCTGCGCGACCGCCAAGCCATAACCCGCGCCAATTTCCGGACCGGCCAGCAACTCGACCGCCTTCAGGCGTTCCCCTTTGGCCCCGTACCAGCGCTGTAGCGCCAGAAAGTCGGGCAGGATTTCCCGGTTCAGGCGCGCCCGCACATCGTCGGAAAGGACGGACGTCACGCCCGTGCCGCGGCAGGTCAATGTCGCGAATTCGGGCAGGATCTCCGGTGCGGTCTGCTGCCCGGCGAGGTCGCTTTCATCGGCAAGCTGAAACCAGAAAAAGCCATAGGGCGGGAGGGTCAGCATGTAGGGCAGATCGCCGATCGGCGGAAAGGTCGTCCCGCCGTCGAGTTCCACCGGTACCCGGCCGCGATGATCGGCCAGGTTCAACTCCACCGCCTGGGCCGTCCGGCTGACGTTGAAGACGCACAGCAGGATCTCGTCGTCCTGGGTGCGGGTGTAGGCGAGGATCTTGCGGTTGCGGGGATAGATGAAGTCCAGCCTGCCGCGTCCCAGCGACTTGTGCCGTTTGCGGATCGTGATCGTGCGCTTCATCCAGTTCAGCAGCGAGCCGGCGCTTGAGGCCTGGCCCTCGACATTGACCGCCTCATAGCCATAGACCGGGTCCTGGATCGTGGGCAGGTAGAGTTGCTGCGGGTTGGCCCTGGAAAAGCCGCCATTGCGGTCCGCCGACCATTGCATCGGCGTGCGCACGCCGTCCCGGTCGCCCAGATAGTAAT
>JBCDFV010000067.1:0-17391 GCA_039177555.1 Pseudomonadota bacterium | reverse complement strand
CCAGGCCATCAGGAAAGCCGGCGCCAGGCTCTGGTTCCTGCCCAAATACTCCCCAGACCTGAACCCCATCGAACAGGCCTTCGCCAAGATCAAACACTGGATGCGCTTGGCTCAAAGGCGCAGCATCGATGACACATGGCAGCATCTCGGCCACCTCATCGGCACGATCACACCTCCCGAATGCGCAAACTACTTCGCAAAAGCCGGATACGCTTCTAACTAAAACGAAAACGCTCTAGGCGGCGCCGTCGTGCCGGGTGTCGTTGGCCTGCCGCAGCAGCCGGTCGCGCGCGGCGGCCAATGTCGCGTCGAAGTCCTTTCCGGTATCGAAGAAGGGCAGACTCGCCCGAAAGCACTTCAGCCGCGTTTCCAGACTGTCGCGGATGGCCGCAGCCGTGATCTCACGCAACCGCAAGTCGGACACCCCGTGGCTCCAGCAGGACGGGTCGGTCTCGGCGTGACGTCTGATCTGGTTGGTCTTTTCGTCGACCGACATGTAGGGATAGCCCAGAAAGACCGGCCGAAACCGCGCCTGGCGCAGCAGGCTGCGGTCGATCGCCTCAGGCTTCAGGCCGATGCCTTCCACAATGATCGGGATGCCTTCCCGGCGGCTCAGGGTGCGCGCGTAGCGGCAGACCACAAGCGACAGGAACGCCGGATCGAGCGCTTCGGCGGTGCTGTTCGACATGCCCGTCTCGGCGGCCGTTGATGTAAAGGCGGTCATCAACGCGTCTGCACGAACAATCATGCCGCCGATCTCGTCTTTCAGCAGAGCGGCCAAGGTCGATTTGCCTGATCGCGGCGGACCCCCGATCATGAAATGCCAAAGGGCGTTGTCGTCGACAGCTACGCTATCGATCGCCATGGGCGTTCGAGGCTGGCATACAGTGAAACGCTAATAACTAATTGCCGATAATCGTCGGTTGGTCACCAACTCTAGGCGAAACGGCTACATCTGAAAAGCAATCATTCTGCTAAAGTATATCGCTAGAAAGTAGTTGATCTGAGGCTTTTATGACCTCAGGGGGAACTGCCGATCGGCAGTGCGATGGGGCAGGCGGTGCCGGCAACATTGACCAGGCTGCGATCGCCCTGTTCGACGGCGAAGCGGAACTCCTGATCGCCGACGACCATGGTGTGAAACAGCGGCAGGACGCCGTTGACTGTCTGTCGTTCGCCGCCGATGGCCGTAAACACCAATGTTATCTCGCGCGCGGGATCGAACCAGGCTTGGGTCGTCCCGTCGTCGTCGACCGCGCCCTGGCCGCGACCGGTGACGGTGACCAAGCCTTCACCGAAACCGACGGAGGTATTGTCACCGGTGAAATTCAGCGTCGGCATGATGAAACGCCGTGAAACCGGATCGCTGCAGCCCTCCGGCTCGCTGGAGGCGTCGAGATACAGCGCAATCCGCTCCGGTGTGATTCCCGCATCCAATCGATCATCGACCAGGTTCAACAGCCAGTTGCGCACCCCCGTCGGTAGATTGCGATCGTAGAGTTCCCGCATTTCCTGGTATTGGGCGAGGGCGGTACGCGCCTGCGCCTCCAGGCGGACGGCATCACCGGTAAGCCGCTGGTTTTGGTCTTCCAGGACCTCGATACGATCATTCAGATGCTCTTCACGTCCCGCGACCTGTTCGACGCCGATCTGATAGGCAAAAAGGGCCGCGACGCCGATCGTGACGACATAAAAGCCCACGCGGGTGATCCCGCCCCAAAGTCGGCGCCGATAACGGCGGTCGTAGTCGTAAAGACCATATCCCATGAACTGATCGCTTCGCCTCGCTTGGGTGTTGCGTTCGACTCAACGGCCGCCTTTCGGACCCCGACTCGTACGATAAACTTTTCGCCCTGGCCAGGGGTCGAAACGGGATGACGAGACATTAGTCGCGCTGCTAGTGTCGCCGGCCTGTTCGGGCGGTCACGCAGCGGGCCGTTAGTCGCGGATGCAAACCGCGATCGCTAAAGCCGCGCCTAGGTGGGGCGGATGATTTTCTGGAGGAAGAGGACATGGTTCGCAGCGTCCACCATTTCGTCGACGGCAAGACCTTTCAGGGCTCAAGCGGTCGTACGGGCGACATCTACAACCCGGCGACGGGCGAGGTTCAGGCCAAGGTCGATTTTGCCAGTGCCGACGAGGTCCGTACGGCCATTCACGCGGCCCAGGCGGCCCTGCCAGGCTGGGCGGCGACGCCGCCGGTACAGCGTGCGCGGGTCATGTTCCGCTTCAAGGAACTGATCGAAAAGCACATGGACGAGCTGGCCGGCATCCTGACCTCCGAACATGGCAAGGTCTTCTCCGACGCCAAGGGCGAGGTCCTTCGTGGCTTGGAAGTCGTGGAGTTTGCCTGCGGCGCCCCGCACCTGCTGAAGGGCGATTTTACCGAGAATGTCGGCAGGGCCATCGACAGTTTTTCGACGCGCCAGCCGGTGGGCGTCGTCGCCGCGATCACGCCCTTCAACTTCCCGGCGATGGTGCCGCTCTGGATGTTCCCGATGGCCATCATCTGCGGCAACGCGGTGATACTGAAACCGTCGGAGAAGGACCCGTCGGCATCCGTCCGCCTGGCGGAACTGCTGATCGAGGCCGGCGCGCCGGCCGGCGTCTTGAACGTGGTTCACGGCGACAAGGAGGCCGTGGATACGCTGCTGACCGACCCGGGTGTCAACGCGATCAGCTTTGTCGGCTCAACGCCCGTTGGCGAGTACATCTATGCCACCGGTTGTGCCAATGGGAAGCGTGTGCAGGCGCTGTGCGGCGCCAAGAACCACATGCTGGTCATGCCGGACGCCGACATGGACAAGGCCAGCGACGCCTTGATGGGCGCCGGTTATGGTGCCGCGGGCGAGCGCTGCATGGCGGTATCGGTGGCGGTTGCCGTCGGCGATGCGGGCGACCGGCTGATCGAAAAGCTGGAGCCGAAGGTGCGGGCGTTGAAGGTGGCGCCGGGCAACGATCCGGATGCGGAGATGGGCCCACTGATCACGCGCGAGCACCGCGACAAGGTGAAGGGCTATGTCGATCTCGGCGTCGAGGAAGGCGCCGACCTCGTCGTCGATGGCCGTGGCCTGCGCCTGCAGGGCTATGAGGACGGGTTCTTCCTTGGCGGCTGCCTGTTCGACAATGTCCAACCGGACATGCGCATCTATAAAGAGGAGATCTTCGGCCCCGTTCTGTCGGTCGTGCGATCGCCGGATTTCGCGCATGCGCTGTCCCTGGTCAACGGCCACGAGTACGGCAATGGGGCCGCCATCTTCACCGGTGACGGCGACGCGGCGCGCTCGTTTGCCGCCAACTGCAATATCGGCATGGTCGGCGTCAACGTGCCGATCCCGGTGCCGATGGCCTTTCACAGCTTCGGCGGCTGGAAGCGGTCCGCCTTCGGCGACCATGGCATGTACGGCATGGACGGTATCCGCTTTTACACCAAGCTGAAGACGGTGACCTCGCGCTGGCCGACGGGGATGACCAGCGGGGCGGAGTTCACGTTCCCGATCATGCGCTGAACCGGGGCAAGGCCATTTCCGACTGGCCTGGTCTTCGGGCGCGCCGCGTGGGACGATCTGCCCTTGGCGCGCCCGCCTAAAGCAGCCCGAAGTAAAAGGGGGCGACCAGGCTGAACACCAGCCACATCAGCAAGGCCAACGGGCTGCCAACGCGGGCGAAGTCGCTGAAACGATAGTGGCCGGGGCCCATGACCAGCAGGTTGGTCTGATAGCCGATCGGGGTGATGAACGAACAGTTCGCCGCAAACAGGACCGTGATGGCCATGACCATCGGGTCGACACCCAACTGATACGCCAGATTGATCGCGATCGGTGTGAACAGCACGGCACAGGCGTTGTTCGACAGCATGTTGGTGGCGACCGCCACGATCGCGAACAGGGCAATCATGGCCACGACCGGGTCGTTTCCGGCGATGCCGACCGTGACCAGGGATGCCAGATAGGCGGCGGCCCCCGTCGTCTCCATCACCGCACTCAACGCCAGGGTCGCGCCGACTAGGAGAAAGATGGTGCGGTCCAGCGCCCGGGTCGCCTGCCGGATGTTCAGACAGCCACTGGCGATCATGACGACCGCGCCGGCCAGCGCGGCGACCGAAAGCGGCAGTATGCCGCTGGCCACAACGGCGACGGTGGCGGCGAACACGGCGGCGGCCACGGGCGCCCGCCTAGGCCGCGGCAGCTCCTTGATCGCCCACGACATCAAGACCAGGTCTGGGTTGGCGCGTAGCGCGTTCACGTCGGCGCGGTGTCCGGTGATCAGCAGGACGTCGCCGGCCTGCAGGCGGATCTCGCCCATCCGTTGGCGCGTCATGCGGCCGCGCCTCTGGATGCCCAGCACGATGCAGCCGAATCGGCGGCGAAAGCCGACCATGCCGATGGTCTGATCGATCATCCGGCTGGCGGGGGCGATCATGGTTTCGGCCAGGACGTGGTCGCTTTCTTCCCGCCCGCGGCTCTCCGCGTCAGGCGCCATCGGTTCGCCGCCGGCCAGCAGGAAGCCCGCATTGCGGGTCAACGCGTCGGTCAAGGCGGTCCGCGTCGCGGCGACGATCAGCATGTCGCCGGCCTGCAGCACGGCGCCTTCGAACGGCGGCAATATGGCGCGCGGGCCGCGTTGGATCAGCCTGACCGTCACGTCGCGCAGCGCGCGGTACTGGCCGGCGACCGCCCGTTCGCCGATCAGCGGGCTGTTCGCCGTAACGTCGATCTCGGCGATGAACTGTTTGCCCTCGGTGCGTAGCGTATCCGCCAGGCCACCGCGGTCCGGCAAAAGCTTGGGCAGGACGAAGACGACATAGAGCGCCCCAACGGCCGCCATGATCACGCCGATCGGGGTGATGTCGAATATGCCGATTGCCGGCAGGCCCTCGGCAACCAGAACACCTGAGACCAGCAGGTTGGTCGACGAGCCGATGAGCGTCGTGGCGCCGCCCAGAATGGCGGCGAAGCTGAGCGGCATCATCAGCCGGCTGGGCGACCATCGCAGGCGTTGGGCCAGCACCTGCATGATCGGGATGAACATGATTACGACGGGCGTGTTGTTCAAAAAGGCGCTGACTGCCAGGACGGCGACGACCACGACGATCACGCTCAGGTATCGTCGGCGCCGAGCGATGCTGACGAACAGCCGCGTCATGCTGTTCAAGGCGCCGGTCTGCACCATCGCCTGGCCCATGACCAGCAATGCCAGGACGGCATAGAGGGTCGGATTGGCAAAGCCGCTGAGCAGCCGCATGGCGTTCAGCCGGTTGTGGCCGTCAGCGTCGGGCACAGGGAAAAGGTGGAACCAGACCAGCAAAAAGACGATCAGGGCCAGGGAGGTCATCTCCAGCGTCGCCCGTTCCCAGGCGTAGGAGACCATGGTTGCCGCGAGGATGATGATCGCCACCCACATGTGAATGGCGGGATCCAGAACCCACGTCATGGTTTCAGCTTATCAGGAAGCGCTTCGCCGGTCAGGCGCCGCGGTCGCGACCGCCGATCAGAAGACCGACCCGCCGCTGAAACCGACGGCTTCTTCCGCGAAGTGGCGGAATTCGATGGTCAAGAAGATGCTGTCACCCGACTCCGGATCGGTGTCGTCGGTGAGCTGTCGGCGCCAGTCGACACCGAAGGAGAAGCACTCGTCAAGGTACCGCAGCCCCAGTCTGATCTCACGCGTTTCACTGTCCTGCAGGTCGTAGCGCAGCGCCGCGCTGGCGGTCCAATACTGGGTGATGTCCACGGCGGTTGCGGCAAAGAACTCCTCAACATCGTCGCCCGTGCGCGTGCCGGCCTGCGCGTCCACGAACGCGTATTGCAGCGAGCCGCTGATCCAGTCGTTCGACGCGGTCAGGTTGATCTCGTTGCGATTGGCTGAGAGATTTGTCGCGTCGAGGCGAAAACGCCAATCAAAGTCGATGCCGTCGAACGGCTGCAGCGAAAGCTGGCCGACGACATCCGAAAAGTCGCTTTCCAAACCGCTGCCCGGCGGAAATTCCTCTTGGAACGCTGTGCGATAGCTCTGGCCGAGAAATAGCGTTCCCGACGGGCCTTCCGGATCGTAATGGCCCAGCCGTACGCCATAGGTCAGCCGCACGCCGTCATCCACCTCATCATACCCAGCGTAGCGGCTTTCGCTGAACAGGTTGGTCTCGTCGAACTCCGGCGCCGGGCTGTCATTGTTCGGCACGATGCCATCATTATCGATCAGGCCGGTTGCCCGGACCTGGGCGATGGGCTCGATCAGCTGCTGGGCCCTGCCGGCTTGGCGCACCATCGGATAGCTCGCCGTGGCCGCGACCGTTGGGATCAGCCGGGCGGCGAAGGAGTCGAACTCGCGATCTACCGGATTGTTCGGATCGGGCAGACTGTCGGACCAGTAGAGCTCGCCGGCCGCGCCGGCCTCAAGCTCCGTCACCAGGCCATTGTTGAGAATCTGTTCGCGGCGCCATTCACCGTCGACGATGAACCGATAGGTGTCGACGCCGTCCAGACTGTCGGGATCAAGGTCCGCCGGCACATCGTCGCGGGTCAGGGCCAGAACGCTGGTATTGAACAGCCATTGGCCGCCCCAGGGTGCGGCGCCCGGTTCGCCGACATAGTTGAACTGCCCCCAGGGTGCGACGAGGGGTTGCTCTGCCGTGTCGGTGCGCAGGTCCGTGAACTCGAACGCCTCAACCAACGCGTAGCTGAGGCCGTAGAAGCCTTCGGCGAACACCCGACTGGTCAGGACATCGGCATCCGAAATCTCGAACTCGTCAAGATAGGTGTTGTCTGTTACCTCCTGGATTGAGAAGCCGGCACGCCAATTCTCGTCGATGGCCCACAAGCCGTCGGCGAAGATGTGGCCGCGGAAGCCTTCGCCGATGTCGACCAGGCCCTCGTCGCCCTGATCCTCGCGCCGATTGCTGTAATTGGCGCTGGCATCGACGATGATCTCGGCATCCTGGAACCGGTAACGATATTCACCGCGCAAGAAGGCGTTCTGTTCCGTCGTGATGCCCAGGCTGGCCGTGAGGTCCTGGTTCGGGGCTATGTCCCAGTAGTAGCGCAGGATGCCGAACTGCCCCAGCGCCGGCGTCGAGCCAAATCGCGGCACCAGAAAGCCACTGCGCCGGTCCACCGTTGGATCGGGGTGGTACAGGTAGGGCGTGTAGAAGACCGGCACGCCGAAAATGTCGAGATAGGCATCCCGATAGTAGACGTTCTGGTCTTCGGCGTTGTGGGTCACCTCTCGGGCGCGCAACTGCCAAAGCGGCGCCCGCTCGGGGTTTTCCTCGCACAGGCGGCACGGTGAATAGACCGCGCGTTCCGCCTCCGTTTCCACGCCGCCACGCCGAAAACCGGTATTCGCGATCATGCGCGCATTTTCTGAGAACCGGACCGAGATGTTCTCGACGAACCCGTCGGCAAGGTCTCCGGTCAGTTCGGCATAGTCTGCGAAGATCAGCTCGCCCGTCGGCTCGCGCACCACGATGTTGCCCATCGCCGTGACGATGTCCGTCCGCTGGTTGTAGGTGACTTCGTCCGCGCGCAGCAGCCGGCCGCCTTGCGAAATCTCCACATTGCCCCGCGCGATGACCAGGCTGCGGCTTTCGTCGAAGATCAACTCCTCCGCCGTAATCACGGCGGGGTCGTCCGCGGTGACTTGCGGTGTCGGCGTATCGCCGAAAAACTGCGCTGTAGCGGGGGTGGATGTAGCAATGCCGGCGAGGCAACAGACCAATACAGACTTCAAGCGATTTGCCACCGCGACAACCTGCCCACGAGAGTCGGAATCCGCGCCGGAACGGCTGCATGACCATGTCCGGGAACCCTTGTGAGAGTCAACCGTGCATCGTCCTGGCGCGGCGTCTTTGCAGCCCATGCGGCATTCTTCTTCCGGACTGTGCCATTTTGGCCGTTGAACGCCGATCGGGGCGGCCGGCGGCGGTCAGGGGTCGGTCGAAAGCGAGGCTGCCTTCTCAAGCGCGGCGTCGACGATTGCGCGGTCGCCAATCTGGTTTGCCAGCAACAGGATCAGCCTTGCATTCAGCAACGCGCTGTCGGCATCGCTGAGACCGCGATGGGCGTCGATCAGCCGTTCGTAGAACCCGTCGGGGTCCGGAATGTTGGCTGCGAGAGTGAGGGTGACCATTACCGTGCCTCCATCGGCGCCGTTATGACCGTTGGGCCGCCGGCCGCGCGTGCCCGCTGAAGTGCCTTGCGGATCTTAGCGCCATCCGCCTGGCGCCAGCGCGCGGCGACGTGCTGGTCGGGTCGGATCAGGTAGCAGGTGCCGGGCCGGAGATCGTAGCGTCTGGCGACCAGCCCCTCGGGGTCGGCCCAACCGCCGGTACCGCCGATCCTGACCTGTCGCAGGTCCGTATCAATCGGCTCTGACATGAAGGTCAACACCGCGAAATCGCCGCCAAGCTGGTTCAGCAGCCAAGCGCTTTGACCGTCGGTCCCAGCGATCGGTGCGTCGGGGCAGGGCGCCCCTGGTGGCGGTCCGCCGGTGAACGGGTCGCCATCCGGTGTTGACAGCGGGCTGCCGTCATATGCGTGCGGCGTGGACAGACGCCCCGAATTCACCAGGGCGCGGGCAAACGGCGCCTCCTCGGCCAGGCTGAGCACGGCATCGCGGAAGGCGCGGCTGGCCGCGGTCTTCGGGGTTATGAAGTCGGTGCTGCGTGTGGAGTTGAGGATGTTATCGTCGGTTGCCGGCACGCGCTCGTCATCATAGCTGTCCAGCAGCCGGTCCGATGCTTGGTCGCTCAGCACGGCGGCCAGTTTCCAAGCCAGATTATCGACGTCCTGGATGCCGCCATTGCCGCCCCGCGCGCCGAACGGCGACACCTGATGGGCGCTGTCGCCGGCAAAGAAGATGCGTCCATGGCGGAAGCGCTGCATCCGGCGACAGCGGAAGGTGTAGATGCTGACCCATTCAAGGTCGAAGGCGACTTCGGGCCCCAGCATCGCCTTCAGCCGTGGCAATACGCGGTCCGGCTGGCGCTCTACCGCAGGGTCGGCTTCGGGCCCAAGCTGGAAATCGATGCGCCAGATATCGTCAGCCTGGCGGTGCAACAAGGTCGAGCCGCCGCGATGGAAGGGCGGGTCGAACCAAAACCAGCGCTCGGTCGGAAAGTCGGCCTTCATCTTCACATCGGCGATCAGAAAGCGCTCGTCGAAGACACGGCCCTCGAACGACAGTCCCAGCGCCGCGCGCGCGGTGCTGTGCGCGCCATCCGCAGCCACCACATAGCGCGCCTTGGTGGTGTATCGACCGTCCGGCGTCTCGACGGTCAGCGTCACCCGGTCCGCATCCTGGGAAACCGCCACGACCTTATGGCGAAAGCGCAGATCCACGGTCTCCGGTACGGCCTCGATCAGCGCCTGTTCGACGTGATATTGCTGCAGGTTGATGAAGGCGGGCAGTTTGTGGCCGGCCTCGGGCAGCAGATCGAAGCGATAGACCTCCCGATCGTTTCGGAAGACGCGGCCCACCCGCCAGTTGATGCCGCGCGCGACCAGCGGCCCGGCCAGACCCAGCCGGTCGAAAATCTCCAGCGTTCGCTTCGACCAGCATATCGCCCGGCTGCCGTGACTGACCGTGTCGTCATCGTCGAGCAGGACAACGGGAATGCCGCGCTGGCCGAGATCGATGGCGAGGGTCAGCCCGACCGGCCCGGCACCGATGACGATGACCGGGCTCGTGGGCGTTGTTTCGCCCAGCTGTTCGGGGCCCGGCCGATAGGGATAGGTCGGATAGTCAAAGCTGCTCATCGCCGCGCATTAAAGCATGTTCGGCGCGCGCGGCCGACTGCTTGGCGGTGAACCGATGACTAAGGCCCCCGGCGCGGGGCGCGCTGAAGGGTTTAGGCGGCGGGGGCCTGCTTTTCCTTCGGGACAGGCCGCAGCAGAAAGGCGGGCACGTCGCCGCCTTGGCCGAACGGCACATCGTCTTCGATCGCGGCTGCCTTGTCGCGGCGACGAGACCCGGTTCCACGGCGGGCGGGCGAACGCTCACGGCGCGGCCGTTCGCGCGGCGTCGGGTCGTCGCCGGTCAGGGTGCCGTCCGACGTGACCTCGGCCAGCGGGGCCGGTGCGCGATCCTCGTTGGCGGCCGCTTTCCGACCACGCCGCCGGGGCGCGGGTGCGGTCTGGGCCGCGTCGCCGGTCAGCCCCTCAAGCTCGAACTCGACCAGGTCTTTCTTGATCATCTTAACGATCGCCGCCAAGGATTTGGCCTCCGTCCGTGTTGCCAAAGTGAAGGCTCGGCCCGATCGGCCCGCGCGCCCCGTACGACCAATACGGTGGACATAGTCGTCTGGATTATGCGGCACGTCAAAGTTGAAGACGTGGCTGAGGTCGCTGATATCGATGCCCCGCGCCGCCACATCGCTGCAGACCAGCAGTTGAACGTCACCGTTCTTGAACCGCTCCAGCATTTCGGTACGGGCCGGCTGGGCCATGTCGCCATGAAGCTGGCCGGCATTGAAGCCGTGCGAGATCAGCGACCGGTACACGATCGACACGTCGCGCTTGCGATTGCAGAAGATCAGCGCGCTTTTCACGTCTTCCGCCCGGATCAGTTGGCGCAGCGCCTCGCGCTTGTCGGCGGCGGCGACCTTGACGACGAACAGATCGACCCGATCGGCGGTGGTCGAGGGCGGCGCGACCGAAATCTCCTTGGGATTGATCAGGAACGCGTCGACCAGCCGCTTGATTTCCGCCGGCATGGTCGCGGAGAAGAACAGGGTCTGGCGAATGCGCGGCAGCAGGCCGACGATGCGCTCGATATCCGGAATGAAACCCATGTCGAGCATACGGTCGGCTTCGTCGATGACCAACACCCGGACATCGGCCAGCAAGACCTTGCCGCGCTCGAACAGATCCAGCATGCGGCCGGGCGTCGCGATCAGCACATCGACGCCGCGATCGAGCTTCTTGATCTGCTCGTCGAACCGTTCGCCGCCGATCAGGAGGGCGTAGGACAGGTTCTGGTACTTGCCGTAAAGCTCGAAGTTTTCGGCGACCTGGGCGGCAAGTTCCCGCGTCGGTTCCAGGATCAGCGAGCGCGGCATGCGCGCCTTGGCCCGGCCGGACGCCAGGATGTCGATCATCGGCAAGGTGAAGCTTGCCGTTTTGCCGGTGCCTGTCTGGGCAATGCCCAGGACATCGCGGCCTTGCAACACGATCGGGATGGCCTGTTCCTGGATCGGCGTCGGCTCGGTATAGCCGACATCGCCAACGGCCCGAAGGACGGCCTCGCTCAACCCGAGATCGGAAAAACTCATTCGGTGTGGCACCGTTTGCTTTTGGATGGTCACTGACCCTAGGATTTAGGCGTCCCAGGGTGTTCGCCAAGTGGGCCGCACCATAAGGTTTGGCTCGGCCCTGTCAATGGTTCTAATTGACTAACGTCTTGAAATGAAAGGTTTCGATGGCGACGCCGATCGTCTTTTTACCGGGATTGTTGTGCAACCGCACCGTGTTTGGCCCGCAAACCGAGAGTCTGTCGCCAAATCACCCAACTTTCGTAACCGAATTGACACATCACGACAGCGTCGCCGCTTTGGCGCGCCAGGTCCTCACCGAGGCGCCGGACCGGTTCACGCTGATCGGCCTTTCCATGGGCGGCTATGTCGCCTTTGAGGTGCTGCGTCAGGCGATGGTCAGGGTGGAGAGATTGGTTCTCTTCGACACCTCGGCAAGGCCCGATGACGATGCGACGAGACGACGGCGGCGCGGGCTGATCGCCCTGTCGCGGCAAGGGCGCTTCAAGGGCGTCACGCAGCGTTTGCTGCCGCAGCTCGTGCATCCAAGCCGGCTGGACGACCGGGTGCTGACCGACACGATCATAGACATGGCTGCCGACATCGGCCGCGAGGCCTATCTCAGACAGCAGACCGCGATCCTCGGCCGCCCGGACAGCCGGCCGCTGCTGCCAAGCATCACCTGCCCGACGCTGGTCGTTTGCGGCCGCGAGGACGCGCTAACACCCTTGCAGCGGTCGCGGGAAATCGCCGAAGCGATACCTGAAGGCACGTTGGAGATCATCGAACAGGCGGGACATCTCGTGACGCTGGAACGGCCGGATGTCGTCAACCGCATTCTCTTGCGCTGGCTGGAGGCAACCAGCGCGGTCTGCAAGCGCGCCTAGATATCCAGGTCCTTAACCTGCATCGCATTTTCCTGAATGAAGCGCAGCCGCAGCTCCGGCTTGCGGCCCATCAAATGCTCGACCAGTGTCGCGGCCGAGGGGCCGCCATCGAGATCGTCCGTCGGCAGTTCGATCCGCCACAGCGTTCGGGTCGCCGGGTCCATGGTCGTGCTGCGCAGCTGGGCGGCCGGCATCTCGCCCAGACCCTTGAAGCGGCTGACCTCGACCTTGCCCTTGCCCGTGAACTGCTCGCGCATCAACTGCTCGCGGTGCGCATCGTCGCGGGCGTAGGCCACCTGGCCGCCCTGTTGCAGGCGGTAGAGCGGCGGCTGCGACAGGTAGAGTTTGCCGTCCTCGATCAGACCGCGCATCTCGCGAAAGAAGAAGGTGATCAACAGCGAGGCGATATGGGCACCGTCGACATCGGCATCGGTCATGATGATGACCTTCTCATACCGCAGGCGCGCGCCGTCATAGTCCCGCCTGGTGCCGCAGCCGAGCGCCTGGGTTATGTCCGCGATCTCCTGATTGCCGGCCAGCTTATCCGCCGAGGCGCTGGCCACGTTCAGGATCTTGCCGCGCAGCGGCAGCACGGCCTGGGTCTCGCGCGACCGGGCCGCCTTGGCGGAGCCGCCGGCGCTGTCTCCCTCGACCAGGAAGACTTCCGTGCCATTGGCGCTGGTGCGGCTGCAATCGGTCAGCTTGCCGGGCAGGCGGACCTTGCGCGTCGCCGTCTTGCGCGCCAGATCCTTGGCCTGGCGACGACGTAGTCTCTCGTCCGCCCGTTCCAGGGTGCGGTCGAGCAGGGCGTTGGCCGCAGTGGGATCGGCCGACAACCAATGGTCCATATGATCCTTGACCGCGGCCTCGACCAGGCGGCTGGCCTCCGGATTGGCCAGCCGCTCCTTGGTCTGGCCTTGAAACTGCGGCTCGGGGATGAACACGGACAAAAGGGCGGCGGCGTCGGCGAACAAGTCGTCGGCGGTGATGGCGGACGCGCGCTTGTTGCCGGCAAGCTCGGCAAAGCCCTTCAGGCCCCGCAACAGGCCGGCCCGAAGCCCCGATTCGTGGGTGCCACCCTGGGGCGTCGGCACCGTGTTGCAGTAGGATCGGGCAAAACCGTCCTCGTCATCGGGCCAGGCGATGGCCCATTCCGCCCGGCCGGCACCGTTCGGGAAATCGCCCTGGCCGACAAAGGCGGTCGGCGTGACGGTGGCGCGGTCGCTGAGGGCACCGGCGAGGAAATCGGCCAGGCCGCCGGGGAAGTGTAGGGTGGCCGATTCCGGCACGGGACCGTCGCCGCGCAGCAGCGATGGCGCGCAACGCCAGCGGATCTCGACGCCTTTGAACAAATAGGCTTTGGATCGCGCCATCTGAAACAGGCGTTCCGGCCGCAGCCGCGCCTGCTCGCCGAAGATCTCCGGGTCCGGCAGAAAGGTGATGCCGGTGCCGCGCTTGTTCTGAACGGAGCCGCCATTCCGCAGGCCCGATTCCGGCACGCCGCGCGTGTAGGACTGGGTCCATAGCTGACGGTCGCGGGCGACCTCCACGGACAGAGTTTGAGATAACGCGTTGACCACGGACAGGCCAACGCCGTGCAGGCCGCCGGACGTGGCATAGACCTTGTTGGAAAACTTGCCGCCCGAATGCAGGGTGGTGAGGATGACCTCTAGCGCCGACTTACCCGGGAATTTCGGGTGGTCGTCGACCGGAATGCCTCTGCCATTGTCGCGCACGGTGACTGAGCCATCCTCGGCGAGCGCGAGATCGATCCACGTCGCGTGGCCGGCGACCGCCTCGTCCATGGCGTTGTCCAGGACCTCGGCCACAAGATGATGCAGCGCCCGGTCGTCAGTGCCGCCGATATACATGCCGGGCCGGCGCCGGACAGGCTCCAGCCCCTCCAGGACCTCGATATCATGCGCGTCATAGCCGTTCTGCGTTTTGGCGCCGTTGGCCTTGGCGGCGCGTTTTTTCGGCCCGCCGGGGGCGGCGGCCGGTTGCGCTGGCTGGGAAAAGAGGTCGGTCATCGCAGGGTCATGCTTGGTTGGGGGTAGGCCCCAGAATCCGGCTATTCGGTAGTGTTCGCTAAGGTGTAGTACAAGATGTTGTTGGATTAAAGTCCAGCGGTGACGTCGGAAGATCCGCTCTTCCGCCGCAAGGGACGTCCCAAAGACGGCAATTGCGTGATCGGGATCCCGCAACAAAGGGCGATCGACAGGAGGCCAAGACGTGTCCGATAAGAACGCACCACCCGACACCGCGCCGCCAGGCTGGATTGCTGACATCGACACCAAGCAGCCCGCCCTCAAGACCATCGCCATGCCGGCCGACGCCAACCCGAATGGCGACATCTTCGGCGGCTGGCTGTTGAGCCAGATGGACCTGGCCGGTGCCGCCGTCGCCTATCACCGGGCCGGCGGGCGCATCGCAACCATCGCGGTCGACGGCATGAGCTTTCTGCAGCCGGTCTTCATCGGCGATCTGGTCAGCTTCTACGCCGAGATCGTTCGGGTCGGCACCACCTCGCTCAGCGTCAAGATCGACAGCTATGTTCGCCGGCGCAAGGACCATACCCGCGTGCGCGTGACCGAGGGTGTCTTCACCTATGTCGCCATCGACGACACTGGCAGGCCACGCCCCGTGCCGCCCGATCCGGACATCAAGGATTAGAGGCCATAGCCGTGGGCGAGTAGGGCGCCCGTGTAAACGATCCCGAAGAACAGCACGAGCGTCAGGAATTCAGACGCCGCGCGGCGTCGCAGTTTACGGTCGCGCTTGATCAAGTGTGTTCCGGTCATCGTGCTACCCCGCATGTTCGTTCTTTGTTCCTAATCCTAGGAAAGAACAAAATGCGAACGCATGTCAAGCGTGTCGATGGTATCTACTGACAAGTGCTGACAGAAAGTCGAGGGCGCATGGTCAGAAGCTGGACGCCTCGTGCCTAAGAAGGTGCCCGGAAAAACGAAGGGCGACGCCTTGGCGCCGCCCTTGCTCAGCTTTACGCGACTATCCGGTCAGACGGAGTAGTACATCTCGAACTCGACCGGGTGCGGCGTGTGTTCAAAGGCGTAAACCTCTTCCCATTTCAGGTCGATATAGCCCTCGATCGCGTCCTTCGAGAAGACCTCGCCCCGGGTCAGGAAGTCGTGATCCTCTTCCAGCGCCGTGACGGCCTGGCGCAGCGAGCCGCAGACCGTGGGGATGTCCTGCAACTCCTCCGCCGGCAGATCGTAGAGGTTCTTGTCCATCGGATCGCCGGGGTGGATCTTGTTCTGGATGCCGTCCAGGCCGGCCATCAGCATGGCGGCGAAGGCGAGATAGGGGTTCGCCGTCGGATCCGGGAACCGCACCTCGACGCGCTTGCCCTTGGGGCTGGACGCGTAGGGAATGCGGCAGGATGCCGACCGGTTGCGCGCCGAATAGGCCAGCAATACCGGCGCCTCGAAGCCCGGGATCAGCCGCTTGTAGCTGTTGGTCGAGGCATTGGTGAACGCGTTGATCGCGCGCGCGTGCTTGATGATGCCGCCAATGTAATAGAGCGCCGTTTCCGACAAATCGGCATAGCCCGAACCGGCGAACAGCGGCTGGCCGTCCTTCCAGATCGACTGGTGCACGTGCATGCCCGAGCCATTGTCGCCGGCAACCGGCTTGGGCATGAAGGTCGCGGTCTTGCCGTAGGCGGCGGCGACGTTGTGGATGCAGTACTTGTAGATCTGCAGATGGTCGGCCGTCTTGACCAGCGTGTCGAACTTCATGCCCAACTCGTGCTGGGCCGGGGCGACCTCGTGATGGTGCTTTTCGATGGTGACGCCCATCTCACCCATGACGGTCAGCATCTCCGAGCGCAGGTCGGACCCGCTGTCGACCGGCGGTACGGGGAAATAGCCGCCCTTCACCCGCGGGCGGTGGCCCATGTTGCCGCCTTCGAACTCCGCACCGGCAGCGTTGGGCGCCTCGCTGCTGCTGAGGAAGTAGTAAGCCTCGTGCATGTCGGCCTTGAAGCGGACGTCGTCGAAGACGAAGAACTCCGCCTCCGGGCCGAACACGGCCGTGTCGCCAATGCCGGCCGACGCCATGTAGTTCTGCGCGGCCTTGGCGATCGAGCGCGGGTCGCGGTTGTAGGGCTGGCCGGTCGAGGGCTCGTGGACGTCGCAGACCAGCACCAGCTGCGGCTGGGCGGAGAAGGGGTCCATCGTCGCCGTGTCCGGGTCCGGCATCAGCGTCATGTCCGACTGGCTGATATCCTTCCAGCCGGCGATCGACGAGCCGTCGAACATGATGCCGTCCTCGAACGAGTCCTCGTCGATCGTGCTGACATGCTGCGCGGTGTGCTGCCATTTGCCCCGCGGGTCGGTAAAGCGGAGATCGACGAAGGCGACGTCGTTCTCCTTGATCATCTCCAGAACTTTGCTGATGGCGTCGGACATGGTTTTTCCTGTTTTTTGACTTCGATGGTGAACGTTGAAGGTGTGAGGCCGCAAGACCCCCAGATGATGCGTTAGATGGCGTCGGCGCCCTTTTCGCCCGTGCGAATCCGAACGACCTCGTCGATCGACGAGACGAAGATTTTGCCGTCGCCGATACGCCCGGTATGGGCGGCCTGCTGGACCGCCTCGATCGCTTGCTCGACGATCGCGTCGTCCAGCACGACCTCGACCTTCACCTTGGGCAGAAAGTCGACGACGTATTCGGCACCGCGATAGAGCTCAGTGTGACCCTTCTGGCGGCCGAAACCCTTGGCTTCGGTGACCGTGATGCCCTTGATGCCGACGTCGTGCAAGGCTTCTGTCACCTCGTCCAGCTTGAACGGCTTGATGATGGCTTCGAGCTTTTTCATGAGTGGTCGCTGAACTCCGTAATCGTGCCGGCCCCTGTCGGATTGGGGCGGATTGGGCGCATTGGGTTGTCATCCCGCAGGCGCCGCCACCCGATCGGGCTCGGCGCACGCGGTTACCCTCGCTAAAGCACGGGGCGTGCCAAACTGCGGTTGCGGGCTTTTTGCCCGTTTCCCGCTTTGGTGGCCTGCCAAGAACGCCCAATGATTGGGCGGTTTGCCCATTTATTAGGCAAACCCTCAGGAGGCGCCATGCTCGGCTAGGAAATCGGCGATGCGGTCCAGGGCCGTCGCGATGGATTGCACGTCGCTGGCGTAGGAAAAGCGGATGAAGCCGTCGCCGTTGCGGCCGAAGCTGGTGCCGGCGATCGTCGCGACGCCGGCCTCTTCGAGCAGGCAGCGTTGGAGGTTTTGGGCGT
>JBCDFV010000066.1:0-17925 GCA_039177555.1 Pseudomonadota bacterium | reverse complement strand
CGGCACGCCGACAAAGATCGCCAGCGCCAGCGCCGTGCCGCCCAGGATCAAGGTGGCGGGAATGCGCTGGCCAACCACGACCGTCACCGGCCGCCCGTCGCGATAGCTGAAGCCCAGATCGCCGACCGTCAGGCTGGCGATATAGCGGCCATACTGCACGATGATCGGCTGATCGAGGCCCCAGATCTCGCTCCACTGGGCGATCTCGTCCGGCGTTGCGTCGGGCGGCAACAGCGCCTCCACCGGGTCCGTCGTTGCGCGCAGAACCACGAACACGAAGGTGACCACGAACCAAATGGTCACCAGCATGCGCAGCAGCTTCAGGGCCAGGAAGCGGGTGTTCATGTGTGCTTCACGTCTGCTTCAGATCAGCGATGCGCGCGGGTAGATGCTTGCCATGTCAAGGAATATGCTACACACTCATCTCCCAATTCCAGCGGGAAATAACGGTGCGCCCAAGCGCCTTGTCCATTCCGCTGACGTCCTGGAACCAAGGTCCCGGGACTCTGGTCCAAGAACAGGGGAGTTTCACGATGATGAGGATCGTGCGCGAAACCCGGCTGCTGGTGGCGTTTGCCGTCCTGCTGGTCGGGCTGTTTGTGCTGTCGGCGACCACGGATCGGGCGTCGGCGCAGGACGACCGGCCGACGCTGCGCATTGCCGTGGACACGCTGTGGCCGACATTGGAGCCGGTGCTGGGCTTCAGCTCGTCCTTGGCCCGGTTCGGCCTGAACATTTACGACCCGATCGTGCTGCGCGACTTCCGCGCCGACCCGACCGGCAACACCCGCGTGCCGTATCTGATCGAAAGCGCGGAGCAGATTTCGCCGACCGTCTGGCAGCTCAACGTGCGCGAGGGCATCACCTTCCACAATGGCGAGCCGATGACGGCGGACGACATCGCGTTCTCCCTGTCGGCGGAGCGCCTGTGGGGGCCGGACGCCATCGCGCCCCGCGGCCGCAGCTTCATGCGCGGCATCAACCGCGTCGAGGCGACTGGGCCCATGACCGTCGAAATCGAGACCGATTTTCCCGACCCGGTGCTGCCCAACCGCTTCACCTTCCAGATTGGCTATCTGGTCCCGGACGATTTCGCCGGCATGACGCCGGAGGAATTCGGCCTCGCCCCTGTCGGCACCGGCCCCTATCGCGTGACCGAGTTCGACAGCGGCGAACGGCTGGTGATGGAGGCCTATGACGATTACTGGGGCGGCACGCCGCCGCTGGCCGCCATTGAATGGATCATCGTGCCGGAGCCGTCTGCGCGCCTGGCCGGCCTGGTCTCCGGCGAGTTCGACATCATCGTCAGCATCCCGTCGGACCAGGCGCCGGTGTTCGACAATTACGACGACATCTCGCTCTATCAGGTGACCATCGACAACTATCCGATGTTCGCCTTCAACACGCTGATCACGGAAGAAAACCCGGACAACCCGCTGGTCGACGCCAATCTGCGCAAGGCCATGGTCTCGTCGGTGGATATGGATGCGATCGTCTCCGCGCTTTGGGGCGACGTCACCTTCCATCCCGCGCCGTTCAATTTCCAGGAATATGGCGTGTTCTATGACCCGGAGGGCGAGGCCGCCTATCCCTACGATCCGGACCGGGCGCAGGAACTGCTGGCGCTGACCGACTATGACGGTGAGGAGCTGCAGTGGCACATCACCCGCGGCTTCTATCCGAATTATGAGCAGGCCGCCGAGATCATGGTCGAGATGTGGCGCGAGGCCGGCATCAATGTCCGCCTGGACATCGTCGACAATTTCCGCCTGGCCTATGAGCGGCCGTTCCACCTGCTCAACATGTCCATGACCTCGGAATTCTCCGGCGACCCGCTACGGCCGCTGTGGATCGATTGGGGGCCGAATTCCAACCGTGCCAACGCCGCGCACCGCACCTGGGTGCCGACCGACCGCTTCATCGAGTTGGGCAACGCGTTCCAGCAGGAAGAGGATCTGGACCGCCGGATCGAGCTTTATCACGAGCTGTTGGCGGAGTGGGAGGACATCACCCCCGGCTTCTACCTGTGGCGCAACGTCATCAGCGTCGCCGTGCGCGACGGCGTCAACTGGGCGCCGTTCGCCACCAACACGATGATGTTCGGGCCGGGCTACATCACGGTCGATCAGTAAGGCCGACGAAGGGGCCGCAAGCGCTTTGCGGCCCCTGGCCCATGCATTAGACACCAGATTTGAGCGAAGCACCGGTACTCTCCATCCGCGATCTCAGCCTGCGCCTGCCGGCCTGGGCCGATCGCGGCATGGCCATCGAGGATCTGTCGCTCGACCTGAAGGCCGGCGAAATCCTCTGCCTGGTCGGCGAGTCCGGCTCCGGCAAGTCGATCACCGCCCGGGCCGTCATGGGCCTGCTGCCGCGCGAGATCGCGGTCCAGTCCGGCGCCATTCGGTACCGCGACACCGATCTCTTGACCTTGCCGAAGTCCGCGCGCCGGCAACTGGCGGGCAGCCGGATCTCGATGATCTTTCAGGAGCCGTTGGCGGCCCTGAACCCGGTCTTCACCGCGGGCAGCCAGATCGATGAGGTCTTGCGCATCCACGGGCGGGCCGATCCGGCAGACCGGCGCCAGCGCGTGCGAACTCTGTTTGAAGAGGTCGGGCTGGACGATTGGCAGCGCTTCTACCGCGCCTATCCCCACCAGCTTTCCGGCGGCCAGTGCCAGCGCGTAATGATCGCCATGGCCATGGCGCTAGACCCGGACATCCTGATCGCCGACGAGCCGACCACGGCCTTGGACGTCACCACCCAGGCCCGCATTCTCGACCTGATCCGCACCCTGCGGCGCCAGCACGAGGCGTCGATCCTGTTCATCACGCATGATTTCGGCGTCGTCGCCGACATCGCCGATCGCGTCGCGGTCATGCAGCATGGCAGGCTGGTCGAACACGGGCCGGTGCGCGACGTGCTGGACCGGCCTCAGCATCCCTACACCCAGTCCCTGATCGAGGCGGTGCCCAAGCTGGCGCCGAAACCGCCGAGGACGATCGAGGGCGCGCCGGTGCTGGAAGGCCGCGACATCACCAAGCGGTTTCGCGGCGGCAGCCTGTTCGGCACCCACGAGACCAAGGCGCTGGACGGGGTCAGCCTGTCCGTGCGCCCGCAGGAAACGATCGGCCTGGTTGGCGAGTCCGGCTCCGGCAAGTCGACCTTGGCGCAATGCCTGATGCGGCTGGAGCCGGTGACCAGCGGCGAGGTGGTGTTGGCCGGCGAGACGATCACGCGGCTGGGCGACCGGCGCCTCAGGCCCTATCGCCGGCGCTTTCAGGTCATCTTCCAGGACCCGTACACGGCCCTCGATCCCCGCCAGGCAGTCGGCGAGGCGATCGCCGAGGGGCCGATCATCCATGGCGTCGATCCGGTGGAGGCGCGGCGGCAGGCGGCGTCGCTGCTTGAACGGGTCGGCCTTGACCCGACGGCAGCGCGCCGGTTTCCGCACCAATTCTCCGGCGGCCAGCGCCAGCGGGTCTGTATCGCCAGAGCGTTGGCGCTGAAGCCCGATATCCTGATCGCCGATGAGTCCGTCTCGGCCCTGGATGTATCGGTCCAGCGCCAGATCCTGGATCTCTTACGCGACATTCAGGCGACGGAGGGCTTCGCGCTGTTGTTCATCACCCATGATCTGCGCATCGCCGCCCAGCTTTGCGATCGCATTGTGGTCATGCGCGCCGGCCGGATTGTCGAGCAGGGCACGACCCAATCCGTGTTCGAAGACCCGCAACAGCCCTATACCAAGGACCTGCTCGCCGCCATTCCCGGCCTATTGGCCGCGTGACAGGCTCCAGGCATGGTTGACGGCCACCGCGGCGACGTCCTGCAAGACGGTCTTCAGCGCGGCAAAGTCCGCCGTGCGCTCGCGCGTGTCCTCGTCCATGTACAAAAGCCGGTTCAGCTCAATCTGCACGCTGTGACGGCCGGCCTCGGGGTCGTTGTAGGCGGTTACCAACTCACCGCCCTTATACGGGTCGTTGATCGTGACGGTCAGCCCGTGATCGCGAAACACGGTCGCCAGGGCCGGTATCAGGTCCGGGTCGCAACTGGTGCCGTCCCGATCGCTCAGCACCACGTCCGGTCGCTTCGTGCCCGGCGGATCGGCCGACATGGAATGGCCGACCGACGGCATGGAGTGGCAATTGACATGCACCACATGGCCGAACTGCGCGGCCGTGTCATCGATCAGGCTCGCCAGCAGCGCATGATAAGGCCGCCAATAGGTATCGATCCGGTCCTGGACTTCGTCCACGGTCAACGTGCGATGGTTCACATGCGTGTCGCCCCAGGCGTAGCGCCACATCAGCCCCATGCCGCGCTTGGCCGTCGCACTGTCCCGCACCGGGTGGGGCCAGTCGCCCTCGACCATGCTGAGGTCGATATCCGCCAGGTTGCGGTTGACGTCGAGATAGCTGCGCGGGAACTCGGCCATCAGGAACGGCGCGCCCAGAGCCGGCACATGGTCCCAAAGGGCGTCGACATGGGTGTCGCTGGCCCTCAGCACATGGGCGTCGGTCACGGCGCGGGCGGGGCAAGCGGGCACGGTGAGGCCGCTATGGGGCGAGTCGAACACCGCCGGCACGCGCTCCGCCGCCGGCGGCACCACGCTCAGCACGCCGGGCAGACGGTGGCCTTCGCGCATGATCCGGTCGATCGGCGGCAGAGACATGGCTGTGCAATCCTTCCAAGGGTGGCCTGGTTCCGCACCCGGCATCGTGGCCAAGCAATCCGGGGCAAATTGGCCAAGTTGGTTGACATGTCAAGCCAGCGTCCCGGCTTGGCCATAGGATGGGGGCCACGATGATGAATGATCCGGAACATTGGCTGGTCGCCAAGCCGGTCGCGCGGGGTCGCCACGGCATGGTGGTCTCGCAGCACAAGGTCGCGGCCTCGATCGGCGCGGGCGTTCTGGCCGATGGCGGCAATGCCATCGATGCGGCCATCGCCGCCGCCTTCGCACTGCAGGCGGTCGAACCGTGGATGAGCGGGCTGGCCGCCTGCGGCCTTGGCCTTGTGGCCCGGCCCGGCGAGGCGCCGGTTGTCATCGATTTCTCCGGCCAGGCGCCGGCGGAGATCGATCCCGCCCTGTTGACGCCGGACCCGGACGGCAAGCGCACCTTTCTGGGCATGGCCCAGGCGGCCGATGGGCGCAATGTGGAGGGTGCCAGTTCGGTCGTGGTGCCGGGCATCGTCGCCGGACTCGCCGCCCTGCACGCGCACGGCGGCAGCGAAGGCTGGGCGCGGCTCTTGGAACCGGCGATCGAACGGGTGGCCGCCGGCATGACCGTCGATTGGCACACGACCTTGGCGATTGCCTTGGCGGCCGCACCGCTTTCGGCCGATCCCGGCTGCCGAGCGCTGTTCCTGCCTGATGGCTGGCCGCCTCAGCCGGGCGATGTTCTCGATTTCGGCGTCCAGGCCGACACGCTGGCAACGCTGGCCAAGGACGGCCCAGGCGCCTTTTATGACGGCCCGATCGGCGCCGCCTGGGTTGAGGATTTGCAGGCAGCCGGCAGTACTATCCAGCAATCCGACCTCAGCGCCTATCAGCCCAGAACAGGCCCGGCAATCCTGGCCGCGCTGTTCGGCCACGGCCTGGCCTTGGCGGCCGACAACAGCGGCGGCCCGCGTCTGGCAACGGCGCTGAAGGCGATGGAAGACGCCAGCGTCGAGGCGGACGCGCCCGGCCCGGACTTCTACGCTGCCATCGTGGACGCCCTGCGGGCGGCGAACGCGGCCCAGGCTGAATGGCTGACCACCGGCGACGGCGGCAGCACGACCCACCTCAACGTCGTCGACCGCGATGGCTGCGTCGTCGCGCTGACCTTCACATTGCTGAACCGCTTCGGCGCCAAGCACCGGTCCGCCGCGACCGGCATTTTGGGCAATGACGGCATGGCCTGGTTCGATATAGAGCCGGGCAGCCGCCGCACCCTGGCGCCGCGCGCCTGGGCCCAGTCCAACATGTGCCCGACGATCATGCTGCGCTATGGCGATCCAGTGGCCGCCATCGGCGCCTCCGGCGGCAACCAGATCGTGCCGGCACTGACCCAGGTCGCGGCCTTCATCCTGGCCTACGGCATGGAGGCGGGCGCGGTGATCCACCAACCCCGCATCAACGTCTCACCCGCCGGCGCCATCACTGCTGATCTCGACTTGCCGATCGAAGTGTTGCAGCGTCTCCGTGATATGGGCCCCGTCGGCCTGTCCCAACGCACCGTCTTCCCGCGCCCGTTCGCGTCGCCCGCCGCCATCGTGCGGGCACCGGACGGCGAATGGACCGGATGTCCGGACCTGTCCTACCCGCGCGCGGCGGCGGCGGTGCCGGGTTAGGGCACGCCGCCGCCGCGCTCGCCCAAGACGAGCCGACCCAAACCCCATAACCGCTCGGCCCTAGTGCGATCTGCAATGACAGACGCTTGAGATCGATGGGCCGAAACCAGCCTTCTCAGAAGCCCACCGGGATGACAGGTGGCCTGGTGTTGCCTGAATGTCATGCCGCCCGTTCAGCGTCAGGCACGTCATCCGATCCTGACTTGGCCCCAAAACGACACGCCGATCAATCAAACGCGGCGGGCTGAAGACCGGACATGGTCGTGGAAGGTTCGGCCGGCTGGACAAGAGACCTAAAATAAGTATATATTGATCGAATGTCTATTATAAGACTATCCGCGATGAAGAACGCGATTCACGGTCTCGGCGTGGGGGGCTCGTTTGTCCACGGCCCCTACAAAAGGCGCACCAGACTTGGTCGAACGGAAGAATATCGCGAGCCGCAAGGGTTGTACGGTCGAACTGCGCGATCGTTGCCCGGCCGTACAAGCGATCTCTATCACCTGTTCAAGCGGCTTGTGCCGCCAGCGATCGAACGACTTGGCGAAGACCCGGTTGTCATCATGGTGCATGGTTTCTTGTTCGATCCGAGAGACAGCATCAGCAACGAACCGAGCGACAGCGACAATCCGCACAGCCGGCTTTACCATTTCAACCAAGTCGACCCCGATTCCCAGATCCGCCATCACACCACGAGTTGGCCACTAGGTCTTGGCTTCACAGAGACGGATTTGGACGGTCGGGATGGTTTGATCCTGGCATTTGGATGGCACTCCCGACCGGGCTTTGCATTGTCCCTCATCACACGGTTCCAGAACTTCTACGCAAGGGCCTATTCGTTGGCCGAAGAGGCCGCGTGGAACTTGCTGACGGCGACCCATCTGTTGGCGCCGTATCTTCCTGATGGGAAGCGGATTGATTTTTTCTGTCACAGTTTGGGTAGCCGGGTGGTGATCCGGCTATTCGCGTTGCTTGCCAAGTATGACCGCACAGACTTGCTGGAGCGGATCGGCCGGGTGATCATTCTTGGAGGCTCGGAATATGTCGTTGAGGCCCGCGTCATGTTGCACCGGCTGGACCAAGTGGGCATGGCCGATCGGATCGAATTCTACAATGTGGTTAGTCGTGAGAACGACGTGCTGGACAAACTGGGCGAGAATTTCGGTCCCATAACATTCGGCAACTCCAACGTCATCGGACACAATGGGTTAGACGTCGAAGATCCGGCGAACCTCGGGCCGTCTTGGATTGATCTACAGATCGACAGCAGTCCGCTCCAACGGTGGATTGCAGCTTACACCGAAGGTCGCATCAGGGTAACCGGCGACAATCCGAACTCAATTTGGGATCACTGGTACTACTTCACTGATCCGGGAAACATGGCGTTGTATCACGATATCCTGCGCAATAGAGCGTATTGGAGCATACCATTGCTCCGCCGCACGCCATTGCCGGTCGGCCGTGACGGATCACAAATCACGATACCAGATCGCGTGTCCCGCCGCCGCTCGATTTTCGGCGACTAGAAGCGGTTCCCGTGGGTTGTTTCCTCTGTAAGAGCACATCGGGGAGCAAGAAATGAGCGCATTGAACGACGTAGAGCCGACGACGGACGGCACCGAGCGGATACTCAACTGCTTGCCCTCGCGCGAGCCGGAGAACGACTGGTTGGTGGACAGCGCGCTGGCGGCGGGGCTGCTTGCCGATAGGACAATCCCGGACGCCAAGGATCTGCGAGCCGACTGGTGGGCGATCGGCGACCAGGGGTCGACGGGCAGTTGTGTGGGGTGGGCAGCTGGCGATTCCGTGATCCGCTGGCATTTCGTTAAGGCTGGCCGGCTTTCAGAGGATCAGTTGCTATCGGTGCGCTACCTTTGGATGGCATCAAAAGAGACCGATGTCTTCACGTCGCGGCCAACCACTTTCATCGAAGCCGATGGCACAAGCCTTAAGGCAGCGCTGGATATCGCGCGTAATCTTGGTGTCGTGCTGGACTCCGTGCTCCCGTTCGGTACCGGGGAACTCTATCGCGGGGACTCGCGCGCTTTCTATGCCATCGCCGCGCAAAACCGAATCGCAAGCTACTTCAATTTAGGAAGAAACTTGTATGAATGGCGTCGATGGATTGCCGAGAACGGACCGATTCTCACGCGACTGAATGTGGACTCCTCTTGGATGAGGGCATCTGATTCGGGGGGTAGGCTGCGGTCTTATGACAGCGGCACGGCGCGCGGCGGGCATGCCGTAGCACTCGTTGGCTACACTGGCGATGAGTTCATCGTTCGAAACAGCTGGGGGACGATCTGGGGCGATGAGGGATTTGCTTACGCCTCAGACGACTATGCGAGCGCCGCGTTTACCGAAAGCTATGGGGTGGCGTTGTAGGGTCGCCCGCGATCGGCAAGGCTCTCTCTTTCAATCAGCAAATGGTGCCTGGCCAAGTCGTCGGGTTCAAAAGGCCGGATCGGGCGTTTTTTCGATCATGACCAGTGTCCTTTTCCAGATGGACGCCTGAGGACTGGGCGGAACTGGTGATGGCCGCGACCGATGAGGAAGACCCGGTCTTCGGCGGCCGGATGGCGGCCGAGTTTGAGGATCTGCGCAAGACGATCCTGCAATGGCAGGCGGAGGACGCCGCCGCCGCCCGCTAGCGATTGGCCTCACGGCCGCTCAATTGATGGTGAGATAACTCCGCCAAGGCTGCGCGGCAAACCTTGGCATCGTTGGGATTGGCGCGCGAAATCCGTTGACTTCCCTGGCGTTTGGCCGGGTCTGGCGGGCCCGTGCCGGGCACCCTACATGGTCGCCAGCCAACCGTTCGACGATGCGGGCATGCCGGGCAAGGCTGTTTCACATTGCTCTTTCGGGTATTGTGGCCGACTGGTTTTCTGGCAAAGGCGCGGGCGAAGCGGTCCGCGAGGGGTTACAGGCATATGCCGATCAAGGTTCCGGACAATCTGCCGGCAAAGGCGGCGCTGGAGGACGAAGGCGTCCTGCTGATCACCGAGGGTGCGGCGGTCAGGCAGGATGTACGGCCGCTCGAAATCGCGCTGCTCAACCTGATGCCCGACAAGATCAAGACGGAGACGCAAGTCTCCCGCCTGTTGGGCGCGACCCCGCTGCAGATCGAACTGACCCTGATCACCACGTCCAGCTATGCGCCGAAAACCGCGTCGGCGGAACACATGCTGTCCTTCTACAAGCCTTGGGAGACGGTGCGCGGGCGCAAGTTCGACGGGCTGATCGTCACCGGCGCCCCGATCGAGACCTTGCCGTTTCAGGACGTGATCTATTGGCGCGAACTGACGCAGATTTTCGACTGGTCGCAGACCCACATTCAGGAGACCTATAACATCTGCTGGGGCGCCCAGGCGGCCTTGCAGCATTTCCATGGCGTGCCGAAGCATGAACTGCCGAAGAAGAAGTTCGGCGTCTACCGTCACCACGTGCGCGGCGGGCGCGACGGCCTGCTGCGCGGCTTCAGCGACGACATCGCGGTACCGGTCAGCCGCCACACGGAGGTGCGGCATGAGGATCTGCCGGCCAACGCAGGGCTGGTCGTGCTGTTGGAATCCGACGAGGCGGGGCTGTGCCTGATCCGCGACAAGGCAAGGCGCCACACCTACATGTTCAACCACCTCGAATACGACACCGAGGTTCTGGCCCACGAATACCATCGCGACGTGGCCGCCGGGGCGCCCATCGACCTGCCGGTCAACTATTTCCCCGACGACGATCCGGCCCGTAAGCCCGTCAACCGCTGGCGGGCGCATGGCAGCCTCTTGATCAGCAACTGGATCAACGATCTTTACCAGTCGACCTCGTTCGAGTTGGCTGATATTCCCGAGCGACGCCGCCTGGTGCGATAAACGTTCGGCATCGGCGGAATGGCGACGGGCCGTCGCCTTCCAACCGTCTAGGCTGACCCTATGGATCTCACCGTCTTTCTCATCGTCTTGGCCGCCGCCCTGTTGCACGCGACCTGGAACGCCTTTGTGAAAGCCGATGGCGACCGGCTGGTGTTCATGGCGGTGCTGATGGCCGCGGGCGGTGTGGTCGCGCTTGCCGCCACACCCTTTCTGCCGCTGCCGGCGCCGGAAAGCTGGCCCTACATCGCGCTGTCGGTCGTCTTGCACCAGGGCTATATGGCGTTCCTGCTGTTGGCGTACCGGGTCGGCGATCTCAGCCATGCCTACCCGCTGGCACGCGGCTCGGCGCCGCTGATCATCGCGCTCTTGTCGGTGCCGATCATCGGCGAGAGGCTGAGCCACGACGCGCTCGTCGCGATCATCCTGATCGGTGCGGGCATCATGAGCCTGGCCTTCACGCGCGGGGCGCAAAACCTGCACAACCCGATCGCGGTCCTGTTTGCCCTGCTGACCGGCCTGTTCATCGCCGGCTACACCATGACCGACGGTATCGGCGCCCGCCTTTCGGGCAGTGCGCACGGCTACACGGCCTGGATGATGGGCCTGCAATGGATCCCGTTCCTGGCCTTTGTCTGTTGGCGGCGGCACGGTCGTATCGTGCGCCCGGCGCTCCGGATCTGGCGGCCAGCCGCCCTCATGGGCCTGTTGAGCCTCGCCGCCTATTGGGCCGTGATCTGGGCCATGACCGTGGCACCGATCGCCCTGGTCGCGGGCCTGCGGGAAACCAGCATCGTCTTCGCCGTTCTGATCGGCGTGCTGGTCTTGAACGAACGGCTCAGCCTCGCGCGTCTGGCTGGCGCCTTCACGACGCTGGCCGGGGTTGTTCTCTTGCGCGTCGGCCGATCCTGACGCGACGGGCGAGGCTGCCTAGCCAACCTCGGAAAGTACCCAGCGCATGACCGCTTCCCTGGCCGGGTTGGGCTTCGACGCGCTGGGATAGACGATGAAATAGCCGGTTTGATCGGGGCATGGATTCCGCCACAGCACGACCAGACGGCCTTCGGCGACATCGTCGTGTAGCAGCAGGCGGGGGACCAGCGCGACGCCCTGGTCGTTGATCGCCGCATCCATGGCCAGGGCGGTTTGGTTGAACTGGATCATCCGGCTGCTGGGTTTGACGCCAGCTTCGTCCAACTGCTTTTGCCACATGTAATGGCTGTCTTGGACCAACTTGAGGGCGGCGAACTGCTCGATGCGGTCGATCGGCCCGACCTCGCTCGCATAGGCCGGGCTGCAGACGGCACAGAGTTCAAGGGGTGCCAGCAACGTCGTCTGAAGCCCCGGTTCGAATGGCGGGCGGCCCAGGCGGATGGCGATGTCGACACCGTCGGACGCAAAATTGGACAGCCCCTCGCTGGCAACCGTCTGCAGGTCCAGCTCAGGGTGCGCGCGCGCGAAGCGGGTCAAGCGGGGCACGAGCCATTTCGACGCGAAGGACGGCGTGACGCTGAGGGTGACGGTGGTGTTCGACGGCCGGAGGCTCTGGGTCGCGTCTTCGATCACCGAAAGGGCGCGACGGACCGGCTCGTGATAGCGCCGGCCGACCTCCGTCAAGACCAGGCCCCGCGCCTCGCGTTCGAACAGTTTGTGACCCAGCTCCGCTTCAAGGCGTCTCACCTGCTGCGCCACGGCGCCCTGCGTCAGGCTCAACTCCTGCGCTGCCAGGCGAAAGTTCAGGTGTCGTGCCGCCGCATCGAACATTCGCAAGGCATTCAGGTTCGGCGTTCGTATGGACATTGGCCGAGCGGTCACAGTAGATTTCCTACAGTCTCCCGCGACATAACTTGATTGGTCAAGGGGTGTGTATTCTGCCATGGTCTCCGCCTTTTGGTAGAAGGAGGCCATTTTATGGCATGGAAGAGTGTTGCCATGGTTTCGGCCGGTGACAGCGGTTCGGGCGCCGAGGCCGCGTGGCACCTTTCTGCGGCCGGCCATGAGGTT
Source organism: Pseudomonadota bacterium (assembly GCA_039177555.1). GTDB lineage: Bacteria > Pseudomonadota > Alphaproteobacteria > DSM-16000 > Inquilinaceae > JANQGH01. Next base: position 5,716 of record JBCDFV010000066.1, on the reverse strand, counting down.
GCGATCCTGTCGTCGTCGAAGGCGGGGGCGGCCCTTGCCCATGACCTCGGCGGGCTCGGCGTCGCGGAATGCCGTCGCTCCGCGGCCGCCGTTCAACGGCTTGTGGACGGGGCGATGGACCGCTGGGGCCGCGTTGACGTGCTGGTGAATTCGGCGGAATACCAGCCGGCCGGTTCGGTGGCCGCCGCTGGTGGTCGCCACCTGCACGGGATCATGGATGCGTATCTGATGAACATCGTGCGGCCCACCCGCATCGTGGCGCCGGTCATGGCGGAGGCGGGCGGCGGCACCATCGTGAACGTCGTGAACGTTGGCGGGGTCGATCCGCTTGAGCTGGCGCCGGCCCTGGAGATCTTTCGCGGCGCCATGGTGAATTTCTGCACCCTGGTCGAAAACCGGTTTGGCGCCAGCGGGGTGCGAATGGCCGCTATCGTTCCCGATTGGCTCGCGGGCCAGTCCGATCAGGATGAGTGTGGCGCGGGTATGCCTATCTGGCGGTTTCGAAAGCCGGAGGAAATCCCCGGTCTGGTCACCTGCCTGGTTCCTGACACGGCGGGCCTTCTCGATCAGAAACAGCGGTTTGACGGCCCGCTGACCTCGCAGTACAAGGCGGCGGCCTGATCGGCGACGGGCGCCGACGCAAGACCGAGATCAAGGGAACGCGCAATGACCTCACCAAGGGTGGCCCTTGTCACCGCCGGCGGCAGTGGCATGGGGGCGGACGCCGCCCGCCGTTTGTCCGCCGATGGGTTCGAAATCGCGATCCTGTCGTCGTCCGGTAAGGGCGAGGCGTTGGCGGCCGAACTTGGCGGTATCGGCGTTACCGGGTCGAACCGGTCGGTCGAGGACCTGCAAGCGCTGGTTGATCAGGCGATGGCCCGCTGGGGCCGGGTGGATGTTCTGGTCAATTCCGCCGGCCACGGCCCCAAGGGGCCGGTGCTGGAGATCAGCGACGACGACTGGCATACGGGCATGGAGGTCTACCTGCTGAACGTCGTCCGGCCCACCCGCATGGCGGCGCCGATCATGGCCGCGCAGGGCGGCGGTACGATCATCAACATTTCCACCTTCGCCGTCTTCGAGCCGGACCCCCTGTTCCCGACCTCCGGCGTGTTTCGCTCTGCCTTGGCCGCGTTCACCAAGCTGTTCGCCGACAAGTATGCCGGCGACAATGTGCGCATGAACAACATCCTGCCCGGCTTCATCGACAGCCTGCCGGAAACCGAGGACCGGCGCGCCCGCATCCCCATGGGGCGTTATGGCCGGGCCGGCGAGGTTTCGGCGCTGATCGGATTTCTGGCCTCCGACGATGCCGGCTACATCACGGGCCAGAACCTGCGCATCGACGGCGGCTTGACCCGATCGGTCTGATCCGGCACGACCGGGCGCCGAACCCAATCAGCGTGCGCTGCGCAGCGCATCCAACGACCAGCGACCGGCCCCCACGGCCATCAGCGCGGTCATGCCGGCGATGACGGTGAACTCGGCTGCGTAGAGAAACTGCTGTACCTGGCTGGTGGCGTCGCTGTTGAAAATCTGATTGGCGACGATGGTGAACAGGGCGAACGCGAAACACGCCAGTCGTGTCATTAATCCGGCTGCCACCAGGATCGCACCGCCGATTTCAAGCAGGATAACAAGCGGTAGCAATATGCCGGGGATGCCGGCGCTCTCCATCACGTTGACGGTTCCGGAGTAATCCTGGATCTTTTCAATGCCCTCGGGCAGGAAATACCAGGCGATCAGCAGCCGGCTGATCAGCAGCAGCGGTGCTGTGAAAACCTCAAAGAAGCTGTCGATGCGTCTAAGCAGGTTTGACAGCATCTTACCTCCGCGCTTCTTGGTATTGAGCCACCATTGGCCCAAGAAACGACGATGGCAATACCGTTCAGTCGAAGCGCGGCCGCCGTTTGGCCAGGAAAGCGCGGTATCCTTCCTTGAAATGTGGCCCGTCGAACAGCGCCTCGAACCGGTCGACCAGATCGGCGGGGGCCTCGGTGGTCCCGTCGGCGATGGCGTTGATGGTCTGCTTCAGCACCGAGATGGAGGCGCCTGAGGCTTGGCCCAGTACGGCGCAGTAAGCGTCGGTGCTGGTGGTCAGTTCGGTCGCGGGCTCGACCCGGTCGATCAGGCCGATGGCCAGCGCTTCCGCCGCCGGCAAGAGACGGCCGGTGAACAGCATGTCCTTGGCCCGTGCCGGGCCGACCTTTTCGACAAGCTGTTGCGTGTCCTCGAAGCTGTAGGCCAACCCCAGCTTCGCCGGTGTTATCGCAAAGCGGGCATCGTCGGCGGCAAAGCGCAGATCGCAGGCCAGCGCCAGGCCCAGCCCGCCGCCGACACAGGCGCCCTGGATCTCGGCGATCGTCGGCAGGTCGAGATAGCGGATCGCCGCCTGGCCGTCGCGCACGGCCTTGTTGTAGGCCGCCGTACTGGCTGGGTCGCCATAGACCCGCTCGAACTCGCTGATGTCGGCCCCGGCGCTGAACGCCGCCCCGCCGGCGCCGCGAAAGCGCACGGCATGGATGCCGGTCTCGGCCGCCAGATCCGCCGCGACCTCGGGCAGGGCGCGCCACATGGTTTCGGCCAGGGCGTTGCGCCGTTCCGGCTGGTTCAGCTCGATCGTGGCGACCGGCCCGTCGCATTGCACCAGCAGCTTGCCGTCCGCGTAGCTGTCCTTCATCGCGTGTTTCCCCCAACCGCGTCGTACAGCGCGGCGACAAGTGAGCGGCCGCGCGCGGAGCACCCAAGCTCCGGCGCCATATGGCTAGTAACATAGCCGAAGGCGAGCCCAGCCTCAGGGTCGGCGAACCCCAGCGCGCCGCCAGCCCCCCAATAGCCGGCTGTTGATTGGTTCGGCCCGAAGTCGAGGAAGGGCGGCAGAGACAATTCAAAGCCGGTGCCGTAGCGGACGGGGACGCCTAGGATGGGATCGTCTCCGTCGCTGCGGCCCGTCTCTTGACGCGCCAGCCCTTGCAGCGACGACCCGATCAAGCCGTGCTTGGCGATAAGCTGGTCGTAAAGCTTCGCGATCGCACGTGCAGTGGCGTGGCCGCTGCCGGAACCGATGGCGGCGCGGCGCCAGCGGGCCGTGTTGAAGGTCTCATGCCGATCGAAGCCGGCCATGGAGCGGCCAAACAGGCTGTCGGGCACTTCGACGATCGCCCGGAACAGACCACCGGGATCGTCCTGGCTGAGCGTTGCGCAGCGGCCGATCGCCGCGTCGTCGAGCGCGATGTGGAAGTCCGCGTCCAGGGGACCGGTCAACTCCGCCGCGATCAGCGCAGGCAATGGCGCGTTGCCGGCGCACCGTAAAACCTCGCCCAGCAGATAGCCATAGGTCATGTTCTGATAGACCGGTGGGCCGTCCAGTGGCACCGTCGGCGACGAGGCGGCCAGCGCCTTGGTCATGGTCGCCCAGTCGTAAAGATCACCCTCTTGAAAGTCCGGCGAAACCGCGGGCAGGCCGGATCGGTGGCGCATGATGTCGCCCACCGTGATGGCCGCCTTGCCGCCCGCCTCGAAACCCGGCCACAGGTCCGCCACTTTGGCGTCCAGGTCGAGCCGGCCCTGGTCGGCCAGGCGCAGGGCCAGCAAGGACAGCACGCCCTTGGTGACCGAAAAGCAGCAGGCCAGCGTGTCCTCGCCCCACGGCGTGCCGGTTTCGCGATCCTTTGCCCCGCCCCAAAGATCGACCACCAGCCGCCTGTCTGCGACGACCGCGATGGCGCCGCCAGGCTCCGCGCCGCTGGCCAGCAGGCTTTCGAACCGGTCGGCCAGGGCGCGGAAGCCGGCGTCGCAGTGGCCCTCCGCCAGACGGGTCGCGATCGCCATCAGCCGCCGTCAGCCGAATTCGACGCGCGGTAGGGGCGGCCGGCCGAGGATCATGTCCGCCGCCTTTTCCGCGATCATCATGGTCGGCGCGGCCGTGTTGCCGCCGATGATGGTCGGCATGACCGAGGCGTCCACGACCCGCAGCCGATCCAGGCCACGCACCCGCAACGCTTCGTCCACGACGGCGTTGTCGTCCCGTCCCATGGCGCAGGTGCCGACCGGATGAAAGATCGTGTTGGCGTTCGCCCGCACCCAGGCGTCGATCGTGGTGTCGTCGGCAAGGTCTTCGGCCAGCGGCGAGATCGCGCCGGCATCGTAGGCCGCCATGGCCTCGTGCGCGCCGATCCCATGGGCCAGCCGCACGCCGTCGCGCAGGCAGGCCCGGTCCGTCTCCGCCGCCAGATAGTTCGGGTCGATCAGCGGGGCCTCGTCCGGATCGGCGCTCGCCACGCGGACTGTCCCCCGGCTGTCCGGGCGCAGCTGATAGAAATTGATCAGATAGCCATGCTGGCCCTGGCCGGACCGGGTGGTTTCCAGGTTCAGGCCGGGCAGGAAGGTCATGTGGATGTCGGGGATCTCAAGCTCGGCCCGCGTCTTCAGGAAGCCGCCCGCCTCCAGCGGGATCGACGTCGCCGGCCCGGTGCCGTAGAGCCAGGCGCGCAGGCCGGCGAATAGCGCCCGGTCGAAGCGAAACATGGAATAGAGCGTGATCGGCTGGGTGCAGCGATAGCGCAGATAGACGCCCAGATGGTCCTGCAGGTTCTTGCCGACACCGGGCAGGGGGTGCACGACGTCGATCCCGGCCTGCGCCAGATCGCCGGGATCGCCGATGCCGGACAGTTGCAGCAGGGCCGGCGAGTTGATCGCCCCGCCGCACAGGATCAGCTCGCGCCCGACATCGACTTCGATGTGCTGGCCGTCGCATTCCAGGTCCAGCCCGGTCACATGCCGGTCGATCAGGCGGATGCGGTTCACCTGGCTGCGGGTCCAGACGGTCAGGTTGCGGCGATGCTTGGCCGGCCGCAGGAAGGCGGTGGCGCTGCTCTCCCGCTTGCCGTCGCGGACGGCAAAATCGTAGAGGCCAAGCCCTTCCTGCTCGGCGCCGTTGAAGTCGTCGTTCTGGGGCGCGCCCCGGTCCCAGCCGGCCTGCAGGAAGGCGTGATAGAGCGGGTTTTCACCCTTCGCCTTGGTCACGCGCAGCGGTCCGCCCTGGCCGTGGTACGGATCGCCGGCCCGTTCCACATGGTCTTCCGACCGCAGGAAGTAGGGCAGCACGTCTTCATAGGCCCAGCCGTCAAGGCCGAGTTGGCGCCAGTCGTCGTAATCGCGGCGGTTGCCGCGCATATACATCATGCCGTTGATCGACGACGAGCCGCCCAGCACCTTGCCGCGCGGCCAGGCGATCGACCGGTCGTCCATATGGGCCTGAGCAACCGTGTCGTAGTTCCAGTTGATCGACTTCCAGAAATAGACCAGGCCGGCGGCCAGGGGGATGCCGATCAGCGGGTTGTTGTCCCTGCCGCCCGCCTCGATCAACAGGACATTATGGCGCCCGTCCTCCGACAGCCGGTTGGCCAGCACGCAGCCGGCCGTGCCGGCGCCGACGATGACATAATCGAATGCGGCCATGCCGATCCCCCGAAGTCGTCAGTACGGAAATTCCGCCCCGTTCATGGCGATCGCCTGGCCGCTGACGAACTCCGCCTCGTCTGAGGCCAGCCAAGAAACGGCGGCGGCAACGTCGTCCGGTGTGCCGAACCGGCCCCACGGGATGGAAGACGCGAACATCTCGATCACCTGGTCGGGCGTCTTGTCCAAGACGCCGGCGAAGCCCTCCGCGATGTCCTTCCAAAACGGTGTCTCGATATGGCCGGGCGCGTAGCTG
>JBCDFV010000065.1:0-18741 GCA_039177555.1 Pseudomonadota bacterium | reverse complement strand
GTTGTGTCATAGCCGGCTTGGGCCTATCTGTTCCAGCCATGGATCACCCTATTCACATCATAGGCGGCGGCTTGGCGGGCAGCGAGGCCGCCTGGCAGATCGCCCGAGCCGGCCAACGGGTCATCCTGCACGAAATGCGCCCGACCGTCGGCACGGATGCGCATCAGACCGACGGACTGGCGGAGCTGGTCTGCTCCAACTCCTTCCGCTCCGATGATTGGGAAAGCAACGCCGTGGGCTTGTTGCATGAGGAGATGCGGCGCTGCGGTTCGCTGATCCTGGCCCAAGGCGATGCCAACAAGGTGCCGGCGGGCGGCGCCCTGGCGGTCGATCGCGACGATTTTTCCGATGGCGTGACGCGCGCACTGGCGGACCACCCGCTGGTCACCATCGCGCGCGGCGAAGTCGCGGGCCTGCCGCCCGCAGACTGGGACAGCGTCGTCGTCGCCACCGGCCCCCTCACCTCGCCCGCCCTGGCCGGTGCGGTCCAGGATCTGACCGGCGAGGCGGAGCTGTCCTTCTTCGACGCCATCGCGCCGATCGTCTATCGCGACAGCGTCGATTTTGGCCAGGCCTGGTTCCAGTCACGCTATGACAAGCCCGGCCCGGGCGGCACCGGCAAGGACTATATCAACTGCCCGCTTGATCGGGACCAGTACGAGGCCTTCATCGCCGCCTTGCTTGAGGCGCCGAAGACCGAATTCAAGGAGTGGGAGCGCGACACGCCCTATTTCGAGGGCTGCCTGCCGATCGAGGTGATGGCGGAACGCGGGCCGGAGACCTTGCGCTACGGGCCGATGAAGCCGGTCGGCCTGACCAACCCCCATCGTGAGGAACGGCCCCATGCCGTGGTGCAACTGCGCCAGGACAATGCGCTGGGCACGCTCTACAACATCGTCGGCTTTCAGACCAAGCTGAAGTACGGCGAGCAGAAGCGGATCTTTCAGATGATCCCAGGGCTGCAGAATGCGGATTTCGCGCGGCTTGGCGGCATCCACCGCAACACGTTCCTGAACAGCCCGAAACTGCTCGACCCCGAACTGCGCCTGAAGGCCCAACCCCGCCTGCGCTTCGCAGGGCAAGTCACCGGCGTCGAGGGTTATGTCGAAAGCGCGGCGATTGGCCTGTTGGCCGGGCGCTTCGCGGTTGCCGAGCAGCACGGCCAGACCTTCCGCCCGCCCCCATCCACGACGGCGCTGGGGGCCCTGCTTGGCCACATCACCGGCGGCGCGGAGGCCGAGACCTTTCAGCCGATGAATGTCAATTTCGGCCTGTTTCCGGAACCCGAGGGCGTGCGGCGCGGCCGGCGCGGCAAGGCAGACCGCAAGCGGGCTTACGCTCTACGCGCCTTGGCCGATCTGGACGACTGGCTTGGCAAGCCGGCAGCCACGGCTGCGGAGTAATCGCCCCTTGGTCAGGCCATCGGGGCGGTCACGATCCTGATCAGAGTGGCTGCAAGACGGTCTGCGTCCCACCGCGTCCAGGTCTCGTTGATCTTGATCGCGAGATTGCCGTCCGACGGTGCGGGCAGCTTCACGCCTTCCCGTTCGGCGGCTGCGTCCAACCGACCTTTGTCCATCTCCGCCGCCGGGCAGCCCAGCAAAAAGACATTGGTGCCATTGGCGACCCGCTCGACCGTGATGCGGTCGTCCGCCGCCAAACGGTCGATAACCGCCTCGCTGCGCTTGATCGCGCCGCGCCACCGGTCCAAGTGGCCGGGCAAGTGATCCAGCGCCAACAGCGCCGCCGGCCAAGACTGGTACAGCCCGCCGCCAAACCGGCGCCGGTCGTGGCAGAGACCGTCCAGCATCTCGGCACCGCCGGCAATGACGCAGCCGAACGGTGCCCCGAGATACTTGTAAAGCGAAACATAGACCAGATCGTACGGCGCCACGATCTCAGCCGGGTCGCGACCCGTGTAGGCCGCCTCGATCATCAGCCGGGCGCCGTCATAGAACAGCGGGATGCCGTCGCCCTTGGCCAGCGCGACGATTTTGGCCAGTTCCTCAGACGGAAAGCGGGCGCCGTGATGTCGGCGCACCGGGCTCTCGATCGCGATGCCGGCGAGTTTCGTAGCAACGCGGGCATTGGCACAGCGGGCGATCTCTCCGCGTACTGCGTCGGCGGAGTAGCCGGCGCCGGCATCGTTCAGCGGCACCATGGTGAAGCCGCCAAGCTGGCTGATATTGTCGCCGCTGTCGTTGAACAGGTGGCTGTCCCGGTGCACCACGATCCGCCCACCGCCCGTGCCGCCGAGCAGGCGCAGGGCCAGCAGGTTGGCCAAAGTGCCGGTCGGAAACATCACGGCCCGCTGCTTGCCCAAGAGTTCGGCCATCGCCTTTTCCAGCGCACTGACCGCGCCGCCATTGCTGTAGTAGTCGGCCTCGACGGACCCGTCGGCAGTCAACTCGGCCAGGCGCGCGCTCATTTGGCGCGGAGACAGCTCCGGCCCGTCATGGGCGAACGAGACCTCGAAATCGGGCTCCGCCGTCATTCGTCGGAGGTCCTTTGTTCAACGAAGTCGATCACCGAACCCTCCGCTTCATCCGGCAACACGCGCAAGCGATCGCTGGACCTTTCGGCGTTGACCCGTTCCTTGGCGAGACAATCGGCGGCAGCGGCAAGACTGCCAACTATAAAGCTGGTCGCGATCGCACTTGGCGCCCCGGGCGGTGTCACGCCGGGAAAAGCCTTTGCCGCGGCTGCCTCCGTCATCACGTCGATCCAAGCGCCGCCGGCGAGCGGGAAGCGGCTGCCATGCGGTCCTGTTGTCTGGGACAACCCCAGTCGAGCCAGCCGCCCAGCCGATGCGGCGGCATCATCGGACACGATCGCGGCACTTTGCAAACCGATCGCCGTATTCGGGTGGTCGAGCAATGGTTCCTGCCACAAGACCTCCGGCGTCAGGTGCTGGATGGCGAACAGTTCAACCTCCGGCATCGCGGTGTCGTCCAGATAGACGATCTTGAAGGCGCCGTGCTTCGTGCCGCCGCCGGCCAGCGGCACATCGCGGCCCAGCGTGACGGCCGGCTGGCATCCGTCCGTCGCAGTACGCCACACCTGCTCAACGACATCCGCGTCATCGCAGCCGAGGGCGAACAGCTGTAGGCCGCTGTAGCGCTCCAGCCGTTTGGCGATGGATGCATGCGGCAGAGCCGGATCGGTGATGCCGAGCAGTTCCAGATAGCCCTGACGCAGCATGATGCAGTGATTGCCGGACCCTAGGAGCTCGAACGGCCCGTCTGGTGTGGCCTGCTTCTTGTGCGAACTGCGCGGTGTCAGCCGAAACCCGAGGCGGCGGTAGGTCTCGGAGGCTCGATCAAGATCGGGCACCACGATACCGACATGGTCGAGGGTCAGGTCGTCCACGATCACCGCTCCTGCGCGCTGCGCGCGATATCGGCCTCGAAGGCATCCGCCAACTGGTGCTGCACAATCGTTCGGTCGACCTTGCCAGCGCCGTTCAGCGGCATTTCGGGCACGATGCGAACGCGGCGTGGGTGGGCATAGGCGGGCCCGTTGTCCAAGCAGTAGGTCTTCAAGGCCTGCTCATCAGCGTTGCCGTCCTTTTCCAACATGACCATGGCAACCGGCACATGGCCTTTGACCGGATGGACGACCGGGACGACGCTGGCGTCGAAGACGGACGGGTGGCTGATCAGCAGGTTCTCGACCTCCTTGGGATAGATGTTCTCGCCGCCGCTGTTGAACATGTCATCGGTCCGGCCCCGGAAATAGAAGAAGCCGTCCTGGTCGAGATGGAACAGGTCGCCCGTGGCTAGCCAGCCATCCTTCAGCCGCTTGGCATTGACCTCAGGCAGGTTGTGATAGCCGGGCGTGACGCCCGGGTTGCGAACCCAAAGCTCGCCGTCGCTCGGATGCTCGTTACCGTTGGCGTCGACCAGTTTCACTTCACCCTCCGGCCAGGCGACACCGCAACTGCCGAACGGCACCGCACGTCCGTCGGTCGGCGACCCGATCATGACCGGGCCGCCCTCGGTCAGGCCATAGCTCTCACTGATGCCGCAGCCGAATGCCTGCTTGACCGCGACCATGAGTTCCTCCTGCACCGGCGCCGAGCCGAGCTTGAGCGACTCAAGCGCCGAGAAATCGAGCCTCTCGATCAGGTCGCGCTGTTGCAGCAGCAGGGTGAAAACGGCCGGCACCGCGCCGGCATAGGTACAGCGATACTCAGACAGCACGGTCAGGAAACGGCGCGGTTCGAAGTCCGGCAGGATGACCACCGAGCCGCCGATATGCAGCATCGGCTTGATCGCGCCGGCCATGGCGTTCTTGTGGTAGAGCGGCACGGCGGCCAGCGCCCTCTGATCGGGACTACCCGGCCAATAGCGCTGCACCGCGCGCGTCCACCAATACTGCCCGCCATGCGTCAGAACCACGCCTTTCGGCCGCCCCGTCGAGCCAGAGGTGTATGGCTGAAACGACGGGTGGTCCGGCCCGATGGCGGGCGGCGTGAAGTCGGGTGAAGCCTCGGCCAGTGCAGCTTCGTAGTCCGTCCAACCATCCGGTACCTGATCCAGCGCAATGCGATGTTCGATCGCCAAGCCGTTCACGACATCAACAATCACCCGGTTGCACGCCGGATCGACCACCGCCGCGCGGCAGCCCGAGTCCGCCAGGATGTACTCCATCGTGTCGGCGCCCAGCTTGGTGTTCTGCGGCACGGGCACGACGCCCGCACGCATGGCGCCGTACATGATCTCGACGAACTCGTACCGGTTGCCGATGACCATCGCCATGCGGTCGCCAGGCTTAAGGCCCAGCGTCTTTGTCAGGCTGGCGAAGCGGTTCAGGCGCTCTTCCAAGGTCGCATAGGTGACGCGCCGTTCCCGGTCACCCGACAGATCGATCATGGCGACCTTGTCCGGATGCGCGCGGCCGGCCTCGTAGTTCCAATAGCCGAAATTGTCCTTGATCAGATCGGCGTTCATGCCGTTGTCCCCTTTGCTCGCACCGCCGCCGCCCGGCCGGCGATCTCGCCGCCGACAAAGCACTCCGCAATATTGCCGCCGGACATGTAGAGATGCCCGAACACGCTGCCGCACTCGCCCGCCGCGTAAAGGCCGGGGATCGGCGCGCCGAAGCTGTGCAGGACACGCTGTTCGGCATCGTGGACCGGGCCGCCTTGCGTGTTCGACACGATCGGCCAGATCTGGCCGTAGATGAAGGGCGGCCGCCGGATCGGCATCATGCTGGTTGCCGGCCTGCCGAACTCGCCATCCTCCGCCCGCTCGCAGGCCTGATTCCAGCGTTCAATAGTCTCGGTAAGGACCCTGGCCGGAAGGCCCAGGCCCTTTGCCAAAGCGACCATGTCATCGGCCTGGCGGAGAATGCCGAGATCGATTTCGGCGCTGTTGTCGCCACTCCACTCGTAGCCAACGCCAGCCTCGTGCCAGGTCGGTCGGCCGAACGGGTAAAGACGCCGACCATCCTCGTCGGCCAGCAGCCAGGCCGGCAGCGCCGGATAGTCTTGCGTCTCCGGCCGGAAGCGGCCCAACGGCCGGGCGCCCGTGTCCTGCAAGTAAGGCTCGTACTCGTTCATAAAGCGCTTGCCGTCGCGGTCCAGCAGGATCCAAGGCATGCGCACCTCGGGCGGCGGCCCCTCACCCGGCAGCCAATCGGGCACCCGCTTTGTGCGAATGCCGAACGGATAGTCGGGGTCGGGATGGCGGAAGCCGTAGGAGCCGTGGAAGTGCCAGAGATGCCACAGCCCCGCCCCGGCCTCTTGCGCCAGGCGGATGCCTTCACCGGTGTTGTGCCGATAGGCGGCGTTCAGAACCGGCCTGAGGGGCCAGAACTGATCCTGAAGATCGGGCGATCCCTCAAACCCGCCGCATGCCAGGATAACGCCGCCCGTGGCGCGTAGGGAGATCGCGGCGTCGCCCGCCCGCGCCCAAACACCGGTGACCGAGCCATCTTCGGACAGCGCCAACCGCGACACCGGCGTGGCGCAGCGCACCTCGATGCCGCGCCGTTTCAGGTTCAGCTCCATCAAGCGAAACAGGCGCGCGCCCTCAGGCGAGCCGCGCACATTCGGGTAGGTCTCCCCCGCCGAGAACCCGTCCAGCGCGTCGATATAGACAAAGCCGAACGTGCCATGGCCTGGCAGCGGATAGTTGGCGTTGGCCGACCGCTTACCCACCGTTGCGCCGAAACCATCCGCCAACGCCTCGATGGTCGCAGCGGCGGTCGTCATGCCGTCCGCCAGGCGCCGCAAAACCGGTTCCGGCGCCGTGCCACCATTGGTCGCGACCAGATACGCGAAGGCCTGGTCGGCATCCTCGGCAATGCGCACGCCGCCCGCCGAACAGACGGAGATGCCGCCCGGCTCCGCCGCCTTCTCCAGAACCAACACACGGGCGCCGTGATCGTGCGCAGCGATCGCCGCCATAGCGCCGGCATAGCCGCAGCCGACAACGATGACATCCCAGGTCTCATCCCACGCCTTAGGCGCCGGCATGCGGACGGGTTGAGCATGCATGGGCGATCAGGAGCCCAGCGCGTCGGGAAAGATCGTGCGCAAGCCGTCGATCAGGTCCGCCGCCATGGCGCCAAGAATGCGCTCGCCCTTCTCCACGGTGGCCAGGGTTGGATCGCCACGCACGCCAGTGATCGAGTAATCGACACCGGAACTGGGATCGCCGTCGAACGTTGACGGAGCGCGGAACACGGTATCCGGCTGGCCCAGCATGTTGCCATAGTCCGGCACCGCCTTTTCGAAGCGCACGACGTCGCGGTCGATCGCCATGATCATGGAGGTTTCGGATTCGTCCGCATGGCCACCCAACTTCTGGTCCAGGATGGCGCGCTCGGCATGACCCAGATTGCGGATATCGGCGACATGGACGCGCGTGCCGGTGTCGTTCAGCAGGTTGCGGGCGGCGAGTTGGACGACGGGTTCGGTCGATACGCCGGTGTTGAGGATTGCGAGGTTGCGCACGCCGTCCGCGACGAACTTGGCCAGAATGTCGCGTAGCACCGCTTCGAACGTATCGGATTGCAAATGCTGGCTGCCGGGATAGCGCACGAAGGCCGGGTAGAAGCCGAAATCGACCACTGGCGCCGCGACAATCGGCAACTCCGCCAGAACGCGGTTGGTCAGTTCGCGCGCCAGCAGCCAGTCGGTGTTCAGCGGCAGATGGTGACCATGCTCCTTAGAAATCGCGCCGATCGGCACTAGCACCGGCGCGCCGCCATCGAACCAGGCCTTGGCCTCGACCCAGGTCAGCGTTTCAAGCCAGACACCTTCCGCCATCTCCACCCCTCCTCAAAGATGCTTGTCGAGAAAGCGGCGCACGTGGGGACCCCAGATCATGGGCCCGTGCTTTTCGAACAGGTGCCCTTCTTCATCCGTAACCCCGAAAGTCGGGAAGATATGGCTTTCGACCGTCAGGTCGCTGCCCTTCAGTGCAGCAGCGATGTCCTTGGTCGGCCCGATCGAGTAGTCGTTCTCGGCCTGGATGAAGAAGGCTGGTTGGGTCAGGCTGCTCGCCGCTTCGATCATGTGGGAACGGAGCTTCGGCGCGCGCTCCCAGTTCATGGCCGCCCCGGCGAAGTCGATCATGCAGCGGAACCCCGGTTCCTTGGTCGCGGCCAGCAAGGAAACCGTGCCGCCAAAGGAACTGCCCATGACACCGACCCGATCGGCATCGATCTCCGGTCGCGATTTGGCGTAGGCGAGCGCCGCTACGACGTCGCTCGCTTCAGAGTCAAGCCGCGCGCGCAGCTGGGTGTCGTAGTCGTCCGTGCCGTACGCCGCCGTTACCTCGTCCCGCCAATAGAGGCCGTCGGACCGGCCGTAGCCCCACCGGTGCGGAAACAGGCAGGCAATGCCCCACTGCAGCAGGGTCGCGGCGACCGAGGGCTTGCAGATGTCCCTTGTCTCGCTGGTCAGCCCGCTGCCATGGTTGGTGACCATGCAGGGAAACGGGCCCTCGCCGGGCGGCAGGTACAGAAAGCCGGTCAAAGTGCCGCGCGGGCCGTCAAACGTGACCGCCTCCGGCGCCATCGGCCAATCGGTCAGATCGATCAGCGTTTCCGGATCGTTCGCGACGTCCAGCACGTGTCGTTCGAACTTATCGATCAGCGAGGACATGTGGCGGCGCGCCGCTTCGAAGTCCGGGCTGGCGGCCCTCGCGGCAAGATCGGCGTCGCGGGCGGCGCGATCGGTGAAACGGCATTCCCATTCCACGTCCGGCCCCGGATCGGAACCGTCTGCACGCACTGAAATGCGGCCGGCCGGCAACCCGATCGCCGTGCGCACGCGGCTGGCGGCGCAGCGTGCCTCCAAGACCTCCGCCGCCCGGCCCGGCTTGGCGAAGTAATGGGTCCGTTCGATGCAGGCGGTGGTCATGGGAGGGCTCTTTCGGTGGCGGTTTCGGCAAAGGTGGGTAAGGCTTCGCCCGGAAAGTGACAGCGGACCATCCGCCCGGGCGACCATTCGCGGTAGTCGGGCAGCTCGGTTCCGCAGCGCGGCCGCGCAATGGGGCATCTTGTGTGGAACGGGCAGCCCGGCGGCGGGTTGACCGGGCTGGGGATCTCACCGTCCAACGGCACGCGCTCTGTGCGCTCATGGATGTCGGCCTCGGGCACGGCAGAGATCAGAGCCCGCGTATAGGGGTGCAGCGGGTTTTCGAACAGATCCCGCTCCGTCGCCAGCTCGACGATCTCGCCCAGATACATCACGGCGATCCGATGGCTGACATGGCGGATGACGCCGAGATTGTGCGAGATGAACAGTAGGGTCAGGCCGAATTCCTGCTGAATGTCGGCCAACAGGTTCAAGATCTGGGCCTGGATCGAGACGTCCAGAGCCGAAACCGCCTCGTCGCAGACGATCAGCTTGGGCCGCAGGGCCAGCGCCCGGGCAATACCGATGCGCTGGCGCTGGCCGCCACTGAAGGCGTGCGGGTTGCGGTCCATCGTGTCCGGCTGCAGGCCGACCACCTCCATCACCTCGCCAACCCGGCGCGTGATCTCCGCCGCGCTGAAGCCGAAATTCGACAACGGCTCGCCGATAATCGCCCGGACCGTCAGGCGCGGGTTCAGCGACGAGAACGGGTCTTGAAACACGACCTGGATATCCTGGCGCAGGCCCCGCATCTGGCGATGCGAGAAGTGCGTGATGTCTTGACCATCGAATCGGATATGGCCTTCGGTCGGCTCCAGCAGGCGCAGGATCAGACGACCCAAGGTGGTCTTGCCGCAACCGCTTTCGCCGACGATGCCAAGCGTCTCGCCCGGCGCCATCGCGAAGGACACGTTGTGGACCGCGCGCAGGGTCGCGCGCTGGGCGCCCAGCAACGAGCGTTCGACGACGAACGCCTTGGTCAAGTCCCGAACTTCAAGCAGGGGCGCGGTCATGACGCAGCCACGGCGTCCTGCAGCGCCTCCAGCGACCGCCAGCAACGGCTCGATCGCCCCTCCGGCAGGGCATGCAGCGCCTGCGTTTCGGTCCGGCAGCGGTCCACCGCTTCGGGACAGCGCGGGTGAAAGCGGCAGCCTTGCGGAAATGCATGCGCCGACGGCGTGCTTCCAGGAATGGCGTCGAGCCGCGCGGATTTATGCCGGGCTGACGGGATCGAGCGGATCAGAAGTCGCGTGTAGGGATGAGCTGGCTGGTCGAAGATCTGCGCCGCCGTGCCCTCCTCGACCACCTGGCCGGCATACATGACCACCACACGCTCGGCCATTTGCGCGATGACCCCGAGATCGTGGGTGATCATCAGGATCGCCATGTTGAACTGGTCGCGCAGAGAACGCATCAGGTCCAGAATCTGCGCCTGGATCGTGACGTCTAGTGCCGTCGTCGGCTCGTCGGCCAAAAGCAGCTTGGGCTGACAGGCCACGGCCATGGCGATCATCACCCGCTGGCGCATGCCGCCACTGAGCTGATGCGGATAATCGAGCGCGCGCCGCGCCGCGTCCGGGATGCCGACCGCGGCCATCAACTCAACGGCCTTGGCATGGGCCTGGGCCGGCGTCGCGCCGAAATGCTCGACCAAGACCTCGCCGATTTGAAAGCTGACTGTATGGACCGGGTTCAGGCTGGTCATCGGTTCCTGAAAGATCATCGCCATGTCGCGGCCGCGCATCTCGCGCATCGCCTTGCGCGACAGGCCGGTCAGTTCCGCGCCGTCAAAACCGATCGAACCACCGGCGACCCGGGCAATGTCCGGCAGCAGTCCCATGACCGACATGGCGGTGACCGACTTGCCGGACCCGCTCTCGCCCACTAGCCCGACTATCTCACCGGGATGCACGGTCAGGCTGACATCTTCCAAGACCTTCAGCCGGTGACGCAGGGTCGCGAACTCGACCGTCAGGCCGTCGACCTTCAGCAGCGGCTCGCGCGCGCTCATCGGTCGCGCACCTTCGGGTCCAGAAGATCGCGCAGCCCGTCGCCCAGCAGGTTGAAGCCAATGATCGTGATGGCCAACGCCAGGCTGGTGAACAACGCCAAATGCGGGTCGGTGCGCAGGGCCGCCAGCCCGTCGCGGATCATGCCGCCCCAGGTGGGCGTCGGCTCCTGAACGCCGATGCCGAGAAAGCTCAAGGTCGCTTCGGCCATGATGATGAAGCCGACCCCGACGGACGCGCGCACGATGATCGGCGAGGCGATGTTGGGCAGCAGATGGCGCAGCAGGATGCGCCAGGATCGCGTGCCGCTGGCAATCGCGGCATCGACGAACATCTCCTCGCGCAGGGACAGCACCAGAGAGCGCGTTAGCCGGGCGATGCCAGGCCACCAGACCAGGGACAGCGCGATGATCACGGTCGTGGTACCGGTGCCGAGCACGGCGGCGACCAGAATCGCCAAGATCAGCTCCGGGAAGGCAAAAATGATGTCGACGGTGCGCATGATGATGGTTTCGGCCCAGCCGCCGAAATAGCCCGCAATCATGCCCAGCGTGACGCCGATGGTCAGCGTAATGGCGAGCACGGAGCCGGCGACGGTCAGCGATACGCGCGCGCCGATCAGGATGCGGCTGAAGACGTCGCGGCCCAGCGCGTCGGTGCCCAGCAAATGCTCGCCGCCCGGCGGCCGCCAGATCGCCAGCATGTTGATCTGTTCGTAGTCGTACGGCGCCAGCCACGGCGCGAAGATCGCAACCACCAGCACGATCGAGACCAGGACCGAACCGATCATGGCGTTGCGGCTGCGCCGAAAGCGCAGCGCGAAGTCGGACTGCAGGCCGCGACGGATCGGCCCGATGACCGGCACCTGCCTCATGCCGCGCGGTCCCCCAGCCTTATGCGCGGGTCGATCGCGCTGTACAGCAGATCGACGATCAGGTTGATGCCGGCATAGAACACGGTGAACAGCAACACGATCGCCATCGTCACCGGATAGTCGCGGGCGAAGATCGCCTGGATGGCCAGGCTGCCGAGGCCCGGAATATTAAAGATCGTCTCGACCACGAACGTGCCACTCAACAAGCCGCCAAGGATGATGCCGACCGTGGTCAGCAGCGGCACCAGCGTGTTGCGCACCGCGTGGCGCCAGATGACGATCTTTTCGCGCAAGCCCTTGGCACGCGCGGTGCGGATATAGTCCGTGCGCAACACCTCCAGCATGTAGGTTCGGTTCAGCCGCGCGATATAGGCCGAGGTCGGCACGACAAGCAGCGTGATCGGGATGATCGCCTGGCTGAACGAGCCCCAGCCAGCAACTGGCACCCAATCAAGCTGAAGCGCGAAGATGTAGACCAGGAACGAGGCGAGCGCGAAGTTCGGCACCGAGATGCCGGCGACCAGCACCAGGATGATCGACGTGTCGACCCATGAGTTCTGGCGGATGGCGGCGATCGTGCCCAGCAGCATGCCCAGCGGAAAGGCGATCGCCAGCGCCGACAGGGCCAGCACGGGGCTGATCAGCAGGCCTTCGCCGATAATGTCGATCACCGGCATCTGGGCAAACCGGAACGACAAGCCGAAATCGCCCTGCAGCACGCCGAGAATGTAGTCAACGAATTGCTGCCACAAGGGCCGATCGAGACCATAGGCGGCGCGCAGCCTCGCCTCCAAGGCCGCGTCGCCGGACTGGTCGCTCAACAGGCCGGTGATCGGGTCGCCTGGCACCGCCTGATTGGCCAGAAAGGTCAGGATGACGGCCGCGAGCAGCACCGGGATCAGCCCCAGCAGCCGCCTAACGCCATATCTCAGCAAGGCCGTGTCTCCGGCCGCATCCCGTTCATATCGACAGGTCTACCCGAGCCGTGCGCTCGTCGCCTGTCTAGTTCATGGTCACCGAGTTGAACGGCAGGAAGCGGAACGGCGTCAGCCGCACGCCCTCGACATCCGGCGAGACCAGCGCGAGCTGCATGCGCACCGTCGTCGGGCACGTGCCGTACTCGCCGATCAGGATCTCTTCGGCCTGATTGTAGAGGCCGTAGCGCGCATCGTTGTCGGCCGTCGCCCGCGCCTGGTCGATCAGCGCATCGAACTCGTCATTCTGCCAGCGCGACCGGTTGTAGGGGCTGGGTCCGTACCAGACCTGCGACAGGAAGTAGAGCCCGTCCGGATAGCCCGCGGACCAGCCCCAGGGGAAGAAAGCGACCTCGCCCGCATTCATGTTGCGGATATGGCTGCCGCGCTCAACGATCTCCACCTCGACCGGCATGCCAAGCACCTGCTGAAGCTGGCTGGCGAAATAGAGGATGTCGTTCCGGTTCGGCTCGGTCGAGGTGATGTTGATCGGCGGCAGGCCCTCGCCGCCCGGATAGCCGGCCTCCGCCAACAGCGCCTGAGCGCGATCCGGGTCGTACGGCATCGGCTCCAGATTGGCGTTGAAGCCGGCGACGCCCGGCGTGACCTGGCCCGCGAGCGGGAACGCTGCCCCCTCGTACAGACCGTCGATCATGGCCTGGCGATCGAAGGCGATGCAGACTGCCTCGCGCACGCGCGCGTCCTGGAACGGCTCGTAGAGGTTCTGGTTCATGCCCAGATAGCGGATCTGTGCCGCGGGAACCTGCAAGGATTGCTCCGCCAGTTCCGGCGTTTGCAGAATGCGGCGGATCGACGGGTTGTCGGCATAGACGACGTCCAGTTCGCCGGCATCGAACATCGAAACGGCGGTGTCGCCCGACGGCACGATCAGAAACTCGACCCCATCGATGCTCGGCCCCTCGCCCCAATAGTTTTCGTTGGCCGAGAGCAGGACGCGCTGCCCGCGGTCCCAGGTCTCGAATACAAACGGGCCGGTGCCGGCAGAGGTCTGGAGATACCATTCGTCGCCGGCGGTTTCGACGGCCGCATCGTCCATGAAGTAAAACGGATAGATGGGGAACAGGACGTCCGGCTCAGTCAGGCGTACTTCGACCGTGTGCGGGTCGATAACGGTGACGCCTTCCAGATCGGTCGTCTCGCCGGCAGTAACCGCCTGCGCGCCGACGATGGTTGACAGGTACCTGGCGTTCAGGCCGCCCTGATTGTCCGGATTCAGCAGGGCCTCGAAGGTGTATTTCACATCATCGGCCGTGAACTCGTTGCCCAGATGGGTCGTGACGCCGGGCCGCAGATAGAAGGTGAAGCCCATATTGTCGTCATGGGCGTCCCAGCTTTCCGCCAGGGCCGGAATGACATCGCCGGCCTCGTTGATCGCGGTGAAACCCTCATAGATGTTGCCGATGACGTCGCCGGCGATCAGTTCCGAATAGGTGATCGGATCGACCATCGCCGGGTCGGCATTGATGTTGGTGCGCAGCGTCTGCGCCTGCGCGGCACCGGCCGCCAGCACAAGGACGGTAACGAGCGCGCTGCCGGCCCTGAGACCACTGATACGATTGGACATTTTCATTGGATACCCCCTGCTCAGATCATTTGATCAACGTCAACGGCGACGACTGCCCCCTAGGCTTCGCTTTCATGAACGATGTTTGCTTCGGCGCCAGATGTCAAATCAGACATTGGCACCGACAGCCCCGCAAGTCACTGGCTGGTTACTTAGTAAACAGCATCTTGGATCGCTCCGCAATTCCGATCCTGCGCACTCTAAGTCTGTAACGATCTAGGGAACCAGAACCGACTTCCCAAACACTTTACGATCGATCATTTCGCCGAGTGCCGGCCTGATGTCCTCCATAGGTCGAACGCTGTGGATCGCCGGCTTCAGTCGACCCTCGGCCATCAAGTTCAGCAACGCCTCGTGGTCTGACCGAAGCCAGCCATTGGCGCCCAGGATGTTGTATTCGAAGGACCAGATGTAACGCAGGTCGGTCTTCGGGTCGTAGCCCGCCGTGGCCCCACAGGTGACGATCCGGCCGCCGCGCTTGACCGTGCGCAAACACCGCGCCCAGGTATCGCCGCCGATATAGTTCACGCAGACATCGACGCCCCCGCTTTCACCGCGCGTTCTCGGCTTGCCGTAGGTGCGCACAACCCAATCGACAAAATCGTCTTGGCTGGTGTCGATCACGTGGTCGGCGCCGATTGCAAGCAGCTTTTCGCCCTTTTCCGCCGAACTCGCGCACGCAACCACCTCGCAGCCGGCCAGTTTGGCAAGCTGGACGCAACACGTACCGACGCCGCCGGTGGCGCCGAGAATCAAGACCGTCTCCCCCGCCTTGATCTGCCCACGCGCATGGAGCAGCCGGTGCGCCGTGCCAAAGGCCGTTGGCAGACACGACGCCTCCACGTCACTGACGGTGTCGGGGATCGGCACCAAATACTTTTGGCCTACAGACACGAATTCGCAGAGGCCACCGCGCTTGGTCTCACCCATCATGCCGTCATTCTGGCTGGGCTCGATGCCGACACGCTGGCCGACCCGCCATCGCGACCGATCGACGCCGGAACCGAGCTCCACGATTTCGGCCGCGATGTCGGCGCCGAAGATCATCGGCAGCGGCGTTCGAAGCCCGGGAATGCCGCGCAACACCATCGGGTCGAACCCGTTCAGCGAAACCGCCTTGACCTTCAGCAGGCACTCGCCGGGCCCAACCTCGGGCTCGGGGAAGTCCTCGACCCTGACAGTCTCCAAGTCACCATGCTCGTGAAAAACCGCCGCGCGCATATGCCCCCCAAGAAGTGATGCCGGTTTAGACCGTGCTGTACGTCCCCCGCCCGACCGCGATCAACCGATCGGCATCATCCGACACTTCGATATCGGCAACACCGATCGACCGGCCAGCCTTGATCACCCGGGCGCGCGCGATCAAGTCGCTGCCCTCGGCCATGCGGAGATAATCGACCGACATGTTGATGGTTGGCACGGTTCGGCCGATGACAGTGGCGATCGCATAGACGCCGGCAATATCGATCAAGGCGGCCGTGATGCCGCCGTGAATCTGCGGCGCCTTCTTCGACCGGGCGAAGCCGGCTGCGAAGGGAAGCCGAATGACGACGACGCCGGCATCCGGATCGGCTGCCTCCACGGCCATGTTCAGGAATTCGTGAAACGGGCAATCGTTGATGATGGCGGCAAGCCGCTCGTGGTCCATAGCACGCTCGCTTCAACGTTTCGGCAACCGAAGGCGGCGCACACCAACGGCGCCAAACCCGGTCTCAAGGGCCACACCCTTCATTCGAGTGAGTGAAAGGTACCCGCTACGCTAGCAGGCCGGCCTTGGGAGACAAACGCTGAAACGAGGGGCCGGCTATGCCGGCACGGCCGACCCGCGATAAACGTAGGACATGGGCTTCGGCCCTTTGAGGTAGGACTGGTCAACCCGATCGAGCCGCCAACCGGCGTCCTGCAACAGGCGCAGGATCGGCCTGCTCAAATGGCAGCCGCCGGCGATCCGCCCCCAGATGGGATCAAGCCGCCTTTGCCAGCGGACGACCCGCGCGTCGGGCGCCAGACCATGTTCGGCGAACAACAGACGCCCGCCGGGCTTGAGCACGCGGCGCATCTCGGCCAGCGCCTCGACAGGCATGGGGATCGAGCATAGCGAGAACGTCACGACGACCGTGTCGGCGACATCCCTATCCAAGGCGATGCTCTCGGCGGATGAACCCAGCCGTTCGACGGCAAAGCCTCGATCGCGGCGGCGCCTTTCGGCGCGGCGCCATAGCTGATCGTCCGGGTCGATGCCGATCACCTTGGTGATCTTGGCGGGGTCATAGTGCGGCAGGTTAAGCCCCGAGCCGATGCCGACCTCAACGACCGTGCCTTCCGCTTCCGGAACGATTGCCCGGCGGACCTCCGCAACGGCGCCGTTCGAACAGCCAATATCCATGGCGCGCGGCAGGATGTAGCGACTGTAGAGGCCCATGGCCGGTTCCCGATTTCCGTGCACAAGACTTCGCGGCATTGGCCAGGCGCTTGCCATCCCGGCCCTCGCCCGCCATCGTCAGCGCGACGCCTCTTGAAGGATACACCATGCAGCAGGTCTGGGAATTCGTGGCGGGCCTTTGGGGCCAGCAACTTTTCGGCATCGGCGTCGGCCGGTTGGTCATCGCGGCGGTCGTTCTGATTGCATTCCTGCTGGCGAGGCACCTGCTGGCGCGGCTTATCCTGTGGCGGCTGCGCGCCCGAGGTCGGAAGACCGACAAACCGCGCTTCGACAAGATCATCGACTCGCTGAAAAAGCCAATCGGCCTGGTACCGGTGATTGTCGGCCTGTTCCTGGCGACGGAGATCCTTGAACTCGACGGTCAGCTTCAGATCGTGGCCGACGATGTCAACCTGTCGCTGGTCATCGTCGCCGTCTTTTGGGCCGCCTACTGTCTGGTCGAACCGATGAGCTTCGCGTTGAAGCCGGTCGAGCGCATGTATTCGGGCGAGATGGCGGAATGGGTGGCGAGAGCCATCAAGGGTGCCTTCATCTTCCTGGCGGTGGTCTCGATTCTCGAACTGTGGGGTGTCCAGGTTGGGCCGATTCTGGCCGGTCTCGGCATTTTCGGCGTCGCCGTTGCGCTGGGTGCCCAGGATCTGTTCAAGAACCTGATCGCGGGCCTCTTGATTATCGCCGAAAAGCGCTTCGGCAATGGCGACTGGATTAAGGTCGACGGCGTCGTCGAAGGCACGGTTGAGAAGATCGGCTTTCGTTCCACCTTGGTGCGCCGGTTCGACAAGGCGCCGGTCCAGGTGCCGAACTTCCTGTTGTCCGACCATGCGGTGACCAACTTCTCCGAGATGACCTATCGCCGGATCTACTGGACCATCGGCGTCGAGTACCGCACCACGGTCGACCAGCTGCGCCAGATCCGCGACGAGATCGAGGCCTACATAACCGAGAACGACGTCTTCGTCAGGCCCGAGGATGCCGCCACCTTCGTGCGCATCGACAGCTTTAGCGACTCGTCGATCAACATCATGCTCTATTGCTTCACCGTGACCACGAATTGGGGGGAGTGGCTGGCGATCAAGGAAGAGCTGAGCTACACGCTGAAGCAGATCATCGAGGGCGCCGGCACGGCCTTCGCGTTCCCCAGCCAGTCGGTCTATGTCGAGACGCTGCCCGGCGAGCGGCCGGAAGTCTTCAACCCGCCGGAGGGGCCGAAGGCAGGGCTCGAGACTGGTGGGATGGACCCGATCTCGGGTTAGCGCTTGCGCCGAATGACGGCATCCTCGACTGCCGCCTGAATGCGCTCTGCCATGGGCGCATAATAGGGATAGTTCTGGGCAGCACGATGGGGGATCAGGTTCATCATGGCGTTGGCTTCAAAGACGATCACGCGGCCATCGGTCGTGTAACCGAAATCAATGCCGAACACATCCAGTGGCGCATCCGCCGCGATACGCTCGAGCGTCGCTATTGCCTCACTTTTCAACGTCGCCCGGTAGTCACGCTGCAGAGCCTTTTCCTCCTCGACCACCGCTGCTGGTGCCGTGTAGTCGAGACCGCCCCTGGTTCGATGTACCATCCAGTCCTGGCGTGCATCGATGCGGAACGGAATGAGCTCTCCGTCGATGACGGCCGCCCGATACTTGCGATGGTATCCGCCGTCACTGACCGTCTCATGATACTGGACGGCGTAAAACGGGTTTCGTTGGCTCAGACCTTTAAGATTCTCAAGCAACTCGGCCCGTGTTTTGGCAAGAACCATGCCGGCACCAACCTGGGTGATCGTCGGCCGCAAGATCACTGGATAGTCGAATGATGCCTCGATCTCGCCAGCAACCGTTTCGATGCTGCGGCCATCCCAGGTCATGCGAACCGTCTTGGGAAACAGAAACTCCGGCGCATCGGCCCAGCGCCGATAGTTCGCCTCGCGCGACATGGCGATGTGATCGCGCGGATGGTTCAGCGCGACGGCGTTCAGTTGGGCCAGAAGTGCGTCGTAGCGCTCGATGATTTCGGCGCCGGGTTCCGCGCCGCCCCAGGTCAGATTTGCCAAGACCACGTCAATCGGCGGCAACAGCCCAATCACGCGATCGATCCCACTGCTCTGGAGGTGCAGGTTATGCACATCCAAGCGTCCGGGACGAATCTCCGATGGAAAGTTGCCGCTTGCGTAGGCGCGCGGTCCCAACGCCTTGTGATTTCTCGTGAAGTGTCCCCTGACCAAATCAACAACGATCATCAAGGACGCCTCGCCACCTTCGGTTGGCGATCGAATGAAGGGGCGAATGGCCAGCGCCTTGCCGGTCAGCGCTTGGGCTTGCTTGTAATCACCGGTCGCGGCATGGGCGATGGCAGCCGCGGTCAATATGTCGGGATTATTGGGCAGGGCTGTCATCGCCCGCGTCAGAAGCGGTTTTGCTGCCTCGGGCTGGTCGAGCATGACCAGCAACATAGCGAAACCGATTGGCGGCTCGGCCTGACCACCCCCCAC
>JBCDFV010000064.1:0-19359 GCA_039177555.1 Pseudomonadota bacterium | reverse complement strand
GAACAGGCCTTCGCCAAGATCAAACACTGGATGCGCTTGGCCCAAAGACGCAGCATAGACGACACATGGCAGCATCTCGGCCACCTCATCGGCACGATCACACCTCCCGAATGCGCAAACTACTTCGCAAAAGCCGGATACGCTTCTAACTAAATCGGAAACGCTCTAGTCGGCGGTCAGACGGCGCCAAGCCTAGGCATTGGCGCCGTCACGCATTGGGTGCTAGTCGCCCTCGCGGCGCCAGGTGAACACCAAGATGCCGGCCAGCAATAGCAGGGCGGCGATCGGCGGCAGCAGGGAGGTCTCGCTGACGCCGACCACACGGTAGTCGCCGTTGGACCGCAGTCCGATCCAATCGCCGCCGGCTACACTGCGACCGGCAGAGGTGCGGCGGATCTCCGGCAGACCGTCGGCGACGAAGCGGATCGATCCCTCGCTGGCATCGACAAGCGGTTCGAGACGCTCTGCCGTGGCCCGCATATCCCGGGCTTCGGGTGGGTCCAACGTGCCAACGACGACCAGCGTGGACCGGTCGCCGTCGGTGACCCGGTAGACGCCCGACTGATCGACAGCGACGCTGGCCGTGGCGAGACCGGGCGACGTCTCTTGCAAAGCCAGTGTCTGGCTATCGCCCAGCGGGTCGCTCACGGTCACCGATTCGGGCAGCGTCTCCAGGCTGCGCCGCTCGATGTCGATCCGGCCGCCGGCCGCCACAGCGCGCAGATCCTCCTCTTCCAGCGAAGGCTCGCGCATCAGCCAGTGGGCCAGCCGGCGCACCAGTTCGCTCTGCGGCCCGCCGCCCTCGAAACCGCGGCTCCACAGCCAAAGATGGTCGCTGGCAAGCTGGGCCACGCGGCCGTCCCCGATCCGGTCGAGAATCAATAACGGTCGGTCGTCGATGCCGGCCATTACGGTGGTGCCGCCCATGACATCCACATCGATTTGCCGCAGCCAGCGACCCCAGTCAGGGGCGCTGTCATCGGCTTGCAAATCAGCCGTGACCGGGTGCCGCAGACCGATCTCGGTGACCGTCGGCCGATAGAACGCCTCGATAACCTCTCCCGTGGGCGAGGCGGGAAACACCTCGCCCAGCGGTGTGCGATAAAGGCTGAGGACGCCGGCAAACGGCGGGCCGCTCGCCTCCAGCAGCGCACCGCCGCGCGCGATATAGTCGGCGATGTTCTGAAGATAGAGCGACGGCAGCACGCCGCGCCGTTCATACCGGTCGAAGATGATCAGGTCGAACTCGTCCAGCCGCACCTCAAACAGCTCGCGCGTCGGAAACGAGATCAGCGACAGCTCCTCCAACGGCGTGCCGTCCTGCTTTTCCGGCGGCCGCAGGATGGTGAAGTGCACCAGGTCGACACCCGGGTCGGACTTCAGCGTGTTGCGCCAGGTGCGCTCGCCCGGATGCGGTTCGCCGGACACCAGCAGCACCCGCAGGCGATCGCGCACGCCGTTGACGACCAGAGCGGCGCGGTTGTTGGCGGTGCTCAACTCACCGTCCAGGCCGTCGACCTCGAACTCCATCAGCGTCGGCCCTGAATGCTCGATAAGCAGGGGCAGCGTAAAGGGCAGGCCGGGGTCAAGCCGATAAGCGCCGTAGGCCTCGCCGTCGACAACGACCGACACGTTGGCCTGGGCGCCGGCGACGCCCTCGGGCAGGTCGTCGACCCGCATCGTGACGTCGACGGTCTCGCCGACCAAGCCGAAGGCGGGTGCCTCGACGATCGACAGGCGCCGGTCACGCTCGTCGGGCGCCCCGGTCAAGAGGCCGTGGACGGGACCGATATCGCCGATTTGGCGGGGATTTTCCGGCAGGTCGTGAATCTGGCCGTCCGTGATCAGGATCGCGCCGGCCAGGCGTTGGCGCGGCAAATCCGCGATGGCACTTTCCAACGCCGAATAAAGCCGCGTTTCCTCCTGAAGGCCGCTGGAACCACCACCGGTATCGACAAACCGCACATCCAGATCGTCGATCGCTTCAAGCCGTTGCCGCACATGCGCCAGCGCCTCGTCGGTGGTCTCGGTACGCGTGTGGATGCGCTGGCTGGGTGAGCGGTCGACCACGACGACAGCGATGTCGTCGATCGGTTCCCGTTGCTCGTCAACCAGCGACGGGTTCAGTAGCAGTGCACCGAGCGCCAGGAAGCTGAGACCACGCCAAACCAGCCCGCGCGCGCGGCGCCAGACGGCAAAGACGAAGACCAACAGCGCACAGCCATACAACACCGCCAGCAGCCAGTAGGGCAGCATGGGCGCGATGGCGATCCGGGTGACGTCGATCACTGGCCCAGCCGCTCCAATATCGCGGGCACGTGCACTTGATCGGCCTTGTAGTTGCCGGTCAGGACGTACATCACCAGGTTGACGCCGAAGCGGAAGGCCATCTCGCGTTGCCATTCGCCGCCTGGGACGGCCGTGTATTGCGGGTTGCCGACCGCGTCCATGGCCCAGGCGGCCGCCCAATCATTGGCCCCGATAATCACCGGTGAGACCCCGTCATTGATCGTCTCGTCGGCGTCCATGACCCAAAGGGCTTCGTCGGCGTAGCGGCCCGGAAAGGTCTGCAGCAGGTAGAAGGCGCGGGTCAGAACGTGATCGGGCGCGATCGGCGACAATGGCGGGATGTCGAGCCCGGCGGTCAGGCGGCGCAGATCCGCCTCGTTGATACGGCCGATCCCGGCGTCGCGGGTATCGAACAGGATCGTGCCGCCTTGCAGCAGATAGTCGTTTAAGCGCGCGAACGCGTCCGCGGATGGAGTCGGCTGATCTTGGGTGATCGGCCAGTAGAGCAGGGAGAAGAAAGCCAACTCGTCATATTCCGGATCGACCCCCAAGGCGCCTTCCGGCTCCACCGCCGTGCGCTGGGTCAGGACGCGCGACAGACCGTCCAATCCCGCCTGGCTGATCGCGTCGACCTCCGGGTCGCCGGTCACGACATAGGCCAGGTACGTGCCGTTGGCGGCCAGCAAGGCCAGGTTCTCGGGCGACAGGGATTGGCCTTGGGCCTGCGCCGGGCTGGAGTCGCCCAAGACCGGAATCAGCAACAGGGCCACCAAGAGGGCCGTGGCCCCGCGTTTGGCTCCGACGACCAAGAGGCCGCGCAGGGCCAGGCTCGCCAACAGGTCAATGATCGCCAGCGCCATGGCGGCCGCCAGCAGCAGCGGCAGAAGGTCGAGCTCCGCGTCGATCGCGTAGCCTTCGGTCGCGACGCGTGGCGGCAGTGCCAGCGGTTCCAGCGGCCCGATCGCCGGCGAAAGATTCAGCGCGCGCCGTGTCTCTCCGGCCTCGTAGAAGCCCGGCGGATGTGTCGGCGACGCAAGCGTGTCGGCAAACGTGCCGGCGGCAATGGGCATGGCGGCGGCACCCGCCTCTCCCAACCGGCCGAACCCATCGAGCGTGCTCAGCGGCCGCAGGGCCACGGCATCGGTCGTGTCGGCAACGCCGGCGCTCAACGCCACGATCCGGCGCAGCATGTCGACGAACAGACCCGACAGCGGCAGATTCGACCAGTCGGCCCCGGCGGTGGTGTGCACCAGAACCAGCCAACCCGCGTCCGTGCCATCGGCCGTCTGGCGCCTTTCGGCGGTCACCAGCGGGGTACCGTCCGCCAGTCGTGCCCAGGTTCTGGCGTTAACCAAGGGGCCCGGCTGGGCGAGCACTTGGCGCTCGATCAGCACATCGTCCGGCAAGGCCAGGCCGGCCAGCGGGCTCTCGGGCGGGAAGGGCGCCAGGGGCTGGGGCGTGGTCCAGCTCAGCGCTCCGGTCAGGGTGCGGTCGCCGGCGCGCAGGGGAACGGGGACAAGTGCATCGGGGTTGGCCGCGAAGAGCGGGCCTGCGAACCGCAGCACCACGCCGCCCTCGGCCAGGAAGGCGTCCAGCCGGTCGCCTTCGTCAGGCGTCACCTGGCCGCTGTCGGGCTGGATGATGACGGCCGGTCCGCGCTCCAGCAGGTCGTCCAGGCCGCCGTACCAGACCTCGGCAAACGGCGCCAGGGCGCGATCGAGATAGTAGGTTTCAGACAACAGTGGCTGGCTGCTGTCGGTCGGGGCGGCGCCGACGATCGCGACGGGCCGCCGTCGCCAGCGTTCGTCCACCAAGACCACCGATCCGGCCCCCTCAAGGTCCTCGATCGTGGCCAGGGCGACGCGATTGCGCGCCTCGGCCGGCAAGGACAGTCGGACGTCGGTGCCGGCGCTTTCCGCCGCGATGGTGAAGGGCTGCCGGGCTAAAATGCCGCCATCCTCGCCGGCGAGGCGCACGACGCCCGCGTCTTCCACAGCTTCGGTGGGGCGGCGCACCGAAAAGACCAGATCCGCACCCTCGGTCTGAGGGGTATCGAGTACCAGTGGCACGTCGCCGGCTTCGGGCAGGTAGACGGTCAGGCGTCCAAGCCGCTGCAGCGTCTGTGCCAGATCCGCCGCGGCCGGATCGTCCAGCCCGTCACTCAGCCAATGGGTTTCCAGACCGCTAAGATCGGCCATCTCCGTGATCGCGGCCAAAAGCGCCGCTCGATCGCCCGGCCACGGACGAGGCGCCAGCTGATCGGCCCAGCCTCGGGCGTCGGCCGGGCGCATCAGGCCGCTGACAGTCGGCGGCGGGCCGGGTCCGTCGGCAGCGGTCGCCGCCGCCAGCAAGGGGCGGTTGGCCCGCTCCGCCGCGTCGATCGTGCGCGATAAAAGCGCCTGCCGCGCCGGCCAGTCTCGGCCAGCCGACCAGCCATTGTCGACCAGCAACAGGACCGGTCCGGAGCCGGGCAGGCCGGCCGCCGGATTAACCACCGGGCTGGCGCAGGCGATGATGATCAGCCCGACCAGCACTAGACGCAGCAGCAGCAGCCACCAGGGCGTGCGCGCCGGCGTTTCCTCCTGTGGCTGCAGGTCGCGAAGCAGGCGCAGCGCCGGGAAGCGAACGTTCCTGGGCGAGGGCGGCGTTGCGCGGATCAGCCAGTAGAGCACCGGCAAGGCCGCCAAACCCAGCAGCAGCCAGGGTTGCAGGAAACTGATCGGTCCCAGGGTCAGCATCGTTGCCTAGACCGCGCCGGCACCGGCGAGTGCCTGGAACACCGACAGCAGGGCGCGCTCCGGCGCCTGGTCGGTGCGGTGGATGTGAAGCTGCCAGCCGGCCGCGCGGGCGAGCGCGCGCAAGCCTTCCTGCTGGGCCGCGATACGCTCCTGATAGGCCTGACGGATCGTGTCGACGCGCGCCAGCGTCAGGGCGCTTTCGTTGTGAAAGCCGCTGAAACGAATCCGCCCGGCATACGGCAGATCGACCTCGGCCGGATCCAGAATCTGAACCAGATGGCCGTGTTCGACCTTGGACTGAAACGCGGCCAGCGCGGCCTCGATGGCTGGCAGGGGGGCCAGCCAGTCGGAGAACAGAACCATCGCGGAGTGCGCCTGAACAGCCCTGTTCGGCGGCAAGGCGGCCGCCGGCGAATCATCACCGGCCTCGGTTCGCTGCAGATCCATCGCCAAACGGCTGAGATCAGCGCGCCCGAGGCCGGGCGGCGAATTGCCGTCCAGTAACGCGACGCGCTCGCCCGCGCTGTTGAGCAGAGAGGCCAGCGCCAGCAGCAGCAACCCGGCCCGGTCGGCCTTGGTCGGCGCGGATTTCGTCGAGCGCCAGCGAAAGCCACCGTCGGTCGCGCGCCAGAGATAGACGGTCTGCGCCGCCTCCCATTCCAGCTGGCGCAAGAACGGCTGATCGCGCTTTGCCGTTTGCCGCCAGTCGATCCGCTGCACCGGATCGCCGGGCTCGTAGCGGCGGAACTGCCAGAAACTCTCGCCAGTGCCGACCCGCCGCCGCCCGTGCACCCCTTGTGCCACCACGGCGGCCACGCGCTCAGCCTCCACCAGCAGCGGCGGCAGGGTCGAGGCCAGCGCCTCGGCGCGGCCGTGAAGGGTGGCTGCCGTCATGCGTGTCGCTGGACCAGCCGCGCGATAACGTCCTCGATGGTCGTGCCATCGGCGCGGGCGGCGAAATTCAACGCCATGCGGTGCTTCAGGACAGGCATGGTCAGTTCGACCACGTCGTCGATCGACGGTGCCTTGCGGCCCTCCAGCAGCGCCTTGGCGCGACAGGCCAGCATCAGCGCCTGGCTGGCGCGCGGGCCAGGCCCCCAAGCGACATTTTGCACGATCTCGGGCAGTTCGCTGGTTTCCGGCCGGCCCTGGCGCACGATGTCGAGGATGGCATCGACGGTCTGGGTGCCAACCGGAATGCGCCTGACCAGGTGCTGGGCAGCCATCAACTGCTCGGCATCGATCATCTGCTTCAGCTCTTCCTCCCCGGTACCCGTGGTTGCCAGCAGCATCTGACGCTCTGCGTCCTGGTCGGGGTAGGTGACGTCGATCTGCATCAAGAAGCGGTCGAGCTGCGCCTCGGGCAACGGGTAGGTGCCCTCCTGTTCCAGCGGGTTTTGCGTGGCAAGCACGTGGAAGGGGCTGGGCAGGGGGTGGTAGTGCCCTGCGACCGACACCCGCCGTTCCTGCATTGCCTGAAGCAGGGCGGACTGGGTGCGCGGACTGGCCCGGTTGACCTCGTCGGCCATCAACAGTTGGCAAAACACCGGGCCTTCGATGAACCGAAAGCGGCGCTTGCCGTCCTCGCCTTCCTCCAACACTTCCGAGCCCAGGATGTCGGCCGGCATCAAGTCCGGCGTGCACTGGATGCGACGTTCGCTAAGCCCCAGTACCTTGCCCAGACTTTCGACCAGCTTGGTCTTCGCCAGGCCCGGCACGCCGACCAGCAGGCCGTGGCCGCTGGCCAGCAAGGTCACCAAGGATTGATCGATCACCGCCTGCTGGCCGAAGATCACCCGGCCCAACTGGCTGCGGATGGCCCCCAGGCGATCGCCGAGGCTCTCGACTTCGCCGAGAATGGCAGCGTCGTCCTGCCGGGTCGAAAGGTCGCTCATCGCTGGAGTCCTTTGGCAATCATGCCTATCTCAATCGTGCCGGTTGGCTTAACGTCACTACGACTATGGCAGAAATGGACCCGATGGACAGCGTTGGGAAGGCCGCCCCGTCGGATAAGCATCCGCCAGCGCATCGCGGCGCGGCCAACACGATCGACGAAGCCTACGACATCCGCATTCTCGCGGACGGGACCTGGACCTATCACGGCAGCCCGATCGGCCGGCCCGCCCTGGTCAAGCTGTTCGCCGGCGTGCTGCGGCGCGACGAGGCCGGCGACTATTGGCTGATCACGCCCGCGGAACGGGGTAGGATTACCGTCGACGATGCCCCGTTCGTGGCGGTTGAAGTGTCGGCCAGCGGCGCAGGGGCCGACGCGGTCCTGACCTTTCGCACCAACCTGGACGACCAGGTAACGGCCGGGCCGGACCACCCGATAAGAGTCGCGTTTGATCATGAAACGGCGGCACCGCGCCCCTATGTCACGGTCCGTGGCGGTATGGAGGCGCTGATCGCCCGGTCCGTCTTTTATACCTTGGCCGACCGAGCCGTCGAGAATCATGGCAAACTCGGCGTTTGGAGCGCGGGATGTTTCTTTCCGCTGGAACAATCGTGAGCACTGTATGGCCATCAGGCTGACCGATCTGCCGCCGCGACTGCTGGCCGTCGACCATAACGGGGAACCGTCGGCCAGCGGGGTCTTGGGCGACCATGATCTGAACCCGGACCTGCGGCCGCCACGGTCGTTGCGCGATGCCGCCGTCCTGGTGCCGTTGGTCGACCATGATACCGATCCGACGGTCTTGTTGACGGTCAGAACCGCCCATCTCAAGGCCCATGCGGGGCAAATCTCGTTTCCAGGCGGGCGGATCGAGGCCGACGATGCCGATCCGCTGGCGGCCGCACTGCGCGAGACCGAGGAGGAGATTGGCGTCGGGCCTGACCAGATCGATGTTGTCGGCAGGTTGAACACCTACATCACCCGCACGGGCTTTCGGGTACAACCCTATGTCGGTGTCATCAGGCCGCCGCTGGCCATCGTCCCGGACCCGTTTGAGGTGGCGGAAACCTTCGAGGTGCCGCTCTCCTTCATTCTGTCCCGCGACATGCCGCAGCGAGACAGCCGGCCGTTCCGGGGCCGCCAGCGGCTGTTTTATGTTTTCGAGTACCAGGACCGCTACATTTGGGGGGCCACCGCCGGAATGCTGAAAAACCTACAGCAACTGCTGGGTACGTTATGACTCGACAAGTCCTGCTTGCATTATTGCTGATCGCGCCGACCGCGCTCTACATCGCCTTCGCGTGGTGGCAGCGCCGCCGGGCCGTAGCGGCGGGGCTGGAGCGGCCGCCGCCCTTGTGGGAGAACACGCCCTGGTTCTGGCTGGTGCTGTCCGGATTCGGCTTGTTTGCCGTCGCCTTGGTGCTGTTTGCGATCCTGGGCGGGGCCCCTGCCGGCAGCGAGTACGTGCCACCCCGGATGGAAGATGGCGAAGTCGTCCCCGGACACTTCATCACCGACGATCAGTGATCGCGGTACGGCGCGGCTGACGGCCGACTGGCTGCGCCACCCGCCGCTCGCGCGGTTGATCGATGTTCTGGCCTGCGCCGGCGGCCCGCCTAGGGTGGTCGGCGGTTGTGTGCGTGACGCCGTGCTGGGACGGACCGTCACGGATATCGATCTGGCGACGCCAATACCGCCCGAGACCGTGAAAACCGCGCTGGAGGACAGCGGTATCAAGGCCGTCCCGACCGGCATGGACCACGGCACGGTTACGGCCGTGATCGACGGAAAGGGGTACGAGATCACGACCCTTCGTCGGGATATTGAGACCGATGGGCGGCGCGCCGTTGTCGCCTTCACCGACGACTGGCGCGAAGACGCCGCGCGGCGCGATTTCACCTTCAACGCCATGAGCGCGTCACCCGACGGCAGGATCTACGACTATTTCGGCGGCCTGATCGACGCGGAAGCCGGCCGTGTTCGCTTTGTCGGCGACCCGGCCGCACGGATTGGCGAAGACTATCTGCGGGTCTTGCGCTTCTTCCGGTTTCAGGCCTGGTATGGTCACCAGCCGCCGGACGAAAGCACCCTCAACGCACTTGCCGCGGGCGTGCCGGGGCTGGGCCGGCTGGCGGCTGAGCGGGTGCGGTCGGAGGTCGTCAGGTGGCTTGCCGCGCCCGATCCACGCCCGTCTTGGCGGCTTGCCCGGCAAACCGGCGTCTCGGCCTGGCTGTTCGGCGACGTCCCCGCCGCGCGATTGACGCGTCTCGTCAGGCGCGAAAGCGACCTTGGTGTCGCCCCCGATCCTATGCGCAGGCTGGCGGCGTTCGCGCTGCCGCCGGGGGACGGTGCCAAAGCAACAGCGGAGAAGTTCCGCCTTTCGAAGGCCGAGCAGCGATACTTGGCGACCGTCGAATCCGCCGCGGGTGTCGAGACTTCGGTGCAGTCCGATGTCGATGCACGGCGATTGGCCTATAGGTATGGGCTGGGGGTTGCGCGGGACGCGTTGCTGTTGTGCGCGTCTTCGGATGATACGGTGCGGCACCTGCTCCACGTATTGTCGAAATGGTCCAATCCCACATTGCCGATTGGTGGATCGGACGTGAAGAGAACAGGGCTGTCGAGCGGGCCGGAAATCGGCGCCGCGCTCAAAGCCGTCGAGCACTGGTGGATCCAACGGGACTTCCAGCCCGACCGAGCGGCTTGTCTTGAGCGGCTTGGCCAGTGGGTTCAAGCCAAGGGAGGCTCTTAGCCCATGCGTCCGTCAGTGGTGGCGGGCGCCATTGCGCGGCCGCCGACCGTTTGCATCTCGGCGGCCTTGGGCCGATGTCGCGACAAGAACTGCCGGCTCTAATCGCCGACGCGGACGGTCTGACCTAGAATGCTGCGCACGATACTGCCGTTCCGGTAGGCCCGGAACTCAATCTCCAAGCCGATTTCAGTGAGGCGCCGGGAATAGCTTTGCAGCACATAGCCGCCATCGTCGAGCACGCCCATGGCGAAGACGTCGAGACTGTTGTCCTGTATTCGGCCCCAGCGCAGGGCGTCGCCGCCCATCACCTCAATGTCGCGGCGCCCCGAAAACAGGCTGCCGCGCGTGTCCTCAATGAACAGACCGTCGCCCCGCCGAGGGATCATGGACAGGTGCTGAAGACGCCATTCGACGCCAGGCACGTCGCGACGGCCGTCGACCAAGGTCACGTTCGACCAGCGAATGTGGATGGCACCACGCTCGCCGGCGCCGATCTCAATCTCAAGATCGCGTTCCTCGACGACATTGCCGTCGCCATCGAACACCTCGGCACTGCCGACATAGACGCCGTAGAACGCCTCGATCGGTTCGTCGGCCAGTGCGGCCAGTGCGGTAAGGGGCAACAAGCCGACGGCCATGAGAACAAGGATAAGACGCCGGGTCATGGCGACACCCGCGACAGTTGGCCGTTGACTTCTCTGACCGGCTCACCGTCCTCCAATCGAACGAACCGCAACGCCATGTCGCCCCCGTCCAACAACGTCCGATCGTAGGTCGAGACCGCGTAGCCGCCACCCTCAGTGATTGCCATTTGATACACCGACAGGGTTTGGCCGTGCAGGCGGGCCCAGCTCATCGTGCCGCCGTCAAGCGGGCTCTCCGACGACGATGCCTCGTAAACGTGCGGATGGTCGGCGGACGAAAACGTCAGGCTGGCGCTTTCACGCCTGATTTCCGGCGCGTCGGGATCGTCGCCGGACCGCCGGACGGTCGTCCACTCGACGGTGAACCGTCTGTCGTCTCCGTCGATCGTAACGTCGAGGTCGCGCCGGTTCATGGCGAAGAACAAGCTGTCCTCTGTTTCAAGAACGCCCATGCCCTGCCAGTTGCCGGCAAAGTCGGAAATGGCGACGGTCGGCTCGGGGCTCTCCGGTGTCTCGGTTTGAGCCAGCGCGGCGCCAAAGGGCAGGACCAACGCCAACAGCACCGCTAGAAGCCAGCTTCTTCGAGAAATGGCCCGTTCCATCGCAGCGTCTCCGGCTCTTCGATCCATCATGTCCTAAAGCTCTATTACGGCCATTTCGCGACTGGCGGAAGTGACATTAGGATGGCGTCGACGTTACCGCCAGTCTGTAGTCCGAACACCGTGCCACGGTCGTAGAGCAGGTTGAACTCGACATATCGGCCGCGACGCGCCAATTGATGTTCGCGCTGGGCGTCGGTCCAGGGCAGGTCCATCTTCCGCTCGACCAGGCGTGGGTAGATGTCGAGAAAGGCCTCACCGACGTCGCGGGTGAACGCGAAGTCCGCCTGCCAATCGCCGCTGTCCACATTGTCGTAAAAGATGCCGCCGACCCCCCTTGCCTCGTTCCGGTGCTTCAAGAAGAAATACTCGTCGCACCATTTCTTGAAGTGCGGGTAATAGGTCGGATCATGGGCATCGCACGCTTGCTGCAACCGGGCGTGAAAGTCCGTCGTGTCGGCCGGGTCTTCGACCATCGGCGTGAGGTCCGCACCACCGCCGAACCAGCCCTGCGTGGTCACAATCATTCGGGTGTTCATATGAACCGCCGGCACCACGGGGCTTTGCATGTGCGCAACCAGGCTGATGCCGCTGGCCCAGAACCGGCCATCCTCCGCCGCGCCCGGAATGCGCGACCGGAACTCCGGCGAAAAGGTTCCATGCACGGTGGAGATGTTGACCCCGACCTTCTCGAACACCCGCCCGTGCATGACCGACATCACCCCGCCGCCGCCTTCGCCGCCGGCATGGTCGGGGCGTTGCCAGGCCGATCGCTCGAATCGCCCGGGCGGTTGCTCCGATAGCGATCCCGCAAGTCGTTCCTCCAACGATTCGAACGCTTCACAGATCCGGTCGCGCAGCTGGGCGAACCAGTTGGCTGCCGCATTCTTTTGCTCTTCGGTCGGGACGCTCGGCGCCCTCGTCTCGTCCGTTGCTAAACCCATAACACCTCCGTCTTTGGAACAGCCGGTCCGTTCACCGCTCGTCGAACGCGCCAGTTTGGCGAAGGGCCTCGCCGGCCACAATGGCCGCCGCCGTCACCACGTTCAGGGACCGCGCTTCGTGCCGCAGCGGCACCTTGATCCGCGCGTCCGCCGCGTCGTGCACGATGTCGGGCACGCCCGCGCTCTCGCGCCCAAGAAGAAGGCGATCGTCCGGCTCGAACCGGTACCGATGATGGTCGGTGCTTGCCCGGGTGGTCAGCAGGATGAGGCGCCCCGCGTGTCGGGTCGCCCGATAGCTTTCCCACGATGGCCAGCGCCGCCACTCCAGAAGATCGAGATAATCCATCGCCGCGCGCCGCAACCGCCGATCGTCCAACACGAAGCCACAAGGCTCGATAATGTCGATACCCGAGCCGAGGCATGCGCCCAGCCTGAGGATGGCGCCGGTATTCTGCGGAATGTCCGGCTGATACAAAACCAGGCGCATGCGACTTCCTGACTGTCGGCGCCGGGCGTGCCGACGCTGTTTGGCGGTTGGCAAAGATGCCGCTACGGCGTATACGGTCGCGCCAGCGCATCTCGGGCCTGTTCCGGCCCGGTCCAACCCTTGCGCGTCCCGTTGCCGCATATTCTTTCCGTGCTGGGCGGGAGTGCTATAGATTTTTGCTAAGAGGTCCACGACAAGGACGGATATGGCGGATACTACCGAACATGGTGCCGATCCCGAACATGAGGGCGGCACGAGACGCGATTTTCTTTATCTGACGACCGCGGCCGTTGGCGTCGTCGGTCTGGGCGTTGCAGTGTGGCCGTTCATCAATTCGATGAACCCGGCTGCCGACACGCTGGCCCTGGCGACGGTCGATGTCGATCTGTCGGCACTGGAGGTCGGCCAGGCGATCACCGTGATGTGGCAGGGCAAGCCGGTCTTCATCCGTTATCGCACGCCGGAGGAGATTACCGAGGCGGAGAGTGTCGACCCGGCGATTCTGCCGGATCCGCAGACCGACGCCGAGCGCTTCCCGGTGGAGCCGAACTACATGGTCGTAGTCGGCCTCTGCACCCATCTGGGCTGCGTGCCATTGGGCCAGAAGAGCACCGACCCGCGTGGCGACTATGGCGGCTATTTTTGCCCGTGCCATGGATCGCACTATGATACCTCCGGACGCATACGCCAGGGGCCCGCGCCGGAGAACTTGTTGGTCCCCGCATATGCTTTCGTCGAGGAACGTCAAATCGTTATCGGCGAGGAGGCATAACTAGCCGCCGCTAAGGGAGACGGATGCGATGGCCCACGGCTCATCCGCAGTGAATTTCAAGAATCCGGCAGTGCGCTGGGTCGATCGGCGCCTGCCGATATTCAGTATGATGCATCGGGAGTATGGCGAGTTCCCGACGCCCAGGAATTTCAATTACCTTTGGAATTTCGGCGCGCTCTCCATGTTCTTCCTGATCTTGATGATCGCGACCGGCGTCATGCTGGCGATGCACTACACGCCGAGCACAGACGACGCGTTCGCCAGCGTCGAACGCATCATGCGCGACGTGAATGGCGGCTGGCTGCTGCGCTATCTGCACATGAACGGCGCCAGCTTCTTCTTCATCGTGGTCTACATTCACATGTTCCGCGGGCTCTTTTACGGGTCCTACAAGGCGCCGCGTGAACTGCTGTGGATGCTCGGCGTCGTCATATTCCTGTTGATGATGGCGACGGCATTCATGGGCTATGTCCTGCCCTGGGGCCAGATGAGCTATTGGGGCGCGACCGTCATCACCAACCTGTTTTCGACCATTCCCGTGGCTGGCGACGCGATCGTTACCTGGCTCTGGGGTGGCTTCTCGGTCGACAACCCGACGCTGAACCGCTTCTTCTCCCTGCATTTCCTGCTGCCGTTCGTTATCCTGGGCGTCGTCGTGCTGCACATCGCGGCACTGCACGTTACCGGCTCGAACAACCCGACCGGCATTGAGCCGAAGGGCCCGCAGGACACGCTGCCCTTCCATCCCTATTACACGATGAAGGACACGTTCGGTCTTGCCGTTTGCCTGATCCTGTTTTCGATCATGGTGTTCTTCGCGCCCAACTTCATGGGCCACCCGGACAACTATATTCCGGCCAATCCGCTGGTCACGCCCTCTCACATCGTGCCGGAATGGTACTTCCTGCCCTTCTACGCCATCCTTCGGGCGGTCACGTTCAACTTCCTGTTCATCCCGGCCGAACTGGGTGGCGTGATCTTGATGTTTGGCTCGATCATCCTGCTGTTCTTCCTGCCCTGGCTGGACACGTCGAAGGTTCGGAGCACGAAGTATCGGCCGGTTTACAAGTGGTTCTTCTGGCTGTTTGTGATCGACGTTCTGGTGCTGGGCTACATGGGGTCTCAGCCGGCCGAGGGTATCAACGTGCTGATCGCCCAGTTGGCGACCCTCTACTACTTCGTGCACTTCCTGGTCGTCCTGCCTCTGCTCGGCAAGTTTGAACGACCCAAACCGCTGCCTCGCAGCATTGCCGAAGCGGTTCTGCCGCGTGGCGGCGGGGCCGCTGACATGGCCGCCGCCCCGGCACGACCGATGGACAAGGCGTAAGAACGACCCATGCGTGCGATCACATCCTTCTTCGCGGCGCTCGCCGTTCTTCTCGGCGGGGCGCTGACGCCGGCAATCGCGGCCGACGAAGCCCCGACACCGCCGGCGCAGGATTGGAGCTTCGACGGTGTCTTCGGCACCTTTGATCGGGCCGCCTCCCAGCGCGGGCTACAGGTTTACCTGGAGGTCTGTGCGCTCTGTCACGCGCTGGACTATGTCGCCTACCGCAACCTGGAAGGAATTGGGTTCAGCGAAGCCGAGGTCGAAGCCATCGCACAACGGGTCTCGGTGACGGACGGCCCTGATGATTCCGGTGATATGTTCGAACGTCCCGGCTTGCCGCAGGACCGTTTCGTGGCACCGTTCGCCAACGAGCAGGCGGCCAGGGCTGCCAACAACAACGCCTATCCGCCTGATCTGAGCCTGATCGTTGAGGCCAGGGCAGGCGGGGCCGACTACCTCTACGGGCTGCTGACCGGCTATGTCGAGGCACCCGACGATGTCGAACTGTCGGCAGGTATGAGCTACAACGAGTATTTCCCGGGCCACCAGATCGCGATGCCCAACATGTTGTTGGACGGCGCGGTTCAATACACCGACGGGACGGAGGCCACGCCGCAGCAAATGGCGTGGGACGTTACGAACTTCCTTGCCTGGGCGTCGGAGCCCAACCTCGAAGATCGCCTGAACACCGGGCGCGGCGTGATCATCTATCTGCTGATCTTCGCCGGTCTGCTGTACGCCGTGAAGCGCAAGATCTGGGCGAAGGTGCACTAGGGTAGGGTCGGCACTGCGGCTGATGTCTGGGTCTGACGGCGATAAGGTCGCCGAAATCCTGCAGTTCTGGCTGGTCGATCACGGGTTCGAGGACTGGTTCAAGAAGAGCGACGCCTTCGACGCTGCGATCCGTGATCGTTTTCTGGCCGATGTCGAGGCCGCGACGCGGGGCGACTACGACGATTGGCAGCGACATGCCGACGGCGCGCTCGCCCTGATCATCCTGCTCGACCAAATGCCGCGCAACCTGTTCCGCGGCGATCCGCGCGCGTTTGCCACGGACGCGAAGGCCACGGGGGTAGCGCGGCGGGCCATCGCTTCGGGTTTCGACATGCAGCAACCCGTGGACCGGCGACTGTTCTACTACATGCCGTTTGAGCATTGCGAGGATCTGGACGATCAAGAACTCTGCATCAAGCTGATGGCCGAGCGTATCGGCGATGACGAGTTCGTCCGCTATGCCGAAATGCACCGGGATATCATCGCCCGGTTTGGCCGCTTTCCCCATCGCAACGCGGTCTTGGGCCGGCCGAGCACCAAGGAGGAGTTGGCCTTCCTAAAAGAGCCCAACTCAAGCTTTTGAGCGTGGGAGGGACCGATATGCCGGCGTCTTCCGGGCTTGACCACATCATCATCGGCGTTGCCGATCTGGAAGCGTCGGCAGCCTTTTGGCGGCGCCTTGGCTTCACGGTAACGCCGCGCGGCCGCCATATCGGGTGGGGCACGGCGAACTACTGCATCATGTTTCCGGACGACTATGTCGAACTGCTCGGCATTCTCGATCCGGAGCAATATGTTTATGGCCTCGACCGGTTTCTTGAGGACAAGGGCGAGGGTCTTTTGGGCCTTGCCCTGGCCACCCAAGATCCGGAGGCCGTGTATCGCGCGCTTGAAGGCATCGGCCAAGCCGGGGACCCGCCGAAGGACCTGGCGCGCCTGCTGGAACTGCCCGAAGGCACCGTCACGCCGCGCTTCCATTTGGTCTATCCTCAGGACCCGGACTCGTTCGGCTTCAGCACGTTCTTCTGCAAACACCTGACGCCGGAACTGGTCCGTCGCGCCGATTGGCTGACCCACCCCAACGGTGCGACCGGACTTCGTGAGATCGCCCTGCGCGTGCCGGATCCCGGTCGGCTCGCCTCCAGCTACGAAGCTGTGTTCGGTGCCGGGACCGTGGCTGAGGTCGATGGCGGCATTCGGGTCGCAGCCGGCGGTACGGTTCTTCGGTTCGCGGCCGGAACGCTGGCGGTCGAACACCTGACGATCGCTGTCGGCGACCTTGCGACGATGGCAGGGTGGCTCGATCGTGCGGGCCTGGCGGCAACTTCTGCCGGCAAATCGATCCGGTCGTCTCAACCGATCAACGGGATCGACATCCGATTTGTCGTCGCCTGACGCGACGCAGTCCGCTAACGCTCGGTTCAATCCCAGGGTCTGGTCGGGCTGCGACTGCCCCAAGGCCGCAGTGCCTTACCGACACCCTTCGACGGCGGCGGATCGGGCGGCATGGGCAGGATCCGCTTGGCCAGCACCTTGCCCAGCGCTAGGCCTGCGACGAAGCCGCCGATGTGGATCCACCAAGCGATGCCGCCGCCGACCAAAGGGTCGTCCAGCGCAAAGACGCCTTGAAGGACCTGCAGGGCGAACCAGAACAACACGAACCACAGCGCGCGTAGCCAGAACCAGACCGGCAGGATCACGATCGGCACCACGACCATGACCTGCGCCAAGGGATAGAGCCGAACGAAGGCGCCAAACAGGCCGGAAACGGCGCCGGACGCCCCGATCGCGGGGACGACGCTGTCCGGGTACACGGCCAGATGCGCCAGATTGCCGAGCGCCGCCGTCAGCAGGAACAGCAGTCCGAAACGCAGACTGCCCAACTCCGTTTCGACCGATCGCCCGAACAGCCATAAGACCCAGACATTGCTTAGAAAGTGGATGATGCCGCCATGCAGGAACGCGGCGGTGACCAGCCGATAGCTCTCGCCGATAAAGG
The DNA here is from genome assembly GCA_039177555.1 of Pseudomonadota bacterium. Lineage (GTDB taxonomy): Bacteria > Pseudomonadota > Alphaproteobacteria > DSM-16000 > Inquilinaceae > JANQGH01. Next base: position 2,137 of record JBCDFV010000064.1, on the reverse strand, counting down.
CGTCGTCGCCACGGGTCATCAGCCGGGGCGCCAGCGAGGCCGCGGCGACCAGATCGGTGCCCCGCGAAAGATCCAGCGCCATCTGAGTGAAGAAGACCATCGTCAGGACGGCCATAAGCAGGGCCAGGGCCGGCGTTTCGGCGCCCCTGGGCGCGTTCAGCCTGATCGGCAGCATGACTGTGACTGCGTGCGGTCAGTCCGCCTCTGCGGGATCGCAGGCGAGACCGTTGCGGTTACTCCGCTGGCGGGATCGCAGCCTGCTGCGCCGCCTCGTTATGCAAGAGGGCGTCCTGAAGGGCCCGCTCCATCTCCGCCACCTGCAGCTCGAAATCCGCCAGGTCCGCGCCTTCGAGATTCCGCCCGGTCGGCAGGTCCACATCGAGCGGATTAACCTGTGCGCCGTTGACCAGCACCTCGTAGTGCAGGTGCGGACCGGTCGACATGCCGGAACTGCCGACATAGGCGATGACATCGCCCTGCTCGACCCTGTCGCCTCTTTCGAGGCCGGAGCGGTAGCGGCTCATATGGGCATAGGCGGTCGACAGGCGGCTGTTGTGCCGGATGCGGATATATCTGCCATAGCCGCTGTTGGTGCCCAGAAAGTCGATCACCCCGTCGCCGGCGGCATAGATCGGCGTGCCGGTGGGGGCGGCAAAATCAACGCCCCGGTGCATGCGCGAATAACCCAGGATCGGGTGGCGCCGCATGCCGAACCGCGACGACAGGCGCGCGCCGTCAATCGGCGTGCGCATCAGATAGCGGCGCATGGACTCGCCGTCGCGGTTGTAATAGTCGACCAGCCCCTCGGCGTCCTCGTAGCGAAATAATTCGAGATCCCGGCCGGACAGGGTCAGCCGCGCATGCAGAATGTTGCCGTTGCGGGCCAGCGTGCCGTCGGCGAAGAAGTCCTGCTCATAAAGGATGGCGAAATCGTCCTCCGGCTGGATATCGCGTTGGAAGTCGACATTGAACGAGAAAGCCTGAATGGCCCTCAATACGACAGCGTCCGGTACACCCTGGTCGACCGCCGTGGCAAAAAGACTGTGGGTGATCGGTCCGGCGCCCCCGGACAGCCGACTGGTAAGCGCGTTGGGTACGGCCCGGGCGGTGTAGACCCCGGACTCTGGATTGCGATCGACCAGCACGATCGTGTCCACCGTGGGCAGAACCTCAAGCGTGCGCAGCTCGCGCGTCAGCCCGTCATAGCGGATGGTCAGGATGAATTCCTTGCCGGCCCGCAGCCGGCGCAAATCCATGTGTTCTTCGAGAACCGCGGCAATGGCGTAGCGATCATTGTTGGCGATGCCTGCGCGCTCCAGCAACAGCGACAGGTTCTCGCCGTCCTGCAGGATCAAAGTGATCGTCTCTTCACCCACCCGGTATGGCTGCTCCAAGAGGCTGTCGGCGACGCCGTGGGCCAGGATATCTTCCAGCTGCGTCAGGCCTTCCGGCGGTATCGGATCGGCCGATCCCTGGGCCTCTTCTTGACCTTGAACGGCGGTGGTGGTGAGGGTGAGAGAGAAGGCAACGGCGGCGAAAATACAAACAGCCTTGGATGAGGCCACGGACACACTCCCGACTGCGTTGGGCGAACGTATCGACCGCCGCCTTTGTCATGCGGCCAGGGCGACTCGATGGACCCGATCGTGGGTGGCGCGGACAATGGTGGAAGCGTCCATTCGCGTCAACCGGTATGCCCGCAACGGCGTTTGCGTCGCGGATCGCGAAATCGCGTTCTCGCGGAAGGCGATAAACTGCAAGGCATCTCTTTTTGGTTCGAAAAACCGACTGATTATCAGCAAGTTATCGGCTCTTTTTCCCGGCCGTCTCAGATGACAAAAAGATTGCAGGAAAGGGTTTGACAAGTGTCATCGGGCGGGCCTATAACCCCGCCTCTCGACGCGGCGGCAACCGCCGGATCGGGGCGCCAAGGCGGCTTCGCCTGGCCGGATATTTGACAATAGAATCTGTGAGTAGAGAAGGGATACGCGGTAGGCGGTTTGGGTCTCGGGCTGTAAGGTTTGGTGACTTGGGTCGTTTATAGCGTGTCTTTTGAGAGTTATTGGATCTTTGAGCTTTGGCTGTCTGGCGCCGTGGTTGTAGCTGTGGCGTTGGGTGGTTTGGAGTTCTGAGGTTT
>JBCDFV010000063.1:0-19541 GCA_039177555.1 Pseudomonadota bacterium | reverse complement strand
GCGGTGGGCCTGTGGCGTCCATCCAGCGCCGTCCGCCTAGCCCATTGGTCGAACAAACCCCACCAGGGGTTTGGTTTTGCTCGACCAAAATTGCTCCATTTTTGGACAAGATAGAGCATCTTTGTCCGATCTTTTGGATCGCGAAGCGACTCCAATTGATCGGACGATGCTCTAGTCCCGGACTAGCATGATGCGGCCGGCCAGCGCGTGGGCGCCGGCCTCCCAGACCAGGCAGTGCATGGTGTTCTGATCGACCAGCGTGCAGTGATGAACCGTGGTGTCGCCGACATCGCTCAGCACCACCGACGTACCGTCCCAGCCGACGACGCCGATCATCGGCTGGCCGCCCTGAGTGATCGGCTGGGTCCCGTGGCGCCCCGGCTCGCGGCCCGCACGCGCGACCGTCGACTGGACCGCCTGAAAGACGGCGCCGTCCTGGCCCGTGATCTCGATCTGGGCGATATCGTAGCTGTCCGGGAGTGTGTTGACCGCACCGTTCCAATACAGGATCTGGCCGTCGGTTTTGACCCACACCCCCTCCAGGTTCGGCGGGTCTTGCTGCGCCGCCGCCGACGGCGCGGCCAAGGCCACAAGCGCCGCCAGGACCGACGATGCGAGCACGGAGAGACAGGTGTAGGTCATGGCGTTTGTCTATTCATGTGAGCGCTGTTTGGATAGGGCGGCCGTCGTGCTGTCGTAGGCGTACATACCCTGGTACTGGCCGGTCATGGAGAAACCCTCGGCCGACGCAGTGCCGGCCGTTGCCGTCAGGGCGGCCATCGCAAGGGCACATGCCATGGGGGCACGTGGCAGCTGCCGGTTCAGGTGTTCGCGTCTTGGGCCCATGCCGTCATCCTCACGGTCTCGATCATGGCAGCCGCTCCGATCTTACGGTGATCGGCGCCGATAGACCACGGCGAGGTGTTGAATGCGCATTCGATGCGGCGGACGTTGGCCGGGCGGTCGACGGATGGCCGCGTGTGCGGGGCGCCGGAGGGCGCCAGCGACCGCCAGCGACCGACGTTACGTTGAGTGCGGCGGGGCCGCGCCAAAGGGCCGGAGTGCCGGCAGGAACGATGCCAGCATCGGCGTTGCCTCTTCGCGCGCCGGGCCGCTTAGGATCAGGACGATGCGTGTGCCGTCGATGCCCTCGGGCCAGCCGTCGAGCAAGGCCGGTGGGCTGGTCGCGTGGCCGACCGCGTGGAGGATGAGGGGGCCTGACGGCTCGTCGGCGATGTCCACAAGCCCCTTGACCCGCAACAGGTCCGAGCCGAAAGAGGCCTGCAGCGCGGCGAGGGCTTCGCCAACCGTGTGGAGGTCGAGCGGTTCTTCGGCGGTGAAGCAGTAGGCCGTGGCCGCATCGCCGTGCCGGTTGACGTCGTGGGGGTGGGTATGAGCGTGCGCATGGCCATGATCGGCGTAGCCGGGGGCGGTGGGCTCGAACCTCAAAAACTCCCGGACGTCGGGCGGCTTGCCGGACGGGTCGAAGGCCGCGAGCGAGAAGACGGTCTCGGCATGCGCGTCATGCACAGCCATGACACGCGCGTTCGGGTTTCGCCGCGACAGGTCCGCCGTCAAGGCCGCCAGGTCCCGCTTGGACGCCGGGTCCCTTGCCAAGTCTCCCTTGGTCACCAGCAGCAGATCCGCCACCGCGACCTGCCGTCGTGCTTCCTCAAACCGCTCCAGGCCGTGCTCGGCATTCACCGCGTCCAGCAAGGTCACGACACCGTTCAGCGCGAACCGGTGCAGCATCGCCTCGCTGGTCATGAAGGTCTGCAGGATCGGCACCGGATCGGCCAGGCCCGTGGTTTCGATGACCACCCGGTCGAAGGTGGGACCGAGGCCGCGTTCCTGCTCGTCAAGCAGGCGGAACAAGGTCTGCCGCACGTCGCCGGAGACGGTGCAGCAGAGACAGCCGACGGTCATCTCGACAACGCCCTCGTCCGCCCGCGTGACCAGACCGCCATCCACGCCGGCCTCGCCGAACTCGTTGACGATGACCGCCGTCCTGTCGAACCCAGGCTCGGTGAGCAAACGGTTGAGAAAGGTCGTTTTACCGGCGCCCAGGAAGCCGGTCAGGATCGTGACGGGGATCCGAGCCATCAGGTCGCCTTGCTAAACGGATGAAACGTCTTGCCTCTGGCAATTGGCTCAGACTCGACGATGGACAAGGGTCTCACGTCCAAATGGCGACGACGGCCATCAGCGCGAAGCCGAAGACCACGGCGGTGAACTCTCGAAGGTCACAGCACCGGGCCACGAGCGTGCCGTTCGCCAGGCCGTGCAACGTGCCGAGATAGAGGAATGTGCCGGCGGCCAGCGCCTTCAGCGTCGGCGCCACCAGCGGATAGGCCGCGTCCCATTCCGCCGCCAGCGCACCGGTCGCGACACCGAGAGGAAGAAAGAAGACGAACACGACAAAGGCGACGAAGCGGGGTATGCGGCCCAGCGGGCTGCGGGCGAGCGAGACGGCCAACGCGAATGACGCCGCCCACTTGTGCGCGACAATGGCGATGAAGATCACGATCGCGACGGCGCCAACGCCGCTCGTGCCCAACGCCGCGCCGGCAAGGAAGGAATGGATCGACAGCATTGCCGTGGCCAGCAGGGCCAGGGCCGCGCTCTCGTTGCTGGCGCCCTTCGCGGCCGCCCCGACATGTTCGAGCAGCAGCAACGCCAGAACGACCGCGCCGCACAACAGGAAGGGCCAAGGGTAGTCAACGCCGGCGGCGGCGAAGTCCCCCGCCGCGTCGCCCAGCATGTGAATGAGACCGGCGCCCAGAAACACGCCGGCCGCAATCGCCTCGCCGCGCGCGGCGAGCGTGCCGTCCGCATCGAACCTGCGCCCCGCCAGCACGGGCACGCCGGCCCCGAACGCAACGGCCACGATGACGACGGTCATGAGAACAAGGAGAAGATCGGGGTTCATCGGGCGGGATCCAAGGCCAGACAATAGAAGGAAACTCACCCCGCCATTGCCGACGCTCCGATCGTCGCGGGCGCCGGTGTCGAAGGGGAGTTGTGCGAGGTCTTCTGCGGTTTTGCAGACGCTATGTTATATCATAACAGTTTGGCGGCAACCCGTTGGTGTCGTCATGCCAAGACATCTTCCGCCCGTGTCGGAACTGGCCTAGTTTAGGGCCATCGGGGGCGTGGGGGCGCCCGCCAGGAAAGCCCCGGTACACTCACGGGTCGTGTGCGGCGGCGTTCGCGGGAAGAGACGCGAACGAAGTCCAATGCGCGCATACCAAATCACAGGAAACGCCCGTCGGCGACAAAGGCCGTGGGGGATGGGAGCGAAGTCATGCGTATAAGGTTCGACAACTGCGATCTGTTCGACGGGGTCGGCGACGCGATCCGCCCGGGCTGCCATGTGCTGGTGGCCGACGGGAAGATCGCCGAGGTCTCGGAGACGGCGATTGCCGGCGAGGCGGATCGCGTGGTCGACGCCAGCGGCCGGACCCTGATGCCCGGCCTGATCGACGCCCATGTGCATATCGCCGCCGCCGTGCCCAACCTGGCGGCCTTGGAAGCGCTGCACCCGACCTATGTCGCCCATTGGACGGCGCAGTACATGTCCGCAATGCTGGATCGCGGCTTCACCACCGTGCGCGATGTCGGCGGCGGCGACGCCGGCACCAAACGCGCCCAGCAAGAAGGGCTGGTGCGCGGCCCGCGCCTGTTCACCTCGGGCAAGGCACTGGGCCAGACCGGCGGGCATACGGATTTCCGGGGCGCCAGCCGGGCAGATGTCGGCGATTTGCAGCGCCGGCATCTGCCCGCGCTTGGCCGCGTTGTCGACGGTGTACCCGCCTGTCTGGCCGCCGCCAGGGACGAGCTGCGCCTGGGCGCGGATTTCGTGAAGATCATGGCCAATGGCGGGGTCGCGACGCCGACCGACCCGATCGACTGGATCCAGTTCACGCCGGAGGAAATCCAGGCCATCGTGACGGCGGCCGAGGCGTCCTGCACCTATGTCGCCGCCCACACATATACCGCACGGGCGATCGAGCATGCCTGCGTGAACGGGGTGCGCACGTTGGAACATTGCAACCTGATCGACGACCGGGTGGCCGGGGTTCTGAAGGCGCGCGGCGCCTATGCCGTGCCGACCTTGATCATCTATGATTGTCTCGATCGCCATGCCGACGCCATCGGCCTGGGCGGCGCGAACCGGGAAAAGAACCGCATGGTGCGCGAGGCCGGGCTGCGATCCCTGGAGATTCTGGCGCGCGCGAAGGTGCCGATGGGCTATGGCACGGACCTGCTGGGCTGGATGCACCAGGACCAATCGACGGAGTTCACGTTGCGGACGCAGGTCCTGCCAGCGGCGGACGTTCTGCGGTCCGCCACCTCGGTCAATGCGGAGATCGTCCGCCGTCCCGATCTCGGGCAAGTGACCCCGGGCGCGACGGCGGATCTGATCCTGGTCGATGGCGACCCGATCGCAGATATCGCCTGCCTGACCGGCCAGGGCGAGCGCATCCCCCTGGTGGTTCAGGACGGTGTTGTGGTGAAAGACTTGGCCTAGCCCTGAAGGATGGGGCCCGGCGCGCGGGTCAGGCGCGCCGGGGCACCGGTCAGTGGGCGACGCCGCTGCCGCCCACGGCAAGGACGTTGTAGGGCATGCCCTCAACCGCGATCGGGTCCAGCTCCGCGAAGTCTTCCAGGTCGACCACCCGTAGGCTGGCGTTCAAGGGATCGGTCAGCACCAGCCGGTCGCCCGCGACCGCGATCCGGGGGCGCGGATCGCTCCAGTGGCCGTCCATCGAATAGGGCTGCGTGACGGGCAGGCTTTGCTCGATCTCGGCGGACAGCATGTTCAACCGGTGCAGCGATCCGTCCTCGGTCAGGATATAGGCGAATTGCGGCCTGGCGGAATCGAGGGCGAAATGAACCCGGCGGAAGGGCAGCTCGACACGGGTGAAGTAGGGCTCCGTCGTCGGGTCCAGGATGACGACCGCGTCCGCGCCGTGATTGCCCAGGAAGATCTGCATCGCGGGCGAGCCGAGCAGGGTGCCGGTCATGGCCTCCGGGAACTCGGCTGGATAGGGCAGCATGGTGAAGGCATCAGGCCCGCCCGTGGTGTCGTGGGCGATCACGCCCTCGCGGCAGCCGACCGCCACGAAGTTGCCCGAGAAGGATTCGCCGTGCAGATCGGTGCAGACATGCATGTCGCCGACGGGTGATCCGTCCGCCGCAAACGCGCCGATGCCGACGCGTGGCGGCAGCCGGTCGTCCTCGACCGGCTCCTCCGACGCGATCGAGCTTAGGTAATAGTCGCCCATGGCGGCGACAAAGCCGTGATGCGCGACATTCATCGGGAACCTGTCTTCGGCGAGGTTTCCTTCAACGATCCCGCCCTCGTCCAGCAGGGCGGCATATCCGCCCCGGTCGAAGGCGATCGCCACCTGGCCGGAATGGTCGACGAAGTGGACCGGCCGCGGCCCCGCGACCGACCCGATGGCACCGGGGTCCGTGACCTCGATGTCGGAATGGTCCCCGTGATCGTCGATGGTCACGCCGCTGGCGAGGAAATCGACCTGGTCGTTATCGGGCTGGACCGCGGCGACCACGGCCTGGCCCGCCGCGCTGTGCAGCCGCGCCGGTCCGGCAAGGTCGAACGTCCAGCGCTGGTCCGGCGCGTCAAGATCGATGGCCGTCACGGTTGGGTCGGTGTGATCGGCGATGAAAATCCGCCATGCGGTTGCGTCCTCATCCGCCCAGGCGGCGGGGGCGAACGCCAGAACGGCCCCCATAAATCCGGCGGCGGAAAGCTTCGACAAGGTCATCTCGATTACCTTCGTTGGTCGTTGATGGATCATGATCCGTCCCCATCCAGCTGCGCGTTTACGGGGCAGATGGAACGGTTGCGTGCCAGGTCTTCTTGTTTGCCTGGTTTGATCGGGCGTTCAGCGCCGCATCGCGTTCGCCCGTGGCTCGCGCAGTTCGCCGGCGAAACCGGCGAAGCCGCGACGTGGTTACAAGCCCGTGCTGCCGGGCTTTCCGGTCATGTCTCGTTCTTCGGCCGCATGACCGGGTCGAGGACCAGCACCAGGCGTGTCTCGCCCGTGCCCTCGATCGGCGGCGACCGGTGGCGAAGGCCGGCGTCCGGCTGTTCGGGCCACAGGGTGCCGCGCAAGACGATGGGCGCACCGGTTGGCGCGGTGAACACGCGCTTCGGGTCCGTGCCATCGGCCGCGATGCCGTATTGCGTGCCCGTGCCGCGATAGGTGCAGATCAGCCGCGCCGTGACGGCGTCGATGTGAAACCTGCGGCACATGTTCGTGGTCACGACGTCGAAGCGCAGGCGCAGATAAGACGCGCGCATCAGGCCGGCGAAGACGTCCGCCAGGGCCGCGACATCGTCGATCAGCCATGCGCGTTCGGGGCAGTCCGGCGTGCCGGACGCGTCGCAGATGTGGGCTACCGCTTCACGCACATCGGCGGGCCAGACAATCGTGCGCGCCTTCGGCAAGCGGCCGGACCTGAGACCGTCGACCCAAGCCTGAAAGCCCGGTGGAACCTGCCGCCGCCAGAGGGATGCGGCGCAGCCGGGGCGTTGTAGGGCCGACAGGCCCTCGACCGTGTCGACGACGCCTATTGCGGCCGTGTCGTCCCGCGCGATTTCCTGCACCAGGCTCATGCTGCCTGCTCCGTCCGCCGCCAGATCGGGAACGGGTCGGGCAGGTCGGGCAGCGCGTCGGGGCCCGGTGCGAGGGCGTCGGGCACAAGGCAGGCGTCCAGCCGCGCCTTCAGGGCGGGCCAGTCGATGCCGGCGCCGATGAAGACGATCTCTTGCCTGCGGTCGCCCCAGGGGTCTTGCCAGTGCGCCTCGATGTACGACCGCGCGCCGCCTTCGCCGCCCGGCCAGCGTTCCATGGGCACGGCGGCCCACCAGATCCCCAGCGGCGAGACGCTGGACATCGACCCGGCCAACGAGAACTCGACCACCCAGTCGGGCCGTGTCGCAATCCAGAAATGGCCCTTGGCGCGGATGACGCCGGGCAGCGCGCCGTTGAGCAGAGTGTTGATCTTCTCCGGCTCAAACGGGCGACGCGCCCGGTAGACATGGCTCGCGACGCCGTATTCCTCGGTTTCCGGCACATGGTCGGCGAAGCCGTAAAGCTCCTTGGCCCACAGCGGGTGGTCGTGGGCCTTGTCGTAATCGAACAGGCCGGTGTCCAGGATCGTTTCGGAGGGCACGTTGGCGAAATTGGCCTCGACGATCCGCGCGTCGGCGTTCAGGCTGCGGATGATCTTGCGGGCGGCGTCCACCTGGCGCCAATCCGCGTCCGCCACCTTGTTCAGGATCACCACATCGGCGAATTCGATCTGGTCGGTCAGCAGGTGGACCAGGCTGCGCTCATCCTCCTCGCCCAGCGTTTCGCCCCGGTCGCGCAGGAAGTCGTGGCTGGAATAGTCCTTCAGCAGGTTCACCGCATCCACGACCGTGACCATCGTGTCCAGGCGGGCGACGTCCGACAGGCTCTTTCCGTCCGTGTCGCGAAAGTCGAACGTGGCGGCGACAGGCAAGGGCTCTGAGATGCCGGTCGACTCGATCAGCAGGTAATCGAACCGGCGCTCGGCGGCCAGGCGCCGCACCTCGGCCAGCAGATCGTCACGCAGCGTGCAGCAAATGCAGCCGTTGGACATCTCGACCAGCGTCTCGTCGGTGCGGCTGAGTTCGGTATCCGCGCGCACCAGATCGGCGTCGATGTTCACCTCGGACATGTCGTTGACGATGACCGCAACGCGCCGCCCGTCGCGGTTGTTCAAGACGCGGTTCAGCAGCGTGGTTTTGCCGGCGCCGAGAAAGCCCGACAGGACCGTGACGGGAAGGCGGGCGTTTTGCGTGTTCATGGCTTGGTTGGCCTCGCTTGCGAAATCAGCGCTTGCTTGGGGGTCGTGTGCCGGGGGGGGCGTGTGCTTGGGGGTCGTGTGCTTGGGGTCATCGCGGGATGGCGCACCGGATCGAGACCGCTGGGCGCCAGGCCGCCTGGCCTGGAGAGCGGTCCGCCGCACCGACGCCAACGCGCCAGCGCGATCGTTTGCATCGTGCCTGCCTGCTTGCTCACCGACGGTCCCCTCGATTACGCAGCCCTCCTATATGTTATGTTATAACATAGCGCAACATGCGTTTGGCTCCTGGGAACCAGGCATGCGCCCACGCGCCGCACTCTGTGGCTGGCACGCTGAACCAGCGCGAGGCATTGGTGCCGGCACGGGGGCAGTTAGATGAGATCAGGAACACGGTTCGCTGTTGGCCGGACCAAAGACCGTGGCGCCGGGTGCTACGCCGTCAGTCGTCCGTTTGCGTCTCGATGCGCGTGTAGCCGACGGGCGTTCCCGCCTCGAACGTCAGGCTGAACAGATCCGGGTTCTTCATGGTCCGCCACTGTTCGAACCCGAAGGCGGGATCGACGCGACCGAGGATGCTGGCGATGAGGTTTCCATGCGTCACCACCGCCGGAAAGCCGTGGCGGAGGGCCAGGACATCGCGCAACGCGCCCAGCGCCCGGTCACAGGTCGCGTTCAGGCTCTCGCCACCGCCGACCGCGTAATCGAAGTCTTCGAACGAGCGCCTGACATGCACCAGCCAATCCGGCAATGGCTCTTGGGAAAGAACCCGCTCGTAAAGATCCTCGTGGTCTTCCACGGTATGCCCGTTGTTCGTCGCAAATGGTGCGGCGGTGTTCCTGGCCCTCAGATAAGGGCTGGAAACCACCCCATCGACCTTCAGGCGACGCAACCGATCGGCGAGATCGCGCGCCTGCCGGTGGCCTGTGGGCGTGAGGTCGGCGTCAGGATCCTGGCCCGATGCCTCGGCATGCCGGATGAGGAGAAGGCTGTGGTAGATGGATCATCCTCCCTTTCGCAGCGCGGGCTGCGCCCTTTGACCCTAAGCAGGCCGGCGGACGGGTCAATGTCGGCCTCGTCTCGTCGTACGTCATCCGCGGACGGCGCGGTGTACGCGTGCCACGCGATCACGTTGGATACGGCGACATATCAGCCTGGCTGGGTGGGACGCCGAAATAGGCTGTGAAGTCCCTGCTGAACTGAGACGCGCTGGCGTATCCCACCCGGTGGGCGGCTTCCGCCACCCCCATCCCGCCATGAACCAGCAGGCTCTTCGCGCGCGTCAGGCGCTTCCGTTTGAAGTACTGCAAGGGAGAGTGGCCCGTCACGGTCTTGAAATGGCGATGAAATGAAGCGCTGCTCATGCCGGCCGCGCGCGCCAGTTCGTTGACGTTTGGGAAATCAGCGGACCGCTTGTCGATGGTGCGCAAGAGACCGTTGATCGTGGCCCCGGGGCCGCCGCTTTGGCTGTGGCTCAGCAATACGCACCCATGTTTGTCCTGAAGGGCGTGAAAGAAGATCTCCCTTAAGGTTCCGGGGGCAAGGACAGCCGTCTCGGTTGGGTCAAGCAGATGGCCCACAAGACGGCTGGCCGCATCACGCATGCGCTCGGGCATTGTCAGCGGTTCGATACCCAGAACCGGCCGTGAGGGCAGGATCGGCACCTCATGCACAGCCATGTCGCGCGCAATGCTTTGAAGCAGGTCAAAGTCCGCATCCAGGAACACGCCAATCAAGGGGCTGCTTTTTGACGCGAAGGTCTCGCATTCAAAAAACAGGGGCAAACCCACGGCGAGATACTGACCTGAAGCGTATTCCAGACGCCGATCATCAAGGTACCCGACCTTTTTCCCGGACATGATGATCGCGATGCCAGGTGCATAGCTTAAAGGCGCCCGCGCAATCGAAACATCGGACCAAAAGAGGCGCACGGACGGCAGGCGCGTTTCGATAAAGCCGACGCTCCGGGTCAGCCCGTTCGCATCACGCAATGCCGCCAACTGCGCAGCCAGACGTGTCGTCATGCCCTAACCCTTTTTGAGCTTTTGACGGAGAATGGCATCCCCGATACGGCGTGTCTTCGGCGCGCCGTGAGAATTGATAGGAATGCGCATGGTTCTGATCAGAAATGAAATTCTCTGTCTGAAACGACGGCATACCTACCGGCTGACACCAACGCTCACATGGAGAAGGCCGTGGCCGACCAGACGCAAATCCCCGCTGAGAAACTCCAAATCGTCAAAGCGCTTGCCAGCTTCGCGGTTAAGCCCGCCTTTCGAACGCCGGTCCATAAGACGCCGTCCGATCACGGCATAGAGACCTGGGACGATATCTATTTCGCATCCGACGACGGCACCCCCCTGGAAGGGTGGTACGTGCCGGCGGAGGGCGGTGAAAGCGACAAGCTGATCGTGATGAACCACCCGATGCCCATGAGCCGATCGGGGTTCACCGGCCATTGGGGTCAGCCATGGAGCCAAGTTGACGACATCGAGATCGACTTTGTCGCCCATATCGCGCATCTGGTCCGCGCCGGATACAACGTGTTGGCGTACGACCTGCGCAATCACGGTAACTCTGGCGCGGCGAACGGCGGCATCTGCGGGATCGGGCGCTATGAATGGCGCGATTGCGTTGGCGTGAAGACATATGTCGACAGCCACCCCCGACTGTCCAACATGAAGCTGGGGCTTTACAGCCAGTGCACCGGCGGGAATGCGCAATTCGAGGCGATGTCACGCCGTCCGGAGATGTTTCGGAACGTCCTGTGCATGCTCAGCCCGCTGGTGGTGTCCATGACGGCGCTCATGGGATCGTTTGCCAGACTGCAAGGCGTGGATGCCTACATGGCAGAAATGGACCTGGAGCAGAGAAAGCTGGGCGGGTTCACCAATGGCGAAATGACACCGCATCTTTTCGCCCAGGATGTGACGGTGCCCACATTCATGGTCCAGGTGCGCGACGATCTTTGGACAACACCGGAAGACGGCGAGAAAAGCTATGAGCTGTTGGGCGCCAACGATAAGCAAATGTTCTGGATCGACGGCACATCGCGGCGTTTTGACGGTTACAACTATTTTGGCCAAAACCCCGGGCGCATGCTTGAGTGGTTCGCCAAGTACTTAGGTTGAACCTCACCGGCAAACTGCAGAGGCCGCCAGCAGAGCCAACCATGATCACACCAGACTTCGCCGCGACGATGGCGCGCTACAATCGCTGGCAAAACCGGTCGCTGGTGGCGGCGGCGGATGGTTTGACGGACGTGGACCGGTGGCGGGATCGTGGCGCGTTCTTTCGGTCCATCGCCGAGACCTTGAACCACATTTTGTGGGACGACCGCATCTGGCTGGCGCGGCTCAAGGGTGACGAAGCGACGGCGGCGGAGATCGGCGCGCGCCACCCCTACACCGACACGCCTCGGGACTGGTCGGCCTATGTGCGCGAGCGCGCCGCCCTCGACGATGAGATCGTGGCCTGGGCCGACGGCCTTGCCGAGGCGGATTTGGCGCGCCGGATCGCCTGGGTGCGGGGCGGCGAGGCGGTGGAGACGGAGCTTGGCTTCAACCTCGTCCACATGATCAACCACCAGACCCATCACCGCGGCCAGGTCCACGCCATGCTGACGGCCGCTGGCGCCGCGCCGGGGCCGACGGACCTGCAGATGCTGAAGGTGCTCGGCGGGCGGTGAAGCACGACCAGGCCGATTAGGGCGCCGCCGTCGCGGCCGAGGTGCTAAGGGCAGCTGTCGTGCCGTAAGTGGCAAAACTCATGTATTGCGTCGCCTAAGATAGTCACCGTTTCTGACGTCAGATTGAACCTTAAGTCGAATTAAATATGTGAAAACAGCCGATTTAGTGTATAGTCGACGCCGGAAAACCGGCCATTTGAGCGCGTCGAATTCCAGCCGGTTGGCATTACCGTTGAGCCACGTGGTGAGGACGCGCTGACCGGCGGCTGGAACGACGTTGTGAACAGGCCTGCTATGCGCATTAATATGTGTATTACTATGCGCATAAAGGTGCCCTGAATTCCTCATATTTCTCAATAATGTAAGGAGATTCCGATGGCCGATTTCGCCGTAAGCTCGCGGGTCTACGGGGCCAATGCAAGAAGAACCCCGGCATTCGGAGACAATGTCGCGGGCTTTCTTGTCGAGGCCACGCCAGTCACCGTGACGGGTCCGCAGCAGGGGGATCGTTGGATTCCCTGCACTGCCGAAATCGATGGAACCGTCGATAACGTATTCATTTCGAAAAATGTGCTTCGGAAACGTGTGTCGGACGCACGTGAGCGGCTGGTTCGGACGACCGTCGGGGAATGGGTGCGCGGCGATCGTGGCAAGCGCAAGGAACACCACGAAGACAAGGACGTGTACGGTGAGGATTATTCCGCAGTCGTGGGGGAGTACTGGAAAAACATCGAGCGTGACCTGGATGGCAACAATCGCTGCTGGCCATGGTCTGCCGCATTCATTTCCTGGTGTGTCGAGAAGGCGGGTGGCTATGACGACTTCGAGCAAGCGGCGGCCCACGCGCGCTATGTACATCAGGCGATCGACCGCCGCGAGAATGAAAGGAACGGCTCGTTCTGGGGATTCCGCCTAAACGAACACAAGCCGCAGATCGGCGACATCGTTTGCATGGCGCGCGGCACGTTTTCCGTCACCTACGATTACGCTAAGGTACACAACGAGTATAAATCTCACTGCGACATCGTTATCGCGGTCCGCGGCGATCACATCTCGACGCTGGGTGGGAACGTCTCGCACAATGTCGACCGGAAGACATTTCGCACGAATTCCAGCGGATACCTCAGACCCGAAAAGCGCCTCTACGCCATCATGCGGAACAACAGGTAGCTGGCCTGTGCGCGAGATTGGCGGGCCTTGAGCGGTTCATCCGCACCGCCAAGCCAAATTCGGAGAGCATCCTTGCCCGGCATCAGGTTCGTAAACGCACTCGTCTTCGTGGCCGACATGAAGAAGGCCATGGGCCTGTATTGCGGTTTGCTGGACCAGAAGGTGGCGCAGGATCATGGGGACTTCGTGCAGCTGGAAAACGGCCTTGCCCTGCACACCGGCACCGCACTGCAACGGACGATTTTCGGCGACAGCGACACGGACACCGGCCAATACGGCCGGCGCAATCTGGTGCTGTATTTCGATGCCGAGGATCTGGCCGCGGCGTATGACCGGGTCGCCCCCCATGTCACCATGATTCACCCGATCGAGGCGCAGTCCTGGGGGCAGAAGGTCTTCCGCTTCTACGACCATGACGGCCACATCGTCGAGGTCGGCGAGCCGCAATGACCGAGCGAGCGGGGAGGCCGGGGACCGTCTTTTCGGGCGCCGTCGAGCCGTGCGCGGCACCCGGATTTGTCGATATCCCTGTGCATGGCGGCGTCAACGCCGATCGCATGGGCCGATCGCATGGGCCGATCGCATGGGCCGATCGCATGGACGGCACGGAACAAGCCGCGCATGGACGCCGACGGAAGCGATCGTGGCGGATGACATCACCTTTGCCCGGTTGTCGGAAATCGAGCCGACCGAGATCGCGGCGCACATGTCCGACCCTCGGCTGGCGGAGCATATGCCGCTATTCAAGCAGTCCTGTAGAACCGCTCAGGATCGCCTTCGTCAAGGCCGCTCAGTTCACCACAGTATCGCCACCCCGCCTTGTCGAGCAACGCGCGCATGGCTGAGTTGGATCGGTTGGTGGACGTCCAGACCTCCGGGTACGCGCTTGAGCTATGCGCAAGCAAGCCCGCGCCCAGGCCAACTCTTCTCGCATCGGGGGAGACGATGAGCAGAGAAATGAAGGGCTTGCCGAAAAAGTAACCGTGATCAAGACAGCAGAAGGCCCGGACGTCACCACGCAACGCAGCCACGCTCAAGCCACCGTATTCAGCCACCGACGTGATGTAGCCAGCTCTGTCATTCGACCCAAGGACCGCTTCATCTATGGTGACTGCACGGGCGATTTCATCGGGCGCAGTCGCTTTCTTGATCTTCAAAGCAGCCTCCACGAAACCGGCAACGCACAGACGATAGTTTGCGCCGTTTTGGATGTCAGCTTCCTTCCGGATGCCGTTGACCCGTTCTGGCGGTTGAAGGACTCTACACGCTTCAAGTCAAGACAAGTGGGGCGAGATGAAACGGGCGCTGTTCCCAAAGGGCTCGCAAGCCGCCGCGGCGCAAATGAAGCTCTCGCCCGGCATCGTGTCGGGCAATCATGTGTTTCTGACCGGCATGACCGGCAGCGGCGCGGACGGTTCGATGCCGGACGATTTGGAGACACAGTTCCGCCAGGCGTTTGAGAAGATTGGCCTGGTCTTGCGGGAGGCGGGCCTGTCGTTCGGCGCGATCGTTGAGATGACGACCTATCACGTCGGCCTGCGGGACCATTTCGACCGGTTCAACGCGGTCCGGGCCGACTATGTCGACGAGCCGTTTCCGGCCTGGACGGCCGTCGAGGTCGCGGGGCTGCGCCGACAGGGCGCGGTGGTCGAGATAAGGGTCGTGGCGGCCTTGCCTGAAGACTGACCGGGCCGGTGCGCGCTTGATGGCCTTGGCCGGCTGAGCTATGATACCGGGGCCAGACGAGGTGGCATCCCGGTCCGCGGAAAGTTGTTTCAACACCTCGACAGCGTTCAAGCCGTCCTCAACGGTGAACTCATGCCCGGCAAGCGGACCGGCGGGCGGATGTGAGTGAACCGATGACAGACAAACTCCCTTACCTGCGCCGTATGGCGAAGCTTCTGCGCCGTGACCTGGCGCGCCAGGACGCCGACGCGGTGCGCCGTGTGGCCAGCGTTTTCCCCGACAGAACGACCCTGACCCATGCCGAGGCGTTGCACGTCGTGGCCAGGGAACGTGGGGCCGCGTCCTGGCCGCAATTGAAGCTGTCGCTGGAGATTGCCGCCATGGACCGCGAGGCACGGGCGGAACGGCTGAAACGTGCCCTGTTTCTGGGCCAAGACCATGCCGTTCGACAGCTTATCGACGCCGATCCCGATCTGCCGGCCGACAATTTCGGCCTTTTGTGCGCGACCTATGACATCGCCGGTGTCCGGCGTGTGCTGGCCGACGACCCGTCCGCGGCGACCCGTATGGTCGGCGTTCGGTCGCCGATGCTGCACCTGGCGTTCTCGCAGTACTTCAAGGCGCGTCCGGATCTGGAAACCGACATGATTTCCGTGGCCGAGGCGCTGGCGGCGAACGGGGCGGACGTGAATGACAGCTATCCCGCCGAGCCGGGATCGGACCATCGGCTGACGGCGATCTACGGTGCGCTGGGCCATGCGGGCAACCTGGCCTT
Source organism: Pseudomonadota bacterium (assembly GCA_039177555.1). Classification (GTDB taxonomy): domain Bacteria; phylum Pseudomonadota; class Alphaproteobacteria; order DSM-16000; family Inquilinaceae; genus JANQGH01. The sequence goes on along the minus strand of JBCDFV010000063.1, from coordinate 4,362 downwards.
GGCCGCCTGGCTGCTGGACCGTGGTGCCGACCCCAACGATGACGAGACGCTCTATCACGCGACGGAGCTTGGGCATGTCGAGGGCCTGCGGCTGCTGATGGCGCATGGCGTGAAGACGCAGGGCACCAACGCGCTGTTGCGGATGATCGAGTTCGACGACATCGAGGGCACGCGCCTGCTGTTGGCATATGGCGCGGACCCGAACGAGCACACGCCGTTTCACCCCAGCGAGCAGCCCGTCGACAGCATGCCGGCCCTGCATCAGGCGGCGCGCAGCCGCCGGGACGGGCGGTATGTGCCGCTGCTGCTGGACCATGGCGCGGCGGGGGACGCCCTGTGGCAAGGCCATTCCGCCTACGCTCTGGCGCGGATGTACGGCAATGACAGCTTCGCCGAGGCGTTGGCCGCGCGCGGGCTGAAAACGCCGCTCGACCCCGTGGAAACGGTGCTTGCCGCCTGCGCGGACGGCGAGACGCCGGCCGGCGCGCCGCTGCGCGGCCTGACGATGAGCGACGAGGCACGCACGATCCTCACCCGCGTGATCCTGCGCGAAGACGGGCTGGACCACGCCAAGCGCCTCGTCGCCGCCGGCATCGACAGCAACCTGCCGGACGAGATGGGCATGACGCCCTTGCAAGAGGCGGGCTGGGCGGGCCTGCCCGATCACCTCGCCTGGCTGTTGGGCCTCGATCCCGATCTGGATCACATCAACGGCTTCGGCGGCGACCTGATCGGCACCATCGTGCATGGCTCGGAAAACCGCCTGGACGTGGCGCGGCGGGATCACGCCAGCTGCGCCCGGCTGGCGCTGCAGGCGGGCGCCAAGCTCACACGCGGCGATATCGAACACGCCCTGAACGAGGATGTCGCCGCCGTCCTGTGGGACTGGGCGGAGGACCATCCCGACCGGGTGGCATAGCCGCGCTGCCTGACACAGTGCGTGGTTTCGGCGGTCCGGCGGCGGTTTGGCGATCGCGGGCCGGGCCGCCGCCACGGAAGAACCGCCCGGGCTTGCGGCGGCGCGCGCCGGCTTTGGGGCGGGGTCGGGTTGACGTCTCAAAGCCGGCACCGGCCGATCGGCCGACCGGAGGCCGGCGGCGGTTTCATCTCGCGAACCCGAACTTGGCCCGGGTTGGTGCGACGTACGGTTGCAGGGCTTTTGCTACCGAAAAGTGTATTGTGTTGCCGCGCGGGTGCGCATAAGGCGCGAACCTGGCCGATGACGATCGCGGCGCGAGACGGCTGCCCATGTCGCAAGACCAATCGGCTTCGTCGCGCCGTCTCGGGCTGCCTGAAAGGCACCGGATCAGTACAACCATCGCCGCGAGAACCTCGTTGCGGAACAAGCATGTGGAGTGTGAAATGCGCTGTCTTGGTGTTGGGTTGGCCCTTACCGCGATAACCGCGACGACCGCGATAACCGCATTGCCGGCGCAGGCGGCGAGCTTTGATTGCGCCCGGGCGGCCACGGCCGTCGAGCATATGATCTGCGGCAACCCGGAGATTTCCGACTTGGACAGTGCCATGGCCAAGGCCTACACAAGCTTTCATGACGGCTTGTCGGATATCGTCGACGAGCAGTTCGCCGACCTGGTGCGGCAGTCCCAGAGGGATTGGTTGCACCAGCGCGATGAATGCCAGACGGACGCCTGCCTGATAACCGCGTATCAAGACAGGTTGGCGGCGTTGCAGGGCAGGGTGCCGGCCAGTTCCGGGGCCGGCGCATCCGCCAACGCCCTTGTCGGCGACTATGCCGACGACGAGATCACCATCCAGGTCCGGCAGATCGAGGCGGACACGTCCGTCGCGCTGGTTTCCGGCGGCGGCTCGAACTGGATCTGCGGCTACGGGGGTGTCGCCAGTGCCTTAGACGCCAACCGGCTTTCCGTCGGAACGGAGGGTCTGGTCATCCAGTTTGCCGGGGGGACAGCCACGATCGCCGATACCCCGGCCAATCGGTCCGTCAGCCAATCCTACTGTGGTATCGCCGGATCGATGATCGGCAGCTACCAGCGGCAGGACCAAAACCAGGATTGACGGCGCGGCCGAGATTGATGGCGCGGCCAGGATTGATGACGCGGTAGAACCACGCGTCGCGCGCGTGCTTCTTTTGGTTGCCGCCCAGGGGCTCTACGACAGCTTCAACATCCGCCTGCTCTGAGCGAAAAAACGCCACGAGGGCGGTGTTAAGGGGCGGCTCGCAACCGCACCGACAGTCAGGTTCGTCCGCCCCTAATCAAAAAGATGGACCCACAGGCGGCCTTCGCCCTGTTGGCGGCAGAGTTCCCTAACCGTGGTCCGCGCTTTCCAGGTTCGCGGGCAGGCAGTTGATGGCGATCAGGGACATGCCCAGATCCGCCTTGCCGTCACAGTCGAACCCGTCGGCAACGCCGTCCGGGGGGTCGATGTTCACGACCGCGTGGCCCGGATCGTCCGCCGGTTCGGTCATCCGCACCGTGCTGGTGCCATCGTCGCAGGTCAGGTCGTCGCCCGCTTGGAACACCGACATCGGCACGACGAAAATGTGCTGGGTCGATCGATCGGCGGCGCAAAAGGCGGCCGTGAACGCGTCCGCGTCGCGTGTGTCGGAAACCAAATCGTCCGCCAAGGCGGCCGGTGCGACAAGGGTGGCACAGACGGCCAGCATGCATGCGCGTTTCATCGAAAACCCTCCAATGAGATTGCCTGTCGGCAAACCATATGAACGGGGTTTGGTTTCGGCAAGTCCTCACGACACGGGCTCGGGTCGGCCTTCACGATCCATGACCTGGCCGAGGGCGCGCAATTTCAGGGCGGCGTAAAGCAGTCACAAGTGTGTTGACGGCGGCTTCGAGCCCAATCTTGCCGATGCTGCACAAGCGATGAGCGTCTGCTTTCACCGAGCCTTGGTATAAAGGCCCAGGTTCACGCCAAGCGCGACACGGATGCTGCCGCCCAATCGTTCTGCGATCCGGTTAAGGGCGTGAATAGACCGGCAAACGCAGGGCCCGTGGTACAGCAAACAGCCCTTGCTTAGGTCATCCAACCACCGCCAGCATCGTAACGAGCGCAAAGGCTGTAAAGCCCAGACTGCCGGCACCGGTGAGCAGATATCCTCCGACAGGAGCAGGCGCGAAGCGCGCCGCGAATGAAAAGGCCGGTTGCAAGATGAGTGGACTGGCCGCCAGCCACCACCAAGGCGCCGCGCTCAGGATACCGCCAGCCAGCAAAGCGATATAGGTGACGAGGCCGACCAGCATCATAAGCCGTGTTTGAAACGCCTTCTCTTTCAGGAGCAGGCCCGCCGCGTCGGGCGCATGCCGATAGGCGGCATCGTAGAAAATGTAACCCATGTGATAAACGAGTGAGTAGATCGATATCAGCGCGATCCCGAGCAACGGCACAATGATCAGGAAGGTCGGGGCGTCGCGGAGCAGATAGGCCGTTGGCACCGTCACCGCGATCCACATGGGTATCGCGAGCATGGCCAGATAGGCCCCCAAGCGCACCGACCATGCGGGCTTTTTCGCCAGCATCTCCATCTTGATGTCGCGCCCCGCCACGGGAAACGCGAGCAAGAACCAGTCAGCCACCACGTTCAGCAGACCGCCGAAGACGGCAAACCATCCCAGGAACATCAGGCTCTGAATATCGATGGTCATAGATCTCTCCGGGGGGGCTCGGCTTATCCGTCGCGCCCGGGTTCGTTCGGATCGTTGGAGAACAGGGCGATCTTGTTGCCTTGGGGGTCGCGCAAGTAGCCGACATAGAACCGAGGGCCGTACGCGTCGCGGAAGCCCGGCGGGCCCTCGTCGCTGCCGCCCGCGGCAAGCGCGGCGGCGTGCAGGTCACGCACCTGCTGTTGGCTGTGCGCCTGGAACGCGATCATGGTGCCGTTCCCGGCCGAGGCCGGACGTCCATTGAAGGGCGGCTTGACGTACAACTCGGGCGGAGCGGCTGTCTGACCCGGCCGTTCCGGCAGCGCGTAGCTGAGCCCCTCCGGCCCTTCCTCCAGCGCATAGCCAAGAGCCGGCAGGAACGCGGCATAAAACCGTTTCGCACGAGCGATGTCATCGGCACCGACGGTGACGTAGGCAATCATGCTGCGTGTTCCTTTTCGGACGCTTAGCGATCGAGAGGAGTATACTGGGTTGTGGCAGGCCCCCACCACACATCGGTTCGATGGCCGCAGAACGAAACGCCGCAGTGTCGGCCATCGCTCCAGCTCCGATCATCAATGGCTGCTTCTCTAATTGGGCGTTTAGGTCAAGCTCGTTTTCCTTCATTTTGTTGGGTCTTGTCGCTCATCCGGGTCACGCTTCTCTTCGCAGTCTGGTAGATGCCATGCTGGCACCGCTGCATGCATGTGTCGGATTGGTTGTG
>JBCDFV010000062.1:0-20193 GCA_039177555.1 Pseudomonadota bacterium | reverse complement strand
GTATCAAGGCGTTCAATGACGTCGATACCGGCGCGCTGACGATCTCGTCGGCGGCCGGGGTCGGCGGCGGCGGTGACGGCATCGACGCCCTCAACTTCGGCGCCGGGGATCTATCGATCACGGCGACGGGCATGGTCACCGGGGGTTCGGGAGACGGCATTCGAGCCGAAAACACAGGCGGCAACCTGGCAATCTCGGCGGCCGGGGTCAGCGGTGCCGACGACGGCATCGATGCCCGCAACTATGGCAGCGGCGCGCTGTCGGTCACCGCTTCGGGCGACGTTACCGGCCAGGCTTCCTATGGCATCTTTGCCTACAACGATACAAATGGGACAGACCTGAAGATCTCGGCGACCTCGGTCGAAGGGGGTCTTGACGGGATTATCGCGTTGAACGAGGGCAGCGGTGCGCTGTCGATAAACGCCACGGGCACGGTCACCGGGCAAACGTCATACGGCATCCTGGCTTTCAACGGCAGCGGCGGCACGGACCTCGCGGTTTCGGCGTTCGACGTCGAGGGCGGCTCAGGCGGGATCGCCGTGTTGAACGAGGGAACCGGCGCGGTGTCAGTAACGGCGACAGGCACTGTAGACGGAGGGACAAAGGGCGGCATCAGCGCCTATAACGCGGCCACCGGCACGGACCTGTCAGTCACCGCGGCGGGGGTCAGCGGCGGGCAGGACGGCATCTATGCCGCCAATTTCGGGACCGGAGTGTTGGCCATCGAGACAACGGGCAGCGTGACCGGCGTCAGCGACTACGGCGTCTTTGCGCGGCTGGGTAAGGACGGCGGCGGGCTGACGATCAATGTGACCGACGTTACCGGTGGCAACGCGGCCATCCTGGTCGACAATGAAGGCACGGCGCCAGGATCGGTGACGGTCAGCGGCACGGTGAGCGGCGGCACTGGGGCCGGTATCCTGCACATCAGCGTCGACGACAACGACAGCAGCCAGATCGAGCTGACCGAGACGGGCTCCATCTCGTCGGCCTCGGGCGTGGCGATCCAGGACGGGAACGGTGCAACCAGCGTGATCTCGCGCGGCGCGCTCGCCGGCTCGGTGCAGATGAACGCCGGCGAGGACCAACTGGCGCTGATTGCCGGCTCGGCGACCGGTGCAATCAAGATGGGCTCGGACAACGACGCCATTCAGATCTTCGGCCTTGGGGTCGGCGGCGGCTGGGACGACAGCGGGTTCACCGGCGTGTTCACCAACAATCTTGGCCAGGTTCTGGATTTGGATGGCGGCGGCGGCATCGATACGGTGGAACTCGTCGGCGTTACGGCGGCCAGCCAAGCGCTGGGCACGGTGTCCAACATCGAGGCCCTGGCCCTGAGCACCGGCACGCTGCTCCAGGCCAACAATGCCGACCTAACAAGCTTCGGCATTGTTTTCGTCGGCGCCGGTTCGGTTCTGCAGCTTGAAGGCAACAGCCCATCAGACAGCACCACCGGGTCGATCGGCAATCAGGGTACGATTGACTTGCTCGACGGTGAAACGAACGACACGCTCACCATCCAGGGGAACTTCGCCGGGGGGACCGGGTCTGTCATTCAGCTTGACCTGGACACCGACACCAACACTTCCGACAGTGTTATCATCGAAGGCGACGTTACGAATGTCGAAGTCGGCTCGTTCGTCGTGGAGAACACCCAGACCACGATCGTACTGAATGTCATTGGCGATGGGCAGGCCGGGCAGACCGGCGCTGACGGCATCCGGTTGGTCGAGGTCGAAGGCGATGTGAGTGACAACGCGTTCATTCTTGACGGCGGATCGTTCGACCTCGGCCTGCTTGAATATGATCTTGTCATCTCCGGCGGTACCCTGTTCCTGGATTCGACCTTCTTGGCGCCGATCTACGCGTACGAGAACCTGCCGGGCGGCTTGCAGACCATCGGGTCCGCGACGGTCGGGCAATTGGTGGAACGCACCGGGCGGCGAACGGCGGCCGAGGCCGGCAGCGGCCTGTGGAGCCGGGCGGTCGGATTGTCGCTGGAGAGCGATGGGGACATCGACAACACCAGCGGCGGCAGTTTCGACCAGACCATAGGCTTCCTGCAGGCCGGCGCAGAGATTGAGCTGCTGCGCCGTGAAAGCGGCACCCTGCTGGTGGGGCTGATGGGCCATTGGGGCCAGAGCAGCCTGGACACCACCGATATCAATGGTGACGCAGCCGGCGACGCCAATATCGACTTGTTCGGCGGCGGCGTGAACGTCACCTGGTATGGCGCTAACGGCTGGTACTTCGACAACGTCTTCCAATACACCGGCTACGATTTGGACGTTTCCGGGGCAGGCCGCTTTGGCACGGCCTCGACCGACGGCTATGGAATCGCCGTGTCGCATGAGGCCGGCTACCGCATCGACATCGGCGAGACGGCGGCGCTGGTTCCACAAGCGCAGATCACTTACCAGCGCGTCGACTTCGACGATTTCACCGACCCGGACGGCGTGCGGGTGGCCCTTGAGGATGGCGACAGCCTCATCGGCAGGCTTGGTGTGGCCTTTGAAAACAGCGGCACGATCGGCAGCGCCCTCGTTACCGGCTACGCCGAGGCAAACGTGCTGCACGAGTTCCTAGGCGACAATCAGGTCGACGCGACGGCCATGGGCCAACGCGTCGCCTTGAACCAGGACCTGGGCGGAACCTCGGCGGAATTGGGCTTCGGCGGCACGGTGGAGGTAGCCAACGGCGTCTCGGTATTCGCCGAGATCGACTATACCCTTCCCTTCGACGGCGGCGTACGGGGCGTCCAAGCGCTTGGCGGCATCCGCATCAACCTGAACCCTCCACCGCGGTAGAGCCAGTCGGAAGCAAAAGGAAAGCGGCACCACCGACCTGTTAAGCCGCCGAAGTCGGATAGAGTTCGTCCAAACGGCGGCGGCTTCTCTCTATCGATCTTCGCGAGCGCGAGCCTGACTGGGGTTCTGGAGACATACTACCCCTGGAACGTGACCGCCTTCTGTTCGCCGAGGCCGCCGATGCCGAGGTGCACGGTCTGGCCGGGTGTCAGATAAACGGGCGGCTTCTGGCCCATGCCGACGCCGGGCGGCGTGCCGGTGGTGATCACGTCGCCGGGCTGCAGGCTCATGAACTGGCTGAGATAGCTGACCAGGTGGCGGACGCCGTAGACCATGGTCTTGGTGCTGCCGTCCTGATAGCGGTGGCCGTCGACCTCCAGCCACATGTCGAGGTCCTGCGGGTCGGCGACCTCATCCGCCGTCACCAGCCACGGCCCGATCGGCCCGAACGTGTCCGCGCTCTTACCCTTCACCCATTGGCCGGCGCGGTGGATCTGGAAGTCGCGCTCCGACAGGTCGTTGACCACGCAATAGCCGGCGACATGGTCCATGGCGTCGGCCTCGGGCACGTACTTGGCCGGTTTGCCGATGATCACGCCCAGCTCGACCTCCCAATCGGTCTTGGTCGACCCGCGCGGGATTTCGATCGGGTCGTCGGGACCCTGAATCGCGCTGGTGGCCTTGAAGAAGACGACCGGTTCGGGCGGCACCTCCAGGCCTGACTCCGCCGCATGGTCGGCGTAGTTGAGGCCGATGCAGATGAACTTGCCGACCTGGGCGACACACGGCCCGATCCGCGGGCTGCCGTCGACCTTCGGCAGGCTGGCAGGATCAATGGCGCGCAGCTTGTCGAGGCCGGCCGGCGTCAGCACCTCGCCGGCAAGGTCGTCGATCTGCCCGCTCAAGTCACGGAGGGCGCCGTCGCCATCCAGCATGCCCGGCTTTTCCTGGCCCCGGTCGCCATAACGCAGCAATTTCATGGTTCTGTCCCGTCTTGGTCCCGTCTTGGTCTCGGCTAGTTGCTCCAGCCGCCATCGATGATGTTGAAGGTGCCCGTGGTGAAGGCGGATTCGTCCGACGCCAGATAAAGCGCCAGATTGGCGACCTCGTCCGCCGTGCCGACGCGGCCCAGCGGCTGGCGGTCGACAAAGGCCTGACGCACGGCTGCCGTATCGCCGCCTTGCGCCGCGATGCGCTCGTCCAGCGAGGGCGACTGAATGGTGCCCGGGCAGATGGCGTTGCAGCGGATGCCCTGGCGCACATGGTCGGCGGCGAGCGCCTTGGTCAGGCCGATCACGGCGGCCTTGGTCGCGCCATAGACGAAGCGGTTGGGCGCGCCCTGGACCGAGGATGCCGCCGACGACATGTTCACGATGCTGGCGCCGCCACTGGCGATCATGTCGGGCAGGAAGGCCCGGATCATGCGGTACATGGACTTGACGTTCAGGTCGAACGAGAAGTCCCAGTCCTTGTCCTCACAGTCCAGGATCGTGCCGTGATGGACGAAGCCGGCGCAGTTGAACAGGACGTCCACGCCCTTGTGGCGTCCGGCGAAGTCGGCGATCGCATCCGCGTCCAGGACATCCAGCTTTTCGGTCAGGATGCTGTTGTCTTCCTCGCGCAGGCTGGCCAGCGCGTCCTCGTTGATGTCCGTGGCATAGACGATGGCACCTTCACGGGCGAAGGCGAGCGCGGTTGCGCGCCCGATGCCCTGCCCCGCCGCCGTCGCCACACAGGTCTTGCCGGCCAGTCTGTCGGCCATGCCGATCTCCCCTTCTGTCGATGAAACGGCCGTCAGCTTGCGCGCGGCAAGCAGGACGGCCCGATGGGCTCAAAACTCTTATAGGTCAAAATGAACTCGGCGTGGCCAAGCGCTTCGGACTTCGTCGCCGTGCCGTTTGCCACCGTCTGGGTCAGGTCGAAGATTTCCTGCCCGACCTGGTCCAGGGTGCGGCGGCCTTCCAGGATCGCGCCGGCATCGACATCCATGTCCTCTTCCAGCTTGCGATAGGTGACCGGGTTGGCGCAGACCTTGATTACCGGCGAGATGGCCGAACCGACGACGGAGCCGCGGCCGGTCGCGAACAGGATGATGTGCGACCCGCAGGCGATCAGCTCCGCGATTTCCGCATTGTCGGAAATGTTCGGGAAGCCGAACCGCACCTCGCCGTCCGGCACCACGTCCAACAGGTAAAGGCCGCCCGACGGCGGAATGTCGCCCGGCTTGATCAGACCGACGATTTCCGACGCGCCGCTTTTTGCATAGGCGCCGGCGGATTTCTCTTCCAGCGTCGTCAGCCCGCCATCAGCGTTGCCGGGGGCGAACGACCCATGGCCCAGCACGGCGTAGTACTTGGCGGCCTTGGCCACCGAGGCGACGATCTCGCGCGCCAGGTCCGGCGTGGCGGCCCGTGTGGCCATATGCTGTTCGCAGCCGATCAGCTCGCCCGTCTCTTCGAAGATGCAGGCCATGTCGCGCGCGGTCATCAGATCGAAGGCGCGGCCGATGGCCGGGTTGGCGGTCAGGCCGCTGGTGCCGTCCGACCCGCCGCAGATCGTGCCGACGACCAGTTCGTCCAGGTCCATGGGCACGCGCTCTTGCTCGTCCAGCAGCGCGCGCGTGCGCTCGACCCAGGCGCGGCCGGCCTCCATGGTCTTGCGGGTGCCGCCGGAGGCCTGGATCACCAAGGTCTCGACCGGCCGGCCGCTGTCCTTGATCGTCTTGCGCAGGGAATACTTGTCGAAGCCCTCGCAGCCGAGCGACAGCAGCAAAACGCCGCCGACATTCGGGTGGGTCGTCAACCGCTGCATCATCTTCGCCGCGTAGGCGTTCGGGAAGCAGCCGGGAAAGCCGATCAGCTGGACCTCTTGGTCGCGATAGGGCCAGACGATCTCGCGCGCGACATGGTGGGCGCATTCGACCAGATAAGCGACCAGGATGACGTTGCGGATGCCCTTGCGGCCGTCGGCACGCGGATAGCCAGTGATCATGGCGTAGCCTCGATGAAGCGGGTGTCTCCGGTCAAGGTATAGGTCGGCAGATAGTCGCTTTTCAAATTGTGCGTATGCACCACCGCGCCCTTGGCGATCGGCTGGGTGACCGAGCCGATGGGCGCGCCGTATTTCAAGACCTTGTCGCCCGGCGCCAGATCATAGCGTGCCAGCTTGAAGCCGACCGCGGCATCCTCCGGAACGGTGATCTCGCCATCGTCGATCGACACCGTGTCGCCGGCGGCCAGGTTGGCGCATACGCAGACGACGTTGTCTTCCGGCCGCAACAGCAGCAGCCGATTGTCCCTGTTGGCAGACGGGGCGGGTGCCGGGTCAGAACTTGCCATACTTCAGATACGCTTCCTGCGGGTCGGTGCCGGCCAGGATGGCCGTGCGCACCTTGTTCTCCGTGGCAATCGCGACCTCGGACTTGGTGACCACCTCCTCGGCGATGTCCTTCGGGATGATGCAGATGCCGTCCCGGTCGGCACAGACATAGTCGCCGGGGCGGATGGTCACGCCGCCGATGTCGATCACCGCGTCAAAGCCGTCGGGCAGCCAATAGCCGACCACGTCCTTCGGCGTGAAATAGCGGCAGCAGACCGGAAAGCCCATGTTCAACAGAAAGTCGACGTCGCGACAGCCGCCATCGACGATGTAGCCCTTCACGCCGCGCAGTTGCAAGGTTTCGCCCGACAATTCACCCATATGGGCGATGGTGCTGTCGTTCGGCTGGCAGATCACCACATGGCCGGGCTTGGCCTTGCTGAGAAAGCCGGTCCATTCCAGCAAGGTCTGATGCGCATCGGCCGACGGGTCGACATGGCCGCGCAAGGTGAAGATGGGGCCGGCCAAGGTGCGGTCCGGCAGGATCGGCCGGATTTCGGGCGGCAGGACGAAGTCGCGCAGGCCCATATTGCGCATCACGTCATGGACCACGCCGGTGTAGCATTGCCCCAGCCGGGCGGTCAGCGGATCGGCAGCCGTGTCAGTCATGATAACCATCAGTCATGGTGAAACACCTCTTCCATCATCGACCATTGCTCGCCTTCCTTGGCGCTGGCCAGGCGGTTCTGGCACGGGTCGGTTAGTTGCCACCAGCGCTGGGTGACCGGGTCGGCGGCCATCTTCGCGGTGTCGGCCGCGAAATCCGCGCCATGATACTCCCAATAGCCGAACAGCAGGTTTTCCGGCTCGCGCAAGAAGATGGAGTAGTTGCGGATGTTGCAGTCGCTGATCCTGGCCAGGATCTCCGGCCAGGTCTCGGCGTGCAGCTTCTTGTACTCGGCGATCTTTTCCGGGCGGATGCCGATCACCATGCCCATGCGCGTCATGACGCCGCCTCGGTGATGACATGGTGGCTACCCGGCACGCTTTCGGCCTTCACCGCATCCCAGTTCCAGGCGATGCCGATGCCCGGCGCGTCCGACGGAAAGGCCCGGCCGTCCTTGATGGTCATGCCGACCTCGGTCAGCGTGTCCAACTGCGGGATGTATTCGACCCAGCGCGCATTGGGCACGGCGCTGCACAGCGAGACGTGCAGTTCCATCAGGAAATGCGGGCTGATCGGCATATTGAACGTCTCGGCCAGGTGCGCGGCCTTCAGCCAGGGCGTGATGCCGCCGATGCGCGCCACGTCCGCCTGGATGATCGAGGCGGCCTCGCGCTGTAGATACTCCCGGAAATGGCCAGTGCTGTAGATGCTCTCACCCACGGCGATCGGCAGGCTGGTCGATCGGGACAGGCGGACATGGCCGCCCAGATCGTGGGCCGGCAACGGTTCCTCCATCCAGGCGACGTCCAGCGGTTCGAGCAGGCGCGCGCGCCGGATCGCCTCGTCAACCTGAAACGCCTGGTTGGCGTCCGTCATGATCTCGAAATCGTCGCCGACCGCCTCGCGCACGGCCGCCAGGCGCGCCACATCCTCCGCCGGCGGCCGGCCGATCTTGATCTTCGAGCCGCCGAAACCCAGCGACTTTGCCTTCAAGGCGTCGTCGATCAGCGCGGCCGCCTCGATGTGCAGCCACCCCCCTTCGGTGGTGTAGAGCGGCACCGACGGCTGCGCCCCGCCGGCCATGATGTGCAGCGGCAGGCCCGCCTTGATGCAGCGCAGGTCCCACAGGGCGGTATCGATCGCCGCCAAGGCCAGCGAGGTGATGGCGCCGACGGAGGTGGCGTAGGTCTTGAACAGAAGATCGCGCCAGATCCGCTCGACCTCCGCCGCGTCCCGGCTGATCAGCGCCGGCGCCAGCGTGCGTTCCAACAGGGCCATGACGGACGGGCCGCCGGTGCCGATCGTGTAGCTGTAGCCGGTACCCACGGCGCCGTCGCTGTCGGTGATGGTGACGATCGGGGTTTCCTGGCTGACGAAGGTCTGCACCGCGTCGGTGCGCAGCACCTTCGGCTTCAGGTCGACCATGCGCAGTTCGACGCGTTCGATTGTGGCCATGGCTCAGTCCTCCAGTGAACGGCCGCTGGCCGCGTCGAACAGGTGCAGGCGATCGATGTTCAGCGCAAAGCCGATTTCCTCGCCCTCGGCAACCGGGCGCGGGTTGAACATTTTGGACAGCACCTCCTGCTGGCCAAACTCGGTGAACAGCAGCGTTTCCGTGCCCAGGGGCTCGGCGATGGAAACGGTCTGCTTGAACCGCATCAAGGCGCCGTCGGTTTTCAACTCGTGGCCCTCGGGCATGAAGTCCTCCGCCCGGAAGCCGAGCACGACGTCCTGGTCCGCCCGGACCTGGTCGCGCAGACGACCGGGGACCGGCAGATCCAGACTGTCGGTGATGGACACGATCGGGCCGCCCTCCTTGACAGCGATGCGGGCGCGCACCTGGTTCATGGGCGGTGAGCCGATGAAGCCGGCGACGAAGGTGTTGGCCGGCCGCTCGAACAGCTCCAACGGTGAGCCGACCTGCTCGATATAGCCGTCGCGCATGATGACGATGCGGTCGGCCAGCGTCATGGCCTCAACCTGATCATGGGTGACATAGACCACGGTGGTACGCACCTTTTGGTGCAGGCGCTTGATCTCCGTGCGCATCTGCACCCGTAGCTTGGCATCCAGGTTCGACAGGGGCTCGTCGAACAGGAAAACATCCGGATGGCGCACGATGGCACGGCCCATGGCCACGCGCTGGCGCTGGCCACCGGAAAGCTGGGCCGGCGTCCGGTCCATCAGATCGCTGAGGCCCAGAATGTCGGCGGCCTCCGCCACCCGCTCGTCGATCGTGCTGGCCGGCTGCTTGGCAATCTTCAGCGAGAAGCCCAGATTCTCGCGCACCGACATGTGCGGATAGAGCGCGTAGTTCTGGAACACCATGGAGACGTTGCGCGCGCGCGGCGGCAGCTCGTTGACCATGCGGTCGCCGATGCGGATCTCGCCGCCGGAGATTTCCTCCAGCCCCGCGATCATGCGCAAGGTCGTGGACTTGCCGCAGCCGGATGGGCCGACCAGGACCACGAATTCCTCATGGGCGATGTCCAGGTCGATGCCGTGCACGACCTCAAGCTTGCCGTAGCGCTTGACCACCTGGCTGAGATTGACGGTTGCCATGGCCCCCTACCCTTTGACGCCGCCGAAGGTGAGGCCGGCGATCAAGTGTTTCTGGACGATGAAGGTGAGTATCAGCGCCGGGATGATGATCAGCACCGCCATCGCGCACATGCCCGCCCAGTCGATGGTGAACTGGGCGCTGAAATCCATCAGCCCGACAGGCAAGGTGCGGCTGTCGGTCGAGCGGGTCAGCACCGAGGCCAGCGCGTATTCGTTCCAACTGATCAGAAAGGCGAAGATGCCGGCGGACGCGATGCCGGCGCGCGCCAACGGAAATTCCACGCGCCAAAAGGCCTGCCAGCGCGTACAGCCATCGATCTGCGCCGCCTCGGACATCTCGACCGGCACCTGGCGGAAGAAGCCGTCGGTCAGCCAGACGGTGAACGGCACGTTCATGGCCACGTACACGATGATGAGGCCAAGCGGCGTGTCGATCAGGCCCAGCCGGCTCCAGACCATGAACAGCGGCAGCGACAGGGCGATGCCGGGCACCGTGCGCGACAGCATGAGGCCGAGAAAGATCGCGTTCTTGCCCCGAAAGCGGAAGCGGGCGAAGGCGTAGCCCCCGGCCATGCCGATGAACACGGCCACGAAGGTCGAGGTCAGCGCGATGATCAGCGAGTTCATGAAGTACGAGCCGACGGGGATCGCGATCTGCTCGCCGCCGATGCCGAACATGCGCATGAAATTGCCAAGCCCGAACTGTTCGGGCCACCAGATCGCGGGCCGGGCCAGGATCTCACGGTTCGGCCGGAAGGCGCTGAACACGACCCAGGCACCCGGCAGGCAGATGACCGTCATGACGAACAGCGTGCCGAGCCATACCAGCGTCCGGCGCAGGCGCGTCTTCGGCCGCATCAGGCGACCCCGCCCATATAGCGTCGCGCCGCCAGCAGCTTCTTGAAGAAGTAGGCGGTAAAGGCGATCGACAGGATGATCGAGACATAGGCCATGGCGTTGGCCCGGCCCATGCGGGCGTCGTCATAGCCGACCCGCGCGATCATGGTCCACAACAGCTCGGTCCGGCCCGCCGGCCCGCCGCCGGTCATGACGTTGACGATGTCATAGGCCCGCGCCACGTCCAGCGAGCGGATCGCCAGCGCGATGAACACGAACGGCATCAGGAACGGCAGGGTGATGTGGCGGAAGACCTGGAAGTTGGTGCAGCCGTCGACCTTCGCCGCCTCGATCGGGTCGCGCGGGATCGCCAACAGGCCGGCCAGCAGCAGGATCGCGAAGATCGAGGTCGACATCCAGACCTCGGCGAAGATGATCGAGAAGTTGGCCAGCCATTCATTGACCAGCCAAGGGATGGCCTGGTCCGTCACGCCCAGCGCCTGCAAGGCGTTGTTCACGACACCGATATTGTCGTTGAACATGTAGCGGAACTGGAACCCGACCAGGATGGGCGAAAACATCATCGGGAACATCATGATGGTGCGCAGCGTACGCTGGCCCCAAGTGATCTTGTTGATCAACAGGGCGAGGCACAGGCCCAGCACCAGTTCCAGGTTCAACGCGATGGTCAGGAAAATGATCGTGCGCAGAAACGCCCACCAGAAATCGGCGTCCTCGAAGATCCGCTCGTAATTGCGGAAGCCGACCCAGTCCCACAGCGTGTCGGGCCGGATCAGCCGGTAGTTCGTAAAGCTGGTGTAAAGCGAGAACAGCAGCGGCAGCAGGACGACGAACAGAATGATTGCGATCGACGGTGCGATCAACAGCACTGGCAAGGGCACCCGTCGAAACAGTTTGGTCATCGCAACAAGGCCGGCTCTAGGTCGTCACCAGAAGGCTACCACGCTCTAAAAAAGTGGCGCATTCGGCCGGCCGCAACCGACCGAATGCGCCCTCAGGCTGTAAACGGCGACCGTCGATGCCGACGGACACCGTCCAGGGAGGCTAGAGATAGCCGGCGTCTTCCATGACTTCGCGCGCCTCTTCGGCGGCTTCGTCAAGAGCCTCCTGAGCGGTCATGTCGCCCACGATGGCGGCCTGCAGACGCGGCCAAAGCACGTTGGAAACCTCGATCCATTCCGGGATCAGCGGCGGGGTGAAGGAGTCTTCGGCCATCGATGTCGAGTAGGCGCCGAAGACCTCGACGAGCCAGTCATTGTCGTTTTCGTTGAACTCGTCCACCGCCGTGTTCCACACCTGGTGGCGTGTCGGCAGCAGGCCGGTTCTGGCCTCGACCATCTGAGACTCATGGCTGGTCAGGAACATGACAAAGCTGGCCGCGGCCTCCGGATTGTCGCAGGTCTCGGTCACGGAGAAGGTGTGCGACCCCGACCAGCCGGAACGGATGCCGGCCGACCCCATGGGGGCCCGAATGACGCCGATATTGCCGGCAACGGCGGAGTTTTCCGGATCGTTGAAGAACGCCGCCCAGCCGGCCCAGTCGAGATTGAGCGCGACGCTGCCCGACGCAAAGCCGAGACCCGTGTCGTCCCACAGATAGTTGGGCACGCCAGCCGGCACGGCACCGGCCTCATAGAGATCGACGAAGAATTGCAGCGCCTCGACGCCGGCTTCGGAATTGAAGGCTGGCGCGTAGTCCTCGTCGAGGAACTGTCCGCCATGGGCAACCAGAAGCTCATAGAAGCGACCGGTGATGGCCTCGTCCTTGCCGACAAACTGGAAGCCATAGAAGTCCGGCGGATCGGCAAAGAAGATCGCCTGATCGCGGACCTGATCCCAGGTTTCCGGCGGCGCCAGCGCATACCCGTGCTCGGCCTCAAACTCGGCCGCCAGTTCCTCATCCTCATACAGATGGATCTGATAGTAGAGGTTGGAGATGTCGGAGTGGCGCGGCAGTTGGACCAGACGGCCATCCACCGTCCCGTGTTCCAACGCGCGCGGCACGAAATCGGCCAGCACCTCCTCCGGCACGATCTCGCTGAGATCGCGATAGATGCCGCCATATTGCGGGGCGAAGCTGGTGTGGTTGGACCCCACGCACCAATCCAGCGTGCCGGCGGCGATGTCCTGCTTGATCTCGCGGTCGAGATCGAAGTGGTTGGCGCGCGACAGAATGTCGACGGTGGCGCCCGTCATCTCTTCCCATTGCGGGATCAGCGCATAAAGCGGCTCGTACTGCGCCCCGCCGATCAGCTTCACGCGCAGCGTGTAGCCGTCGAAATTGCCATAATCGATGTCGGTCTGCGCCATCGACGGCAGCGTCAAGGCCGCCAACGAGACGCCAACGATCAGCGCGCCCGCCAACTTGGTCGGCGACAGGCGGCCCTTTCGAGGTGAATATGTCACAATCGTCCTCCCTTACGTGGTGACCAAAGGTCCCGGCCGCCCTGACGGCGGTCTAAAGTCGACTTGATCACTCAGATATGAATGATCTATTCATTAGTAAAACGGAAAAGGGATTGCCGGTCAAGCGGCCAACGCGCACTCTCGCCTCGGGTCGCCCGTGCGATCGGCCCGCGCGATCGGCCCACGCGATCGAAAGGTCCAACGAGCGTTAGGGGGAGACACACCGTGTCTGTGGAACAGGAAAGCCGCTATCGCGCGCCCGCGTTGGACAAGGGCTTGGACATTCTGGAACTGCTGGCCGCCCAGGATGGCGGCCTGACCCAGACGGATATCGCCAAGGCCTTGGGCCGCACGGCAAACGAGCTTTACCGAATGCTCGATCGGCTGGTCCGGCGCGGCTACATCATCCGCAACGCCGCCAGCGACCGCTATCAGCTCTCGTTGAAACTGTTCTCGCTGGCCCATCGCCACCCGCCGATGCAGCGGCTGATTTCGGAGGCCACGCCGGTCATCCGCGACCTGGCCCGCATGGCCGAACAATCCTGTCATCTGGTCGTCTACGACACGGGCTATGGCCGCGTGGTGGCCCAGGTCGACGCGCCGGGCATGTGGACCTACTCGTTGCGCGTCGGCACCAGCGTCTCGCTGTTCTGGACCGGGTCGGGCCATGTCCTGTTGGCCTTCCAAAGCGATGAGCGACGCCAGGAAATGCTGTCGGAACGCCAAGCGGTCGAAGGCGAGGCACCGATGTCGATGGCGCAGTTGAAAAAGCAGATAACCGAGGTGCGTCGCCAAGGATACGAGATGCGCGACAGCTCACAGATCCTGGGCGTGACCAACCTGTCCGTGCCGGTGTTCGGCCCTAACGGCTACGCGCTGGCAGCCCTGACCATCCCCTTTATCAAGCGCATCGACCGGCGGCCGGGCCCCTCGACCGAAACCGTGCTTGGCTGGCTGCGCGACGCCGCCGCGCGCCTGTCGACCCCGACCGCGCAGATCGATCCCCTTCCCGCCGCAGCAACGGAGCATGCCTCGCGATGACCGAAAGCAAAGCCATCAGCCCCGTACGCCAGATCGGCGCCACCGGCATCTCGGTCACGCCTCTTGGCTTGGGCGGGGCGGCGCTGGGCGGCCTGTTCACCGCCGTTGAGGACGCCACGGCCGACGAGACCATCCAGGCCGCGCTGGCGGCCGGGATTCGGTTTCTCGATACGGCCCCGTTCTACGGCTACGGTCTGTCGGAACACCGGATGGGCCGCGCGGTCCGCCTGTTCGGGCGCGACAAGGTCGTGCTGTCGACCAAGGTGGGCCGGCTGCTGCGCCGCCGGGTCAGCCCGCGCGAACCGGACGATGCCTGGCGAGAGCCGCTGCCGTTCGAGGTCGAATACGACTACAGCTATGACGGCGTTCTGCGCTCCGTCGAGGACAGCATGCATCGGTTGGGCACCGACCGGATCGACATTCTGCTGAAGCACGATATCGGGCGCGACACCCATGGCGACGAGGCCCATCCCGCGCTGATGTCGACCGCCATGTCCGGCGGCGCCCGCGCCATGCAGCGCCTGAAGGAAGAAGGCATCGTCGGCGCCATCGGCCTGGGCGTGAACGAGTGGCAGGTCTGCGCCGAGGCGCTGGAGCATCATGACTGGGACGTGTTCCTGCTGGCCGGCCGCTACACCTTGTTGGAGCAAGAGGTGCTGGACGGCTTCTTCCCGCTGTGCGAACGGCGCGGCACCAGCATCATCATCGGCGGGCCCTTCAATTCGGGCATTCTGGCCGGCAGCGACACCTACAACTACTTCAAATCCCCGCAGCATATTCAAGATCGGGTGGCCGCGATCGCCAAGGTCTGCGACAGCCACGGCGCGTCGATGAAGGCGGCCGCCCTGCAGTTCGTCCTGCGCCACCCCCTGGTCGCCAGCGTCATTCCCGGCGCCCGCTCACGGGCGGAGTTCGACGAGAACCTGGCCCTTATGGACGTCGCCTTGCCCGACGCCCTGTGGTCGGACCTGAAATCGGCCGGCCTCGTGCATCCCGACGCGCCGACCTGATCGCCGATCATGCCGGAAGCGATGCACATAACCGACATCGTGATCCGTCTTTGCCGACACGAGCAGGCCGCCCCCATGGCCGACAGCGCCATGCGCGACGGCCAGGGCTCGGCGCTGGAATTCCTGGTCATCGAGATGACCACGGATGTCGGGCTGACGGCCGCCAGCTTCGGCTTTGCCGGGCGCGGCGCCAGGGCGGCCGGAGAGATCGCCGCGGCATCGCTGAAACCGTTTTTCATCGGGCGCGACCCGTTGGCGCGGGAGAAGGCCTGGCTGGACTGGCGGGTGGCCGACCGCTGGTGGCACCATGTGCCGATCTATGCCTATGGCCCGTTCGATGTGGTCTGCTGGCTGTTGGCGGCCGAAGCGGCCGGGCAGCCGCTTTACCAATATATCGGCGAGGCGCGCGACGCCGTGCCCGCCTATGTCAGTTCGTTGGTGCTGGCCGACCCCGAGGCCTACGCCGCCGAGGCGCTGGCGACCCGAGAGGCCGGCTTCAAGGCCTATAAGCTGCATCCGCCCGGGCGATCGCTGGCCGAGGATATGGCGGCCCATGAGGCGGCGCGCGAAGCGGTCGGGCCCGGCTTTACCCTGATGAGCGACCCGGTCGCCGCCCACAAGCCCAGCGAGGCGATGCGGCTGGGGCGCCTGTTGGAACGGCTGGACTATCTCTGGCTGGAAGAGCCGCTGTTCGACAGCGACATCGACCAGCTGCGGCGCCTGACCCAGTCGCTCGACATCGACATCGTCGGCTGCGAGGTGATGGCCAAGCCGCCCTACAGCCACGCGCCCTACATCGCCACCGGCGCCGTCGACCGGGTGCGCGCCGACGTCTCCTGGTCGGGCGGTATCACCGGCACGTTGAAGGTGGCGCGCGCGGCCGAGGCGTTCGGCATGAACTGCGAGATCCACACGGCGATCTATCACCCGCTGGATCTGGTCAACCTGCACGTCGCCTGCGCCATCGGCAATTGCGACTATTTCGAATTGCTGACCCCGGTCGATCAGTTCGCGTTTGGCCTGGCCCGACCGATCCCGATCGCAAACGGCATTGCCCACCCGCCGGGGGCGCCGGGCCTGGGCATCGATCTGGACTGGGATTTCATCGAGAAGGCGACCTTCGCGGTCCTATGAAACGTGCGCCCACAAGCCGGCGATATCCATCATGACGGCGTTCGCGAACCGATAAACACGCTCCTCGTCATCTTTCGAAATTGAGCATCGGTCCCGCCAATCGAGACTATGGGGCCGGCGCGATCGCGTCCATCCGCCACTTTCTGCTCGGCGTGGTCTATGCCGCCACCAAGGTGCGATCGACCGCGACTTGGAACAATGGGTAGCCGCTTCGGCCGAGGTCGGCGAGATCAGGGCTCATGCCGCGCTCTATCAGCGCCTGTCGCGCAGCTTTGCCGGCACTATATGCCTGACCATCCTGTTCACCGAGCTGGTCATCATGGGTGTCTCTGGCCCGCTCGGCTGAGCCACCGCCGTGCTCTCTTTCGCCCGAATTGCTTCCGATATGATGCCGCGCCCGGCGTGATCGCTGTAGTGGACGCAATCGGTACGCGCCTGGCGGCTTCGCGGGTGTTGCAGACCTGCCACAGAAGTTGGCAATCCTGCACCGCGGTCGGATTTCTCCTCCAAAAACTCGTCGGAATCCGTCACTAGTCTTCGGAGTTTCGACCATTAGTGAGCGCGACTACGGCGTTGGCGCCCGCGTGCGGAGTGCGTCACTGCATTGCCAGAAGGAAACCGATCGATGACGATCCGTAAAACCTCCCTTCTTCTCGCCACGACCAGCGCCGCGGCGCTGACAGTGTTCGCCTTTAGTGTGATTGATTCGAGACCAGCCAACGCCGACTGCGAGGGGGCGCCAGCTGGCCCTACTCAGAATCTGGCTGGATACGAAGGGCTGAACGTCGCGGATACGATCACGTGTGACGCGGATGTTCCGGACGGCGGCGGCACAGTCAATGGCAATGGCGGTGGTGACACGATCACGATTGACGGTTCCTCGATGGCGGCGATCAACGGCAACGATGGCGGCGACACGATTATCTTCAATTCTGGTGACGTGGAGACCGACATCTCTGGCAACGATGGCAACGATTTCATCACGCTGAACGACGGCGTGGTCGAAGGCGGTATCTTGGGCAACAATGACGACGACGTTATTGCGCTAAATGGCGGCACCATTGGCGATGATCCGGGTGCAAACAACGTCAATGGTGGCAACGGCAACGACACGATCACGCTGAACGGTACGTTCATCGAGAACGATATCGTCGGCGCTGCCGATGACGACGTCATCATGCTGATATCCGGGCGCGTCGAGGACGTCTTTGGCAGTTCGGGTAACGATACGATCACCGCTGACGGCGCCAACATCATTGAAGACATCGGCGGCGGCACCGGCAACGACCGGATTATCGTGAACGCAGACGACTTCCTCAATGTCGACGCCGGCGAGGGCAACGACACAATCGAGATGAACGGCGGCGGCGTGGATAACCTGCTCGGCGACGACGGCAACGACACGATCCTCATGACCAGCGGCCAGGTCGACGAGGACGTGGAGGGCAACAATGACAACGACACCATTCTGGTGACCGGTGGCGTTGTCGGTGACGGCGACACCGAGGACGACATTCTCGGCGGCAATGGCAACGACTCGATTCTGCTGATGGACGCCGAAGTCACGGGCGACATCGAAGGCGGCAACGACGAAGACACGATAACGGTGATGAGTGGCACGGTCGGCGATGAGGTTCGCGGCGGCGCGCAAAACGACACGATCACCCTGAACGGGGGCCTCGTAATTGACGATATCGAGGGCGACGACGGCGACGACGTCATCGACCTGTTCGCCGGAAAGGTCGGTAACGGAACCACCGCCTCCAATGTGCAGGGTGAAGACGGCAACGATACGATCACGCTAGCCGGCGCCTTCGTCGAGGATGACATCACCGGTGGCAACAACGATGACGTCATTGACTTGCTGTCGGGGACGGTTGGCGTCGATGGTACCGACGAGGTGCGAGGCGATGACGGCAATGACCAGATCACGCTCGCCGGCGCTTTCCTGGTCGACGATATTCTGGGCGGCACCGGCAATGACATGATCGAGATCGCGTCGGGCACGGCGCGCGTTGCGCAGGGCAACGAGGACGAAGACTCCATCACCATGAACGGCGGCACGGTGTTGGCTATTACGGGCGACAACTTTTCTGACGACCCGGATGGCCAGGGCCAAAATGACCGCATCGAGGTTGTCGGCGGCGACATCGGCCTGGACATTTGGGGCCAAGGCGGCGACGACACGATCATCCAAGATGGCGCGGACATCGTTGGCGACATTCAGGGCGGCCTGGACAACGACCTGATCACGCTGCTGGATGGCACAGTGACCAATGTCTGGGGTGATGCGTTCGACGGTGTCTCACAGGCAGGCGACGGCGACGACCTGATCTTTCTCGGCACGGCGCTGAGCAGCGGAACGGCCGAGGTGCTTGGCAACATCGTCAGCGGCGCGGGCAACGACACGGTTAACCTGTTCGGTGGTACGGTTGGCGGCAACGTGCTCGCCGGAAGTGGCGAGGATGCGCTATTCGTGTCCGGCAGCGATGCTCTGATTATTGGCAGCGTCATTGGCGAGAGCGGCAATGACTTTATCCAGATGAATGCTGGCACGGTCGGCGGTGCCCTGTTCGGCGGCAGCGGCGATGACGAGGTCTTCCTCGACGGCGGCAGCGTTGGCGGCGATGTCGACGGCGAGAGCGGCAACGACTTGGTCGAGCTGGCCGGCGGCGTGATCGGTGGTGATGCCCTGGGCGGATCCGGCGACGATATCGGCGGGGTTTTGTTCGATTTCGACTTTGACGATCTCAGCGGCGGTGCCGGCATGTTCGCCGGCGATCAGAACACGGGCGACGGGACGCTCGGCGATGATGAGCTGTTCTTCTCCTTCTGGGAGGGCGAGGTGAACGCGGACCGTCTGCCGGAGTGGGAGCGCGTGGAGATCGGATTGTTCTCCGAGGTCACCTTTACTGGCGGCACGCTCCAGACCAACGGCAACGGTGATATCGAGGTGCTTGTCGGTGCGACCTCGTCGCTGTTGCTGAACAACAACGTGCCGGGCGGCGGCAACACGACCATTGTCGGCAATCTCTTGAACGAGAACCTGATCGACATGTCGACGGCCGACCCCGATCCGGACAACGTTCTGACGGTGACGGGCGACTACACGGCGGCCAGTGCCTTGAAGCTGGACACATTCCTGAACGATGGCAAGCCGACCATCTCTGACCAGCTCATCATCGGCGGCAGCGCAAGCGGTGAGACGGAGATCACGATCGTGCCGGATGGCCCGGGCGGTCTGACCGGTTTCGGTCCGGAGGACGGTATCCTGGTGGTAGCGACGTCGGACTCGACCGACGATGCCTTCACCCTGGGCAATTTCGACCTGACGGCCGGTATCTTCGAATACTTCCTGGCCAATCCGGAAGGTCAGCCGCCGGGTCAGGACAATTGGTACCTGCAGTCGGACTATCTCGATCAGATTTACGTCTACGAGAACCTGCCCGGGGCGATGCAGACGATCGGCTCGGCGCTGACCGGCCAGCTCGTGGAGCGGGTCGGGGTGCGCTCTGCGGTGCCGAGCAGCCTGCCGGATGCGGATGGCAACCCGGTTCGGGGCGGCGCGCCGGTCGATACGGCCCTGTGGGCCCGGGCGGTTGGGCTGTCGCTGGAAAGCGACGGCGACATCGACAGCACGACCAACGGCTCGTTCGATCAGACCATCGGCTTCATCCAGGGCGGCGGCGAGGTCGTGGTCAGCCAGAGCCAGAGTGGCCGGCTGCTGATCGGGGCCTTGGGTCATTGGGGCACCAGTTCGCTGGATGCCGACAACTCGCGCGGCGCGGACGCCGGCTCCGCCAACTTCGACTTCTATGGCGGCGGTCTGACGGCGACCTGGTATGGCACCAGCGGCCTCTATCTGGACGCGGTCGCACAGTACACGGCCTATGACATCGACATCTCCACGGCCACCCGTTGGCCGTCGCAGAGCACGGATGGCTGGGGCGTGTCGGTGTCGGGCGAGGCCGGCTACCGGATCCCGATCGGCGCGACGGCGGCCCTGGTGCCGCAAGGCCAGTTGACCTGGCAGACGCTGGACTTCGACGACTTCACCGATCCCGACGGTGTGCGGGTCAGCTATGAAGACGACGACAGCCTGGTGGGCCGTCTGGGCGTGGCGTTCGAGAACAACGCTGCGATCGGCAGCTCGCTGGCGACCGGCTATGTCGAGGCCAACGTGATGTACGAGTTCCTGGGCGACAACTCGGTGAACACGTTCACGCCGGAAGGCGGGAACATCGCGCTGAACCAGCAGACGCGTGAGGCCTGGGTCGAGGTCGGCTTCGGCGGCACGATCGCGGTGGCCGAGGGCGTGTCGCTCTACGGCGAGGTCGACTACGCGCTGCCGTTCGATGGCGGTGTCAGGGGTGTCCAGGCCGTGGGCGGT
>JBCDFV010000061.1:0-20350 GCA_039177555.1 Pseudomonadota bacterium | reverse complement strand
CGCGATCTGCGGCCGGACGTCCAGCCGATCGACCAGCGCATCGAAGCCCATGCGCAAACCGCTGGCGGTCGTCGGCAGGATGAGGGCCGATCCGTCCAGGCGTTCCGACAGGGACAGACCGGGCGGGCAGAGCGCGGGCACGCCGATCAGGCTCACCGTCTGCTCGTCGAGCGGCTGAACGACAAACGAGGTAAGCGCGTCGGCGGGTGGCGGCTGATTGGTGAGCACGAGGTCGAGATGAAGCGCGGCCAGCGCGCCGAAAAGCTCCGCCGCGCCGGCCGAGCGCAGAACGACCTCGACATCCGCCCGGCCGAGCACCGGGCGCAGGAACGCAAGCTGAAAGTTTCGCGACAGCGTGGCCAGCGCACCGACACGAAGGGCGTGGCGCTGGCGTCCGCCATGCTGAAGCGTGGCGACCAGTTCTTGGCCGGTCGCGAAGATGGTGTCGGCGTGGTCCAGCGCGATACGGCCGGCCTCCGTGAGATAGAGCGCGCGGCCGCGCCGCTCGAACAGGGCCTGGCCTAGCCTTTCTTCCAGTTGGCGGATCTGGGTCGAGACCGCCGACTGCGAGATATTCAGCCGCTCAGCCGCGCGGGTCAGGTTGCCCTCATGCGCGACGGTCTGGAAATAGCGCAGATGGTGATAGTTCAGCTCGGCCATAACGTTCTATAAATCAGAACGAAAACTCAAAAACAATGTAATTTTCTTTAGCATGCTGTCGGGATAGGCAAGGGGCCGTTTTGAATCGCCCGGAAACGCCCATCCCATGCTTGACGATCTGATCCCGCTGCTGGCGCCTCTTGCGCTGCTGATTGCCGCCGGTGTGGCAATGCGGCAATCGGGCCCGCGCCCCGAGAGGCTGCCGCAACTCGCACAGGCCGCGACGCTGGCCGCGCTTGGTGCCGCCATCGGCTCGGCTCTGGTCCTGATTTGGCAAGGCCCCGGCACCGGCATTGTCTTGGGCATCGCCGGGGTTGGATTGTCGACACGGCTGGACGTGGTCAGCGCGACGATGCTGGTTCTGGTCACCTTCGTTGGCTGGATCGTGGTGCGCTATTCGGCGACCTATCTGGATGGCGAGGCGCGTCAGGGCGCCTTTCTGGGCTGGATGATGATGACGCTGGCGGCGGTGCTGCTGCTGGTCCAGTCGGGAAATCTGGTCCAACTGGTTCTGGCGTGGATTGCCACCAGCCTGTGCCTGGACCGGTTGCTGCTGTTCTACAGCGACCGGGTCAAGGCAGTGCGCGCGGCACACAAGAAGTTCATCGTCGCGCGCATCGGGGACGCGGCCTTGCTCTTGGCCGCCGCCCTGCTGGCCATCGGCTACGGCACGCTGGACATCGCCACCATCCTTGCCGCCGCCCGTGAGGACGTCGTGCCCGGCGGCGCCGTCTGGGCCGCCGGTTTGCTGGCGCTCGCCGCCTTGCTGAAATCCGCCCAGTTTCCGACCCATGGCTGGTTGACCGAGGTGATGGAGGCGCCGACCCCGGTTTCCGCGCTCTTGCATGCGGGCCTGATCAATGCCGGCGGCTTCCTGTTGATCCGCTTTGCCGATGTCATGCTGCAGGCGCCGGGCGTGCTGGCAGTGCTGGTGATGATCGGCGGCTTTACCGCCCTGTTCGGCGGGCTCGCCATGCTGGCCCAGCCGGCGGTCAAGACATCGCTGGCTTGGTCGACCATCGCGCAGATGGGTTTCATGATCATGCAGTGCGGCCTGGCGCTGTTTCCGCTGGCCATGCTGCACATCGTGGCGCACTCGCTTTACAAGGCGCACGCCTTCCTGGTCTCCGGCACCGCCGTGGACATGGTGGCGGCAAACCGCCGGCCCGGTCCGGTCGCGATTCCGAACGGTTGGGCGGTGGCCCGCGCCTTCGCGCTTGCACTGGCGATCTATGCCGCGATTGGCTTCGCCTTCGGGTTCGACGGCAAATCCCCGCAAGCGATCGTGCTGGGCGCGATCTTGATCTTCGGGGTGGCGTATCTGCTGGCCCAGGGTCTTGCCGACGCCGCACCGCGCGTTCTGACCAGGCGGACCGCGCTCTATTCGGTCGCCGCCTCGATCAGCTATTTCGCCCTGCAAAGGGGTGCCGAATGGCTTACGGCCGGCACTCTGCCCGCGACACCCGGACCGGGGCCGCTGGAATGGGCGCTGCTGGTACTGTCGGTGTTCAGCTTCGGGCTGGTCGCCATCGCGCAGGCCACGTTCCCGCTTTGGGCCTATCACCCGGCGGCGGCGGGCCTGCGCGTGCATCTGGCCAACGGGCTTTACGTCAATGCGGTCTTCGATCGGCTGATCGGCGGCTGGTCCATCCGTCGCCCGTCCTGATGCGATGTCTTCGAAAGGGATCAAAAGCATGAAACCGACCCCGAACATCGAGCCGATGGACATGACCGCGGTCAAGGCCGCCGCCGATGCAGCGGCGCGCCAAATCCCACCGCTTTGGCCACTGGCGTCCTCCGTCGCCGTGAACCCGTTCCTCGGCCAGACGGGCGAGACCCTGGCCGAGGCCGGCGCCCGCCTCGGCCGCGTCGGCGCGATTTCAGTCACCATGTCCCGCACCTGGTATCTGGACCGCATCGCGTCGGGCGGGATCACAGAGCAGGATCTCGCCGAAGCGCTGTCAGCGTCGCCCCATGCCAAGGGTCCGGCGAACGTCCAGGCCCTGAAGGCCGCCGCGGCGGAGGCGAAACCGTCGCCTCAGAAGGTGCCCACAATCGCCGATCTCGCCGCTGAGAGTTGCGGCATCGATTGGCCGGGGCTTATTGCCGATCGGATCGGTGTCTGGGCCGGCGGCTATTTCGATCAGGGCCAGGCGCTGTGGGCCGCGCCGCACGGTCGGCGTGCCTGGGCCACCTTCCGCGCGCATGCCAGCCACGACCTGACGCCCGAGATCGTGGGCCTGAAGGCCTTCGGGACGTTCGTTGCCGACGCACCGCAAGACCCCATGGCGGCCATCGCGCGCGCCGTGTTTCGGCTCGGCCTCGGGGAAGCGGCGCTGGCCACCTATTTCCATCAGCTTCTGCTGTCGCTTGGCGGCTGGGCGCAGTATGGGCGCTATGAGCTCTGGCGCGCCGAACTGGCCGGCGGCACGAACACGACCCCTGTCGACCTGCTGGCGATCCGGCTGTTGTGGGAGGAGGCGCTGTTCGTTCAGCACGAGGCGGCGATCGGCGATCAATGGGCCAAAATCCGGGTGGCCCACGAGGCGCCGATCAAAGCTGGCGACGCCGAGATCGTCGACGCGATCCTGCAGGAGGCGGCGGAGCGCGCGGCCCAGAGGGACCTGGCCGAGACGCTGGCGGCGCCGGCCCCCCAAACCCTTGACGACCGTCCCGCGTTGCAAGTGGCCTTTTGCATCGATGTGCGGTCGGAGGTCTTCCGTCGTGCGTTGGAGGCGGTCGACCCCGGCATTCGCACGCTCGGCTTTGCCGGCTTTTTCGGCGTCTTCACGGAGCATCGCCGCTTTGCCTCGGATGTCCGGGAACTGCACCTGCCGGTGCTGCTGAACCCGACGGTCAGTTCGTCCTCCGGGGGGCCTGGCGACAAGGACAAGGACATTGCGGCACGCTATGTCGCCCGGGCCAAGCGGGCCTGGGGGCGTTTCAAACTCGCCGCCGTTTCGTCGTTTGCATTCGTCGAGGCCATGGGGCCGGTCTATATGGCCAAGCTGGTGCGCGACGCGCTTGGCCTCAATCGAACGCACGCGCCGAACGATCCGGCCCCGCGTTTCGACCCGACGCTCGACCTCGACACCCGCATCGGCGCTGCGGAGACCGTTTTGCGCGCCATGTCGCTGACCAGCGGGTTCGCGCGGGTGGTGCTGCTGGCCGGTCACGGCGCGAACGTGGTGAACAATCCCTACGCCAGCGGCCTGCATTGCGGCGCCTGCGGCGGCTATTCCGGCGAGGTCAACGCACGGCTGCTGGCGCGGCTGTTCAACGATCCCGAGGTGCGCGCCGGCCTGGCGGAACGGGGCATCACCGTGCCCGAAGATACGCTTTTCATCGGGGCGTTGCACGATACGACGACGGATGCGGTCACGCTCTACGACCGGGACGTGCATGCGCTCCATCACCGGTCGGATCTGGACAAGGCTCGCCAGTGGCTTGCGGCGGCCGGCAAGGTCACGCGCGGCGAGCGCGCCCTGCGGCTGCCCCGCGCGGCCGACGAGGGCGAGATAAAGGACCGGGCGCGCGACTGGTCGGAGATCCGACCGGAATGGGGGCTGGCCGGTTGCAAGGCCTTCGTCGCCGCCCCCCGTGCCCGCACGACCGGCCGCAGCCTGGAGGGCCGGGCGTTTCTGCACGACTATGATTGGCACCAGGACGCGCAGAACGGGTTCGGCGTGCTGGAGTTGATCATGACCGCACCGGTCGTGGTCGCGAGTTGGATCAGCCTGCAATACTACGGCTCGACCGTGGCCCCGGACACCTTCGGTGCCGGCAACAAGATGCTGCACAACGTGGTCGGCGGTATCGGCGTGTTCGAGGGCAATGGCGGCCTGCTGCGCGCCGGCCTACCCTGGCAGTCGGTCCATGACGGTGAGCGCTATGTTCACGAGCCACTGCGGCTGTCCGTCTGCATCGAAGCGCCGCGCGAGGCGATGAGCAAGATCCTTGGCCGCCACGCGGACGTGCGCGCGCTGTTCGACAATCGCTGGCTTCATCTCTTCGCCATGGATGACGAAGGCCAACTGGCGTTTCGCTATGCCGGCGATCTTGACTGGCAGCCGATCGCGTCAGCAGCACCTGTCCGTGACATGAGGGCGGTGGCATAATAGGGCTATGCCGCCCCGCCCCATCCCGGTTGCGCGGCGCGAGGCTGAGCCATATTGTCGCTGCTGCACGCCATGAGTCGGGTCCGTATCGCATGAGTATCAGCCGACGCCACATTCTGCTCGGCTCGCTGGCAGGGGCGACCCTGACCAGCCTCAAACCAGCCCTCGCGTCGACGATTGGGAACAGATCGACGTCACTTGACCCGACCTTGCTGGGGCAGGCCGTCCAGCGCGCAGCGGGGCTGGAACGCCTGCACAGCCTGATCATCGCCCGACACGGCGACATCCGCTTCGCCGAAGCGTTTCGCGGCCCCAGGCTGAACCGCCCGGCCAACATCAAGTCGGTGTCCAAGACCATCGTGGCCGCGTTGACCGGTGCTGCCCTTGATCGCGGGGTGCTTTTCAGTGTCGATCAGACCGTGGCGCCGTTTCTGGACGACATGATCCCGCCGGATGCCGACGACAGGGTCCGCCACATCTCGGTTGCCAACCTGCTGACCATGCAAGCGGGGTTGTCCGGCTCGACCTACGGGAACTGGATCGCCAGCGACAACTGGATCAGCAACGCGCTTGGACGGCCTTTCGTAGCCGAGCCTGGCGCGGCGATGCAATACTCGACCAGCAGCTATCACTTGCTCGGCGTGATGATCGCGCGCGCGGCGGGACAAGATCTGCTGTCGTTGGCACGCGATTGGTTGGGCGATCCGCTCGGCATCCGAATCCGACCCTGGGTTCGCGACCCGCAGGGCTTCTATCTGGGCGGCAGCGAGATGGAGCTGTCGCCGATGGCGCTGTATCGCTTCGGTGAGATGGCGCGGTTGCACGGCCTTTGGCGCGACCAGTTCGTGTTGAGCGACGGCTGGATCGAGCAGTCCTGGGTGCCGAGAACGCTGTCGCCGTTCTACGGTCATGAGTACGGCTATGGCTGGTTTCTTGGCGAGACGGGCGGGCGGCAGATTGCGTATGCCCGCGGCTTTGGCGGTCAAATGCTCTATGTCGTGCCATCCCTGGGCCTGACAGTGGTCGTGATGTCGGATACGACGCTGCCGGCGCGCGAGGGCGCCTACGCCACCGAACTGACCCACATGCTGACGCACGAGATCATTCCGGCGGCGGAGCGCGCCTAGTAACAACGGCCGCTATTGCGCGCCGCGCTCGAAAGAAGAATCCGGTGTTCCGGTCAGACAAGCAAGGATCCAAGGAAAGGTATCGGTAACGTAATAGCCGTAGACGCCGTTCACGGTCATGCCGTTGCATTCGTCGAGATCGCCGGTGCCGACGAATGCGTAATCGGCGCGATACATGCCGTTGTACGTGCCACCCGGATCGCCGTAACCGTCAGGACGTTCGCCGTCGCGCAGGACATACCCCGAAATCGCCTTGCGCACGGTGCCCGTTTCGTCGCGGAAGTAAGAACCGAAGATTGGGAACCCGTCGGCCGCAAAGCCGATCACGGGTGAGCCGTCGGGACCGGGCGCATCGTCGAACAGGGCCATCGGGTTGCCGTGATAGTGATAGCGGCCATCCGGTTGGGCATGGCCGTGATGGTCGTCCTCCTGAAACGAAACCCAGGGCGACATGGGGTCCAGCAACCACGGATCGTTCGCGCGGCAACCGGACATGACGTTGCCGTATTGATCGGAACGGCGACCGTCGGGGTTGTAGCAGCCCGCGGCAAGGATGTGCACGACCACCCCATTCAGAAGGACGGCGTCGAAACGTCCGTGGCTCAAGGCCGATGGCCGGGCGGCCGCTTGCGGCTGTCGCGGGATGGTGAAGTCAGCGGCGATTTCGGCCACGGGCGTCGCAAAGTCTCTCGCCGATCCGGCGCCGAAACTGTGATTGGGAATGCTGTTTGACAGGATTCTGCAGGTGTTGGCGTCAGACGTCACGATAACGGCGCCCGGGTATACGCGGATTTGCTGCAAATCCTCGACTTCCGACACATAGGTGAAGGCGTGGTCGGCGCAGTCCGGCGACGTACCGGTCAGGATGACGTCCGTGAGCGCGACCCGATCCGGGTCGCTGGTCGCGGTCGCCACAATCTCCGTAACCGTCTGTCCGTCGGCGGCCGGCGCGCCTGAAAGCCAAGCCGCGACCATGCTCCCGATGACCAATCCGGCGCGCTTGCCTCTGTTGATCGACGGCGATGCCACATCATGCCAGCGCTTGCCCATTGACCTCTCCTATAAGCCATCATCAACGGATAAATCGACCGGCCGCCAGACGGTACTGGCATCCGGGCCGGCGACCACTGTCCACATCGTCCGCAACGCCCGTCAACGAGGGCGCGACCAAGCAACCATAGAGCAACCTATGCGCGAACTCCAAGCCGGCCGCATGCTCAGTCGGCCCAACTGCCATGTCATTGCAGACGGCCAGCATCGATCACGCCGCAGTATCGTTAGCCAGGCCGCTAATCGCCGATCCAGCGGTCTAGCGTCCATATACGCCCATTTGCCTCGGCAACCGAACTGTCGGCGGCAAGAGAGCGTTGCACCCTTTCGGAGATCCTATCCACAGACCGGCATTCGAACTCTCTAAGGCTTTGTCTCGGCAATAGGGGTGGTAAGCTGGCTATTGGGCGAACGTCCCAGACCCAAAGAGGACCGTCGTCGCTCGCAGAATGAACCATTGTTAAGCCATGTGTGCCGGCAGATCAGCCCCTAGCAGACCAGCCCCCAGATGAAACGCCCGACGATCCATGATGTCGCCCGCCACGCCGGTGTTTCGATCGGCACGGTGTCCAACGTGCTGAACTGGACCACGCCGGTTCGCGATGCCACCAAGGCAAGGGTGGAGGCCGCGATCAAGGAACTCGGCTACCAGCCGAATACCCTGGCAAGGTCGTTGATCTCGCGCCGATCGACCGTGCCCCAACCCGGCGGCGCGGACCCCGGCTGGCCGAAGCTGACGACCGTCGGCTATCTTTCCGCCGACTACACCGCGCGGGTCGCGGCAAACCCCGATGTCGGTGACCGCATCACTGCCGAGCGCATCATGAAGAGCCTAGGCGGACCGGCCGCCAATGTCGCGGTGATGGCCGCCGGTCTGGGCCCCCCGCTGGCCGTGGAAACCGAACTCATCAGCCGCGTCGGGCAGGACACCGACAGCGAATGGGCGATCGGCGAGTTGGCGGCACGCGGCGTTCGCACCATAAGCGTGGATCGCGGCGGCGACATCAGGCTCAGCCGGTGCATCGTGCTGGTCGAGGCGGATGGCACGCGCACGATCATCAACGAGCCCCTGTCGCTGGAAGTCGATAGCCTGGCCCCCTATCTGGGCGAAACCGCCGGCGCCAGGCGCCATGCCATTCACCTGGACGGATTGCAGGTCGGAACCCTGGCCGGTTCGATGCCGGCGCTGCGACGCGGCGGGTTCATCACCTCCATTCACACCACGGGGCTGCCGGCCGAGTGGCGCACGGAAGACGGTTTTCGCAAGCTGCGCGACCTGTTTCACCTGGTTGCCCTCAACCGCGATGTGGCGCGCGACATTCTGGGGCCGATCGACCCGGACGCCCGAACCGCGAGGCGTCAAATCGCGGGGCTGATCCGGCGAACGGCGCCGGCCGATCGCTCGGGCCTGGTGATCGCCACGTTCGGTGCCGACGGCGCGGCCGTTTTTGAAGACGACGCCAAGCCGATCATAACAGCGGCGCTGCCCGTGGAGCCGGTCGACACGACCGGGGCCGGGGATACCTTTGTCGGCGTGTTCCTGGCGGCCTGGCTGAACCGGCTGGCGACCGACGACGCGGCGGAGCTGGCGACGATTGCCGCCAGCCAATCGGTCACGGCGGCCGGTGCTCAGGGCCTGATACCAGACGCCGAGGACCTGCTGGCGCGCGCCGGCATCACCCAGCCGGCGTCAGTCTCGGCGATTGCGGACCGGGCATAACAGGTCGTCTAAGCCACGAAGTCCATTGCGGTGCGAATGGGCTATTGACAGGCAATCACGCTTTGCCGTTCAATAATGAAACGTTTCAAAGTGGCGCCTCCGACCACGCCAACCGCGCCTTTCCTGCGGGGAGCCAATGCCTGAGTTGAACATGAAGGGGATCGTCAAGCGGTTCGGCGGGGTGGTTGCCCTGGACCGGGTCGATTTCGATGTTCGCCCTGGCGAGGTCATGGCGCTGGTCGGCGACAACGGCGCCGGCAAGTCGACCTTAATCAAGGTTCTGGCCGGCGCCTATGAGCCGGATGACGGCGAAATCCTGCTCGGCGGCCGTCCGGTCAC
This sequence comes from Pseudomonadota bacterium, assembly GCA_039177555.1. GTDB lineage: Bacteria > Pseudomonadota > Alphaproteobacteria > DSM-16000 > Inquilinaceae > JANQGH01. The sequence goes on along the minus strand of JBCDFV010000061.1, from coordinate 11,336 downwards.
GTTCAAGACGCCGCAAGACGCCCAAAAACACGGCATTGCGACGATATTTCAGGAACTGGCGCTGGCGGCGAAAATGCCGATCGCGGACAACATCTTTCTGGGCCAGGAACTGACGCGGAAGCTGTTCGGCATCCCGTTTCTGGACCGCAGGACGATGCGCAACCGAACGCGACAGTTGCTCAGCGATCTGGACGTGCACGTGCCGGACATGAACGCCTGGGTGGAGAACCTTTCCGGCGGCCAGCGCCAGGGCATCGCGATTGCCCGCGCGCTGAACGTCGACGCCAACCTGATCGTGATGGACGAGCCGACAGCCGCCCTGGCCGTGGCGGAGGTCGACAAGGTGCTGCAGTTCATCGACTCCGTGCGCAGCCAGGGCAAGGGTGTGGTGGTGATCTCCCACAACATCCAGGACGTGTTCGAGGTCTCCGACCGGATCACCGTCCTGCGCCAGGGCCGCCAGATCGGCGTACGCGAAACCGGTGCCACGACGCCGGAGGAAATCATCGGCCTGATAACGGGGGCAAGCGCGGTCAAGGCCCGAACGGGCCGGCCAAACCGGGTGCCAAGCGAAGCAAACTGAGACCCAGCCGGGAAATGACGTCAACACGAACAGGAGAAGGCTCCATGACTTACAAAACCCTTTTGATGGCGACCGCCCTTGGCGCGATGCTGGCCATGCCGGCAACGACGGCGTCGGCACAAGACGAGACGCGCATCGCGTTCATTCCGCAAATCGCGGGCATCCCCTACTATGTCGCCATGCGCGAGGGGGCCGACCGAGCGGCCGAGGAGCTGGGCGTCACCTACGTCCAGGAAGGCCCGACCAGCACCAATGCGGCGGACCAGTTGCGGATCTTCGAAAGCTTCGTCAATCAGGGCTTTGACGTGATCGCGATATCGCCGCTGGACGAGGAAAGCCTGCGCCCGGCGATTACCGAGGCGATCGAGGCCGGCATCATCGTCCTGACCTCCGACGCCGACGCGCCGAACAGCGACCGGCAGTATTTCGTCGCCCAGGCGCTGGACCAGGATCTGGGCTACACTCTGCTGGACGAGGCGGTTGCCAGGGTCGGCGACAGCGGCAAGATCGCCATCGTTTCCGACGCACCGACCATTCAGAGCATGCAGAACTGGATCGCCGCAATCCAGGAACGCGCGGAATCGACCTATCCAGACATCGAAATCGTCTCGGTCGACCATACCGACGGCACGGCGGCGCGCGCCTATCAGTTCGCCACCGACGCCATGACGCGCAACCCGGACCTGCTGGCCGTATTGGGCATGGCGTCGACCACCTGCCCCGGCATTGCCCAGGCGGTAGAAGCGGCCGATGCCATCGGCAGCGTGTTGAGCGCCGGCTATTGCTCGCCCAACACCGCCCGGGCCTACATCGAAAGCGGCGCGATGCCCTATTCGGTGCTGTGGAACCCGGCCGATCTTGGCTACCTGACCGTCTGGGTCGGCGACCATTTGGTGAATGGCGGCAGCATCGAGGGCACCATGGAGATCCCGGGCCTGGACGACCCGATCACCTACTTGCCCGAGGACGACATCATCCTGTTGGGGCCGCCGACGGTGTTCACCATCGACAACGTGAACGATTTCGACTTCTAAGTCGGCTCACTCCCGAAAGGCGCCGGCCAGGGCCATCGGCATTCCCGTGTCGATGGTCCGGCTGGCGCGTGCACAATGAACAGCGCGATAAGCCCCGTTCATCGAAGCTGTTTGCGAGGCCAGTAACCTTTGACCTCCCTGTCTAGATTTGCCCGCGGTGCGCAGCGCGAACTGATCCTGGTGCTCGCGATCCTGATGATCTGCGCGCTGTTCGCGTCCCAGTCGGAGTTCTTTCTGACCGAGCGCAACCTGACGACCGTGCTGCGCCGGTCGGTCGACCTGGCGATCATCGGCGCCGGCATGACCCTGGTGATCATGTCCGGCGGCATCGATGTCAGCGTCGGCGGCATCCTGGCTGTGTCAGCGATCTTCATCGGCCGTGCGTTCGAGGCCGATCTGCCCGCCCCCATCGTCGTGATCATCGGCGTCTCGGTCGGCACGTTGCTGGGCCTGATGAACGGCGCGATCTGCGCCAAGGCCAAGGTGCCGCCCATCATCGCGACCCTGGGCAGCATGTATGTCTTCATCGCGGTCTTGTATCTGGTGATCGGCGGCACCTGGATTTCGGGCCTGCCGGACACGCTGTCGTTCCTGACCCGGGGCGACGTTGCCGGCATTCCGGTCGGGGTGTTCATCATCGCCGCCGTCTACGGCTTCTGCTGGATCCTGCTGCATCGGCAGCCCTGGGGCCGCCATCTGTGCGCCATCGGCAATGACGAGGCGGCCGCACGCCTGGTCGGCATCCCGGTCGATCGCGTGAAGATGCAAGCCTATGCGCTGTTGGGCCTGCTGGCCGGCCTGGCGGCGGTGCTCTATGTCGCGCGGCTGCGCAATGTCGAGGTCAATATCGGCACTAATGTCGCGCTGGAGGCCATCGCCGCCACGATCCTCGGCGGCGCCAACATTCGTGGCGGCGTCGGCAGCCTGATCGGCACGTTGCTGGGCGTGGTGTTCATCAAGCTGATGCAGAACGGGCTTGTCCTGATCGGCGTATCCTCGCTGTGGGAAGGCGTGGTGATCGGTGGCCTGCTGGTGGTGGTGCTGTCGATCGACGCGCTGCAAAGCCGCTATCGCTACGGGCGATCGTTATGATGGCCTGGTCCACGCACGATCCGACCACCAAGCGGCTGTTCTTCCTGTTCGGGCTCTGGCTGGTGGTGATCGTCATCAGCAGCCTGCTGTCGCCGCACTTCCTGCAGGCCAGCACCATCCCCTTCCTGCTGCAGTATGTGCCGATCATCGGCCTGCTCGGGATCGGCCAGACCCTGGTCATCCTGTCCGGCGGGCCCGGCATCGATCTGTCGGTCGGGGCCATGCTCTCGCTTGTCGGGCTGGCGGTCGGCTGGTTGTTCACGTTGGGCGTCGACATCTATGCCGCCTGTCTGCTGGGCATCGTGTTCGGCGCCATGCTGGGCGCGGTCAACGGCGTGCTGATCAACTGGATCGGCATCCCGTCGCTGATGGCGACCCTGGCCACCCTGTTCGCCTATAGCGGCCTGGCACTGGCCCTGACCGGCGGCACGCCGATCGGCGGATTGCCGGACCATTTCACCTGGCTGGGCCAAGGCCAGATCTGGCTGATACCGAACCACTTCCTGCTCGTGTTCGTGCCGGTCGCGATCATCCTTCATATCGTTCTGACCTATATGCGCATCGGCCGGCACATCTACGCCGCCGGCAATGACGAGCGCGCCGCCCATCTGATCGGGATACGCGTCCGACGGCTGCGCACGGGCCTCTATATCCTCAGCGGCGTGCTGGCAGCCTTGGCGGCGATCATGAACCTGTCCTGGTTTCAGGCTGCCCGACCGGATGCCGGCATCGGCATGGAACTGCTGTCGATCACCGTGGCCGTCTTGGGCGGCACCTACATCTTCGGCGGCCAGGGCCGGATCGCCGGCACGGTGCTGGCGATCATGATCGTCACCACGCTTCAGGTCGGGCTGCAACTGGCGAACGTTTCCCAGGCCTGGCAGTTGGGCGTTATCGGGGTGCTGCTGATCGGCAGTGTCGGGATCAACACCCTGCTCGGCCGTCAAAACCTGGGCCAGAGCCTCGGGCGGCTGCTGGGGCAGACGAAATGAGGGAGGGATTTCTATGCGTCGGCGATCTCGATGTCGATGTGATCGCCAATCTGACCGACTTTCCGTCGTCCGATCAAAAGGTCGCAGGCCACTGGGTCGGCAAGGAGGTTGGCGGCATGGCGGCCAATGTCGCCGTCGGGCTGTCCCGCTTAGGCACCGATGCCAGGCTGGTCGCGGCCGTCGGCGACGATGATTTCGGCCGCTTTGCGCTTGCCCGGATGCAGGCGGAAAACGTCGACACAAGGTTCGTTGTTGCGCGCCCCAACGGTCAGACCTTCGTCTGTCTGATCCTGCACACAGAGCACGGCGAACGTGCGCTCGTGCGCTTGCAGACCGACGCCTATCTGCCGCGTGCCGACGAGATCGGCTTGGACGCGTTCGACGGGGTCCGCCATGTGCACGCGACATTCGGCAACGCCGATCTCGCCCATCGCGTCGTCGACCTGGCCAGGCGGGCGGCGGTCACCACATCGATCGATCTCGAAGCTGCCGACATCCCGGACGATCCGACCGCCCTGCTCGCTCTGCTGCCCAAACTCGACTGGCTGTTCATGAACCGGGCCGCCAGGCGGCAGCTGTTGGACCTTGGCGGACACGCCGTCATTGAAGGCATCCCCAGGGTCGTGACGACCTTAGGCAGCGACGGCAGCTGCATCCATGTTAACGGCGGCATGATCAGCGCTGGTTCCAGAGATGTCGACGTGGCGGACACGACCGGCGCCGGCGATGGCTTTGTCGCGGCGATGCTGCACGGGGCGCTGGTCGATCACTTGCCGCCGTTCGAGTGCCTGGCCCGAGCCAATGCTGCCGCGGCCGCAGTCGTCACCGCCTCGGGCGCGCAAACCGGCCTGCCCACCGCACGCGAACTGGCCGCAATGACACGCGCACGCCCGGACCATGCCTGAACATCGCCTGATCTACGCCAAAGAGATCGTCGATGCCGGCCTGTCGGCGCCGGACGACACGACCATGACCCTGCTTGAGCAGATCGTTGACGAAGGCGTCCTGGGCGCCAGCAACCACATCCGGTTGACTCATGATCTGCTGATGCATTTGATGGCCGCCGACGATGATCCCGGCGTGGCCTGGCTGCGCACAGAGAGGGCGGCATCGTTCGTCGCCCGTGTCCGGGGCGCCCAGGCGCCGGTGGTCAATACGGCGATCCGCGCGCTGATGCTGGACCTCGATCCCCTCGAACCCGCAAAACGCCTGGCGACGTTGAAGCAGCGTATTGATGAGTGGCAGGCAACCGCCATTGAACGCCGCAGGCGGCTGGTCGATCACGCCGTCACGGTGTTGCGGCCCGTCCGGCGGCTGATCCCGTTCGACTATTCCAGCACCGTGGCGGACATCGTCATCGCTGCCTGGTCCGACATGGGCGACCGGGAGATCATCGTGCCGGAAAGCCGCGCGGTCGCCGGCGGGCTGCGCTACGTCGAAGCATTCGCGAAGGCCGGGCTTCCCGTCCACATGGTGCTGGATGCCGCGTTCGAGCAGATCCTGGAACCGGGCGGCGCCGTGCTTTTCGGGGCCGAAAGCCTGCGTGCCGACGGCAGCCTGACCAACACGGTCGGCAGCCGCCCGTTAGCCCGCCTGGCGCAATGGGCCGGCGTGCCCGTCTATGGCTGCACGGACCTCTCCAAGCTGGATTTGCGCAGCTATGCAGGTCCGATCGATCCGCCGCCGATCCGTCGATTTGACATGCTGCTCGCCGACGCGGATCTGCCATCGACGGCCGAGGTGCGGACGGACGGTCCGGAGTTAGAGGTGGTTCCGCCGGACGTGATCACCGCCCTTTTGACCGAACATGACACCGTTGCGCCTGCCGACCTGTGGGACCTCGGTCGGCGCGAGTTCGGGGACGGTGCGACGATCCATCAAGACAAAGCCGGTGATCAGCAGACATGAGTGAGACGATGCGCCGGGAAATCCTCGGCCAGCCGAAACTGCTGGCAGACATACTGACCGGACTGCGCCGAGAGGCAGCCGAGCTGGCGCTGCCGCAAAGGGCTAACGTCTGGGCCGGGGGCTGCGGGGACAGTGCCTTTGCCGCTGCGGCCATGGCCGGCTGGTTTCGATCCTGCGGCGTGCCCTACAGGTCCGCCACCGCCCACGAGCTCGCGTTCCACAGCCCGGTCGGCCAGGACGACATCGTCGTCCTAATGTCGATCTCGGGCGGCACGCGCCGTACGGTTCAGGCCGCCCGCCGGGTCCGGGACAATGGCGCCTCAACCGTCGCGATCACCTGCAACCCGGACAGCGCACTGGCGCGTGCCTGCGATCATGTGCTGCCGCTCGGGTTCCAGCCTTTGAGCCGGCGGACGCCGCATACGGCGGATTATCTGGCGACCTTGCTGGCCCTGGCCGTGCTCGGCGAGACTTGGGGCGGGCGGGCGGCAGACCGGCTGAACGGCGTTGCTGGGGCCGTCGAAGAGACCATCGCGACAGCCAAGGACGCGGCGATGGCCTTCGGCGCCAACCTGCACGAGAGCGGTAAGCTCTTCGTGCTTGGCCAGGGCGGCAACCGGGCGACCGCCGACTACATCGCGGCCAAGTACCACGAATCTGGCGGCCTTCTGGCCCTGTCCGCCGAGACGGAAAACTTCGTGCACGGCATGAATTTCATGGTCGAACCCGACGACAGCGTGCTGATCCTTGGCGGCGATGGCGACGGCGCCTTCCGGGCGGATGAGCTGGCGTCAACCATGGGCCGACTGTGTCGGTCGGTCGCGTTGGCACGGGCCGATGGCGATCCGGCCGGACATTCAACGCTGTTGACGGGCGCAACCATCGAGCCGGCCTTGAGCCCGTTCGTCCTGGCGACGATCGGGCAGCTCGTCTGTCTCGGCACCGTCACCGCACGGGGGCTGGCGGTTGAAGAGACCCGCGCCAGCCGAGGCGACGCGGCCACTCATGCCGACGTTCAAAGCAGTTGGATGAGCACGACCCGGATCGATTAGGGCGAACCCGGCCGGCTCAAACCGGCTCGCAGATGTCCAGGATCGCCAGCATGTAGATGCGGACCATGTCGAGGTAGTCGGGTATGTCGACCCGTTCGTCTGGCATCGTGTTGTAGCGGCCGCCGGGGCCGCAGACGATACCTTCGACGCCCAGGCGGTGGTGGAAATGCGCGGCATCTGTGCCGTAAAAGCCGGGCGGCCGGATGGCGCCGGTCGGCTGGTCCTCGCCTCGAACGGTGCGATAGGCCTCATTGACGACTTGCACGATGCGGCTGTCGCGGGCGACCTCGAACGTGCCCATGCTGGGCCGGCCCTCGTCGCGCTCATGGATCAGTTTTGCCGACAGGCCCGGATACTCCGCCTCCAACGTATCGAGCGCGGCGCGCATGTCGGCCAGCACGCTCTCCTCATTTTGCCCAGGCGCGTAGCGCGCAGAGCCCTTGATGCGCACGAAGTCCGCGACCTGGGGCGGCCGCCAATCATGCATCTCGCGGCCCAGCCCGGCCTGCATGACGCCGACATGGGCGCGGTTGATCGACAGATGCTCGCCGCTCCTGGCGCCGGAGAAGGTCATGGCGTTGATGCGCGGCACCAGCGCGCAGGCGGCTGAGAGGGCGTCCACCGCCTGTTCGCGTTTCGACAGGTGCCTGGTATCGCCGGTCAGTTCGATGATGAAGGTGAAGGCGCCGGCATGCATGGTCAGGGCCTGCAGGTCGGTCGGCTCGCTGTTGATGAAATAGTCGGCCGTCACGCCGTGATCGATCGCCGCGATGGTGCCGATGCCACCCTGAAGCTCGCCCACGACATAGGTCAGGATGACGTCGCCCTTCAACCGAACGCCCGCGTCGATCAGTGTCCTGACGGCGCAGAAATAGGCGGCGTCGCCGGCCTTCATGTTGGAACAGCCGATGCCGTAGATAAACTTGTCGTCGACCAGGCCGCCCCACGGGTCGACCGTCCAGCCCTCAGTCACCGGGTTGGTGTCCAGATGGCCGTTGAACAAGAGGCTGGCGCCGCCGCCCTTCCCGCGCCAGGTGCCGATGGCGTTGTAGCGCCCACCGGGCACATCTTGCAGGTCGCTGTCCAGCCCAAGCGTGCGCATCTCGTCCGCCATGACCCTGGCGAGTTCGCGCTCGCCGTCGGTCTCGGAGTAGCTCTTGTGCTGGATCATCCTGGACAGGAAGTCGAGCGCGGCGCGTTCGTCCAGGCTGGCCAACAGGGCTTGGCGATCCATCTGTGTTCTCCGTTATCGCGGGTTAGCCGACCGGAACGGGTACGGCGTCCAGCAGGGCTTTGGTGTAGGCGTGTTCGGGCTGGCGGGCGAGGCTGGCGACGGTGGCGGTTTCGACCACGTCGCCGCGATACATGACCACGATCCGGTGTGCAATCTGGCGCACCAGATTGAGATCGTGGGTGATGAACAGATAGGCCGTGCCGTGCCGCGCGCGCAGGTCCAACAGCAACTGGATGATCGAGGCCTGGACCGATACGTCCAGCGACGAGGTGATCTCATCGCAGATGACGATCTGCGGCTTGGAGGCAAAGGCGCGGGCGATCGCCACCCGCTGCTTTTCGCCGCCGGAAAGCTGATGCGGATAGCGCTTGGCGTAGTCTTCGGGCAACTGCACGTCGCGCAGCAGGCCGGCGACGGTCTCGGTGACCGGCGCCTCACGGTCCAGGCCGTAGCGCCGCAAGGGGCGGGCGATGATGGTGCCGACGGTCTGGCGCGGGTTCAGGGAACTGTCGGGGTGCTGAAAGATGATCTGGACCGCGCGGCGATAGGCGGCATCCATGTCCCGTCGGCCGGTCAGGGTCTTGCCGCCGAAGCCAACCGTTCCGCTGAAAGGGTTCAGCCCCACCAGGGCCTTGGCGATGGTCGACTTGCCGGAGCCGGACTCACCGACGATGCCCAGGATCTCGCCCTGCGCCAGATCGAACGAGACCGATTGCGCACCGATCACCCCCTTGGCCCTCGCCTTGTTCAGAAAGTCGAGCAGCGCGGGCCGGCCATAGCGCACGGTCAGGTCTTGGCCGCTCAGTAGCATGCTGCCGCCGGAGGAAGTCGCGTCGTCAACCAGGCGCCGGTCCGGGCGCGGAACGGCGGAGATCAGCCGCTTGGTATAGGCATCCTGGGGGGCGGTGAAGATGCGCTCGGCCGGGTCCTGCTCAACGATTCGGCCTTGGTGGATGACCGCGACCCGGTCGGCGATGGTCGAAACCAGAGCCAGATCGTGCGAGATGTAGAGCGAGGCGACGCCGGTTTCAGACTGTAGGTCGCGAAACAGATCCAGGATCTGGCGGGCCGTGATAACGTCCAGCGCCGTGGTCGGTTCGTCGAACAGCAGCACTTCCGGCTGGCAGGCGAAGGCGGCGGCGATCACGACACGCTGCTTCTCACCGCCGGAGACCTCATGAGGATAGCGGTGCATCATCGCGGCCGGCGTCTTCAAGCCGACCCGTTCAAGCATGGCAACGCTTTCGCGCTGCGCCGCTTGCCGGTCGAGCCCGCGATGGCGGGTAAGCACCTCAATGATCTGGGAGCCCAGGGTCATGGTCGGGTTCAGCGACGTACTGGGGTCTTGGAAGACCATGCCCAGCCGGCGACCGCGAATGTTGGTCATCCTGGCCTGGCTGAGGGTCGTCAGGTCCTCGCGCCCGAGCAGAATGCGCCCTTCCTCGCGGCCGACATTGGGCGGCAGGCCGCGCATGATGGCCTGAGCCAGCGAGGTCTTGCCCGACCCGGACTCGCCGACCAGGCCCAACACTTCACCGCCCTGCAAGGCCAGGCTGACATCGCGCAGCGCCTGAAACGCGCCGGCCGACGTGCCGTAGGCCAGTGAATACCTCTCGACGGAAAGGACGGGGTCCGCGCTCATGGCTCAGGTCTTCGGATTGAGGGCATCGCGCAAACCGTCGCCCAGCAGGTTGAAGCCGATCGCGACCACAGCGATGCAGACGCCCGGCCAGATCATCATCCAGGCATTGCGGAACATGTAGGACCGGGCCTCGGAGACCATAAGGCCCCATTCCGACGAGGGCGGTTGGGCGCCGAGCCCCAAAAAGCTCAAGGTCGCCAGCAGCATGATGGCAAAAGCCACCCGAATGGTCATCTCGACTACGATCGGCGCGATGACGTTCGGCAGCATCTCGCGCAGGATGATGTAGCCGGCGCTTTCGCCGCGCGCGATGGCCGCCTTCACATAGTCCTGCTCGCGCACGGTAAGGGCAACGGACCTGGCGATGCGGGCCATGCCGGGCGCAAACGCGATGCCGATGGCAACCAGGGCGTTTACCCCGCTGACGCCGAGCGCGGTGACGATCAAAAGCGCGAACAGCAGGTTCGGGATGGCCATCACCGCATCGACCAGGCGCATGACCAGTTCGTCGAAACGGCCGCCCAGATAGGCCGAGCCGGTGCCGATCACCGCGCCGATGCCGGTGCCGATCACGGTGGCGAAGATCGCCATCAGGACCGTCGCCTGGGCGCCGTAGAGTATCCGGCTGAACAGGTCGCGGCCGAACTGGTCGGTGCCGAACAGAAACTGGGCGCTGGGCCCTTCGAACCGGTTGCCGTAGTTGAAGGTTTCCGGATTGTCCGGCGCCAGCCACGGCCCGAAGATCGCCGCCAGCAGGACGATGACCACGATCACGCTGCCGATCGCGCCCTGGGGCGTGTGCAAGAGGCGCCGGATGGTCTCAGGCATACTGGATCCTCCGGTCCAGCGCGGCATAGGCCAGATCGGCAAGGAAGTTCACGATCGCATAGGTCGCGGCCATGATCAGCGCGCCGGCCTGGATCGCCGGCAGGTCGCGGTTCTGGATCGCCACGATCAACTGGCGGCCGATGCCGGGAAAGGCGAAGATCTCCTCCACCACGATGATGCCGCCCAAGAGATAGCCGACATCCAGCGCCACGATGGTGATGGCCGGCAACAGGGCATTCGGCAGGGCGTGGCGCAGGATCACCCTCCGCCTGGTCAGCCCCTTCATGCGTGCGGCCCGGACATAGTCGGTGTGCAGGACGTCGATCATCTCCGACCGCACCATGCGCGAGACATGGGCGATCATGATCACCGACACGGTCAGCACCGGCAGGGCGAGATGGTGCAGCCCTTCCCAGAAATCCTCCGTCAGCGGCACGTAGCCCGTGGCGGGAAACAGGCCGAGCACCGGGTTCGCCAGCACCAGCAACACGATCGTGGCGGTGACGAATTCCGGCATCGACACGCCGACATACGAGCCGAGGCCGATGACCACATCGGTCGGCTTGCCCCGGCGCAGGGCGGCGATGATGCCCATCGGCACGGCCAGGACAAGCATCAGCAGAATCGCGAGAAGCGCCAGCAGCAGCGAGCGCTGCAGGGCCGGCAACATCATCTCCGACACCGGCAGGCCGGTACGCAGCGAGGTGCCGAAATCGCCGCCCAGCGTGGCGGACAGCCAGTCCCAATATTGCAGCCAAATGGGCCGATCGAGCCCCAGCCGGTCGCGCACGGCGGCCAGGGCATCGTCGGTGGCGTTTTCGCCCAACATCATCTGGGCGGCGTCGCCCGGCAGCACCTGGGTGATGCCGAAGACGATCACCGAAACGGCCAAAAGGGTGAACAGGATGAAGCCGATCCGTTTGACGAGATAGCTAAGCGACACGGTCTTCGTTCACCCTTTCAGCACCGGT
>JBCDFV010000060.1:0-21527 GCA_039177555.1 Pseudomonadota bacterium | reverse complement strand
CGAAGCCGACATCAATGCCGGCCTGCTGGCCACGGGCAGTTGGCTGAAGCAGATCAACCTGGAAAAGCGTTACGGCTGTTCCCGCATCGACGTGCGCCAGGCCTTGGAAAGCCTGACCGCCCGCCGCCTGGTCCACCGCATTCCCAACCGCGGCTACTATGTCAGCGAGTTCAACGAACGACGGCTGCGCGATGTGGCCGAGGTCCGCGTGATCCTGGAGGTGGCGGCCGTCGACGACATTATCGACCGCGCTACGCCCGCCTCGGTCTACGAACTCGGCGATCTGGCGGAGGCGTTCAACATCGCGCTCAACAAGGGCGATCGCATCGATCAGAACAACGCCAATCTGGCTTTTCACGGCGCCATGCTCGAGCTCTGCACCAATCGCGAGCTGGTCCGGTCGATCATGGATCTGCGGCGCAGCGTGCCAGTGCCCGTGCAGAAGATCTGGACGTCCGAGGCGCGGGTCCGCAATGCGGCGGACGAGCATCTGCTGATGGTCAAGGCGATCGAGCGGCGCGATCGGCCATTCATGCGTCGCCTGGTCGCCAATCACATTGCGCATTATGAGCCCAACGAATGGCTGGACCGCCATGAGTGGAAACTCAGCTAGGCATGGCAAAATCTTCCACCGGATTGCCGTATGGCAGGATGAAATCACGATCTCGCCGCAGTAATCGCCATTAAATTAGAAGGTTTTTACCCTATATTCGGATCAGCGCCGGCTGATCCGATGTTCCGGCGCGTTTGGAGAGATCGCGTCATGATGCTTGAGACCTATGCGGCCGGGGCCGCGCCCCGTGTTTTTGTCATCCATGAGAACGACGATTGGGTGGTGCCGTTGCGGCGGGAGTTCGCGGCGCGGGACGTACCGTTCACCGAATGGTTTTTGCACCGGGGCGCGCTTGACCTCACGCGTCCGCCGCCGGAAGGCATCTTCTACAACCGGATCAGCGCCTCGTCGCACACGCGCGGCCATCGTTATGCGCCGGAGTTCACAGCCGCCGTCTTGGCCTGGCTGACCCGGCATGGCCGCACCGTGATCAATGGCGAGCGTGCGGTTCAGCTTGAAGTTACCAAGGTTGGCCAGTACGAGGCGTTGAAGTCGTTTGGCATCGAGACGCCCGACACCGCCGCCGTCATCGGTAAGGAGCATATCGCCGATGCCGCGCAGAGGATCGGCTACCCGGTCATTCTGAAGCACAACCGCGCCGGCAAGGGTCTTGGCGTGCGCCTGCTGCTGTCTGCCGAGGCGCTCGAACAGCATTTAGCAAGCCCGGACTTCGAGGAATCGATCGACGGCATCACTCTGGTCCAGCGCTACATCGAGGCGCCTGCTCCCTACATCACCCGGGTCGAGTTCGTCGGCGGCCGCCTGGTCTATGCCGTGCGCGTCGACACCTCGGAAGGCTTTGAACTCTGCCCCGCCGATGTCTGCCAGATCGACGAGGATGACAGTGTCTGTCCGGCCGTGGCGCCCGCCGACAAGTTCCAGATCATCCCAGACTTCCAGCATCCGCTGGTGCCGGCCTGGCAGGCCTTCCTGGCCAAGAACGGCATCGACATCGCCGGGATCGAGTTCATCGAGGATGCCGACGGCCGCGCTTTCACCTACGACGTCAACACCAACACCAACTACAACCCCAACGCCGAGGCGAAGGACGGGCGAAGCGGCATGGGCGCCATTGCCGACTATCTCGGCGGCTTGCTGAACGACGCGTATGGCACGGCGCCAAAGGTTGCGGCGGCCGCCTGACGCCCATCTAGCGCTCCTTCATCGATGCGCCGATGCGCGCCGGCCAATCGGCTTGGCGATGCCACTTTTTGACGGTATTGAGAGGCGGTACACAGCAACACCTTAGCAAGGAACCCGACCGAATGGCCGCCAATGACGACTGGTTTCGTCCGCTGTACCGTCGGGTGATCGTTCTCGCAATCGCGGCCGGCGCCTTCGCCGCCGAGGTCATCTTCTTCGGCGAGCAGTTGTGGATGTTCCTGTTCGGCGCGATCACCGCCTACGGCGCCTACGACTTCTTTCTAAGCGGAAAATACAAGACGCCCGACGATAAGGAGTGATCGCCTGGGCCGACGCCTCGCCGTCGGCCCAGGCGACTGATCAGACGTTCGCAATCAGCAACCGGCCGACCGCAGACCCACTAATCCAGTCTCGATAATAGGATTGTTGACAATCTGACAATCAGATACTCTGACGCCTTCCAAGGGTCGGAGCAACGAACACGGGAGAGGCGATATGGTCACAAAACGCGGATTTCTGGCGTCGGCGCTGGTGGCGCTGACCCTTCTTTTCGCCGCGACGGTCGGCACACCGCAAATGGCGCAGGCGCAGTCCACCTGGGACGAGATCCAAGATCGCGGCACGCTGCGCGTCGGCGCCACCCAGGCGCCGCCCTGGTATTTTCTCGATCCGGCCTCGGGCGAATGGTCGGGCCTCGGCATCTCGGTCGGCAACGCGATGGCCGAGGTTCTCGGCGTCGACCTGGATGTGGTCGAAGTCACCTGGGGCACCGCCGTGGCCGCGCTGCAGGCCGATCAGATCGACATCATGTTCGTGCTCGACGCCACACCGGCACGGGCGATGGCGATCGACTTCCCGGCCCAGCCCCTGCTCTATTACGCGCTCGCGGTCCTGGTCGACGACGACATCCAGGTCAACGACTGGGCCGATCTCAACAGCGCCGACATCTCGATCGCCGTGACCCAGGGCACGACGATGGACAGCTACGTCACCCAGCGTCTGGACCAGGCGAACATCCTGCGCTTCCCGTCGAACGGCGAGGCCGTCGCGGCGTTCCAGTCCGGCCGGGTAAACGCGGTCTCGCTGTTCCACCCGCCGCTGATCGCCATGCGCCAGCAGATCGGGCGTGGCCAGATCGTGCTGCCGGCGCCAATCCGGGAATCGGCCTCCAGCGCCGGCGTGCGCCAGGAAGACGACACGCGCTGGCGTGACTGGGTCAACACCGTGATCGCCTACTACTACACAACCGGGCAGACCCAGGCCTGGTATGAGGAGTTCCTGACCGAATTCGGCGTCGACCCGGCATCGGTGCCGGCCATTCGTCGGGAACAGTGGTAACGGGCCAGCCACGCGGCGGGCGCCGGGATGGCTCGGCGCCCGCTCACTAGGAACCGTTCCTGATGGGGTATGAGTGGGATTTCGGCGTCGTCTTCCGCGACTTCGACCTGCTGTTGCTGGGCCTCGTTAACACGCTGAAGGTCACGGGCCTCGCCCTGCTGTTCGGCGTGCCGCTGGGGTTGGTGTTGGCGCTTTTACGCCTGTCGCGCCACGGGATGATCCGCATCCCGGTCGGGATCGTGATCGAGTTCCTGCGCTCCACCCCACCGCTGGTGCAGCTTTTCTGGCTGTTCTTCGCCCTGCCGATCCTGACCGGCATCAACATCACGCCCTTCATCGCCTCGGTGGTGACCTTCTCGTTGCAATCCTCCGCCTTCTTCGCCGAGGTCTTTCGCGGCGGCATCGTCTCGATCGAGAAGGGCCAGTGGGAGGCGGCCAAGGCCATCGGCATGGACCGAGGCCAGTCCATGCGCCGGGTGATCCTGCCTCAGGCCGTCAAGCGCATGATCCCGGCCTTCTTGGAGCGGGTGATCGAGCTGATGAAGACGACGACCCTGGTCGCCACCGTCTCCTATGCCGATCTGCTCTACGAGGCCAATACGATCGCCCAGGCGACGTTCCGGCCGCTGGAGGTCTTCACCGTGGCGGCGGCGATGTACTTCGCCGTCCTGTTCCCGGTCAGCTTGTTCGTCCGGCGGTTGGAACGCCGCCTGGGCCGCACCGGCGAGGGCACGGTGCACTGACATGGAGCATGTCTGGGACTTCGAGAGCGTCTTCACCAACTGGCGCCTGCTGCTGACCGGCCTTGGCAATACGGTGCTGCTGGCGGTCGTCTGTCTGGCGATCGGTCTGTTTCTTGGCCTATTCATTGGCGCGGCGCGCTACTCGAAAAACCGGCTTCTGAACGTGCCGGCCAGCGTGTTCGTGGAGGTGTTCCGCAACACGCCGGCGCTGGTCCAGATCATGTGGTTCTTTTTCGCCTTCCCGATCATTTCGCCATTTCGGATCGACAGCTTCACGGCCGCGACACTGGGCCTGTCGCTGAACACGGCCGCCTTTTGCAGCGAGATCTATCGCGCCGGCATCCAGTCGATCCATCGCGGCCAGTGGGAGGCGGCCAAGGCGCTGGGCATGCGCTATGGCGAACAGATGCGCCGCGTGATCCTGCCCCAGGCCATGCGGCGTATGATCCCGGCCTTCATGAACCGGGCGATTGAGCTGACCAAGATGACCAGCCTTGCCTCCGTCATCGCGTTTGGCGAGCTGGTGCACCAGGCCAAGACGATCAGCACGATCGAGTTCAATCCGATCGAGACCTATACGGTTGTCGGCTTTATCTTCTTTGTCATGATCTGGCCCATCGCGATTGCCGTGCGCGGGCTGGAACGCCGGTTGAGCCGGCATGAATAGGACCGGCGATCGATGACCGAACTGTTGAAGATCGAAAAGCTGGGCAAGTCCTTCGGCGCGCTGGAGGTGCTGAAGGGCATCGATCTTACGGTCGAGAAAGGCGAGACGGTCGTGATTCTCGGCTCCAGCGGGTCGGGCAAGAGCACGCTGTTGCGCTGCGTCAACTTCATGGAGATCCCGACCAGCGGCCGCATCGCCATTGCGGGCAAGCCGGTTGGAACGGAGCGCAATCGGGCCGACGGGTGGATCCAGGTCGACTATCGGGAGTCGGAACTGATCGGCATCCGCGCCACAGTTGGCATGGTTTTTCAGCACTTCAACCTGTTTCCGCACATGACCGCGTTCGGCAATGTGATGGAGGGACCGCGCACGGTGCTGAAGCTGCCGCGCGGCGAATGCGAGGCGCGGGCCGAAACCTACCTTTCCAAGGTCGGCCTGGCCGACAAGATGCACAGCTATCCAGCCCATCTCTCCGGCGGGCAGCAGCAGCGGGTCGCGATTGCCCGGGCGCTTGCCATGGAACCGCAATTGATGCTGTTCGACGAGGCCACCTCGGCGCTGGACCCCGAACTAGTCGGTGAAGTGCTGCAGACGATCCGCTCGCTGGCGGACGAAGGCATGACCATGCTGATCGTCACCCACGAGCTCGGCTTCGCCTACTCCGTCGCCAGCAAGGTTCTGTTCTTGAGCGACGGCGTTATCCTGGAGCAGGGCGCGCCGGACGATGTGCTGGTCCGACCGAAACAGCAGCGCACACGGGATTTCCTGCGCGGCCACGCGACCTATAAGCTGCCCGACTTGGCGATCACCTAACGAGACCCTCACGGCACATGCGGAAAGCACCGACATGGACATAACCGACGCCGTCCGACCCTCCGTCAGCACCCATGACAGCGAGGAAGACCCGCGCAACGCAGACATTCTGATCTATGTCGACGGCGAGATGCTGCCCAAGGACGAGGCCAAGGTCTCGGTCTATGACAGCGGCTTCATGCTGGGCGATGGAGTGTGGGAGGGCTTGCGGCTCTACAACGGCGTTTTTGCCTTTCTAGACGATCATATCGACCGGCTGTTCGAAGCCGCGCTCGCCATCGATCTGGACATCGGCAAGACGAAGGAGGAGGTTGCCGCGCTGCTGTACGAGACCGCGCGCGCCAATGGCATGACCGACGATGTTCATGTCCGGCTGATGGTGACGCGGGGCCGCAAGAAGTCGCCGTTTCAGGACCCGAGGCTCAGCATCTATGGGCCAACCATTGTGGTGATTCCGGAATACAAGGTGGCCGACGAGAACACGATCCGGCGTGGGCTAAGCCTCCACACCGTGCCGATCCATCGCGGCCTGCCCATGACCCAGGACCCGAAACTGAACTCGCACAGCAAGCTGAACTGCATCCTGGCGCTGGTCCACGCGCTGAAGGCCGGCGCGGACGAGGCGCTGATGCTGGACCCGCAGGGCTTCGTGAACACCACCAACTCCACCAACTTCTTCATCGTGCGCAAGGGCGCGCTTTGGACCTCGACCGGCGACTACTGCATGAACGGGATCACGCGCCAGAAGGTGATCGACTTGGCGCGCGCCGACGGCATCCCGGTTCACGAGCGCGCCTTCTCATTGGTCGAGACCTACGGCGCGGACGAGGCCTTCGTCACCGGCACCTTTGGCGCCCAAACGCCGGTGCGCGAAATCGACGGCCGCCAGATCGGCACGTCCTGGCCCGGCCCGATGGCTCAGCGCATCCGGTCGCTCTATGGCGATCTGATCAAGCGGGAGTGCGGGCTTGCCTGACGACCCTGTCGCCGGACCGGGCGAGATCGCCCCGATCGGCACGCGCACCTTGCGCGGCCAGGTGGTCGACCGGCTGCGCGACCTGATCATCACGGGCCAGTTGGAGGCCGGGCGGCGCCTGACCGAGATGGACCTCGCCAAGCGCCTGGATGTCAGCCGCGGGCCTCTGCGCGAGGCCATCCGGGACCTGGTGGAGGCCGGGTTGCTGGACAGCCAGCCCTATAAGGGTCTTTACGTGCGCCGGCTGACCCGCCGTGACCTGCGCGAGCTGTACTCGTTGCGCGCCAACCTGGAAGCGTTTGCCTTCCGCGCGGCCTGGGACCGCCGCGACCGGCGCCGCCTGACCGACCTGAAAGATCGCTTGCGCCGGTTCCATGACGCCATCGACGAGGGCGACGACGGCTTGTCGATCCGACGCGAACTCGACATTCATAGCTGGGTTTTCGAGTGCGCCGACCACGCCTTGCTGTTCGAGATCTGGCAGCGCATGCGCCCCCGGCTGCAGACCTACTTCACCTGGCACCATCGGGCCAATGCCGACCTGCTGCCCCTGAAGCGGGGCAACGATCGCTATGTCGCGCTGGCCACCGGCGACGATCTCGACGCCATGCTGCGGCATCTGGAAGACCATATGCGCCAGGGGCTCGACCAGGTCGTGTCGTTTCTGAACCAAGCCGAGGAGGAGAACGCGGCCGCCACGCAGCCCTGAGCACCGGCGTCAGCCTGTGTCCTGGCCCCACGTGTCGCTGAGCCGATAGCCAGACGGCCAAGGGTCTTCGGGGTCCAGCATGTGTTGATGAATACCGGTGATCCAGCCTCGACCCGAGATTTCGGGAACGATGGCCGCGCGACCGCCGACCATGGTCGTCTCGGCGATGCGGCCGACGAAGGCGGAGTTGAGGATCGACCGCGCGGTCAGGGTCTGGCCGACCTGCATCACGCCGCGCGCGTTCAGGACCGCCATGCGCGCCGACACGCCCGTCCCAGTTGGCGAGCGATCGACCTTGCCCGGCCGAATTGAGACGGCCGACCGTGCGGTGAAACCGCAATCCGTTTTCTCCAAGGGCCCGGCGAACAGGCAGAAGGAGATGTGATCCCAGTCGGGATTGTCGGGGTGCGAGAAGCCGAGCTGTTCATTTGCGGCTCTGGTCACCTCGACGCCTAGGCGGGCGATGTCACGCGCCTCGTCGGGCACAATCTGAAATCCGACATCATCGGCGTTTACAATGACGAAGCTGTCGCCACCAAAGGCGGTGTCGACCGTCAGCGCGCCGAGCCCCGCCACCTCCACCATCACGTCGAGCCGGTCGACAAAGGACGGCATGTTTCTAACGGTGATGCGCTCCGCCTTGCCGTTTCGGCAGTCGGCCTTCACGCGCACCAATCCGCCGGGGGCCTCCAGGATCATCTCCGTGACCGGCTCTTGCATGGGCACGATGCCGCCATCCAGAAAAACCGTCGCGACGCAGATCGCGTTGGAGCCGGACATGGGCGGCGTGTCCTCAGGCTCCATGATGATGAAGCCCATCTGGGCTTCGGGATGCTTCGGCGGGACGAGCAAATTGACGTGGCGAAAGACGCCACCCCTCGGCTCGTTCAGGACGAAGCGGCGCAGCCCGCCGTCTTGCGCGACAAAGCTGCGCTGATCCCACAGCGTGTCACCCGGTGGCGGCGCCACGCCGCCGACGATTACGTCGCCGACCTCGCCCTCGGCATGGGCCGAGATGACATGAATGACTTTGCTGGTCCGCATGGCTGCCCCTGGGTTCGACGCGATCTCCGACCGACCCCGTCAAAAGCCACGCCAAGCGGCCAGCCGGCAACACCATATTGACATGCGCCAATTAGTTCGTTCTTATACCGAACTATTAGATCAGTTCGGAGGCCTGCTCGACGTGACCCTCTCGCGTCAACTGTCAAAGCAAGCGGTTATGGCGGCCATCTTGCGCTGCGCGCCCATCTCGCGCGCCAGCCTCGCCAAGCAAACGGGACTGTCCAAGCAGACGATCTCCGAAATTGTCAGCCAGCTTGAAGATGACGGATTCGTCACCGAGACCGGCCGGACCAGCGGCCATATCGGCCGAACGGCGATCACCTACGAGGTCAATCCGCGCGCGGCGTTTATCATCGCGGTCGACCTAGGCGGCACCAAGCTGCGCGTCGCCCTCTGCGATCTCGCGTGCCGCACCCTGGCAGAGGAGGTGGCGCCGACCGACAAGCGCGGCAAACTGCATGTCGTCGAGCAAATTGTCGGTCTGGCGCGCCAGGCCACGAGGACGGCGGCCGTCAACACGGACCGCATCCGGTTGGCGGTTGTGGCCGTCCCGGGTGCACCGAGGCCAGGCTCTGGCCAGGTGGTTCTGGCGCCCAACATTCCGGGCTTCGAGGAAATCGATATCGGCCAGGCGATCAGCGCCCGGCTGGGGGTCGAGGTCGTGCTGGAAAACGACGTCAACCTCGCCGCGTTCGGCGAACACTGGCTCGGTGCGGGGCGCAATGTCGACGATCTGGTCTACATCGCACTCGGCACCGGCCTGGGCGCAGGGATCATGATCGGCGGCGACCTCGTGAGGGGCGCGACCGGTGCGGCCGGCGAACTGGGCTATCTGCCGTTTGGCAGCGACCCGTTCAGCGCCGAAGCAAGGCGCGTCGGCGCGCTGGAACGGCGCGTTGGCACGGTCGGCATCGAACGGCGCTTTCGCGATCTGGCCGGGCATGCCGCATCGGTTCCTCGCATCTTCGACCTGGCCGCGGCGGGCGACGCCTCGGCCGGCGCGGTTCTTGACGACACCGCGACGGTGATGGCCCGCGCGGTCGCGGCCATCTGCGCGATCGTCGACCCGGTGCGGGTTTTGCTGGGCGGCGGCATTGGCGGACGCGAAGAGATCGTCTCGCGTGTCCGCGAGATCCTGCCGGGTTGCATGGCACGACCGCCGCAGGTCGAGGCCGGCCAACTGGGCGCCAACGCGACCATTGTCGGTGCCACGGCAATCGGTCTGGGCCTTTTGCACAAATCCCTGTTCGGCGCGCCTGTCGCAACGACCGGCATCTCCCTGCCACCGGCCGATCAGGTGATCGCGGGCGTGGCCGAATGATCCCTAATCAGCCGCCCTCCGCCGCCGGGCTACGAGCGTCCCTCGACGAGGCCGCGGCAATCGATCTCTGGCGGCGCGCGGTGGCCCGCGAAAGCATCACCGGCAATGAAGCCAATTTCGCCGATCTGTTGGAAGCGGAGCTGCGAGAGCTCGGGGTTACGACGGGGCGCAGAGACTTCGCGCCCGGCCGACCCAATGTCTGGGGCGAGCGGAAAGGCACGGGTGAAGGCCCAAGACTCCTGTTCATGGGCCATACGGACACGGTCCATGTGCGTGGCTGGCGTGAGCATTGGAAAGGGACCGAACGTGAGGACCCGTTCGGCGGCGCCATCGTCGACGGCGCGCTGTGGGGACGCGGTTCCGGCGATCTGAAGGCCGGCATCTGCGCCAGTCTCGCGGCGCTGCGCCTGCTCGATGCCGCCGGCGTGGAATTGGCCGGCGATGTCGGCTTTGCCTTCATCGGCGATGAGGAAAGCGGCGAGCCGGGGATGGGGCTCAGTGAGGGTGCGAAAGACTACGTCGCGCTGTGCGAAAGCGGCGAAGTCGCGAGGCCTGACTTCGCGATCTATGTCGAACCAACTCAGCTTGCCGTCTACCCCGTTCAGATGGGCTTTCTGATCGCCGACATCACCATCACCGGGAAATCCGCCTATTTCGGCGTGCCGGAACTGGGCAAGGATGCGCTGAAAGCCGCCCACGGCGTTCTGTCCGCCCTGTGGCGCCATTCCGATGAACTGGCCGGGCGGGGCACCCACCCTTTGATTGGCCGGTCCTTCCTGCTGGTCACCGAAATCAAGTCCGGCGGCTACATCGCCGTGCCCGGCGAGTGCTCACTCTCACTGATCCGCAAATTACGGCCGGGCGAAAGCCTGGACGCCGCAGCCGGCGAGCTCGAGCACACCGTCCGCGACGCTGTGACGGACCCCGAAATCGCGGTCGTTGTCGATTTCCCGGCCGGTCGCGACCACCCGCTGGGGGGTTCGCCGACGGAAACCGACGCCGATCTGCTGGCCATTGCCGCCCTAAGGCGACGGCTGGACGAAGTCTTGCCCGGCCGGGGCTCGATCGACGGTGCGCCTTACTGGTCCGAGGCGCCGTTCCTGGTCGATCGGCTGGGCGTGCCGACCGTCTATTGCGCACCCGGCGACATTCGCAATTGCCACACGCTGGAAGAACATGTGTCGGTCGAGGAGTACTTGGCCGGCATCGTCGCCTTCGCCGCCTTCATCGCCGATTTCTGCGGCACCGTTGCCATCAACCACGTCAATGGAAGGGGAGATCCATCATGACCATACGACTGACAACCGCCATCGCGACCGGCCTGGTGTTCTTGAGCGGGTTCGCCAACGGCGAGACCGTCGGCCCCGGCGGCGAGGAGGCCACACCGTCGGCAACCATCACGGTTTCCGATGCCGATGCCGAGATCCTGCGCCAGCGCGGGGCGACGGCGGCCCTGCTGTGGCACACCTCCGCCGACTTCGTGAACGCGGTGACGGACGGAGCGACCGATGAGTTCGAACGCCTCGGCATCGAGGTGGTCGCGACCACGGACGCCGGCTTCGACGCCGCCCGGCAGCGCAGCGACATCGAAACCGCGCTGACCTTGGAGCCGGATATCATCATCGCCCTGCCCCTTGACCCGGTCACCTCAGCCGAAGCGTTCAGCGAGGCGGCGGAAGCCGGCGTCAGCCTGGTGTTCCTGTCCAACCTGCCCAGCGGCTATGTCCATGGCGAGGATTACGCCGCGATCGTGACCGACGATCTGTTCCAGATGGGCAAGCAGGCCGCCGATGCGTTGGCCGCCGCGATGGGCGGGGAAGGCCAGGTCGCCTGGATCTATCACGATGCCGACTATTACGTCACCAACCAGCGCGACGACGCGTTCATGACCACCATCATCAACGACTATCCGAACATCGAGGTCGTTGCCGAGGAAGGTCTGGCCGACCCGGCCCGGGCGGAGGAAATCGCCAACGCGCTTCTGCTGCGCTACCCGGATCTTGACGGCATCTACGTCACCTGGGCGCAGCCGGCGGAGGGCGTCATCGCCGCGCTTCGGGCCAACGGCAACGATCACACGCGCGTGGTCACCCTCGATCTCAGCGAGCCGGTGGCCCTGGACATGGCGCAGGGCGGCAACGTGGCGGCGATCGTCGCCGACGAAGCCTACGAGCTGGGCCGGGCCATGGCGGCCGTCGGCGCCAACGACCTGTTGGGCAACGCCATGCCACCCTTCATCGTGGCACCGGCCATCACCGTGACGGCGGACAATGTGGCCGAGGGCTGGAACATTTCGCTGCACCGCGATGCGCCGGAAAGCGTGCTGAACGCCGCCCAATAGCGGCAAGGGGCCGCGCCGGTCACACGCGCCGGCGCGGCCGTCCGATCCGAAGGACCCGACGATGGATGGTGTTCACAGGCTGCTCGACCGGGTCGACGTTCGCCAGAACGTCGTCTATGTCGGCTTTCTGGTCATCTTTCTGTTCTTTTCCGTGACGCTGTGGGACACGGGCTTTCTGTCCTCGCGCAATCTGATCAACATCGTCCTGCAGACCGCACCCGCGACCGTCATGGCGGTCGGCCTCGTCTTCGTGTTATCGGCTGGCGAGATCGACCTGTCTTTCGGGTCGATCGTCGCGGTCGCGGCGCTGATTGGTGCCGTGGTCATGCAGGAGGCCTCGGCCCTGGTCGGCATCGCCGCGGCCCTGGCGGCCGGCTGTGCCATCGGCGCCATCAACGGCGCCTTCGTCGCCTTTCTCAGGCTGCCCTCCTTTCTGGTCACGCTGGCCACGATGGGCCTGTTTGCCGGCGTCGCCCGGACCCTGACAGACCTGCGCTCGATCCCCATCACCAACGAGGCCTTTGCCGGCTTCTTCGGCTCGGGCTCGTTGTTCGGCATCCCATCGCTGGTCTTGTGGACCTTGGTGATCGTGGCGATAGGGCATCTTGTCTATCGGCATACAACCTTCGGCGCCCATGTGGTGGCGACGGGGGACAATGCCGCAGCCGCCCGCGCCTGTCGGGTGAACGTTACGCGCATCCGTCTCAGCGTCTTGATCCTGAGTGGCGCCTGCGCCGCCCTCGCCGGCCTACTCTATGCCGGTCGCATCCAGGGCGCGCGCTACACTTTGGGCGAGGCTGACCTGATGATCGTGATCGCCGCCGTGATCGTCGGCGGCACCAAGCTGAACGGCGGCAAGGGCTCCATCATCGGGGCGCTGTTCGGGTCGCTGTTGATGGGCATGCTGAACAACGGCTTGATCCTGATGGGCCTGTCGGTTTCCCAGCAACTCATCGTGCGCGGCCTGATCATCTTGGCGGCGGTCGCGATTTCGCTACGCGAACCGACGCGCTAGGAGAAGAAGCGATGTTTCTGGACGTTCTGCGCCGCCGCAATCCGCGCTTCATCGAAGCGGCGATTGCCCTCCACCAGGCGGGTCAAGTACCGGCCAATGCGCTTGTGATCGATCTCGACACGGTCGAGGCCAACGCAAGACGGTTCAAGGCCGAGGCGGACAGGCTGGGCCTCGCGACCTTCGCAATGACCAAGCAGGTTGGGCGCTCTTCGTCCTTCTGCGCGGCGGTCAAACGCGGCGGAATCGACGACGTGGTGGCGGTCGACATGGCCTGCGCCATCGCCTGCCACCGCGCGGGCATGGGCATCGGCCATCTGGGACATCTGACCCAGATCCCCAGATTCGAAGCGCCGGCCGGGGTTAAGCTGAGCCCACGCTTCTGGACGGTGTTCAGCGAAACCAAGGCCAGCGAAGCGGCCGCCGCTGCGCGCGCGTTGGGCCGGGACCAGGCGTTGCTGGCCCGCATCCATGCCGACGGCGACACGTTCTATCGGGGCCATGAGGGCGGCTTTGAGGCCGCGGACATCGGCCGCGTCGCGGACGCGCTGAACCGGCTTGAGGGCGGCCATTTCGCCGGCATCACGACCTTTCCGGCGCTGCTGTTCGATGCCGAGCGGCGGCGTGTCGCCCCGACGCCCAATCTGCGCACCTTGGAAACGGCCGCCGAGATGCTGGCAAGGGCCGGCCGCGGTTCGATCGAGATCAACGCCCCCGGCACCACGTCGACGGTGACCTTGCAGGCGTTGGCCGATGCCGGCGTCACCCAGTGCGAGCCCGGCAACGGGCTTCACGGCACAACGCCGCTGCACGCGATCGAGGACCTGCCGGAGCTGCCGGCAACCCTCTATTTGAGCGAGATCTCGCACCTGCATAGCGGCGACGCCTACTGCTTTGGCGGGGGGCTCTACATCGATCCGGTGTTCCCGGACTATCAGGTCAGGGCCATCGTCTCCGACACGCCCACCAGCGACGAGGCAGCACTGGCAGATGTCGAGATCCCGCCGCCGTCGGCCATCGACTATTACGGCATGGTGAGTTGCGAAGGGCCTGTTTCGCCGAAGCCCGGCGACAGTGTGGTCTTTGGCTTCAGGGCCCAGGCATTCGTGACCCGCTGCTTTGTCGTTGGCGTTTCCGGCGTGACGTCCGGCGAGCCGAAGGTCGAAAGCATCGAAAACAGCTTCGGCCAGCCCATGGACTGGCCAGGCTAGGCGCCGCGCGATGCCCGACGCATCCAACGCCCCGGCCCTTAGGCTGACCGACATCCGGAAGGAGTTTTCGGGCCTGGTCGCGATCGAGAACTGTTCGCTGGAGATCGAGGCCGGCGAGATCGTGGCGCTGGTCGGCGACAACGGCGCCGGCAAGTCGACCCTGGTCAAGATCATCGCCGGCGTGCACCCGCCGACGGCCGGCACGATCGAGTTCGCGGGCAAGACCGTCCAACCGACAACCGATGCGGACCGCAACGATGTCGAGGTGGTCTACCAGGACCTGGCGCTCGCCGACCAACAGCCGGTCTATATGAACCTGTTCCTGGGCCGCGAGAAGACCAAGAGACCGCTGGGGCTGCTCGACCGACGCGGCATGATCGCCGAGGCCCAGGCCCTGGTGTCGCAACTGGACGTGCGCATCCCATCCGTCACCGCGACCATCCGCGACCTGTCCGGCGGCCAGCGCCAGGGCGTGGCGATCGCGCGCGCCTTTCACTGGGCGAAGCGCATCGTGCTGCTGGACGAACCGACGGCCGCGCTTGGCGTCGCCGAGACCGCGCGGGTGGAAGAGATCATCAAGACCCTGCGCACGCAAAACCTGGCCATCCTGATCATCAGCCACAGCCTGGACCAGGTCTTCCGCCTGGCCGATCGCATCTGCGTGCTGCGCCGCGGCAACCAGGTCGGCATCCGGCGCACGGCTGAAACCGAAAAGAACGAAATCGTCTCGATGATTACCGGCCTGGTCTGACCAGCGTCAAGCGAGGCGCTGCTCTGAAAATTCGTATCGATTCCAATGCTGCAGCATCATAGAGATCAACGGCGGATAACTTAAAATGGCGGTCAAGAAAAGGCTTTGGGAGGAGATGCGCAGTGCGGGCAGTTGTACTCGAACGGGTTGGAGAAATCGCGATTCGGGAAATTGATCTGCCTACCTCACCCGGCCCCGACGATGTGCTGATCGACATCGACACGGTCGGCATCTGCGGCAGTGACATTCATTACTACACCCATGGCCGGATAGGGCCTTTTGTCGTCGAGGCGCCCATGGTGCTGGGCCATGAAGCGTCGGGCGTTGTCAGCCAGATTGGAGCACGCGTTCGCGACCTCAAGCCGGGAGATCGGGTCTGCATGGAGCCTGGGATTCCGGCATCGAACTCTAGAGCGGTCAAGCTGGGCGCCTACAACGTCGATCCGGACGTTGTGTTCTGGGCGACGCCGCCCGTGCATGGCTGTCTGGCACCGCAAGTGGTTCACCCCGCTGGCTTCACCTTCAAGATGCCGGACCACGTCAGCTTCGCGGAGGGCGCGATGGTCGAGCCGTTCGCCATCGGCATGCAGGCGGCGGCGCGGGCGCAGATCACGCCGGGCGACGTCGCGCTCGTTCTTGGCGCCGGGCCGATCGGGATCATGTGCGCCCTGGCGCTTCTGGCGGGCGGTTGCAGCCAAGTCATCATATCCGACCTTGTCGATGAAAAGCTCGCTGTTGCAGGGGCCTATGACAATGTCCTGCCGGTCAACATACGCGACACCGATCTTGCGGCGGTGGTCGACAGAACCACCGGCAATTGGGGCGCCGACATTGTGGTCGAAGCCAGCGGTGCCCGAACGGCCTTCGATGGTCTGTTTGAGATGGTACGGCCGGCCGGCACCGTCGTTCTGGTGGGCATGCCGACCGAACCCGTACCGCTCGACATCGTCGCCGCACAGGCACGCGAAGTCCGCATCGAAACGGTGTTCAGATACGCCAATGTCTTCGACCGAGCGCTTAATCTGATCGCGTCCGGCGCCGTCGACCTGAAACCCCTGATCAGCGATACGTTTCCGTTCGATCAGTCCGTGGCGGCGTTTGAACGAGCCGCCTACGGCAATGCCTCCGATGTCAAGCTTCAGATCAAAGTCACGGCCTGATATCCTCCAGCCGTCTTCGAATGCGGGGAACGAGCATTGACCCAACAGCCGATGACCGCGCCGAGATTTGAGTGGATTGCCGTTGAGCCCGGCGCTTCGTTTCGCTGGCACGTTCACGACTACCCTTGTGAGCTGACCCGCTGGAACCATCATCCCGAATGCGAAATCCATCGGATTCGCGCAACGAAAGGCGTGGCGTTTGTCGGCGACCATATTCAGGAATACGAGCCGGGCTACATCGCTCTTGTAGGGCCGAACCTGCCCCACAATTGGGTACCCAATCTGCGACCGGGACAAGTGGCCAAGGACGATCATGTCGTCTTGCAGTTCCACCACGAGCGCTTTTGCGATGCCGCCGCACTGCTGCCGGAACTCGACAGCCTCGACGACCTGATCGAACGCTCGCGCCGCGGGCTGGTGTTCCATGGTGAGACCGCCAAACAAGCCGGCACGCTTTTGGAAAGCGTCGGCGCGCTAACGGGTCTGACGCGGCTTGGCCGTGTATTTGAGCTTTTTCAGCTGCTGGCGACCACGTCGGAATGGACCATGCTCTCAAGTCCCGATTATGGCCCAGACCTCGAACCGGACGTTCAAAGGGCCGTCAGCGAAGTGATGGACTATGTTTATGAGAACCTCACCGGTGAGGTTCGCATGTCCCGCGCCGCCAAACTGGTGGGTATGTCCGAGCCGACCTTCTCACGATTCTTCAAGCGCAACACCGGTTGCACCTTCGTCGACTATGTCCGCAAACTGCGCATCGCAAAGGCTTGCGAACTCCTCGTCGATCCAACCAAACGGATCACCGACATCTGTTTCGAAGCCGGCTTTCAAAACATCTCTAACTTCAACCGTCGATTCTTGGCGGAGAAAGGGATGGCACCGTCGCGCTACAGGCATCTTCTGGCACAAGCGACGCGGGTTGAAGTTCAAGGCGACGCCCTGCGCTGATCTGACGATACGGTCATGTGATCAGCAGGCCGCCATCAATCGCAAGACTGTGACCCGTCACCATGCTCGCACCATCGTCGAGCAGATAGGCGATCACATCGGCCACCTCGGAAGGGTCGATGAAGCGACCCATCGGAATGCGGTTCTTCACGGGATCGGCTTTGGCGGGGTCGCTCCACGCCTTGACGGCCATGGGCGTGAGCGTGACCGCCGGGTTCACCGAATTCACGCGGATGCCGTGGACCCCAAGCTCAAGAGCCATGACACGGGTCAGCGCATCGAGCGCCGCCTTCGAGGCGCAGTAGGATGCGTGATCGGCGATGCCGATCGATGCGGCAACGCTTGAAACATTGACGATGGCACCGGCAACGGAGCGCTCGATCATGTCGCGGGCGGCTACCTGCGCGATCACCATGGCCGCCTTGGTGTTGACCGTCATTAGGTGATCGAAAGACGCGAGCGACGTTTCCAAAAATGGCTCCAGTTCGGTCGTCCCGGCATTGTTGACCAGCCCATCGAGAGGCAAGGCGTCCTGAATGCCCTTCTGGATATCATCGAGTTGCGCCAGATCGCATGCAATCGTCTCGCAACCCGTCTCGGCGCTCAACCGATCAAGCCCATCCTGCGAACGGCTGAGCGCAACGACGGTCGCGCCGCGTGATGCCAGCAGCCGCGCGGTCGCTTCGCCAATGCCTTTGCCGGCACCCGTCACCAAAATGCGCTTACCGTCGAGACCCACAATCCGTGCTCCCTTAAGAAAAGCTTCGGGCCCCGCGAAAGGGCCCGAAGCAACTTTATGCCATCCAATCTAGGCGGTCACCGACCCATGGCAGGCGCCGAATAGCGGTTGGCGTGCTCGACGATCTCACCGGCATCGGAGTCGGCGTCGATCATGATGAACGGCCCGGACCAAACCGCCGGAACCTCTTCGCCATTCATATGGCCAACAAAAGCGTCGGCAACGGCAACGCCGCTGTCGTCGATGGAGCGCAACGGCGAAGCGCTCAGCCAGCCCTCCTCCATGGCGGTTATCTCATCACCCGTGCCGCCGAAACCGATGGTCATGATCTCGTCGGACAGACCAGCCTGACGCACGGCCTGACCGGCGCCCAAACCCACCGCCGTGGACACGCCATAGATCACGTCGAGATCCGGATGTGCCGTCAGCAGGTTTTGGGTCGCCTCGAACGCCTTCACGCGATCAAAGTCCGTGTGAACGCCGACGACGATCTCGATGTTCGGGAACTGTTCAATAACGGACGTGAAACCGCCCATACGTTGGTCGCTGACAACGCCTGGAACGCCCTGGAGCACGGCCACTTTACCGACACCGTTCAACTGTAGCGCGGTCCACACGCCAGCCAGTCGCCCGCCTTCCTCGTGATCGAAGGCGATGTATTGCAGCCCGCGAGCACTCTCATCCTCATGCGGTTCAAGGAAGTTGTAGACGACCGCAGGAATGCCGGCCTCGTTCAACTG
Source organism: Pseudomonadota bacterium (assembly GCA_039177555.1). Classification (GTDB taxonomy): domain Bacteria; phylum Pseudomonadota; class Alphaproteobacteria; order DSM-16000; family Inquilinaceae; genus JANQGH01. Next base: position 3,237 of record JBCDFV010000060.1, on the reverse strand, counting down.
GCGCAGGGCCGGCACGGCCGCCTCATACTCGGTTGCACCAAGCATGACGTAGTCGACACCACGCTGAATGACGGATTCGACCTGGGCAAGCTGGCCGGCATGATCGGTTGCGTTCGGAACGGCCAAGAGCTGAACGTCGTAATCGACGCCCAGTTCGTCAAGACGCCCGCGCATGGACCAATAAACCCGCTCCCAAGCATCGGAGATGTCAAAAGACGGCGACAGATAGGCAATCTCAATCGGCTCGTCCTGCGCGACAACGGGCGATGTCATCGCGATGGCCATCGTGGCGGCCATCGTGGCGGCCGCCACGAACAGATTACGGCAAAGAGTCTTCATCTGGGTTCCTCCCTTGGTGTCGTGGGCTGATGGGTACTCGGTCTTCTTTCGGACTGTTTGTGTGAGAGCGCATTCGCTAAGAGCGGCGACCACCGATCTTGCGGAGCCACGGAATGCGGTTTTCGCGGAAATTGTTGATGGTGACGGCAGCGATGACGATCGCGCCGATGGCGACGAGCTGCCAGAAGAACTCCACACCTGCGATCACAAGCGCGTTGTTCAGCATGCTCAGAAGGATCGCGCCGAGAAGGCTGCCATATATCGTACCGCGACCGCCAAACAGGCTCGTGCCACCAATGATGACGGCGGCGATCACATGGATCTCCATCGCCGTGCCCATGGTGGCTTGTGTGCCGTCGATACGGGCCATCCACAGCAGGCCGCCTAGCGCCACGGCGAACCCCATCAGCGCGTAGGTCAGCACTTCGATCCGTTGCACATTGACGCCGGCAAGCCGGGCGGACTCCCGGTTGCCACCGACGGCGCGCACATGCAGCCCAAAGCTCGTATGGTTGAACAGCCAGTAGCTGAAGGCCACGAACAGCGCCGCGACCAGAATCGGTACGGGAATGCCGAGAACCGCACCTTGGCCAAGCCAAAGGATGGGCGCCGGCAGGCCGAAATAGAGTTCGCCGGCCGAATGCAACAGGGCCGCCCCCCGAAAGGCGACCATGGTCCCTAATGTCGCAATCAGGGCGGGGATAGCGAGAAAGGCAACAAGCGCGCCGTTTAAGGCACCAAGCGCAATGGCCAGCCCGAACATGACAATGAGGGCCAGCCCCCAAGGACTGCCGCCATCCACCATGCCGAAGAACACGCAAGTGACCAGCGCCAAGAGCGAGCCGACCGACAAATCGATGCCTGCCTTGGAGATGACGAACGTCATACCCATAGCGACAATCACATAAGTCGACGACTGGGTCAGGACGTTGGCGAGATTGGAAAGCGTCGCAAAGCGCGGATTGATCCACGTGAAAAGCAACGCCAAGGCCACAAGGACCACCGTCAGGCCGACACCTTGGAGATTGAAGCGCCGATCCGATCCGCCGATCGACTTTGCAGAGTCTGTTCCCTTTTCGGTGTCAGGTGCCCCCGTCACGACAGCCATTTGCGATCCTCCTCTCGGGCACCCGAGGCCCCGAGTGTGATCAGCCCGACAATGGCTTCGCGCGTTGTGTGTTCGGTCGGGATAACCGCGACCAATTTGCCGTTTTTCATCACGGCAACCCGGTCGGCGATCTTAAACACATGCTCCAGATTGTGACTGATGATCAGGACAGTCAGGCCCTCGTCGCGGAGCTTGACGACCAGATCGAGTACTTTGCCGCCTTCATCGACGCCGAGGGCCGCCATCGGCTCGTCCATGATCAAGAGCTTCGGCTTGGCCAGCAGGAGACGACTGATGGCAATCGTCTGGCGCTGGCCGCCCGACAGGCGGCGCACCGGCTCGTTCAAGGTCGGCAGGCCGATGGCGAAACGGTCAAGCAACGCCCGCGTCTGTCGGCGCATCTCCCTATGGTCGAGTTGCGGCAGAAGGCCCAACAAACGGGACTTGATCTCGCGGCCGAGGAAGACGTTTTCAGGGACATTGAGCGTATCGACCAGCCCCAGGTTCTGGTGGACCGTTTCAATGCCACGCTCGGTCGCGTCTCGCGGGGTGCGAAGCTCAATCACTTCGCCTTGCAGAGAAATCTCGCCGCCATCGGGCTCCAACGCGCCTGAAAGCGCCTTGATCAGCGTTGATTTGCCGGCACCATTGTCGCCGACAAGCGCCAAGATCTCGCCTTCGCTTATGTCGAGGCTTACCGAATTCAGCGCGCGTAAGCCGCCATAATACTTGTCGAGGCTGCGAACAGATAACAGGTTGGCCGCCTCGTTGGACGCCCCGGCTATGGTGGCCATGATATCCTCCCTGGGCATGGCTCGTTGATCGAGCCCTTTTGCTTGCCACAGATGTCTCATGAAGAGCGTATGGTCTGAGCCTAGAGGCGCCACCGAGTGCTCTCTAGGGTCAATATTGAGTGGTTTCGGTACTAATTTTCATGAGCGGCGCCAGCCGCTCTCAGGCCACCCAAGTAACAGTCAACAGGGGGGCTCCCCGCACGGAGCATTGCCCGTCAGACCGGACACGCCAACCGTCAGGATTTCGATAGCCGCCCCGTTTGTTTATGGTCCGCCGACACGCCAAACCTCCGGGATCGGCCCACCGATCCTCGCCACCCAAATCATCAGGGCCTTCCATGATTTCCCACGAACATGCACTCCGCCAGGCAATTGTCGACACGTGCCGCTGGCTGAACACGAGCGGTTTGAACCAGGGCACGTCCGGCAATGTCAGCGTACGCCACGATGACGGCTTTCTGATATCCCCCAGCGCGACGCCCTATGAGATGATGCAGCCTGAGATGGTCGCCCATATGGACGTCGCGCAACGGGACGGCAGCTATGACGGTCCCAAACCACCATCAACGGAATGGCGCTTCCACCGCGACATTTTCGCCGCACGGCCGGATGTGGGCGCAATCGTCCACGCGCACTCCGACTATGCAACCGCGCTCGCCATCGCCCACAAGTCGATACCGCCCTGTCACTACATGGTCACCGCCTTTGGCGGTCACGACATCCGCTGTGCGCCATATGCACGCTTCGGCACCCAGGCCTTGTCGGGGCATGCTGTGGAAGCGCTCAAGGGCCGCATGGGGTGCCTGCTCGCCAACCACGGCATGATCGCGTTGGGCCATTCGCTTGAGCAAGCCAAGGGATTTGCCACCGAACTGGAGGCGCTGGCACGGCAGTACTGGCTCAGCCTCCAAGTCGGAGGCCCCGTTTTGCTGACCGACGCCGAACTTGAGGAAGTGGCGGAAGCCATGCACGAATACGGGTTGGCCCTGGTGCGCT
>JBCDFV010000059.1:0-21759 GCA_039177555.1 Pseudomonadota bacterium | reverse complement strand
GTCGCCGGCGCGACCGCGATCATCTATTCGGCCAGCCTCTCGGCTCTCGGCCGGGGCTTGCAGCAGGCCGGCATCACCCTCTCGGCCGGCGACCAGGCGACCTTGAGCGCCGGCGGCGCCACAGGCGAGGCCGCCCAGTCGATCCTCAGCGGCTTCAGCGCCGACCAGGTGCAACAGATCGACACGCTGATCGCCGACGCCTTCGTCACCGGCATGCACCAGGCCTTCTGGCTGGCCCTGATCGCCGCCGCCATCGGCATCCTGTTCAGCCTGCGGATCAACAAGGACAAGCTGGCGGCGGCCGCAGCAGCAGAAAGCGCGCGGGCGGGCGGCAATGGCGGTGGATCGTCGTAGGATCGCCAATCGGCGGTCACGAAGCCCGCCATCATCGATTATCGCACTGAGGACCATGCCTTGAGATTCCGACACGCCTTCATTGCAGCGACGCTCGCGCTGGTCGCCGCCAGCCCGGCAACCGCCCAAGACTATCCCGACCTGCTGGGCACCTGGGCCGGCGATTCCGAGACCATCGTCGCCGGGTCGACCAATCACCACCCGCGCCCCCCGGAGGAGACCCAGCCCGATCCGCGCCTGGTGAGCGTGCCGATCACGGTCATCATCGACCAACAGGACGGCCGGCGCTTTTCCGGCACAGTGAACTCGCCCGGCGCCAGCGAGGGCATCGTCGGCGTCGTGACTCGCGAGGGCCGCATCCTGTGGGTCGACGAGGATGGCTACAACGAAGCCGTCCTGATCGACGACGATCGGATGGAGGTCTGCTACCTGCTGGTCCAGCCGCTGATCCAGCTCGCGTCCTGCGTCGAAATGGTGCGCGAACCCTGACCGCGCTGAGGCTTACATAGACGGTGGCTCATTGAGGCGGGCCCTTGCGCTAACCGCCAAATGGCTGGGCTTCGGCCTCCTGATCGTGGTGCTCACCGGGCTAACGCAGATCGGCGGGCTCATATTGGTTCTGGCCTGGCTGGCGACCAGGATCTGGCGGCGAAGGTCGGGCAGGCTAATCGCCACAATTGTCCTCTTTTGCGTCACCTACGCCGTGGTGTCTGTTTGGATCGTGCCGCCATTGGCCGCAGCTGGCGGGCGGCAGGCACTGCCCTGCACGCTTCAGGACGACGCGCCGGTCCGGCCGCAAAGCCTTCTGTACTGCATTCTCAATCGCCACTATGCGTCGCCACGGGTGGCGGAGATGCTCGATGCATTGGCGGCTGATCTCTCGCAATCCTACCCCGGCATTCAGGTAGCGTACTTGGACGCCAGTTTCCCGTTCTTCGACGGCTTTCCATTGCCGCCGCACCTGTCGCACGACGATGGCAGAAAGATCGATCTGCCACTCTACTATCGCGATGATCCAGGGCCGCCGTCGGCCGTCGCGACCCCTTCCCCGATCGGCTATTTCGGGTTTGAGCAACCACGGCCCGGCGACCCACAGCCCTGCGCCGGCCGCAACGATCTGATCACCCTTCGGTGGGATTTTGACTGGATTCAAGGCCTTTTGCCGACGCGATCCCTCGACGAAGGCGCCACAGCGCTGCTTGTCCGGTGGTTCGTCGTCAACGCCGAGGCGTACGGCGTCGAAAGGGTGCTACTGGAACCGCACTTGCAGCGTCGGCTCGGTGTCGAAGCCGAACAGGTTCGCTTTCAAGGGTGTCGCGCGGCACGACATGACGATCACATTCATGTCCAGATCCGCCCCTAGCGCCTGCTACGACCCTACAAAAATCTCCCCTAAACAATCGTGCCTTGAACTCTCAGCACAAAAGTATGCTGTCCGACGTCTGGCGGCGTCAGAAGCGATACCGGGCCAAAAATAGCTGATCTTCTGGTCAGGGGTGTGGACCTCGCCCCTGCTGTTCTTCTCGAAGATCGGCAGCTTTACAGGATCGATACAGCCCCGGAGACAAGCCAGACCTTCTATCCGCAGTTCGGCATCGCGAAACTTCGCGGTGAGTACAATTGGTTGCATATAGAATAAAATAGCGCTATTTAGTTTGTTTCTCGATCTTTGGTTGTTGGCAGATCAACTGATATCATCCCCCCACATTCGGCTGACGGACCCTGACAATGACACGTACGTTCAAACGCTTATCCGTCCTGCTGCTCGCCACTGTCGCCGTGGCCGGTTGCTCCACCTTGAACCCCTATGTCGATGCTCAGATGCGCCGGCCCGGCTTCGACGGCCCTTCGGGTGTCGAGCGCGCGTTCGGCGTCCGCACCACGGCCAGCGAGGCCCCCACATCGGTATCGATCGCCCAAGTGCGCCAGTATGCCCGGTCCCTGCACAACGCCTACGTGAACGCCGTCGCGCAGCAGGAACGGCTGAACAGCGGCGCCCAGCTGTCGCTGATCCCCTTGGCGGCAACGGCCGCCGGCCTCGGCATCACTGGCGGGTCGAGCGAGGCGATCGCGGTTCTCGGCCTGACCGGCGCGGGCGTCACGGTCGCCGGCACCGTGGCCATCAACGAGGAACGCCAGCGCATCTATCTGGCGGGCGCGTCGGCGCTGACCTGCATCCAAGACCTGGCCAACGATTTCGAAATCGCGGTGCCGTTTGCTGCCGAGTTTGAACTCGGTGGGAGGGCTGCAAACGCTATCGACCGACTACTTGAAACGCAACTTGAGTTGAGGCTTGCGCTAGAAACACTGAGTCCGAGCCCCAACGAACGCCAGCAGGCAGACGAGGCATTGGAACAATCACGGGCAACACTGGCTTCGGCGTATGCGCTGCAAGCATTTCTGCGGGTTCCGGGCCAAGTACTTCTCTTCCGGGTCGATGAGATCCAGGACTTGGTCAATCGGCTCATCCAAGGCGCCTCTGTGGACCTGACGACGTTTGCGTCTACTCTGACCGGCAGGTTAGGGGCTGTACAGGCGCAGCTCATTCCCCCCTCTCCAAGTGACGAAGTACCATTGCAGGCTAGTATCGACGAGTTTGTGCCCGGCCGACCTGCAACAATCGAAATCGCGATCACCAACGTTGTAGTCGCAAACACGGTATTGGCCGCAGTTATCGAGTCTTCCGGTGTCGCACTTGATCTTCCAGACCGAAGCTGCATAACCGATTTCCCGAACACCTCGAATGCCCTGTCCATTTCCCCGGAAGGTGGCATCAGCGGTCCCGCGAGCGGCGAGTTCACCGCCAACCTGATCGTCACCGGCGGAACGCCGCCCTACGGCGTCATCCTGCCCCCCGGCGTCGAAGATCCCCAGCGCATTCCGATGGGGCGGTCCCGCGAGCGCTTTGATATTGTGATCCCAGCCAGTCTACCCTCCGGCACGATCACGATCTTCGACGCGAACGACCGGCAGGTGCCCCTCACCGTTCCCATCAGCCGGGGGCCCTAGTCGGTGCGCCATCCGTGATCATGCGACGGGGCGGTCGCCACGACACGAAGGGCGGGGGCGACCGGGCGCGACCAGGCCTTGGTCCCCCAGACCCAACGCTTGTCGACGACCCCTCCACCCTCGCCACCTTGGTCGTGCCAGACCCTGACCGCGGTTGAAGGAAACCACCATGCCCGATCAAACGGCCCCGGACACGGCCCCGGATATGGCCCCGGAAACGGCCCTGGACACGGCAACCGATTGCACGACCATCGCCAAATGCCTGTTTGACGCCGGCTACCGGTCAATCATCAGATATTACAGCCGAAGCACATGGAAGCGCCTCACGCCCGACGAGGCGCTGACGCTGTGCGCCGCGGGCCTGTCGCTGGTCGCCGTCTATCAGAACCGCCAGGACCGAAAGGCCGACTTCAGCCGGAAGAAGGGGCTTCGAAGCGGGCGTCACGCGATTGAGTACGCCAGCGAGGTGATCTTCCAACCCGCCGGGTCGGCGATCTACTTCGCGGTCGATTTCGACGCATCAGACGGCGACATCGCCGATGCCGTCGGCCCGTACTTCGCCGGCGTCAAAGAGGCGTTCGCGGCCGACGACGATACCTACCGCATCGGCGTCTACGGCTCGGGCAAGGTCTGCCGTGCCGTCCTCGCTTCCGGCACCGCCCGGTTCGCCTGGCTGGCGGCCGCCACGGGCTGGGCGGGCTACGACGCCTTCAAGGCTTCGAACGACTGGCACCTGCTGCAGCATCAAGAAACCAGTGTCTGCGGCATCGAGATCGACCCCGACACCGTCAATGGCGATCATGGTGCGTTCCGGCTGCACCCGGCCGAACTCGGTCCGGCGATCCCGCCCTCCGGTTGACGCGCGGCGCTATGGACGACGTGCGGAGTGGCCACGCCCTTGGCAGGTCGAACGCAAATGGCCCCCGACGCGGTTGCGCCGGGGGCTTCCAAGACACAATGGCCCGGCTCAAGCCTTCGTCACCACCACCTCGGCATATTCGCCGGGCACACGCATGGTGCCGTCGGTGGCGGTGTTGAAGCGGGCGATGGTGGCCTTCAGGTCGCGGTCCAGCGCCTGGCCGTCTTCCTCGTCCAGGGCCAGGAAGGCCTTGTGCAGCGGGCCGTAATAGGTCCGGAAGAACTGCACGAAATGGTCCGGCGAGCGATAGCGGAAGACGAAGTCGCACATCGCCACCGTCACCTCCCTCGCGCGGCCGGCAAAGGTCTGGCCGATCCAGTCCCGATCGCCCCAGCGGGCCGGTGAGGCAAGGCCGGCGGGCGGCGCCACATGGCCGCCCAAGGTCTTGAACATCTGGCCGATGAAGCCGTCCGGCGTCCAGTTCGCCAGGCCGATCGTGCCGCCCGGACGGCAGACGCGCATGAGTTCGGCCGCCGCCTGGTCGTGATCCGGCGTGAACATGACGCCAAAGGTGGACACCACGGCGTCGAACGACGCGTCCTCGAACGGCAGATCCTCCGCGTCGGCCAGTTGAAAGCGCACATTCAGCCCCTCGGCCCGTGCCCGTTCGCGCCCCTTGGCCAGCAGGCTGTCGACATAGTCGGTCGAGGTCACGCGGGCCCAGCGGCGGGCGAAGGCCAGCGTGGCATTGCCGTTGCCGGCGGCCACGTCCAGCACGGTGGCGTCCGGCGCCAGGTTCAGCCGTTCGGCCAGGGTCTCGCCCACCACCTGCAAGGTCACGCCGATCTTGGCGTAGTCGCCCGACGCCCAGGCGGCGTTCTGCTTGGCCTTGATCGCCGAATAGTCCGGCGCGGCAGTCATCGCTGCGGTCATTGTCTTTATCCTTATCAATAACGCCGGTGACTTAATCCGGCGGTTCTGGGCCTCTCGGCCCGTCGGTGTCGGTTGTCACAGCGCCGAGTGCGCGGCGACGGCAGGGTATGTAGACGCGGCCTTGCCCCACTGCTTGAGGCCAGTCTGGGTTTTTCATGGGGATTTCTTAGGGAACGCCCCCCACCCGGCTGGATCAACCGCCGCATGTGCACTAACCTGACCATTCCAAGGGGCACCCAGCCTGATGCTGTACCAATTCGACGAGTTTGTGCTCGATACCGAGCGGTTTGAGCTGCGGCGCGGCGGCAAACCGGCCCATGTCGAACCGCTGGTCTTCGATCTGTTGTGTTTTCTGTCCCAGAACCCCGGCCGCGTGCTGGGCCGGGACGAGATCGTCGACCAGGTCTGGCACGGCCGCATCGTTTCCGACGCCACCATCGCCGGCTGTGTGAAGGCCGCCCGCAAGGCGCTGGGCGACAGCGGCGAGCGGCAGACCTACATCCGCACCGTGCGCGGCCGCGGCTTCCAGTTCGCCGGCCAGGTCGATCGTGTCGACGGTTCAGACGTAACACCGACGAAAGCGCCGCCGGCCCCTGCCGACGCGGGAAGCGATACAGCCGCCGACGCCCTGCCGCCCTCCCTCGCCATCCTGCCGTTCGCGGTGATCGGCGGCGAGGATGCGGACCTGTCGGCGATCGCCGACGGTCTGGCCGCCAGCCTGACCTCCGTCCTGATCCGCGTGCCCCTGCTGGCCCTGGCCTCGCGCACGGTGACCGCCGGGCTGATCAGCCAGCCCATGCCCGCCCCGGAGATCCGCCGCCGGCTCGGCGTCGCCTATCTGCTTGAGGGCAGCGTCCAGGCGATCGGCGACACCGTCCAGGCCAACGTCCAACTGATCGAGACGCGCCATGGCTTTCACCTCTGGGCCCAGCAGTTCGAGGCGCCGCGCGACCGCGATGCTCAGCCCGCGTTGCTGCGCGCCATCCTCGGCCGGCTGGAACCACAGCTTGTGCGCGCGATCTACAACGACCAGAGCGGGCCGGACGGCGCGCTCACCGGCCGGCAATTGCTGATCAAGTCGGTCGGCATCCTGTCCCTGCAGGGTTGGCACGCCGCGTCCTTCGCCGAAACCACGCGCCTGCTCGCCCGCGCCCTGGAACTGGAACCGGATCTGGCCCTGGCCCACGCCCATCTGGCGCTGACCATGGCGCTGGGTCAGCGCGTCGGCATCGATTGGGGCTCAAAGAACGTCGTCGAAGAGGCCGAGTGGCACGCGGACCGAGCGCTCGCCCTCGACAACATGGACAGCAACGTGCTCGGCGTCGCCGGCTGTTCGCTCGCCGATATCGGCCAGCCCCTGCGCGCCATCCCGGTGTTGAAAAAGGCCATCGAGGTGAACCCCAACAACGGTCAGGGCTGGTCGGCGCTGGGCTCGGCCTATCTGATCGTCGGCAAGCATGACGACGCGGTGCACCACCTGCAAAAGGGTGTCGATGTCAGCCCGCTGGACAGCCGGCTGGCGATCTGGAACACCATGCTGGCGCTGGCCTACCTGCTGGCCGGCGATCCTGACCGGGCCGAGGCGGCCGCCCTGGACGGCTGTCAAAGCAACGACCGCATCTATCTGCCGCGCGTCGTGCTGGCCGCCATCCACCTCGCCGGCGGCGACCAGGCGGCGGCCACACGCGAACTTCAAGAAAGCTACCGCATCAAGCCCGACCTCACCCAGAACCAGATCAACCGCCTGGTCGGCAAGGATCTGGGCGCGGCCTTGGCGGCGCTGCGGGTCGGGTGACCGCCGTAACGACAATCACCCGCGGGCTTGGCGACAGGCTATGACCGTGCGAACGAAAGCAACGGGCCAATATCATGGTCGTCGGCTGCCCGCAGGGCCGCGATGTTGGCCTGCTCGGCCTCATTCAGCTCGTGGCGAAAGGCGATCCAGGTCGGGATCAGGCCCGCGCGTTCCTCCGGCTCCAGCGGTGTGGCGTCGTCCGGGGTGTCGAACAGGTCGCTCACATCTGGCGCCAGAGATCCCGGTCGCTCAAATGCTCGGCGATGTAGGCATCGATCTGGGCCTCACGCTCGGCGGTGGACAGGCCCTGGTCTTCCAAATCCATGCTGTGGCCGATGCGGTCAAGGTGCCGGCTGGCGATCGCGCGGGCGCGCCGCATGAACGTTCCTTCAAGCGAGCTGTTGGGCACCAGCGCGTAGACGACCGTGCAGTCCAACGCCTCGGCCGCCCGCCGAAGGCTGTTCAACTGGACCGTGCCCTGGGCCTCCGAACGCTCCAAATCAGCCACGCTTTGCGGTGTGACACCGAGCCGTTGGGCCAAACCGGCGGCCGACATGCCAAGCGCATCGCGGATCGCCCGCACCCATCCCCTGGGCGGAACGGCAAACCGGCTGGGCGACCCCAAGGCCGCCAACCGCCGATCGAGACGCAAGCGAGCGTTCTTTCGCTTCGAATTGATCATAAGGTTGTAACCTGACAAGAAATCCGTCTATAACAGGTTATAGCCTGTTTATTAGTCACAGAAAAGCAGGTTATAGCTTGTGGTTTCAATCGTGCGAAGGCCTGGATCACCTAAGGTCGATCCACCTGAAAGCGGATCGATCCCATTGTGGCCGACGGCGCATGCGGTCAAAGCAGGTGATGGGAAAAACCCGGCAACCGTCTCCGACGAGACCCCCATGGACGCGACCGTCGCGATGCCGCTGCTTGATCGGCCGACGCCGGGTTCTGACGACACCTCAGGCACATGGCATTGTGGCTATCGGGTCGCGCGCAATCGGCGCTATGGTGGTGCCAATCACGACCGACGGATAGCCGCGAGCAACGCAATGCAAGACGATGTGGCGACGCTTCGCGACGATCTCGATGCGCTTCATCCGGTTTGGCGGGCTATGGCCCGAGGGACTATCGTTCTAGCGCCGATGCTGGCCGCCATCTATATCGCAAGCACGCCGGCCAGCGCCCAGGAAAGCCAGCTTGGCGAGATCTTCTTCGATATTCCCTGCCACTCCCTGGTCGGCACGACGCCGGGGGAAACCAGGCGGTTTGCCCAGACCGCCGTGATGGCCTTTGCCGGCTACATCGCCGCGCGGGTGCCGCAGCCGGTGGCCCGCGAGATGCTGGCGGATTTCGACACGTTGGCCGACGATTTCGACACCGGATGCGCCGCCGGCGGCGGCACCCTGCGCGAGACCATGGACGCCGTCATCGACCGCTATCTGGAAGGCTCGTGATGGCACGCCGCACGCCCCCATCGCACGCCCGGTTCGCCCTCTCCGCGGTCGGCGCCGTCCTCGTCGCATGCGTCGCCGCCCAGGGGCCGGCACGCGCCCAGGGCACCGACTTCGCCCAGGTGATCTTCGACATGCCCTGCCAGGAGTTGATCGGCGCGTCCGAGGACGACATGGCCGGCCGCAACACCATCATCGCCGCCATCTTCACCGGCTTCATCGCCGGCAGCATGGCAGAGGCGGACGCGCGCGCCATGTATGACGACCTGTTCAACCACTCCATCGGCCTGGGTGCCCTGTGCGAAATCGCCGACCGATCGCTCTACGACGCCATGTCGGCGACGGTCGCCGACCATCTGGGCGCGCGGTGATGGGGGCCGGTGCGGGCTGATCGCCGTTGGCGCAGCACCAAGGTCGCGGTCTGGTGGTCGAAGCCCTGGCCCGGCCTCTACGGTGAAGAGGGCATGCAATGTTGCACCGTCCGCCGACGCGATGCATGCTCGTTGGATGATGCTGGTGGCGCCATGACCTTATTCGTTCGCCCGCCCGTAGACTCCCGTCTGTTGCGCTTCGTTCGCTGTTTTTGGTACTGCGAACAGGCCTTGCCCCACGGCATGGAGCGCGTGTTGCCCACCGGCGCCGCGCAGATCGTCATCGATCTGAACGAGCCTACCCACGCGACGACGAGCAGCCTGATCATCGGTCCGCAGACCTCGGCCTCCCTCGTCGAAACGTCGGCCATGCGCCGGGCGGTTGGCGCCGCGTTTCGGGTCGGCGGCGCCGCGCCGTGGATCGGCGGGTCGTGTGCCGCCCTGACCGACGAGGCGGTCGACCTGCAGGCCGTGTTGGGCCCGGGTGCAGGACGGCTTTGGCATGCCCTGATGGACGCGAACTGTTCGGCCGAAATCGTCGGCACGTTGGAGAGGTTCTTGAGCCGGCGCCTTTGCGGGACCGCATTGCCGAACGGCGCCATCCGGCAGTCGATCCGGGGGCTTACCCAGGGGCAGACGGTCGCCGCCGCAATCGAGGCCAGCGGCATGGCGCGCGCCACCTTCGGCCGGCTGTTCACGCGCGAGGTCGGCCTGTCCCCCAAGCGCTGGGCCGGTATCGCCCGGTTTCAGCGCGCGGTGCGCTGCCTGGCTGAGGGCGCCGGCCCGCTCGCGGACGTGGCGGCCGCCTGCGGCTATGCCGATCAGGCCCATCTGACCCGCGCCTTCCGGCGCTATGGCGGCATCACGCCGGCCGCCTACCGGCCCCGATCCACCGACGCGCCGAACCACCTGACGGCCTGATGGGCACCTGAGCAATTCGTTCAAGACCCTGGGCCGGGTTGACGGCAGATTTGGCGGACACGCGCCCCAACGCACAGCCGACAGGTCCCAGCCATGACACCCCTCACCCCCCGACTGATCGTCGCCGGCGCCGACCGCGCCATTGACTTCTACCGCAACGTCTTCGGCGCCGAGCTTAGCGAGCGTTATGTCGACGACACCGGCCAGGTTGTCCACGCGGCCCTGACCATCGGCACGGCCATCATCGCGCTGACGGAGGAACGGCCGGAATGGCACAACGTCGCGCCGACCACCTTGGGCGGCTCGCCGGTGATGCTCAATCTCATGGTCGACGATGTCGACGCGCTGGGCGAACGCCTGCTGGCGGCCGGCGCTGAAACCGTCATCCCCATCGCCGACCAGTTCTACGGCCACCGCGAGGGCAGGTTACGCGACCCGTTCGGCCATCTGTGGATCGTCACCACCATCACCGAGAACCTGACGCCGGACCAGATTCGCGCCCGCATGGGTCAGGGGTAGCGATGCCCTAGACGCTCGCGCCCATGGTGCAGGTCCGGAACTCACGCACCGCCGGCGCGGCGTCGTCGAGGGGGATGGCGACCACCTGGTCGCCCAGCAGCGCGATGGCCGTGTCGTTGAACTCAAGTCCGTCCAGCACGTTGCCGAAGCCGCTGTCGCGCACGGTCAGGGTGGCCCCGCCGCCGGAGATCACATGGCGCGTGGTGGAGATCGTCAGGTCGCGCGGGCCGTCGAAATGCATGCTGAATACGGGGCCGGGCGCCCAAGGCCGGTCCGGCGTGATCTCGATGGCGTATTCCGGGATCGCCGGGTCGTAGGTCACGCGAACCTGGGCCGCCTCGCCCTCATGGGTCAACTCGCAGATGGCGCCGGAACGGGCCTGCCAAGCCAGGGCGGGGGTCGTGGTCAACAGCAGGATGGCGAGGGCTCTCAACATGGGCTTGAGCATACCGCATCCGACGCCGGTTCGCGAGATGGGCTGTGCGATCGCCAGGCCAGCTTGCGCCCAAGCGGATCCGTGGCACAATGCGCCACCATCCCCAACTAGGAAATCCGATATGAAACGCGCCTTCCTGTGCCGTTGCGCCGTAGCACTTGCCTTGCTCGCCTCGGGATCGGCATCGGCGGAGACCTGCCACCAGATGCCCGCACCCTCTCGGGTCGACAGCGATGCGGAACGGATTTCCGAATTCGGCCAATATGCGGGCTATTCGGAGGCGATTTACGACAGCTACGTGCGCACGTCGTCCTACCTGCCCATGTCGGACGGCGTCAGGCTGGCGATCGATGTCATGGTGCCGGCCACCGACTGCGAAGCGACCAGCGAGGCGCTGCCGGTGCTGTGGACCTTTTCACCCTACAAGCGGGCCTATCTGAACGGCCCGGGCGGCGCGGGTGGGGTGCTGACCGCGATTGAGGATCAGGGCGTCGAGGATCTGGTGCGCCACGGTTATGTCATCGCCGCCGCCGCCATGCGCGGCACCGCTGCCTCGTTCGGCGAGTATCACGGCCTGTTCGCACCGATCGAGGCGCGCGACGCTTACGAGATCAACGAATGGCTGGCGACCCAGCCCTTCAGCAACGGCCGCACCGGCATGATCGGCGGGTCCTATCAGGGCATCACCCAGCTGGAACTCGCGGCGCTCGACCCGCCGCATCTGGAGGCGATGTTCCCCAGCGTCATTGTCTTCGACAGCTACGAGCTGGTTCATCCCGGCGGCATTTTCCGCCATTCGCTGTGGAGCAACTGGGCCCAGCTCCGTTACAATCTCGACATGGTCATGCCGTCCGTGCCGGTCGACGACGACCCGCATGGCCTGCTGCTGAACCAGGCCGTCAACGGACACTGGATCCGCTGGCCGGTGGTCGAGGCGCTGCGAGCCGCCAATTTCCGCAACTACAACCAGCCGACCTTCTCTTGGGAGGCCAACAATCTGTCGACCCAGCTCGACGCCATCAATGAAGCCGCCATCCCGATGTATCTGCTCGGCGGCTGGAACGACATTTTCGCCACCGACATGCTGTTTTGGGCCGCCAACTATGACGGCCCGTTTCGGACCATGATCGGGCCGTGGACCCACAATTCCAAGCATGACCCGCAGTCCGTGGTCGAGGAACGCGACCGTCTGACGGCCGTGGAGATGCTGCGCTGGTTCGACTATTGGCTGAAGGACATCGACAACGGCATCATGGACCAGGACGCCGTCGAATACACGGTCCTGACCGGCCCGGACCTGGCCCATGAATGGCGCGCGGCGCCGTCCTGGCCGCCGGCGGGTATCGAGCCAGAGACTCTGTATTTCAGCGCCGGCAATATGCTGACCGACGACGCCCCAACGGACAGCGGCGCCGATGATTACGAGCTGGACTACAACGCAACGCGCGGTCCGAACTCGCGCTTCTACGACATCAACATCCCGGTGACGTACGACACCATGGCGGCGACGAACGCGCGGGCCCTGACCTATATGACAGAGCCGCTGTCGGCGGACATGGAACTGATCGGCTTTCCGGTCATGACGCTCTACGTCTCGTCGACCGCGAACGACGGCGACGTCCACGTCTTCGTCTCCCAGGTCGAGCCGGACGGCACCGCCTGGTACGTCACCGAGGGCCTTTTGCGCGCCTCGCAACGCCAACAGGGCGACGCACCGTGGGAGAATTACGGCCTGCCCTATCAGACCCACACCAGCGCCGACGTGCAGACCCTGCGGCCGGGCGAGATCGTCGAGCTCAACTTCTACCTGATCCCGACCTCCATGGTGCTGCATGAGGGCAACCGGCTGGCCGTCGCCATCACCGGCGCGGATGCCGACAACACCACCGGGATCGTGTTCGACGAACTGCCGACCATCAGCCTCTATCGCGGTCCCGACCATCCCTCCAGCATCGAACTGCCGATCCAGCAGCAGCAATAGCAAGGGCTGGATGACCCGCGTGCCAGGCAGGCGGGTCATCTGCTAAACACGGGCGTCCCTTGCTTGGAGAGCCGTCGTGAAGCCATCCCCCCTGCTCGGCTGTGCCGTCGCCCTGGCACTGCTTGCCCCCGGTGCTGCCCTGGCCGAAACCTGCCACCGGATGCCGGCCGCCGCTGCCCCGACCAGCGACGCGGAGAGGGTCTCGGAATTCGGGCGCTATGAGGGCTACTCCGAAGCCATCTACGACAGCTACGTCCGCACCTCGTTCTACCTGCCCATGTCCGACGGCGTTCGGCTGGCGACCGACGTCATGGTGCCGGCGATCGACTGTGTCGCGACCGACGATCCGCTGCCGGTCTTGTGGACCTTCACGCCCTACAAGCGGGCCTATCTGAACGGCGACGACCCGGTCCTGACCGCCATCGACGATCAGGGCGCCCAGGATCTGGTGCGCCACGGCTACGTCATCGCCGCGGTCGCCATTCGCGGCACGGCCGCATCGTTCGGCGCGTATCACGGCCTGTTCGCACCAATCGAGGCGCGCGACGCCTACGAGATCACCGAATGGCTGGCCGACCAGCCCTTCAGCAATGGCCGCATCGGCATGATCGGCGGGTCCTATCAGGGCATCACCCAGCTCAGCCTCGCCGCGCTCGACCCGCCGCATCTGGAGGCGATCTTCCCCATCGTGGTGGAGTTCGATACCTACGATTCCGTCTATCCCGGCGGCATCTTCCGCCATTCGGTTTGGAACGGCTGGGCGCAGGCCCGCTACAATCTGGACATGGTCATGCCGTCCGTGCCGGTCGACGACGACCCCGACGGCCTGTTGCTTGCCCAGGCCAGGAACCAGCACTGGAACAACTGGCCGGTGATCGAGGCCCTGCGCGCGGCCGCCTTCCACGATTACGACCAGCCCTCCTTCTCCTGGACGGCCAACAACCTCTCCACCCAGCTCGACGCCATCAACGAAGCCGCCATCCCGATGTATCAGGTCGGCGGCTGGAACGATGTCTACCCGATCGACACGCTGTTTTGGGTCGCCAACTATGCCGGCCCCCAGCGCCTGATGATGGGTCCCTGGACCCATAACTCCAAGTTCGATCCGGACGCCATCGTCGACGAGCGCAACCGTCTGACCGTGATCGAGGAACTGCGCTGGTTCGACTATTGGCTGAAGGATATCGACAACGGCATCATGGACGAGGATGCCGTCAACTACACCGTCCTGACCGGCCCGGACCTGGCCCATGAATGGCGCCAGAGCCCGACCTGGCCGCCGGCGAACATCGAGACCGAGACACTGTATCTCAGCGCCGGCAACACCCTGTCCGACGACGCGCCGACGGCGGACGGCGTCGACAGCTATCTCTTGGACTACACCGCCACGCGCGGCCCGAACTCCCGCTTCCACAGCGGCGACATCCAGGTCATATACGACAACATGGCCGCGACCAACGCCCAGGCCCTGACCTACCTGACCGAGCCGTTGACGGAAGACAGGGAGCTGATCGGCTTTCCGGTGATCACGCTCTACGTCTCGACCACCGCGAACGATGGCGACTTCCACGTCTTCCTGTCCCAGGTCGAACCGGACGGCACCGCCTGGTACGTCACCGAGGGCCTGCTGCGCGCCTCCCAGCGCCAATTGGCCGAGGCGCCGTACCAGAATTACGGCCTGCCCTATCAGAGCCATACGCGGGCGGACGTCCAGACCCTGGTGCCGGGCGAGGTCACGGAACTGACCTTCTACCTGGTCCCGACCTCGATCGTCCTGCACCAGGGCAACCGCCTGGCGCTGGCCATCATGGGCGCGGATGCCGACAACACCGTCGGCCTCATCTTCGACGAATTACCGACAATCAGCATCCATCGCGGCCCCGACACCCCGTCCGCCATCGCGCTGCCGATCCAGCACTAGGGTTCCTTTGCCGGACCCGAGCCGCGAGGGCCGGGACATCGCGCCGACCGTCGCCTTTGAAACCGAACCGCCGCCAAGCCGATCCGGCAAGGCGGCCGCCGGCTCAAGGCCGTCCAATCCGTGACAAATTGAGACTCTCGTCCATAGATCAAAAACGACCCGGCGCGATAGCATGCGCAATTCCCCGGCTTGCCGGGTGACAAGGCCGAGCATAGGGCGCTTTTGAGAGAGGGAGTTCGACGTGAGACGCTTGTCCAGCCGAAAGGGCATCGCTCCTTTGAATGCAGCTTGGGCGGCAGGATAAATGCTCGGCAGTAAGCAGACTGGCACTTCTGCATCCAAGACGAGAACAGCACCATCGCTGATGACCGACAGACGCGCCGGCGCGGTTGCCACCGTCATGCAGCGCGTGACAGCTCAAAGTAGGAACGAAGACGGGGTTAACATGCTCCATTCAGCTTTGACGACGACGCTGGTATTCGCCGTCGCCTGCGGCCTCGCCGCCCAGGTCGCCGCGCAACCGACGGTCACCTGGACCGGCAGCCAATCCACCGATTGGAATGATGCCGACAACTGGTCGCCGGGCTCGGTGCCGGGCGACAGCGACGAAGCGATCATCGATACGGTCAAGCCGAACGCCCCCACTCTTACCAATTTCACGGAGATCGATGCGCTGCTCGTCGGCGACTCCAAAACCGGTGACCTGACCATCGAAGCAACGCTGATCGTCAACGAAAACATGGCGATCGGCCAGGAAGGCGGCACCGGCACGGTAACCGTGGCTCTCGACACCGGGGCGCTGCACGTCGCGTCCGACCTCAACATCGCCGCGCGTGGAACCGGCACGCTGACGATCGGGCGCTTCGGGTCCGTGACCGTCGGCTCGCAAAACCTGATCATGGGTCTCGACGCAGATGCGGTCGCGACACTGAACATCGGCGCCGCCGCCACCGACACCGCCGTGGCACCCGGGACGCTGTCCGTCGACACGATCGAGGTGGTCGAAGCGAAGCGGGCCGATTTCGTCTTCAACCACAGATCCGGTGGGTACACGTTCGCGCCATCGATCGAGGTGGACCAGGGCAGCGCGACCATCAGCCTCCTGTCGGGCGTGACCAACTTCACCGGCGACCTCACGAGTTTTGGCGGATCGGTCGAGATCAGCGACGGAACCATGGTGCTGCGAAGCGATCTGGTCGCCAGTGATATTTCCCTGGGCGGCGGCACCACGGGCGGGCTGACCGTTCGGTCCGGCAGCACGGTTTCAACCCCGTCGCTGCTGATTGGCACGGGGTCGGGCAATGTCGCCACCGTTGAGGTGACCGGCGACGACGGCAACGGCAACCCATCGACCTTGACCGTAACCGATACGCTTACCGTCGGGGTCGAGGGCACCGGCACGCTCGTGCTCTCCGACGGCGCGGTCCTGAACGCGCCTGCGACGATCGTGATTGCCGAAAAGGGCTCATCGACCGGCACCCTGGCCCTTGGGGCGGTGTCCGGCGCGGATGCGGCGGCCTTGGGGACCTTCAACGCCGACATTTCCTTCGGCAGCGGCGATGGCACGCTGCTGTTCAACCACACGGCAACGGAGACGGACCCGTTCTCCTCGACGGTGGCGATCAGCGGCAGCGGTACGATCAGCGCGCTTGCGGGTTTCACCGAGCTTTCGGGCGACATCAGCGGCTTCGACGGTGCCCTG
The DNA here is from genome assembly GCA_039177555.1 of Pseudomonadota bacterium. Classification (GTDB taxonomy): domain Bacteria; phylum Pseudomonadota; class Alphaproteobacteria; order DSM-16000; family Inquilinaceae; genus JANQGH01. The sequence continues at coordinate 5,507 of JBCDFV010000059.1, read as the reverse complement.
TTCGTCGATGGCGGCTCGCTTTTGATCACAGAGGACATCAAGGCCAGGTCGCTGACCGTCGGCGACACCGGCACCGACGCGGCGTTCGTATTTGGCGACACGGTCACTGCCACGATTAGCGGCGATGCCACCATCGGCGTGGAGGCCGGCAGTTCCGGCACGGTGACGGTGGCGGGCGCCACCGCGGACGGATCTACCATCGTTGCCGCCACGCTCAAGGTCTCCGACGATCTGGTGATCGGCGGCGCCGGCACCGGCACGCTGGTCGTGAACGAGTCCGGCGTGGTCAGCGTCGACGGCGGCAAGGGCAGGGTGACGATCGCGGAATCCGCCGGCTCCAACGGCACCCTTATCATCGGCTCGCCGGTTTCCGGCACACCCCTTGGCGTCGGCACCGTCGAGGCGGACTTGGTGGCGTTCGGCGATGGGGGCGGGACGGCCTTGTTCAATCACTCCGACGATTCCGGCGATTTCGTCTTCGACCTGCCCTTTTCCGGCAACGGCCTGATTGACCATCAGGCTGGCGCAACGGAGTTGTCCGCCGACAGCAAGGACTTCACCGGCACTGTGATCCTCTCCGGCGGCCAGCTCACGGTTTCAGGCACCCTGCCGGGCAGCATCACCCTCGGCGACGGAACGCTGTCGGTCACCGGCACCCTGTCCGGCGATGTCGAGGTCGAAGACGGCACCCTGGCCGGGACCGGCACGGTCGAAGGGACCATTACCGTCGATAACGGCGGCACGATCGCGCCCGGCACGTCTGACGGCACGGCGGCTGGCACGGCGGTCGGCACGCTCACCACCGCCGACATGACCTTTGAAAGCGGCAGCGTCTACGCGGTTGAGATCGACAGCGACGGCAATACCGACCTCATCAACGCCAGCGGTACCGTCACGCTTAACGGCGGCACGGTGTCCGTGGTCGCCGACGGTTTCTTCTCCGACACAAGCTTCGTCATCCTGACGGCGGCCGACGTGACGGGCGAGTTTTCCGATACCGTTCTCGGCGCCACGACCTTCATCGACTACGTACTGTCCTACGACGACACCGACGTGACCCTGACCCAGACGGTCAACCAGTCCTTTGGTGCGGTCGGCACCAGCGAGAACCACCAGCAGGTGGCGGCCGCCTTGACCTCGCTGCCGTTCGAGGAAGCGGTGGTCCAGCACGCCCTGGCCTCGGCGACCGAGGAAGAGGCACGGGCTATCTTCGATTCACTCAGTGGCGAGATCCACGCCTCGGTCCAGGGCGCCTTGATGGACAATGACCGCGAGATCTCCGCCGCCATCAACCGGCGCCTCGGCGGTCCTTTCTATAGTCTCGGGCGCCCCGGGATGGACGGGCCGCAAAACGGCGCCTGGATCGCCGGCTATGGCGGCTGGAACGACATCGATGCCACCGGCAACACGGACGCCGCCAGCAACGATTATGGCGGCGTGATCGCCGGCTTTGACCGCGCCTTTGGCGAAACCTGGCGCCTGGGCATCTTCGGCGCCTATGGCTCCACAGATGTCGACCAGTCCGGCCGGGCATCCTCCGCCGATGTCGACAGCTTCTCCGCCGGCCTCTATGGCCAGGCCAACGTCGATGCCCTGTTCATCAATCTCGGCGGCGTCTTCAGCTGGCACGATGTCGACACCAGCCGCGCCGTGCCCGTGCGCAGCGCCGTCCAGAACCTGACCGCCAACTACGACGCCAATAGCTGGCAACTGTTCGCCGAGGCCGGCTATCGCTTCGCCTGGGACGGCACCACCTTGGAGCCGTTCGGCGGCGTCTCCTACCTGCAACTCGACCGGGACGGCTTTACCGAGGCTGGCGGCAGCGCCGCGCTCCGCGCCAGTGCCAACACCGAGGAGACGACGTTCACCACACTCGGCGTGCGGGTCGGCCAAGAGGTCACCGACACCTTCCGGGTCCAGGGCACGGCCGCCTGGCGCCACACCTTCGGCGATGTCGACCCGACCGCCGACTTCACGCTGGCCGGTTCCGACCCGTTCACGGTCGCCGGCGCGCCGATCGCGGAGGACGCCCTGCTGGTCGAGGCCGCCGTCGAGCTGGACCTGGCCACCAACGTCACCCTCGGCGTCGGCTATGGCGGCCGCTTCGGCGACGGCACCACCGCCAACCAGGTCCAGGGCTATCTCAGGCTGGCGTTCTAGGCACGGTGGAGGAAGCGTTGAAGCGACTTCTGAATCATCCCGATATGCGGAAGCAATTAGGAATGCCCCACACCCCCCAAACGGCCCGCTGGGCCATCGCATCCGCCCTTATCGTGATCGGTTCGCTGACCAGCGGCGGGGTCGGCGCCCAGACGACGGTGGATTGGGTGGGGACAACCTCCGACGATTGGTTCACCGGTTCCAACTGGTCCTCCGGCGCGGTGCCGACGGCGGCTGATGACGTCGTCATCGACACCAACGACCCGAACGAGGCCACGATAAGTAATACAACGGCGATTGAAATCGCCTCGCTCATCGTCGGCGACACAGGCACCGGCAACCTGGAGATGCCAACCGGCACCCTGACCGTCGACGGTAACCTGACGATTGCCGCGAACGGTGGCACGGGCGAGATCGACTTGTTCGACCCCTCTGCGGCGTTGTCCGTGGGTGGGGACTTCCTGCTCGCCAGCGATGGCACCGGCAGCATGATCCTGTCCAGCGGGGGAACGGTAACGGCAGATGACCTGACGATTGGCCTCGACGAAGACGCCGAAGCGACCCTGACCATGGGCAAGCTCGCCGGCCAAACGGCGATCGAGGCCGGAATTCTGGATGTCGGATCGATCATCGTGTCGCGGTTGAAAAAGGCCACATTCACCTTCAATCACACCGGCGCGGAGGCTGATGCCTATACGTTTGCGCCGTCGATGGTGGTGGACGCGGGCAACGACGATGTGAACCTGGACATCCTTGCCGGCTACACCATCTTCGGCGACCTCAGCCAGTATGGTCAGTCGGTGACCATCGGCGATGGCACGATGGTGATCCCGGACGCTCTAGTCGCCGACGACATCAGGTTTGGCGGCGGCACGACCGGCCTTCTGTCCATCGAGTCCGGCGGCAGCGTCTCGGCGTCGTCGCTGGAACTCGGCGCCGGCTCCAGCGACGCCGGCACGGTTGACGTGGCGGGCGACGACGGCAACGGCAACGGCTCAAACCTGACCATATCGGACAAGCTGGTGATTGGTTCCGAAGGCATCGGCACGCTGATCGTTGCCGAAGGCGGCACCGTGGCCAGCACCCCGACAATCGAGATCGCCAAAAGCGGCGGTTCCACCGGCACGCTGGTCTTCGGCGCGGTCGCCGGCAGCGACGCCGTGGCGGCCGGCACTTTGACGGGCAACATCTCCTTCGGCAGCGGTACCGGCACGATCCTGTTCAACCACACCGCGACGGAGGCCGATCCGTTCGTCTTATCGTCGTCGGTCACCGGCAGTGGCACGCTCAGCTTCGTCGGCGGCGTCACAGAGCTTACGAGCGAGAACACCAACCTGGGCGGCACGGTCGAGGTCGACGGCGCCACGCTGGCGATCACGGGGGCGCTGACGACCGATACGCTGATTGTCGGCAACACGGAAACGGGCGCGGTGGTCGAGATCGGCAATGAAATCCAGGCCCTGTTCGAAAAGGACGCCACCATCGGTCTGGAGGCCGGCAGTTCCGGCATGGTCACAGTGGCGGGCGCCACCGGCGCCGGCAGTTCGCTCGTCGCGTCCACGTTCAATGCGCGCGACCTGGTCGTCGGTGCCGCCGGAACCGGAACGTTGATCGCGAACAATTTCGGCACCGTTATTGTCGACGACCGCAAGGGCACGCTGACGATCGCGGAGTCCGCCGGCTCCACCGGCACCCTCATCGTCGGCGTGCCGTCCGGCGACACGCTGCTGGGTCCCGGGGTCATCCAGGCGGGTTCGATCGCGTTCGGCGATGGCACCGGATCGGTCCTCTTCAATCACGCCGACGACACGGGCGATTTCGTTTTCGACATACCCTTTGCCGGTACCGGAACGATCACCGTACAGGCCGGCGTGACGGAGTTTTCGGGCAAGAGCAGCAGTTTCACCGGTACGACGGACGTCACCGGCGGCCAGCTGACGGTGTCGGGGACGTTGCCGGGCACGGTGATGCTTGACGGCGGCGACCTCGCGGTGTCGGGCACGCTGTCCGGCGACGTGACGATCGGCAGCGACAGTACGTTGAGCGGGACCGGAACTGTCGAAGGGACCCTCACCGTCGATAGCGGCGGCACGATCGCGCCCGGCACATCTGTCGGCACGGCGGTCGGCACGATCACCACGGCCGACGTGACCTTCCAAAGCGGCAGCGTTTACGCGATCGACATCGACACCGACGGCAACACCGATCTCATCGACGCCAGCGGCACGGCGACTCTCAGCGGCGGCACGGTGTCGGTGGACACCGATGAGTTCTCCGTGAACGACAGTCTCGTCATCCTGACCGCCACCGACGTGATCGGCGAGTTTTCCGACGACGTTCTCGGCGCCACGACCTTCATCGACTACGTCCTGTCCTACGAGGACGCCAACGTGACCTTGACCCAGACGGTCAGCCAGTCCTTCGGCGATGTCGGCACCAGCGAGAACCACCAGCAGGTGGCGGCCGCCCTGACCTCTCTGCCGTTCGAGGAAGCGGTGGTCCAGCACGCCCTGTTCTCGGCCACCGAGGAAGAGGCGCGCGCCATCTTCGATTCATTCAGCGGCGAGATCCACGCCTCGGTGCAGGGCGCCTTGATGGACAATGACCGCGAGATTTCCGCCGCCATCAACCGGCGCCTCGGCGGACCTTTTTATGGTCCCGGCTTGGACGGGCCGCAAAACGGCGCCTGGATCGCCGGCTATGGCGGCTGGAACGACATCGACGCCACCGGCAACACGGATGCCGCCAGCAACGATTATGGCGGCGTGATTGCCGGCTTCGACCGCGCCTTCGGCGAGACCTGGCGGCTGGGCATCTTCGGCGCCTATGGCTCCACCGATGTCGACCAGTCCGGCCGGTCGTCCTCCGCCGATGTCGACAGTTTCTCCGCCGGCCTCTATGGCCAGGCGAATGTCGATGCGCTGTTCATCAATCTCGGCGGCGTCTTCAGCTGGCACGATGTCGACACCAGCCGTACCGTGCCCGTGCGCCGGACCGTCCAGAACCTGACCGCCAGCTATGACGCCAACAGTTGGCAACTGTTCGCCGAGGCCGGCTATCGCTTCGCCTGGGACGGCACCACGCTAGAACCGTTCGGCGGTGTCTCGTACCTGCAGCTTGACCGGGACGGCTTTACCGAGGCCGGCGGCAGCGCCGCGCTCCGCGCCAGTGCCAACACCGAGGAGACAACGTTCACCACGCTCGGTGTGCGGGTCGGCCAAGAGGTCACCGACACCTTCCGGGTCCAGGGCACGGCCGCCTGGCGCCACGCCTTCGGCGACGTCGACCCGACCGCCGACTTTACGCTGGCCGGCTCCACCCCCTTCACGGTCGCCGGAGCGCCGATC